>CADAPM010000004.1 GCA_902789795.1 uncultured Eubacteriales bacterium
ACATCAAGTATTCGTCCCTGACCAGGGAGTACACGGAGCTGCTGCACAGCCACGGCGTCAAGGTGAACGTCTGGACTGTCAATACCGAGGAGGACGCCCAGCGCATGATCGACTGCGGCGTGGACTTCATCACCACGAACATCCTGGAATGACCAGGCCATGATGGCCATCATATCCCCCGCTCCGGCGGGGGATCGCTTTTGGATGGAGTCTTCTTTTGGACGGAGTCTTTCGGTTGGCAAATTTGAAAAAAATCCTGGTTTTCGGTTGGCAAAATTGAAAAGATTTACGATTTTCGGTTGGCAAAATTGAAATAGTGATGTATAACGGAGGGAGAGCTCCACGTTTGCCCGGTGTATGCGGCAGGCTATATCGCGCAGGACTGCGAAGTGTGAGGTGTTTTATGACTGATCAGATCCAACTCGACGTCCATGAATCGGAGCAAAAGGTTCTCCGCCGCCTGGACGAGCTGAAGGTGCCTTACGAGTACCACCAGCACCACGCGGTACACACCATCGATGAGTGTCTGGAGCTGCCCTATGCGGAGGCGGACGTCACCTTCTGCAAGAATATCCTGCTGTGCAACCGGCAGAAGACGCAGTTTTACCTGTATGTGACCGTGCCGAAAAAGCCCTACCGGACGGCGGACGTCTCCAAGCTGCTGGGGGTGTCCCGGCTGAGCTTCGCGCCGGACGAGGCGCTGCCGGAGCTGCTGCGGCTTTATTCCGGCTCGCTGACGCCGCTGGCGCTGTGGCTCAACCCGGATTCCGGAGTGCAGCTGGTGCTGGACCGGGAGATCCGGCAGCCCGGGCGCATCGCCTTTCACCCGGCGGTCAATACCGCCACAGTGATCTTCCGGCAGGAGGACTTCTTTGACCGAGTCGTTCCGGCCCTGCCGGGCACGCCGATCTTTCTGGACGTTCCCTGGCCGGTAGTTTGAGTGGGGTGGAGAATCATGGCTGACACGCAATTATTCCGTTTCGATGAATACCTTCAGCAGGATCTGGAGCAGACGGCGGGGCTCAGGTATCCCGTAAAGGCGGGCTGGCTCGAGCAACTGCTGACCCGAAAAGTGTCTCCCTGGAAGCTGCATGCCAACGCGACGGACCTGTTTTGCTCCCCTTCCGTGGGGCCGAACCATGGGATCATTCAGAAGTATATCCAGGGCATCACCCATAATATGAAGTTTGGCGTGCCCATCTTTGCCGAGCCGCTCATCATTGAAAAGATGCGGCCCAACGGCTACCTGCTGCTGAACGGCCACCACCGCTGGGCGGCGGCGCTGCGGCTGAATGTAAAGAAGGTCCCCGTCCAGCTGGTCAACATGACCCATGTGCCGGATATCGCCAAAGTGCTGGAAAAGTCCACGGCTGATCGGCGGGCCAGCATCAACCTGGACGATGTGGTGTTCTGCACCGGGGATGCGGAACCGGCGGAGAAGATGCTCCCCTTCCCGGCGCGGCGCTTCTTCAAGGAGAGGATCCGGCTCGGCATCCCGGCGCTCTTCCACGCCCTGCATGAACAGGGCTATGACGTCTGGGTCTATACCGCCGGCTACGCGTCCACCGATTATATCAGCCGCCTGCTCAAGCGTTATCACATCCATGCGGACGGCATCGTGAACGGCGCCAACCGTCTGAAGGATGAGAAGGACGCCGCGGCCCCCAAGGTGCGGGAAATGATGGAAAAGAAATACCGCGTGACTCTGCACATCGACACGGATTCCGTGGTCAGGATCCATACCGATCAGCGGGATTTTGAGCAGGAGATGATCGAAGCCGGGGGCGATAAGTGGTCCGCCCGGGTGATCTCCATCGTGCGCGGATTCAAGGAGAAATGATCATGGATGCGGTCAGAGTTTCTTTTGATCTGGATGAGGTGCTTTTCGTATCGCCCAGGACTCATGAGACGGAGCCGAAGCTGCCCTTTCCGCTCGATCGTATCTTTCCCGAGCGGCTGCGCCTCGGCACGCCGGACCTGATCCATCAGCTGCAGGACATGGGCTGCGAGGTGTGGATCTATACCTCCTCGGAGCGCAGCGAGCGCTACATCCGCAGCCTGTTCAAGCTCTATCACGTTCATCTGGACGGGGTGGTCAGCGCCGAAAGGCACCAGCGGGAGGTGCAGCGGGGCCGCAGGGAGATGCTGCCCCAGAAAATGCCCAGCTGGTACCGCATCACGCTCCATATCGACGACGAGGCCGTCATCTGCACCGCCGGGAAGGAATACGGCTTCGACGTCTATCAGCTGAGTGGGCCGGACAAAGAGTGGAAAGAGAAAATCATCCGTTACCTGAAGCACATCCTGGAGATGCGGAAATGAGGATGTGAAGGACCGAGCGGAAAGGAGCCAGCCATGAGTGAAAAGTGGGTCGAAGACCGGATCCGCGCGGGCCGCGGGCTGTTCAGCAACTTTACCCGGGAGCCCGAAGGTGAGTACCACACGGATCAGGAATTAAAAAAGCCCCAGCCGCCGCTGGCGAAAGCGCCGATGACGGGGGACACGCGCGACCTGCCTCACGATTTTTCGGGGCTGCAGATCGACAACGATTTCCTGCATGTCATCAACAGCCGGAAGAGCCACCGGGTCTATACGGACGAGCCCATCACCATGACCCAGCTGTCCTATCTGCTGTGGTGCACCCAGGGCGTCAAGAGCGTGCGCGGCAAGTCCTACGCCACGCTGCGCACGGTGCCGGGCGGGGGCGCGCGGCACCCCTTTGAGTGCTACATGGCCATCCGCCGGGTCGAGGGCCTCGAGCCGGGACTCTACCATTATCTGCCCATGACGCATCAGGTGGAGTTCCTGGGCGCCCTGGACAGGCTGGAGGAGATGATCGGCCGGACCCTGAGCGGCCAGCGCTGGGCGGAAAAGGCCAGCGTGGTCTTCTACTACAGCTGCGTGTTCTACCGCGCGGAATGGCGCTACGGCATCTGGGCGCACCCGACCGTGCTGATCGACAGCGGCCACATCACGGAAAATCTGTACCTGGCGGCCACCTCCATCGGCCTGGGTGGCTGCGCCGTGGCCGCCGTGGATGGTCATGACGCTGACCGTGTTTTCGGCCTGGACGGGCAGGAGGAGACGATCTTTTACGCCATGCCCGTGGGCACCGTCGCGCCGGAGAACCAGGAGGCGGAGGACGCCTTCTATGCCTTCGTAAAGGAACAGGGGCTGTGAGCGGATCAGCATGTGTTTTATTATGACAATAGAGCAATTCAAAGAGAAAGGAAAGGCAGAACCATGGTGAAAACAACATTGAAGCTTTTGATCCTGACCTTCGCTGTACTGGTGATGCTGGCATCCTGTGTGTCGGCGGAAAACATGGCGGTATGCACCTTTGACGGTCTGTCTGTGTCCTACCCTCAGGACTGGTCCCGCTATGAAGATCGGCAGGGCATCTTCCTGGAAAAGGATGGAGGCTTCTTTCAGATCAATACAGCTGTATTCCCTGAAGGCTTCACCATGAGCGCTGCTGAAATGATCGAGTCCGGAGCTATTGCGTCGCTCATGAAGGACGATGCACCGGAAAAGCTGCGGTATACTTCTGAACCGGAGCTGATTTCAGTCAATGGCAGGGAGTATGTCAGGCTTTCTGCCATGAACGGTGAAACGCCGCTCATCCAGTACATCGGGTTCATGGACAATATTCTGCTCGTGTTCACCGCCAAAGGGGAAACCTGCCAGGCGGAGGCAGAGAACATCATCACCAGTCTCCGGCTCGCGAAGGACGGTGAGGTGTCCAGCGATGCCGCTTCCGGCCAGGATAATGTGAATAAGCAGATCCACCGCCAGAATGCCGAAGGCCGGCAGGAACTGGTAGGCATGATCAGTGATCCCGTGCCCGCCGTGTTCAGTGAGTTTGCTCCGATATTCGCCGGTTCGATGGCGGTTCTGAACTCGAGCGTGCCAGAGGATGCAGTCGATCTCGGCCGCTGCTATTATTCGGACAGCCGGTATGTGTACGCATGGCATTATCTGGATTCGATCATCCGGGTGTATGTCCAGGGCACATCGGAAAAAGCCATGATCAGCGAAATCGTCATTACTGCTCCGAATTCCATGGACGAAAAGCTTGCCGGGCAGCTGATCGCGGACCTGCTGGTGGCTTCATACGGAAGCCTGAGCCGTGTCGGTTCTTCTGCCTACGACCGCCTGTTCGCACTGAAAAAAACGGGGATCCCGTTTGACGGCCCCGAGAAGCCTTACTGGACCGAGAACGGGTGGAGCATCGTGTTCGAACGCCCTGATTACTTATATCAGTGCCGGATCAGCTATTCCGGCGAATTGGAGCACCTTCAGGAGCCGCCCGTGATCGCAGAGGATTTCACTGCGTTGCCGCCGGCTTTTCGGGACGGTCTGACTGCTGACGTTTTCCTGGAGCGTTTCAACTGGGTCAGCGGGCTCATGCAAATGAAGGAGCTGCGTCTGTCTGAACCGGGCGAAGGTGACGCGGGTGTCCGGGCCGGTATGTTCGAGGATGTCGGCATGCTGTCCCTGAGATTTGAAAACCCGGAACAGCCGGATTGTATCACAGGCATATACCTGAATACGCTCAACAATGATACCGGCGTCCTTTGGGCGGGCTGTGTGGCGGCCATGTATGCGTTTTCCGGCATGGATGAGGCCGACCTTCAGAGCTTGATCCTGCTGGGCGGCGGTTCCGGGAACTGGCCGATGCTGGCGGAAATGAAGCCGTACGTCTGCCTGAACGGCGTGGCCCTGCAGGCGTTCATCGTCAACGACCGCCCGATGGCGGCGATCTTTGGAACGAGATAACAGGGCCCTGACAGTGCGATGGACGGGAGCGTTCATCCGTGATTTTTCAAACTAAAAAAGCGCTGCAATGGCGCTTTTTTCAGTTGAACAGGCACTGCGCGGGTTGATCAACTCAACAGCCCCTGGCGATGTCACTTTTTCTTTGGCTTGGGAGCGGGCAATTCATGATACATGGCCGTCAGCAATTGGCTCAGGAAATCCCTGCTGTCCACATTGTCGACCAGCAGCATCTCTTTCGCGCCTTCGTAGGGAAGCTCCAGATCGGCATCCGGCATCATGGCCCTGGCTGATTGGGTCGGCTTGACCAGGAAGCGGTCGTCGTAGATCCCGCCGATGATCCGGCCGTTCATATACAGGATGTATTCGCCCATCATCGGCTTCCAGGTGATCCCGTCAACGCCCGAAAGCTGCTCCAGAATAAAGTTCAGGTATGCTCTGCTGGATGCCATGCCGCTTTTCCCTCCATCTATGAATTGAGCCCGGCTGTCGTAAATACCTCAGCTGATTCACATCTGTTCCGCTGCCAGTTTCAGGAACCTGGCAGCGTTCATCTGTTCGTTCGTCAAATACTTTCCATTGCGGAACACAGCGTAAGTCGTGACAGGCGTGGGAGCGCTTCGGGCTTCTTCTTTGCTTTTAATATGAATGGTTCTTAACGGTATTCCGTGCTCTTTGGCGGTCTGCTCGACGATGGGTACATATTTCGCGTTAAAAGGACACTGGCTGGTATAATACAGGACATATCCTGCTTCATCCAGGCGAGGGTGCTTTGCGCACTCCAGAAACACCGGAGGCTGTGCGTCCGCGGAGAATGGCAGATACCACAGCTGGATGCCGTTATCCGCTTCGTCACTGACGGAAAAGCCTTTATACTTCAGATACTTCGGATCGGCCAGAAAGGGCTTCTTCTTAGCCGCGCTCAGGATGCACAGCCCCTTTTTTCCTTTCTCTTTACTGTCCCGGACGCATGCGTCCAACAGGTCGCTGGAATATCCGTGCCCTTTGAAAGCGCCGGAAACCCATAAGCAGTCGATGTACATAAAGCCTTCCGCATGGATCGGGTTCCATGCGTTCTCTGCCGGGATATACTCAATAAAGCATTTTCCCCGCTCAACGCTTTTCAGGAATACCAGTCCATCCTCGAACCGGTCAAGCAGCCATGCTTTCTTGGAGGCCACCTGTACGTCCTTATTGTTGGATATGGCGCAGCAGATATGCTCCTGATCGAGATTTTCCTTTGTAACACGTATATATTCCATCTTGCATCCTCCTGAAGAAGCCGCCAGGGAGCTTCGCGCTCCCTGGCGATTATATACTTATTCGATGGGGAAACAAAGCTCTGTTACATATTCATCCGGATTCTGGGTTTCGTGCGGGCTGACATGGTAAACATTGAACATGGGGCCGTTGGGCTGATAGCCGTTTTCGTTGATCCAGGAGACGACCGCGGCGGTCGCTTCGCCCATCCGGGCATAGCTTCCCTTGACCACGCAGCTGGCGACCTTGACTGCCGGCAGCGTCCGGAACTTCACGTGCTCCGTATCCTCATAGGTGCCTTTGACGGTCATGGAAACCATGATCTCCACGTTCTCTTCCTTGTATTCCTTGTCCAGGAACGTCGCCGCCGCCAGGCAGGGCTCGGTGGGGATCAGCGGTGTTTTGCTTTCGGCCATCATCATGCCCCAGAGCATGCCTTCGTCCTCGTAGTGTGGCACGATCATTCGCACCGTGGCTGCGTACCGTTTGGGAATGGTCCTGACTGTCACATCAAAATTCATATTCTGCTCCTTTCTCAGCCGTTTTCTGGCTGTTTCCAGAAGCGTTAGCCTGTACTCCGTTTCCTTTGACAGCCGGGACAGTTCTTCTTCCCGGGCTGTGAGGAACGCATCGAGCTGATCCCGGTCATCGTATATCTCCAGGATCCGGACGATATCCGCCAGGGCAAAGCCCATATCCTTCAGGGCAGTGATCCGCCCCATGACGAGCAGCTGATCCTCCCGATAATACCGGTAGCCGGTAAACGCGTCTGTCTCTGCCGGCTTCAGCAGCCCGATGTCATCGTAATGGCGAAGCATTCTGACGCTCACTCTGGAAAGCTTTGAAAAATCTCCGATCTTCAGCATCTGCTGTTCCCTCCATGGACGGTGTTTTTGAGCTCGCCATTATCTTAATCCCTGACATAGTGTGAGAGTCAATACCTGCGGGTGAATTTTCTGGAAAATATTAAAAAAGCGCCGCATGGACGCTTTTATACTGAATTGCGTCTATAAGATATACAGATGCGGGATGGATTTTGCTTCATATCAAGGAAGACATCCGAAAGCGTACCCGAAGGTACGGTGAGGGTGGCTGACGCAGAGATGGAGCAAAAGACACACGCAGATGTGTATTGTTTAGACGCAATTCAGTATTAGTTGAACAGGCTCTTCACCTTGTCCAGGAAGCTCTTGCTGCCTTCGTACTCGCGGCCGGTGGAGACCGCGTCGAACTCGCGCAGGAGCTCTTTTTGTTTGTCGGTCATGCGCTTGGGCACTTCCACCTTCACATGCACCAGCAGGTCGCCCTTGAGGGACGAGCCGACGCGGGGGAGACCCTGGCCGCGGATGCGGAACTCGGTCTCGGACTGGGTGCCCTCAGGGATGTGATACTTGACCGTGCCGTCCAGGGTCGGGACGTCGATGTCCGCGCCGAGGGCTGCCTGGGTGAAGCTGATGGGCATATCCAGGAGCAGCGTGGTGCCGTTGCGCTTGAACAGCTTGTGGGGGCGGACGGAGATGAAGACGATCAGATCGCCCGCAGGACCGCCGTTGACGCCCAGGCCGCCCTGACCGCGCAGTACCAGCGGATTGCCGTTGTCAATGCCGGCGGGGATGTTCAGCTTGGCCGTGCGGCGCAGGCGCTTGATGCCGGTGCCGCCGCACTTTTCGCACTTGTCGGTGACGATCTTGCCGGTGCCGCCGCAGGTGGTGCAGGTGCGGGTGACCATCATGAAGCCGCCCTGCATGCGCACTTGGCCGGTGCCCTTACAGGTGGGGCAGGTCTTGGGCTGGGTACCCGGCTTCGCGCCGGTTCCGTGGCAGACCTCGCAGACCTCGTCGCGCATGAACTCAAAGGACTTCACGCAACCCTTCGCGGCCTCCTCGAAGGAGATCTTCAGCTCATACTGGATGTCCTCGCCGGCCCGAGGCGCATTCCGGCGTGCGCCGGCGCCGCCCATGCCGCCGCCAAAGAGCTGGTCCAGGATGTCGCCCATCCCGCCCATGCCGCCGAAGCCGGAGAAGTCGAAGCCTGCTCCGCCCGCGCCGAAGGGGTTCTGGGGGCCGTCCATGCCGTACTGGTCGTAGCGTGCGCGCTTTTCCGGGTCGGACAGCACCTCGTTCGCCTCGTTCAGCTCCTTGAAGCGCGCCTCGGCGTCCTTGTCGTTGGGGTGCAGGTCCGGGTGGCACTCCTTGGCCAGTTTGCGGTAAGCCTTTTTGATGTCTTCAGCGCTCGCTGTCTTCGGAACGCCCATGACCTCGTAATAATCGCGTTTTGTTGCCATTGTATCACCACACAATCAGTGTGAAGAGTGGAGAGTGAAGAGTGGAGTTATATGGTTCTGAATCAGTTTAACCGGTCAGATCTGAGAAATTCCGAGCTATGCGAGGAATTTCATCCATCACTTCACTCTCCACACTTCACTCTTCACACTTGTCTGTTATCGTTATGAAATGTGAATACCCTTTTGATTACTCAACGGTTCCGTCCACGTCATAGCTTCCGTCGGCGTTCTGGCCGTTCTGCTGCGGGGGCTGCTGGTAGCCCTGGGCGCCCATGTCGGGGCCGGGCTGGCCGCCCTGCTGCTGGTACAGCTTGCCGAAGATGGCATAGACCTTCTGGGTCATGGTGTCCATGGCGCTCTTGATCTCAGAAGCGTTGTTGCTCTCGCGGGTCTTCTTGAAGTTCGCGATCTCGGTCTCGACGGCGGCCTTGTCCTCGGCGCTCAGCTTGTCGCCGTTGTCGCGCAGCTGCTTTTCGATCTCGTAGATCAGGCTGTCGGCGCGGTTCAGGGTCTCGACCTCTTCCTTGTGGGCCTTATCGGCTTCCGCATACTGCTCGGCTTCCTTCACGCGCTGCTTGATCTCTTCCTCGGTCATGTTGCTGGAAGCGGTGATGGTGACCTTCTGCTCGTTGCCGGTGCCCAGATCCTTGGCGGACACGTTCACGATGCCGTTGCGGTCGATGTTGAAGGTGACCTCGATCTGCGGCACGCCGCGGGGCGCGGCGGGGATGCCGGTCAGCTGGAACTTGCCCAGGGTCTTATTGTCATAGGCCATGGGGCGCTCGCCTTGCAGCACGTGGATCTCGACGCTGGTCTGGCCGTCGGCGGCGGTGGAGAACACCTGGGATTTGCTGGTCGGGATGGTGGTGTTGCGGTCGATCAGCTTGGTGAAGATGTGGCCCTCGGTCTCGATGCCCAGGGACAGCGGGGTGACGTCCAGCAGCAGCACGTCCTTGACTTCGCCGCCCAGCACGCCGGCCTGGATGGCCGCGCCGATGGCGACGCACTCATCGGGGTTGATGCCCTTGAAGGGATCCTTGCCGGTGATGTTCTTGACAGCGGTCTGCACGGCGGGGATACGGGTGGAGCCGCCCACCAGGATGACCTTGTCGATCTGCTCGGCGGTCAGGCCGGCGTCACGCAGCGCGTTGCGCACGGGCACGATGGTCTTTTCCACCAGGTCGGCGGTCAGCTGGTCGAACTGGGCGCGGGTCAGGGTCATATCCAGGTGCTTGGGGCCGGTGGCGTCCGCGGTGATGAAGGGCAGGTTGATGTTGCTGGACATGGCGCCGGACAGCTCGATCTTGGCTTTCTCGGCGGCGTCCTTCAGGCGCTGGTAGGCCATCGGATCCTTGGTCAGGTCGATGTGGTTCTCTTTCTTGAAGTTGTCGGCCACATAGCGGATGATGCGCTCGTCGAAGTCGTCGCCGCCCAGGTGGGTATCACCGTTGGTGGCCAGAACTTCGAACACGCCGTCGCCGATCTCCAGGATGGAGACGTCGAAGGTGCCGCCGCCCAGGTCGTAGACCAGGATCTTGTGGCTGTTTTCCTTATCGAGACCGTAGGCCAGGGATGCGGCCGTCGGCTCGTTGATGATGCGCAGGACCTCGAGGCCCGCGATGCGGCCGGCGTCCTTGGTGGCCTGGCGCTGGGAGTCGGAGAAGTAGGCGGGCACGGTGATGACAGCCTGGGTCACGGTCTCGCCCAGGTAGGCTTCGGCGTCAGCCTTCAGCTTCTGAAGGATCATGGCGCTGATTTCCTGCGGGGTGTACTGCTTGCCGTCCACGGTCACCTTTTCGTTGGTGCCCATCTTGCGCTTGATAGAAGAGATGGTGCGGTCCGGATACTGGATCGCCTGGTTCTTGGCGACGCGGCCCACGAGGCGCTCGCCTTCCTTGTTGAAGCCCACGACGGACGGGGTGGTCCGGCTGCCTTCAGCGTTGGGGATAACGACGGGCTCGCCGCCTTCCATCACGGCGACGCAGCTGTTGGTGGTGCCAAGGTCGATACCGATAATCTTGCTCATAGTTCTTTTCCTCCGTTTATTTGTTCGTAAATAGTCAATTGCTTATTTATATGAAAGCGGCTGTGCCGCGTTTCATGCGCTTTATTCGGGCACGACCTTGACCATGGCGGTCCTCAGGACGTAATTGCCCATCTTGTAGCCTTTCTGCAGCACCTGGCAGACGGTGCCCTTTTCGCCGTCTTCGGGCGTGCCCTGCATCACGGCGTTCTCCTGGTTCGGGTCGAAGGGCTCGCCCTGGCGGTCGATCACCGTCACGCCGCGCTTTTCCATCACGTCGCTCAGCTGCTTGAGCACCATTTCGACGCCCGTGTGCAGCTTCTCGTCCGCGGTTTCGATGGCTACCGCGCGCTCCAGGTTGTCGATCACCGGCAGCAGGCTGGTCACCAGGTCGCGCGCGCCTTCCTCATAGGCGTCGGCGCGGACGGAATTGTTGCGCTTGCGGAAGTTGTCGAAGTCCGCCTGTACGCGCTGGGCCAGGTTCAGATACTCCTCGGCCTTCTGGCGGGAGGCTTCCAGCAGGGGCTTCAGGTCCTTGACGATCTCTTCTTCTGCAGCCGCGGCTTCTTCGGCGCTGTTTTCAGCGGTCTGCTCCGGGTCTTCCCCGTTCTCAGGCTTTGGCTCTTCGTCGCGGTTCTTGAATTTCTTTTTCATGTCTTCCTCCATTTTATCTCACCTCCGCAAACAGGTTGGTCATTCTCTGACTGATCGTGTACAGCGTGCGCATTACCTGGCCGTACGGCATCCGCATGGGGCCGATCACGCCCAGGGTGCCGCGGCATCCGCCGTAGCTGAAGCCGGCGTTCACGACGCTGCAGTCAGCCATGTCCGGGATGCCCAATTCGGTGCCGATCCGGACGCTGACGGGCTGGTCGTTGTCGCACATCAGGCTGATCAGCCGGTCCGGCGCTTCCAGGGTGGAAAGGAACGCGCGCGCCTTGTCCAGATCGCTGAACTCCGGATAGCTCAGGATGTTGTGCGCGCCTTCCACGGCCACGCTGTCCTCGGAGGCCTGCCGCGCCATCTGCGCCGCCAGGTCCCTGACAGGGTCCGGCTGATGGCGTACAGTCCGTCCATGTCCAGCCTGCGGCTCACGTGGATCACCGTGTCGCGCACGATGCCGCTGTCGGTCACAATGACCAGCAGGGCTGAGCCGTTCGGCATGGGCACCAGCTGCAGGGTCGCGATCCGCATGGTGGGCTGACCGGGCAGTACTGCCACCGCTGTCAGGTGGGTCAGGGCGCTGACGGCCTGCACGGCGGTCTTGACGATGTCGTCCATCTGGAGCGCCTGCTCGTCAAAGTAGCTGCCGGCGGTTTCGTCCAGGGGCGTCTGTCCCGCCCAGTGGCTCATCAGCTGATCCACATACAGGCGGTAGGCCTTGTTGCTGGGCACGCGCCCTGCGGAGACGTGGGGCTGATCCAGATAGCCCAGCTCCGTGAGGTCGCTCATCTCGTTGCGGATGGTAGCGGGGGAGACGCCGATGTCGTGCCGCCGGGTGATCGTTCTGCTGCCCACCGGCACCGCGGTCTCGATGTAATCATCAATGATCGCGCTCAGGATCCGCAGCTTCCGCTCGTCCAGCTCCATCACTCATCGCCTCCCCTTTCTTCTCAGTCCCGCTGTTAGCACTCAACGTTGACGAGTGCTAACAACTGTGAGAAATATAACACAGAGTGATAGCTTTGTCAATAGGTAAATTGACCCTGCTGCGATTTTCTTCATTTATTATTCGCGCGCGTATAGGCCGCTCCCCATGCGGATTTCCGAACGATTTCCGAATCTGACAAAATTTGACCGGATCGGATAACGTCGTATTATTTGAGAAAAAATACAGCAAAATATGGCTGTTTTCCGTTGACAAACGGGCTCGATCAGCGTAATATGAGTGCGTACATTTTTTCTCTAAACGGGGAAAATGTTCGGATTTTATGCGATATAAGAGGTGTATTGATATGAAAACGCTGCTGAAAAACGCGTATATCGTCACCATGGACCCTGAAAAGGGCGTTTACACCCGGGGTTATGTGATCGTAGAAAATGACCGCCTCACGGCGGTCAAGAGCGGGGAAGCCCCTGCGGGCGAATATGACGAAGTGATCGACTGCGACGGCAAGATCGTCATGCCCGCCTTCGTCAACACCCATGTGCATACCTCCCAGCAGCTGGGCCGCGGCCTGGGCGACGACGTGAACCTGCTGACCTGGCTGCATGACCGCATCTGGCCCTATGAGAGCAGCATGACTGAGGACGACAGCTATGTGTCCACCCTGCTGTGCTGTGCCGAGCAGATCAAGGCCGGCTGCACCCTGTTCGCCGAGCCCGGCGGCCAGTTCGTCTCCGGCATGGCCCGGGGCGTGACCGAAGCGGGCATCCGCGGCAAGCTGGCCAACAGCATCATGGACTGCGGCGAGGGCCTGCCGAAAAACTGGATCCACTCCACGGACGAGGAGATCGCCCGCACGGTGGAGGATATCAAAAACTTCCATAATACTGCGGACGGCCGCGTCCAGGTCTGGTTCGGCCTGAGGACCATCTTCAACAACACGGACGAGCTGATCCTGCGCAGCAAGGAAGAGGCGGACAAGTACGGCGTCGGCGTGCACATGCACGTGGCTGAGGTCAAGGACGAGGTGGAATACCTGAAGGCCAAGATCGGCGTGCAGACCGTCACCCACCTGAACGACCTGGGCGTGCTGGACAAGAACTTCCTGGCGGTGCACACCGTATGGCTGACCAACGACGAGGTGCTCATGTTCAAAAAGCACGATGTCAAGGTCTCTCACAACCCCGCCGCCGCCATGCGCGTGCTGGGCTTTGCCAAGGTCCCGCGCATGCTCCGGGAGGGCATCTGCGTGACCATCGGCACCGACGGCGCGCCCAGCAACAACCGCATGGACATCGTGGACGAGATGTGGCTGACCAGCCTGATCCACAAGGGCTGGCGCCTGGAGCCCGACGTGGTGAAGGCGGAAGAAGTCCTGAACATGGCCACCATCAAGGGCGCCGAAGCCCTCATGGAGGAAAAGAACCTGGGCAGCCTGACCGAAGGCAAGAAGGCCGACCTGATCGTCATCAACCCCCGTTCCGCCGGGATGCTCCCGCTGCATGACCCTGTGGCGAACCTGGTCAGCAGCATGCACTCCGAGAACGTGGAAAGCACCATGTGCGACGGCAAGTGGCTCATGCGCGAGCGCAAACTGCTGACCATCGACGAGGATGCCCTGTACACCGAAGCGCAGCAGCGCGCGGACGCCATCCGCAGCCGCGCCGGCATCGAGCTGCCCTGCCGCTTCCCGACCGTGTGATCAAAAGCATAGCTTTTGACAAATATAATGAAAGAGGTACTGATATGAAGAAGCTCCTTTCCATCCTGCTCTGCGCGATCCTGGTCCTCACCTCTGCCGCAGTCGCTCTGGCGGAAGACAAGCCCCTCAAGGTTGCCCTGATCGTGACCGGCAAGGCCCAGGACGGCGGCTGGAACCAGTGCGCCTATGACGGCCTGCAGCTGCTGATCAACAAGTACAACGTGGAGTTCAGCGTGATGGAAGATGTCTCCGTCGCCGATGTGGAAAACCATCTGATCTCCTACGGCAACGACGGCTACGATATCGTGTTCGGCCACAGCCAGCAGTACGGCGAGTACATGCTGGACGTCGCTGAGATGTTCCCCGACACCAAGTTCATCGCCATCGAGGGCACTGACTGCAACGGCAGCAACATGGCCTCCTACCAGCTCAAGTGCCAGGAGACCGCTTACGTCATCGGCACTCTGGCCGCGAAGACCTCCAAGAGCCAGAAGATCCTGATCGTGTCCTCCTTCCCCGGCCCCTCCATGAACAAGATCGTCAACGGCTACTATGACGCCGCCAAGGCCGTGAACCCGGACATCACCGTGCTGGCCCAGTACACCAACTCCTATGTGGATATGACCGTGGCCCAGGAGATCGCCGAGAACGCCATCCAGAACGGCACCGACTTCATCTATCACTGCGCCAACGCGGCCGGCGACCCCGCCCTCATCGCGGGCATCAACCACCAGCTGCCCGTAGTCGGCGACAGCTATGACCAGTCCTACCTCTCTGCGGATTACGTGCTGACCAGCGCCCAGTACAACGTGGACAAGCTGATGGAAAAGGCCTATAACGACATCGTGAACGGCGCCTTCAATGGCTCCATCGTCGAAGGCGGCATGGCGGACGGCGTGGTCGGCCTGGTGTATGGCACCGAGACTTTCAACCCCAGCGTTCCCGCTGAACTGCAGGCCGAACTGAATGACATGATCGCCAAGATCACCAGCGGCGAGATGGAGATCGTCGGCAACCCGGCAGACCTCAAGCAGTAAGCCCGATATCATTCGATCCCGAAGGGGCTGTTGCACAAGTGTGAACCCCCTCATCCGTCACGCCTTTGGCGTGACACCTTCCCCCGAAATCGGGGGAAGGCTCTCACTTTGCTGTATGCAAAATCGTCTGAACTTGCAAAGCGTTCCGATAATTAGTGAATACAGTCAACCAAAAGCCTTCCCCCGATCTCGGGGGAAGGTGGCCGAACGAAGTGAGGTCGGATGAGGGCTGTTGCGTGAAAATGTGCAACAGCCCCTTCGTTCCAGAATTCAGTCTATCCATTGAGTAAAAGGAGTTGGTCCCGCGTGGCACTGCTGGAAATGCAGGATATCAGTATCTCGTTTTTCGGCTCCTACGCCAACGAGCATGTAAATCTTTCGGTCGAGGCCGGGGAGATCCATGCCCTGCTGGGCGAAAACGGCGCCGGAAAGACGACGCTGATGAACATCCTCTACGGTATTTACCGCGCGGAGAGCGGCCGTATCTTCTGGCAGGGCCAGGAGGTGGATTTCCGCGCTCCCCAGGAGGCCATCCGCGCGGGCATCGGCATGGTGCACCAGCATTTTTCCCTGGTGAACGCCAAGACCGTGCTGGATAATATCCTGCTGGGCGATGAGCAGGTGCCCTTTTTCCTGCCGCGCAAGAAGCTGCGCGCGCGGGTGCTGGAGTTGTCTGAACGCTACGGCCTGAAGGTGGATCCCGACGCGCTGGTGGGCGACCTGTCCATCGGCGAAAAGCAGCGGGTCGAGATTTTGAAGGCCCTGTACCGGGACATCCGGCTGCTGATCCTGGACGAGCCCACCGCCGTGCTCACCCCCGGCGAGACGGAGCAGCTGTTCCAGGTGCTCAAGGCCCTCAAAGAGCGCGGCTTCGCCGTGATCCTGATCACCCACCGCATGAGCGAGATCATGAACAATACCGACCGCATCACCGTGCTGCGGGGGGGCAAGTGCGTGGGCACCCTGAAGACCGCTGAAACGGACGCGGCTGCCCTTTCCGCGCTGATGGTGGGGCGGGAGCTGGAGGTGCCCAGCAATACGGCCTTCTGTGACGACAGCAAGGAGATGCTGTCCCTCGACCATGTCAGCGTGTTCCGCAGCGGGCGCAAGCGCGCGACCATCGATGACGTGACCCTCTCGGTGCACGCGGGCGAGATCCTGGGTATCGCGGGCGTGGAAGGCAACGGCCAGAAGGAGCTGGCCGAGGCCATCGTGGGCATCCGCCGCCGCAGGGTGCGGGGCAGCATCCGCGTGGAGGATCAGGACCTGACCGGAACCTCCGTCTGCGTTCGGGCGGAGCGTGGCATGGCCTACGTGCCGGACGACCGCCAGCACGACGCGCTGGTGCCCGGCATGGACATCGGGGAAAACCTGCTGTTGCGGCAGTACAACCATGTGCCCTTTTCCAGCGGCCGCGTGTTCCATAAAAAGGCGATCCGCAAGAATGCCCAGGACGCGGTGGATACCTATAACATCCGCACCGTGGGCAGCCTGGGCATCCATTCGCCCGTGCGCATGCTCTCCGGCGGCAACCAGCAGAAGATCGTGCTGGCGCGGGAGATCACGCCCGGCGCGCGCTTCATCGTGGCCAGCCAGCCCACCCGCGGGCTGGATATCAGCGCCTCAGCCTTTGTGCATGAAAAGCTGCTGGAGCAGAAGCGCCTGGGCAAGGGCGTGCTGCTGATCAGCGCGGACCTGGAGGAGATCCTGGCCCTTTCGGACCGCATCGCGGTCATGTACAATGGCCGCATTGCCGGCGTACTGAGCCGCGCGGAAGCGACGGTGGAGAAGATCGGTCTCCTGATGGGCGGCATGACCGGGGAAAAGGAGGCAGTCGCGTGAAGGCAGTGCGTATACTGACCCGGGTGCTGATTTACGTCCTGGCGCTGGCGGCGGTCTCGGTGCTGCTCATCGCGGCGTCGGGCGCTGATCCGGTGTCGGCCCTGGGCATCTTTGTGAACGGCATCTTCGGCAATAAAAACAGCTTCTGCGAGATCTTTGTCAAGGGCACGCCGCTGATCCTGACGGGCCTGGCCTGTGCCTTGGCGTTCCGTACCGGCTTTTTCAACATCGGCACTGAGGGCCAGTTTTACATTGGCGCGATGGCTGCCGCAGCGGTCTCGCTGCGCTGCACCTTTCTCCCGCCGGTATTGCGGGTGGTCGGCGCGTTTATCATCGGTTTCCTGGCGGGCGGGCTCTGGTCGCTGATCGCCGCGGGCATGAAGCTGCGTTTCAATATCTCGGAGATCATCGTCACCATTATGCTCAATTACATCGCCATCAATTTTGTGGGCGTGGCGGTGCACAGCTTTTTACAGGATCCCGCCTCCGGCCTGCCCCAGAGCGAGCGCCTGGCGGCGGAGGTGACCCTGCCGCGCATCGTCAGCGGCACCCGGCTGCACATCGGGTTCTTTATCGCCCTGGCGCTGGTGGTGCTGATCTGGTTCATCCTGGAAAAGACCACCTGGGGTTATGAAATGCGGCTCGTGGGCCTGAACCCCCGCGCGGCGGAGGTGAACGGCATCTCCGTGGCGGGCGGCGTGGTCCGCGCGGCCATGTTGAGCGGCGGCCTGGCCGGCCTGGCGGGTGTGATCGAGCTGATGGCGATCCAGAAAAAGCTGCTGGAGGGCTTCTCGGCGGACTGCGGCTATACGGGCGTGCTGATCGCGCTGCTGGCGGCCAACCGGCCGGAGCTGGTACCGGTGGCGGCGCTGCTCTACGCGGCGGCGCAAGTCGGCGCGGCGGCCATGCAGCGCCAGGCCAATGTCCCGTCCTCCATGGTCAGTATCCTGATCGGCTGCATCGTGATCATGCTGCTGGCCAGGGCCTGGCTGTCCGGGCGCGTATCGCGGAGGGGAAAACAACGTGTTTGAGACGATCATGACCTGGTCCTTCTGGACGATGCTCCTGGCCAGCGGCGTGCGCATGGCGATGCCGCTGCTTTACGCGGGCCTGGGGGAGATGGTGAGCGAGCGCGCCGGGGTGCTGAATATCGGCATGGAGGGCGTGATGCTCTGCGGCGCGTTTTTCTCCTTTGCGGGGGCTTATTATACGGGCTCCCTGGGGCTGGGACTGCTCTTTGGTATGCTGGGCGGCGCGCTGATCAGCATGATCCACGCGGCGCTCTGCGTCAAGGGCAAGCAGAACCAGACCGTCAGCGGCCTGGCCCTCAACATGTTGGCCCTGGGGCTCACGAGCTTTTTGTATAAGCTGATGTTCAATTCCGGCGAGCGCATGCAGATCAGCGTACTGCCCAAGGTCAAGGTGCCGCTGCTCAGCGAGATCCCCGTGATCGGCGAAGCGTTTTTCAACCAGGATATCCTGGCCTATGCGGCCTATGTCCTTCTGATCGCGGCCTTCGTCCTGATCCGCTACACGCGCCTGGGCCTGTCCATGACCAGCATCGGGGAAAACCCCATGGCGGCGGACGCGGCGGGCATCCATGTGGAAAAGCGGCAGATGCTGGCCTGCCTGGTCAACGGCCTCCTGGGCGGCGCCGGCGGGGCGTACCTGATCATTGCCCAGCTGGGCCTGTTCAATGACAACCTGACCGCCGGGCGCGGCTACATCGCGCTGGCGACAGTGATCCTGGGCCGGTATTCGCCCTTCGGCGTGTTCCTGGCGGCGCTCTTGTTCGGCACGGCCAACGCGGTGGAGATCCGCCTGCAGGCCTTCGGCGTGCCCGTGCCCACTCAGGCGCTGGCCATGCTGCCCTACATCATCACCCTCTGTGCGCTGCTGATGACCAGCGGTCGCAACCGGGAGCCGGAAGCGCTGGCCAAGCCTTACATCCGCGGCGGCCGGTAAGCCCTTAGAAACAAATAAAAACCTTGACATCGGAGACACGATTTTGTAGAATAGGGTGTACACTCAGAAAGGAGGGCATCCAGATGGCTCATATTCAGACCCTGCCGACCCGCGACCTTTGCGAGAGCGCCAAGAACGGTGGCTGCGGCGAGTGCCAGACCTCTTGCCAGTCCGCTTGCAAGACCAGCTGCGGTATCGCCAATCAGAAGTGCGAAAATCAGAAGACTGAAAAATAATTGAAATCACAAGGCAAAACCCGCATGTATAATCATATATATGCGGGTCTTGTTTCATCTATCAGGAGAAAGAATCATGCTGCATCAGTACCGGCTGAACGGCCGGAATATCGTGCTGGACGCCTGCTCCGGGGCCGTCCATGTGGTCGATGACCTGGCCTATGACGTCATCGGCCTGTTTGAGAACCACACTGCGGAGCAGATCGTTGAAGCGCTCAAAGGCCGCTATCCGGAAAATGAGATCCGGGAGTGCGCGGAGGAGGTCGGACAGCTGAAGGCTGCCGGCCGGCTTTTTGCGCCGGACACCTTTGCCCCCATCGCGGGCGAGCTGAAGTCGCGCACGGCGGGCGTCGTGAAGGCGCTTTGCCTGCACGTGGCCCATACCTGCAACCTGAACTGCAGCTATTGCTTCGCCAGCCAGGGCCGCTACCATGGCGAGCGCGCGCTCATGTCCTTTGAGACAGGCAAGAAGGCGCTGGACTTCCTGGTGGCCCACTCCGGCACCCGCAGGCACCTGGAGGTGGACTTCTTCGGCGGTGAGCCGCTGATGAACTTTGACGTGGTCAAGCAGCTGGTGGCTTACGCCCGGAGCATCGAGAAGGAAGCGGGCAAGCAGTTCCGCTTCACCCTGACCACCAACGGCATGAACATCGACGACGACGTGATCGACTTCTGCAACCGAGAGTGCCACAACGTGGTGCTGAGCCTGGACGGGCGCAAGGAGATCCACGATTTCGCGCGCGTGGACTATCAGGGCCGCGGCAGCTTTGACCGCGTGGTGCCCAAGTTCCAGCGCCTGGTGGAAAAGCGCGGCGGGAAGAACTACTATATGCGCGGCACCTTCACCCACCGGAACCCGGACTTTTTGAAGGATATCATGACCATGCTGGACCTGGGCTTCACCGAGCTTTCCATGGAGCCGGTGGTCTGCGCGCCGGATGATCCGGCGGCCCTGACTGCGGAAGACCTTGAGATCGTCAAGCAGCAGTACGAGGAGCTGGCCGTGCTCATGGACGAGCGCCGGAAAGAGGGCCGACCCTTCACCTTCTACCACTATATGATCGACCTGACCGGCGGTCCGTGCATCTACAAGCGCGTGTCCGGCTGCGGCTCGGGCACCGAATACCTGGCGGTCACACCTACGGGCGAGCTGTACCCCTGCCACCAGTTTGTGGGCGAGGAGCGCTTCCGCCTGGGCAGCCTGGACGAGGGCATCACGAAGCCGGACACCCAGACCGAATTTGCCAATACCAACGTCTATACCCGCGAGGAGTGCCGGGACTGCTGGGCGCGCCTGTGGTGCGCAGGCGGCTGCGCGGCCAACGCCTGGCATGCCACCGGCAGCATCAACGGCGTGTACAAGGCCGGGTGCGAGCTCTTCCGCAAGCGCATGGAGTGCGCCATCTGGCTGGAGGCCGTGCGCCTCTCGGACGGGCAGGAAGCATGATCACCACCCCCGTGGACGATTTTGTCCGCGCCTATGCCGACAGCGGCATCGTCCGTGCCCACATGCCGGGCCACAAGGGCCGGGGCGAGGGGCCGGAGCGCTGGGATATCACCGAGATGACCGGCGCGGACAGCCTGTATGAGGCGGATGGGATCATCCTGGAAAGCGAGGAGAACGCCGCGCGCCTCTTCGGCAGCGGCCTGACCTGCTATTCTGCCGAGGGCTCATCCCTGAGCATCCGCGCTATGCTGCTGCTGGCCCTGCGCCGGGCACAGCGCCCGGGGGAGAGGCCCTGGCTGCTGGCGGGCCGCAACGCCCACCGCACCCTGCTGAGCGCCGCCGCGCTGCTGGACTTTGATATCCGGTGGATATCCAATGCGGAATGCGGAATGCGGAGTGCGGAATCGGATCATGTGATCGGAAGTAATAATTCCGAATTCCGAATTCCGAATTCCGAATTCGGATGCGGTCTCCTGTCTTCAAGCATGAATGTGTCTGCCCTGGACGAAGCCTTGTCCCGCGCGGAGACGCTTCCTTTCGCGGTGTACCTGACCAGCCCGGACTATTTGGGCGGTGTCGTGGACATCCGCGCGGCGGCAGAGATCTGTCACGCGCATGGGGTCATCCTGCTGGTGGACAATGCCCACGGCGCGTATCTGCGCTTCCTGCCGGAGTCCCGGCACCCGCTGGACCTGGGCGCGGACATGTGCGCCGACAGCGCCCACAAGACCCTGCCGGCCCTGACCGGCGCGGGGTATCTGCACGTTTCAAAGCGGCTCGCGGACATCACCCGGGCGGACGTGAAGGCGGCCATGAGCGTTTTCGCGTCCACCAGCCCCTCCTACCTGATCCTGGCGTCCCTGGACCGCTGCAACCGGCTTCTGGAACGGGAGTTCCCGGGGCAGCTGGCCACTTTTGCGCGGCGTATGGATCTCATGAAGGAGCATTTGGAAGAAGCGGGAGTCGTCCTGACCGGCGATGAGCCGATCAAGCTGACCATCCGCGCGACCCGGGCAGCGGACGGCCATATGATCCAACGCCTGCTGCAGGAGCGTGGCATCGAGTGCGAGATGGCCGACCCGGACTTCGTGACGCTGATGCTGGCCCCCTGCCAGCTGGACCAGATGGACACGATCGAGCGCCCCTTGCTGGACACGGCGGGCTATTGGGCCGGGCAGCCGGTCCGCATCCCGCCCGCCCTGCCGTCCCCCGGCGAACGGGTCATGACCATCCGCGAGGCCATGCTTTCTCCCCAGGAGACGCTGCCCCTCTCTCAATGCGAGGGCCGCGTTCTGGCCTCCGACACCACCGGCTGCCCGCCCGCCGTCCCCATCGCCGTATGCGGGGAACGATTGACGGAAGAGACGATCGAGCTGTGCAGATATTATGGGCTGAAGACACTGCGGGTGGCAAAGCTGCGATAATAGCGGGCAGGACGCTGTGCCACCCGCAAGAGTGAAGTGTGAAGAGTGGAGAGTGGAGTGAATACTCCTGCTCATGGCGTCTGATGTAATAAAAGAAACAGCGCTTGCGCTGTTTCCACCTGAACTTCACACTTCACTCTCCACTCTCCACACAGAATATAAGCAATAGGGGGTCTTTATATGGATTTGATTGAACGTTTCCTGAACTATGTGAGCATCGATACCTGCAGCGACGAGTTGAGTGATACCTGCCCGTCCACGGCCCATCAGTTCGACCTGGCGAACCTGCTGGTGAAAGAGCTCAACGAGATGGGTGCGAAGGACGCGCGGGTGGATGAACACGGCTACGTGTACGCCGAGGTCCCGGCTACGGCGGAGGGCCAGCCGGTCATTGGTCTCATCGCGCACATGGACACGGTCAGCTGCGTGAAGAGCGCGGACATCCATCCCCGGTGCTTCGTCTACGAGGGCGGGGACATCCTGCTGAACGCGGAGAAGAACATCGTCATGAAGGAGGCCGAGTTCGAGGCCCTCGGCAAGCTGCACGGGCACGAGCTGATCGTGACCGACGGCACAACCCTGCTGGGCGCGGACGATAAGGCCGGCGTGGCGGAGATCATGCAGCTGGCGGAATGGCTGATTGAGCATCCCGAATTCCCGCACGGCACAGTCAAGATCGGCTTCACCCCGGATGAGGAGATCGGCCGCGGGGCGGACCTGTTCGACGTCAAGGGCTTCGGGGCGGACTTCGCCTATACCCTGGACGGCGACGCCGCGGGCGGCATCGAGTATGAGAATTTCAACGCCGCCGGCGCGAAGATCACCGTGCATGGCCGCAACATCCATCCCGGCAGCGCCAAGAACAAGATGCTCCACGCCTGCAAGGTGGCTATGGAGTTCCACTCTATGCTGCCCGTGCGCGAAGCGCCGGAGAACACCGAGGGCTACGAGGGCTTCTTCCACCTGACCCAGATGGGCGGCAACGAGGAGCTGGCGACCCTGCAGTACATCATCCGCGACCATGACCGGCAGAAGTTCGCGGTCAAGAAGGAACGCGTCGCGAAGATCGCCGCCTATCTGAACGACAAGTACGGCGAGGGCACGGTGGTGGCCGAGGTGCGCGACCAGTACGAGAACATGAAAGAGATCATCGACCGCAACCCGGACATCATCGAGCGCGCCCGGGAGGCGGTGCGCAGCGTGGGCCTGACGCCCTTCAGCAAGCCTGTCCGCGGCGGCACCGACGGCGCGAGGCTGTGCTATATGGGCCTGCCCTGCCCGAACCTGGGCACCGGCGGCGGCAACTTCCACGGCAATTTCGAGTACGCCTCCGCTACGGAGATGCGCCAGATGGTCGAGGTGCTGAAGGCGCTGGTGAAGGCGAGGTAAGGTGTCGGGAATGGAAATGCAGACACAGCCCGCAATGGAGGGGGAAACCCTGCCTATCGTCATCCGGGGAGAACTGACCCCGAAGATCGAGGAAAAGGGCCTGCGCTACTATGGCATACAGAGCACGCTGCGCGCAGGCCTGATCCTGCTGGCGCTGTACGGCCTGTCTGTTTTCAGCGCTTTACAGAACTATGGCGTATTCATCCATGACAGAAGGCAGCTGCTCAGCGTGCTTCTGTTTTCCTCGCCTCAGGTGTATGTGCTGCTGATCATCGCGGTCTACGCCTTCCTGATGATCTGGTATATCCCGTATCTTCAGCGCAAAAGTCTGGAGCGGGTGCATGGCGATCATCTGAGCGTGGAGTACACTTTCGGCCAGGACGAGCTCACCGTCCGTTCTTCCGGCAGCCAGACCCAGAGCACCATCATCCTCCGCTATGCGGAGATCACCCGCTGCAGGATGAACAAATATCAGATCTTTCTGCGCAAGAAGGGATTCAAATTT
This sequence comes from uncultured Eubacteriales bacterium, assembly GCA_902789795.1. Lineage (GTDB taxonomy): Bacteria > Bacillota > Clostridia > Christensenellales > Aristaeellaceae > UBA4246. The sequence continues at coordinate 23,497 of CADAPM010000004.1, forward strand.
CACATCAATCGGCAGGAGTTCACGCCGGAAAACGAACAGCGGATGCTGGATGCCCTGCGCCTGTACTGCGGATTGAGATAAGAAATGGATTGGATACTGAATAAGGAGGAACAATAGTGTCGGAAGTAATGAATGAGGCCGAAGTTCCTTTTCTGACCCTGACGGGCCAGCTGACCGCCGACGCACGGGTCAGAGCCTACCGCTCAAACGTCCTGCGCCTGATCGTCATCCGGGTGCTCATCTTCATTGCGGTGATGCTGGTAATGTCGGCTGCAATCAACCTGTATTACGGGCTCCCGGCGTTCGATTTCTCGATCCTCTTCAGCAGTTTTGTCTTCCGGATCGGATTGCCGCTGATCATCCTCGTCTACGCGGTAGAGGGCCTCTGGCTGCGCCCGCGGAAGCTCAGGAAGAACATGATCGAGCTGTACGGCGACACGCAGCCCTGGGAAACGAAATACGAGTTCTACGAGAAGGGCTTCTCCAGCGGGATCGTCAGCGGCAAGAATCCGTCGGACCTCCGCCTCGATTACGCGGATCTGAAGAAGCTGAAGGTGCGCCGCCGGGATATCTTCCTGAAGACGAAGACCGGCAACAGGTTTGCCTTCACCCGGGGCGAGCTTTCGCCGGAGGATGAGCAGAAAATGATCGACACGCTGCGGGAGCGCAGCGGCGTCAAATAAGGACGGGAATCATCATGTATCAAGCCCTTTACCGCGTCTGGCGTCCCCAGACGTTCTCGGATATGGTGGGCCAGACGGCCATCGTGCGCACTCTGCGCAACCAGGTGCGGATGGGCCGCACGGCCCACGCCTACCTGTTCTGCGGCAGCCGCGGAACGGGCAAGACCAGCGCGGCCAAGATCATGGCCCGGGCGGTCAACTGCGAGCACCCCAACGACGGCGATCCCTGCGGCGAGTGCGCAGCCTGCCAGAGCATCCTGAGCGGCGCCAGCATGGACGTGGTGGAGATGGACGCGGCCTCCAACAGCGGCGTCGATCAGATCCGCGACCTGCTGGAGAAGGTGGATTATCCGCCCCAGTTCGGGAAGTTCAAGGTCTACATCATCGACGAGGTCCACATGCTGTCGGCGGCGGCCTTCAACGCGCTGCTCAAGACCATCGAGGAGCCGCCGGCCTACATGATCTTCATCCTGGCCACCACGGAGCCTCAGAAGGTGCCGGCCACCATCCTTTCCCGCTGCCAACGCTTTGATTTCGGGCGCTTCACCATGGAGGAGCTCATCGGCCGCATGAAGCAGGCGGCGGAGGGCGCGCCGGTGACCGAGGAGGCCTATACCCTGATCGCCCAGTCCGCCGAGGGCGGCATGCGCGACGCCTTGTCCCTGCTGGACATGTGCTTAGGCATGGGCGGCGAGGTCACGGAGGAGAGCGTGCGCCTGGTGCTGGGCGCGGCGGACAGCCAGATCCTGTTCGACCTGGCGGATAATATCGCCGCCGGGGACGCGGCGGGCGCCATGACCACCATCGACCGCCTGTACAGCATGGGCTCGGATGTGACGGTGTTCCTGCGCGACTTCGGGCGGCACATGCGCTACCTGACCACGGCGCGGCTCTGCGGCTCCGCAGCGTTAAGCGGCATGAGCGCGGAGCGGGCCGAGCGGTACGCGAAGCAGGCGGAGGCGTTTTCCACCCAGAAGCTCATGCGCGTGATGGACCACATCCTGCACGCGGAGTCGGATACCCGCTGGGCCAGCAGCCCGCGCTCCGTCCTGGAGATGGCGGTGCTGCGCGCCTGCGATCCGCCGGAGGCCCAGGACGTCACGGCGCTCTTAGAGCGCATCGATACCCTTGAAAACCGTCTGAAAGCCATCGAGAGCGGCGTGGTTGCGGTGCGCGCGGCGGCGTCCGCGCCGGCGGCAGCGGCAGAGCGGGCGGCACAGCCCCGGACCGCGGCGGCCTCCGTCCCAGCCCAGCCCGAACCGCCCAAGAGTGAGGCGGAGGTCTGGAAGCGCGCGGTGGCGAAGATCAAAGCCGAGCACATCGAGCTCTCCTTCATCCAGCGCGGGCGCTTCCAGGGCGTGCAGGATGGCGCTTATGTGGTGGCTTTCCAGCCCCAGGACGATTTTTATCTGACCCTGATCAACAACGAAGGCAGCAAGAAGGTGCTGGGCGAAACGCTGCTGAGCTGCGGCGCGGCCACCGGGGAGGTCCGGGCCGAGCTGATGAAAGACAAGGCAGCGGAACAGCGCGAGACCCAGGCGGAAGAGAGCATGCAGACGCTGTTTGATACCTTTGGCCGGGACAGCGTGCAGGTGAGCGAATGAGCATGGACGCGATGGAAGCCCTGCTGACCGCCCGGCGGCTCACGGAGGGCGTGACCCCGCTGAAGACGGACTGCGGCCGCGCCTGCGCTCACGCCTGCTGCCAGCCCGACGAGACGGGCCGGGGCGGCATGCTGCTGTTCCCGGGGGAGGAGCAATTGTACCGCGGGCTTGCCGGATACCGGATCACCCCGTATACGGCGCTGGAGATCCCGGCTCTGCTCCTGACCTGCGAGGGCCAATGCGTCCGGACGGAGCGGCCGCTGAGCTGCCGCATCTTCCCGCTGCTGCCCAAGTATAAGGACGGGAGCGTGCGCGTGGTCCGCGACCGCCGGGGGTTTGAGGTGTGTCCGCTGCTGCCCAGCGGGCTCGGCGCTTTCCGGCCCGAGTTCGTGGAGGCGGTCCGCTCTGCCGGAGAGGTATTGTATCAGTCGGAGGCGCACCGGAACTTTCTGGATCAGCTGCATAAGCTGATCGCGGGATTTGTGCTTTAATACTTATTTGCATCTAACTCATGCACATCTGCCGGCGACTTTTGCACCGGCTCATCGTCAGCCGCTCTCACCGTACCACAGCGGGTACGCTTTCGAGCGTCTTCCTTGATCCGGCACAAAATTCATCCGGCATATGTACATTCATTAGACGCAAATCAGTATAACAGGAGGGACTATGGACGTTCGTCAGGTAACCTGTGCGCGGGAAATGCGAAGCGGCGCCCGCGGCGAGATCCGGCTGGGGGACAGCACCCGCATGGATCTGTCGCAGTATTGGGATCGAGTCTCCTGTGTGTACCTGGATCCGCCCTATCTGACGGGCGATCAGTTCATCCTGCGCCAGCGCATCGGCTTTGAGGGCTGGAGCGGGGAAAAGCGCACCGTGGACCTGCCGGCCTATTCCGACCGCTGGCCGGACCGGGATGCCTATCTGACGATGCTGCGCGGCATGGTGGGCCAGGCGGTGAAGCTGCTCACGGACGAGGGCGCGCTCTTTGTGCATGTGGATACCCGGGTGGACGCCCATGTGCGGCTCATGCTGGACGAGATGCTGGGGGAAAGGAATTTTGTCAACCAGCTGGTCTGGTCCTATCAGTCCGGCGGCCGCGCCAAGAACCACTATTCCCGGAAGCACGATATCATCTTCTTCTACCGCAAGTCCCCGGCGCTGCGCTTCGATATCACCCGGGTGCCCCTGCCCCGGGGCGAGAACCGGCAGAACCACATGAAGCGTACCTTTGATGAAAACGGCCGCCCCTGCCGCACCATCCGGTCCGGCGGGAAGACCTATGTATACTATGACGACGATCCGGTCTATCCGGGCGACGTGTGGAACGATCTTTCGCATCTGCAGCAGAAGGACCCCCAGCGCACGGGCTACGACACCCAGAAGCCCCTGACGCTGCTCAACCGGGTGCTGCTGCCGGTCTCGGAGCCGGACAGCCTGGTGGCGGACCTCTGTGCGGGCTCCGGCACCACGGGCCTGGCCGCTGCCCAGGCGGGGCGGCGCTTCCTGATGGCGGACCAGAGCAAGACGGCGGTCATGGTCATGCGCCGCCGGCTGCTGCATGCGAAGGTCCGGTTCGACCTGGAAGCCGCCACGAGCGAAGAACCGGCCAAGGCGGATATCCGGGTGTACCCGGGTCTCGGCTTTGACGATGTGTGCCTGGCGGGCTTCGAGCCGCCGACGCCCTGGCCCGAAGGCGTTACGGGCATGGATGGGGTGGAGCAGTGGTCCGTGGGGCAGCTGCGGGACGGGGTGCTGCACGTCATGGCAGACGCCTTCCGGTCCCGGACCACCCCGGAGCTGCAGGACGTGCTGCAGGTGCCCATGAATACGCCGGACCTGGCGGCGCTGATCGTGGACATCCTGGGCAACCGCTACTGCTTCAGCCTGAATGGCGGAGGAGAGGGAGCATGATCTTTCCAGTGGGCAGACTGCCGCACGGCCCCCGGAATCTGATCACCGACGTGCCCGGTGTCCGGGTCGGCCACTGCACGATAGATGAGGGGAATTGCCATACCGGCGTCACGGTGGTGCTGCCACCGGTGCATAACCCGTTTGTGGAGAAGCTGACCGCCGCATCCCAGGTGTTCAACGGCTTTGGCAAGACCCTGGGCCTCGTGCAGGTGGATGAGCTGGGCACGCTGGAGACGCCCATCGCCCTGACCAATACGCTGAACGTGGGGCGGGTGCACGACGCGCTCGTTTCTTATATGCTCGGGCTGTGCCGGGAGGACGGCGTCCGCCTGACCTCAGTGAATCCCGTGGTCTGCGAGTGCAATGACAGCCGCCTCAGCGATATCGCCCGCAGGCCGGTGGGGGAGAACGAGGTGCTTGCCGCCATCGGGAGCGCGGGGGAGGACTTCGCCCAGGGCGCGGTAGGCGCCGGGCGCGGCACCACCTGCTACGGCATGAAGGGCGGGATCGGCTCCTCCTCGCGGCTGATGGAGATCGACGGCCGGACCTATACGATGGGCCTGCTGGTGCAGAGCAACTACGGCGCTTCGGCGGATTTCCGCCCCGGTGCGCTGCCGGAGGGCTTAGCTGCCTGCGACCAGGGCAGCATCATCCTGGTGGCGGCCACGGACCTGCCGCTGTCCGCGCGGCAGCTTAAGCGGGTGCTGCGCAGGGCGTCCGTGGGCATGGCGCGGCTGGGCTCCTATATCGGCCACGGCAGCGGCGAGATCGCTGTGGGCTTCACGACAGCCCGCCCGGAAGGGTCGGGCAGCTTCTGCCGCCAGACCGTGCTTCGGGAAGACCTGATGGACCTCCCCTTCCGCGCTATCGGCGAATGCGCGGAGGAGGCGATCCTGCAGTCCCTCTGGCATGCCGCGCCGGATACGGCGCTGGACGGCACGCCCGTGCCCGCCTGGAGGGAGCTCATGAAAAACGGAGGAGCCGGCTGATGAAAGAACTGGGTTATTACAACGGCAGGATCGGCGAGCTGAGCGAAATGACCGTCCCCATGACCGACCGCGTGTGCTGGTTCGGGGACGGCGTATACGACGCGCAGATGTGCCGCAATTACCATATATTCGCCCTGGATGAGCATGTGGACCGCTTCTTCCGCAGCGCAGCCATGCTGAGGATGACGGTGCCCATGTCCAAGGACGAGCTGAAAGCGCTGTTGAACAGCCTGGTCAAGAAGATGGATACGGGCGACATGTTCCTGTACTACCAGCTGACCCGCGGTGCGGGCCCCCGAGGCCACGCTTTCCCCAAGAGCCAGCCCAACCTGTGGGTGACGCTGACCCCCAAGCAGCTGATCGACAAGCGGGAGCCCATCTCCCTGATCACGGTGGAGGATACCCGCTTCCTGCACTGTGATATCAAGACGCTGAACCTGATCCCCTCCGTCATGGCGGCGCAGCAGGCGGCGGAAGCCGGGTGCTACGAGGCGGTCTTCTACCGCCCGGGCGGCCGGGTCACGGAGTGCGCCCACAGCAATGTCCACATCCTGAAGGAGGGGACGCTGTACACAGCGCCCTGCGACAATCTGATCCTGCCCGGCATCGCCCGGGCGCGGCTGCTGGCGGCCTGCCGGAGGCTCGATATCCCCGTGAAAGAGGAGCCCTTCTTCCTGCCGGACCTGCTGGCTGCGGATGAGATCATCACCAGCAGCTCCTCCGCCCTCTGCCTGCGGGCGGGCGTGGTCGACGGCCAGCCCGCCGGGCTGCGGGACCCGGAACGCTATAACCGCATCCACGACGAGATCATCCGGGAATATATGGAAGAAACAAAATAAAAAAGAGCATATGTTAAACGGCCGGACCAGGGAGGTCCGGCCGTTTGGCTTATTCTTGGATGTTGTCGCGTATACTGTGCTTGTGCCGGTAGGCGCTGGGGGTGATGCCTGCGCGCTTGCGGAAGGTGCGGATGAAGTGCTCGTTGCTCTCGTAACCCACCAGCGCAGCGATATCGTTGACCGGCAGGGTGGTGTCCCGCAGCAGCTGCTCCGCGTTTTCCAGGCGGATGCTGGTCAGCAGGCGGATAAAGGGCTGGCCGGTCACCCGCTTGATGAGGCGGGAGGTGTATTCCGGCGAGTAGTGGAACTCCGCGGCCAGGTCGCCCAGGGTGGCGGTGGCGGCGTTCAGCTGCAGGTAGCGCGCGATGTCGATGGCGGTCTGGGTGTCCTTGATCTGGTCCTCCGGCAGCTCGCAGCTGCCCGTGTGCCGGCGCAGCAGCAGCACGAAGATCTTGGTGACTACGGCGTTCACGAGGACGGAGAAATAGGACTCCTGGTCAAAGAACTCCGAACACAGCTCGATCATGGCGCGGTGCAGTTCCTCGTCTTCGCCGGTGTGGAAGATCAGGTAGTCGATGCCCTGCTTGCTGTACAGGGTGCTCATGAAGAAATTGCCCAGCAGGTTGTCGCCCTGCAGGATGCTGTAAAAGTAATGACGGAAGGTGGAGCGCCGGATCAGGATGTCGATGACGATGCTCTCGTCGCTCACGTCCAGGGAGTGGGTGACCTGTGGCTGGATCAGGCACAGATCCCCGGCCTTGAGTAGGGAGCGGTTGTCCCGTACCTGGTGGATGCAGCGGCCCTCCAGCACGTAGAACATCTCGAAGAAATTGTGATAATGGGGCACCGCCGGGGTATAGCAGTTGTGCTTGGATACATGGATGCCCACCCGCTTGTCGGGGGAAAAGAAGGACTCCTCCAGGTATTCGGGCTTGATGGTGTCCGGCCACTCGGGGATCAGCAGGGCCCGTCTGCGGACCTCGTCCGGATCCAGCTGGTTCAGGTAGGCCTGAAAGCTGTTGGGCGATGACCGGGCCAGGCGGTAGTTGCGGTAAAAGATCTCGCTCTCGTTGAGGGTGCGCAGTTTGGTGAGCAGCTGCTGCTCGTTCACGGCGTTCTCCTTTCGGTCGAAGGGGCGGCTTTGTTGATAATAGTATACAAAACTGGTTCGATTTTGTCAATAAAACTGTCTGATTTTGAATTTGTGAAAAATAATCAGGCATGAAACCAGCCACGGCATACAGGGGACAGATGCGGATGTCAAAAATTATCACATAAAGAGAACAAAAATGTATATAACGTCCGGTAGTGAATGGCAGTATAATGAAAATGCAAGTTGATCGTTACGAAAGAGGGACGCTGATGCAGCTGATTTCCATTATCCCCGGTTTTCAGCCCATGACAGACCGCCGTTTGCTGGACAAAGCGGCGGTATTGACACCCGCCCTTGTTTATACAGAGCATCCCGTGCCTGTGCGCTGCGCGCTGAACGGAGAAGAGATGACCTTTGAAGCGCTGGCGTCCCGGCCCCTGAGCCGGGGCGACCAGGCCGTTCTGGATTTTGGCCACCACCTGGTGGGCCGCGTCACTTTGAGCCTGGACTGCGCGGGCTCTCATCAGGACGCGCCGGCCTTCTTCCGCCTGGACATGGCGGAGATCGCCAGCGAGCTCGACGAAGACGCGGAAGCCTACGATGGGTGGCTCTCCCGCAGCTGGATCCAGCAGGAAAAGCTGCATGTGGACCTGCTGCCCGCGCGCATCAGCCTGCCGCGGCGGTACGCTTTTCGCTATCTGCGGTTGACGGTGCTGGACACCTCGCCCAAGTACCAGCTGCTGCTGAAGGAAGCCTCCTGCGTGTCGGAAAGCAGCGCTGACCCTGAGGCCCTGCCTGAACGCCATTTCGCGGACAGCCGGCTGAACAGCATTTATGAAGCGAGCCTGCGCACCCTGAAGGACTGCAGCCAGCAGGTGCTGGAGGACGGCCCCAAGCGCGACCGCCGGCTGTGGCTGGGGGATCTGAGGCTGCAGGCCCTGACCTCCTATGTGTCCTACCGCAGCTATGACCTGATCAAGCGCTGCCTGTATCTGTTCGCGGGCTCCCGCTTCCCGGACGGGCGCATGAGCGCTAATGTCTTCACGGACGCGGAGCCGGAGGCGGACGACACCTACCTGATGGACTACGCCCTCATGTTCCCGCTGGCCCTCAACGAGTACCTGGAGGAGACGGGGGATCATGAAGCGCTCGGCGATCTGCTGGAACCAGCCCTGGAGCAGGTCGAGTATGTGCTCAGGCACGGGATGACGGCGGACAGGACGGTGGCCCCGGAGCAGGCCTCTTCCGGCTTTATCGACTGGAGCGACGGCCTCGACCGGCAGGCGAGCCTGCAGGGCGTGCTGATCTGCGCGCTGGACGCCGCTTCTTCCCTCTGCGCGCGCGCCGGCGACGAGCAGCGCCGCTGCCGCTATGCCGAACTGGCGCAGTCCATGAGGGACGCGGCCAGGACTGAGTTCTGGTCCGATGAACGGGGACTGTGCGTCTCCGGCGGGCAGGTCTCCGTCCACTCCCAGGTCTGGATGACGCTGGCGGACGTGATGACGGGGGAGACCGCGGCCCGTGCAATGGATGCGGCGCTGGCGGCCCCGGACGCCCCGCCCATGGGCTCGCCCTACATGCACCACTATTATGTGATGGCCCTTTTGCGGGCGGGCCGCCGGGAACAGGCCCTCGACCACCTGCGCTCTTACTGGGGCGGGATGCTGGACGCCGGGGGAGATACCTTCTGGGAATGCTGGGTCCCAGACGAGCCCCGGACTTCTCCCTACGGGGGCATGATCGTGAACAGCTTCTGCCACGCCTGGAGCTGCACTCCGGCCTATATCCTGACCAAGTTTTTCCTCACGACTTGAATAGCGGCGTGCCGCTTAGGAATAAATGACACGACAGAAACGGAGGCGTTCCCCATGAAAACCAAGCAGGCTTTCAACCCCTACCTCCCCAGCTGGGAATATGTGCCGGATGCCGAACCCCATATCGTGGATGGCCGCGTGTACATTTACGGCTCCCACGACCTGTTCAACGGCCTGAATTTCTGCCTGGGGGATTATGTGTGCTGGTCCGCGCCGGTGGATGACCTGGGCAACTGGACCTACCACGGCTGCATCTACAAGCGGGAGCAGGACCCCGCCGCGCCCAAGATCCGCCTGACCAACGGCCTGGCGGCGCCGGACATGGTGGTGGGCCCGGACGGACGGTACTACCTGTACTATTTCATGGGCGGCACCAAGATGATCTCCGTGGCGGTATGCGACGAGCCCGCCGGCAAGTATGAGTTCTACGGCTACGTCAAATACCAGGACGGCACGCCCATCGGCAAGCGGAACGAGCCCTTCCAGTTCGACCCCGGCTGCCTGATGGACGAGGATGGCCGCCTGTACCTGTACACCGGTTTTGCCTTCGGCGGCAACCCCATTTTGCTGGACGGCTCCGCGCCTACCAAGAAGGGCCCCATGTACTTCGAGCTTGATCCCAGCGACATGCTGACCGTCATCTCCGGCGATGAGCTCAATTATATCGGCGTGCTCACCGGCGACGAGGCCAAGGACACCGCTTACGAGGAGCAGCCCTTCGGCGAGGCCAGCTCCATGCGCAAGTTCAACGGCAAGTACTACTTCATTTACAGCTCACTCAACAGCCACAACCTCTGCTACGCGGTCAGCGACCGCCCGAACGGCGGCTTTGAGTTTGGCGGCGTCCTGGTCAGCTGCGGCGATATTGGCCTGCCCGGCGTGCCGGACGTGAAGCACGCGCACATGTGCACCGGCAACACCCACGGCAGCCTGATCGAGATCAACGGAAAATACTACATCTTCTATCACCGCCATTCCAACCGCAAGCAATCCTCCCGCCAGGCCTGCGCGGAGGAAATCCGCTTTGAGGACGGCAAGTTCTACCAGGCGGAGATGACCTCCTGCGGCCTGAACGGCGGTCCGCTCAGCGGCAAGGGCGTCTATCCCTCCTACATCGCCTGCAACGTCTACGGCCGGAACGGCACGCGCTTCCTCTCCATGATCAAGCATCCCAAGGGCATGGATCCCTTCCTGACCCAGCGCGGCGGCGACCGGGAAGAGGGCGACGACCAGTACATCTCCAACTTCTGCACCGACTGCACCGTGGCCTTCAAGTATTTCGACCTGCGTGAGACGAAGACCATCTCCCTGAAGCTCCAGGGCTACGGCAATGGCTGCACGGTGACCGTGCGCACCCAGGAAAACGGCGAGCCCATCTGCCGCATCCCGGTAGAGACCGCCCTGCAGGAAAAGACCTTCACCGGCACCCTCCCCGAAGGCCTCGACGAGCGCGAAGCCCTCTACTTCAGCATTGAGGGCAAGGGGGGAACGTTCGATTTCAATTCGTTTGAACTGGCGTAAACAAATTAGAAAGTAGGGATTAGGAAGTAGAAAGTAGGAAGTAAATAATGTTCTGCTCATGGCGTTACTGACGCCACTGCATAAGTATAATTACCTCCTACCTCCTACTTCCTACCTTCTCACTTAGATTTGTTGTTTCCCCGTCCATCGGGTGAACATACACTATCGACTACCAAAGAAAGGAAGTATGTAACATGGGTAAACTGTCCGGTTTCTTCCGGGGCATGGCTGCGCTGATGGCCTGCCTGCTGGTGCTGGCGAATGTCGGTACCGGCGTCGTGGAGTCCTACCGCTCCGCGCTGGATAACGTGCTGGGAACCAGCAGCTATGAAACGATCACGGACGAGAGCGCCGCGCGTTTCAAGAAAGACTATGCCACCATCGAGGACATGGCGGCAGCAGCCAAGGCCCTGGCGATCCGCGAGGGTGAGGAAGGCACCGTGGTCATGAAGAATGACAACGGCGTGCTCCCGCTGAGCGCGGACAAGCAGGTCGTGCTGTTCGGCCTGGCCTCCTATGCTCCGTATCCCTATACGGCCGGCGACCTCCGTGCGGGCAATGCCGACGCGGTGGATCTGCTGCAGGCCCTGACCGACGCGGGCCTGAGCATCAACGAGACGGTCAAGAACTTCTACGAGAAGGGCATCCTGAACAAGCACATCGAGCAGGTGCCCAACATGTGGACCGGCGAGCTGGTGGACACGGTCGCGTATGACAACATCTACGTGGCGGCTCCCGGCGATATGACCCAGTACAAGGTCGTGGAAGTACCCCCGACGCTGTTCGAGGAAAAGGGCGCTCCCGCTGACTGGAAGAACAGCATCGACAAGGACAACGCCGTGGCTATCGTCACCTTCGCCCGCGGTGCTGGTGAAGGCAACACCTACGCTCCCGGCTCCGCGCTGAACTTCGCCGGCGAAGCGACCGGCAAGGACCCCCTGGCCCTGTCTGACGACGAGCTCGCCGTCATCGACGTGGCGAAGGAGACCTGCAGCCAGGTGCTGGTACTGATCAACTCCGGCAACAACATGGTCCTCAAGGAGATCGCCAAGGGCGGCGCCCATGAGGTCGACGGCATCGCCTACATCGGCGTCATCAACGACTATCAGCCCATCGGCATCGCGAACGTGCTGACCGGCAAGGTCAACGCCACCGGCGCGCTGCCGGACACCTATGTGGCCGACAACGCCTCCATCCCCGCGGTCGTCAACTTCGGCGGCGACTACTATGCGGACTATGAGATCGTCGGCACCCAGGGCACCGATGCCCGCTACCCCGGCGAGACCATCGCCAACACGAAGGCCAGCTCCTTCGGCGGCTCCTCCACCTACAACGGCGGTCACTACATCGTCGAGGCGGAAGGCATCTACGTGGGCTACAAGTACTTTGAGACCCGCTACTTCGACTCCGTCATGAATCCCCAGTTCAACGCCGCTTCTGCCAAGGGCGCGACGCAGGCCGAAACCTGGGATTACAACAAGGAAGTCCTCTACTCCTTCGGTCATGGCCTGTCCTACCTGGACTATGAGCAGACCCTGAAGAGCGTGAAGGTGGACCTGAGCGAGAACGGCAACGTGACCGCTGAGATCGAGATCAAGAACCTGAGCGACAAGGACGGCTACTTCCTGGCTCAGCTGTATGTGCAGCAGCCCTACACCGAGTATGATAAGACCAACCTGGTCGAAAAGTCTGCCGTCAACTTCCTGAATTCCGGCAAGGCCCAGGTCAAGGCCGGCGGCACCGCCACCGTGACCCTGACCGTGCCCTCCAAGTACCTGGCCAGCTATGACTACAAGAACGCCAAGACCTGGATCCTGGACGAGGGCGACTACCTCTTCACCGCGGCTCCCGGCTCCCACGCTGCGGCCAACAACTTCCTGGCTCACCTGGGCAAGACCGCTGCCGACGGTATGGATACCGACAAGACCGGCGCTGTCGTGACCTGGAACCTGGGCGCCTTCGACAAGACCACCTTTGCCACCGCCAATGGCCATGAGGTCACCAACGTCGCGGATGACGCCGACCTGAACTACTGGACCGGCACCGACACCGTGACCTATCTCTCCCGTCAGGATTGGGACGCCACCTATCCCATCGACTACAGCAAGGTCGCGATCAAGATCGGCGACAGCCCCAAGAAGGACGAGTGGATCGCCGAGCTCCGCGGCCAGACCTACACCATCCAGACCAATGATCCCGCCAACGAGGGCGTGGACCGCGGCCTGCGCTTCAACGCCGAGAGCATCCAGGATGAGCAGCTCGCCGACGTGAACGACGAATACTGGGACAACCTGGTCTCCCAGATCACCATCGACGAGGCGGTCGGCGCTGTCATCCACGGCGGTTCCAGCTCCGACGTGCTCACCAACGTGGACAACCCGAAGGTCCTCCAGAACGAAGGCGTCAGCGGCTTCACCGCGGCTTACAACGACGAGGCCACCGGCAAGACCTACAAGTTCAACGTCCACTCCCAGACCCTGATCGCCTCCTCCTTCAACCCCGAGCTCGCCTACGAGTGGGGCCTGATCGAGGGCAACAGCGGCCTGTGGCTGCAGCGCTACGACCTGTGGGGCACCGGCCTGACCCAGCGCCGTACTCCCTACAACGGCCGCAACTATGAGTACATCTCCGAAGATCCCATGCTCACCAACCGCATCGGCTACGGTATCATGCAGGGCTGCTCTGACAAGGGCATCATCAACGGACCCAAGCACATGGGCTTCAACGATCAGGAGCACAACCGCGGCGGTGTCAGCGTCTACATGACCGAGCAGAAGTTCCGTGAGACCGACCTGCGCGGCTTCCAGGGCGGCTTGGACGACGCGGACGGCCGTGCCGTCATGATCGCCTTCAACCGCATCGGCGCCACCAACGCTGCGCACCATGTGGGCATGCTCCAGAAGATCATGCGCGACGAGTGGGGCTTCACCGGCCTCGTCTCCACCGACATGATGAACAACAAGTACTACTTCAACGCCGAGTCCATCGTGATGGCCGGTGTCACCCAGATCGCGGACTTCGCCCAGAACGATAACCACATCAACGAGGGCGAGGGCGGCGTCGACAAGACCTGGGGCTACATCTCTCCCGAAACCGTCAAGAACGACGGCGCGCTGGTCAAGCAGGCCCGCGAGAACCTCAAGTATCAGCTGTACACCTTCGCCAACAGCGCTGTGCTGAACGTCTCCACCCGCAAGGTGGCCACCTGGTATGACAACGCGATCAGCATCGTCAAGACCGTCAGCCTGGTCCTGACCATCTGCTGCGGCCTGGCGTACATCGCCACCACCGTACTCAAAAAGAAGAAGGAGGCCTGAGCATGTTGAAGAAAATGTCCGTCGGCGCGTGGATCACCTGCTGCGCGGCGATCCTGATCATCGTCTCTCTGATCGTGTATTCCGCCAACGTGAGCGGCGAAGGCTACTTCCAGGGCCGTTCCGTCAACGGCGTGACCCTGTGGCTGATCATCGCGGCCGTGCTGCTGGTCTGCGCCATCGCGCTCAAGCTGCTCAACCTGAAGGGTTCCGCGGCGACCAGCGCTGACCTGGCCTCCGGCCTCATGCAGATCGGCGCGCCCGTGCTCGTGGCGCTGAGCCTGATCAACCTGATCGCCTCCCGCGTGGAAGGCCTGGGCTTCATCTACTTCTCCAACGCGGACGTCATCAAGGAAGTCCAGACGCCCGCCAACATGGCCTCCGGTACCGGCGCTATCGCCAGCATGGTGGTCATGGGTGTGGCCCTGGTGGTCGCCATCGTCGCGGCCTTCTGCGGCCTGCGCAAGAAGGAAGCCAAGTAATCAACTCTGACTGAAGCCTGCGGGAGGACTAACCCTCCCGCAGGCTGCTCCATTTATTGCGAATAATGTTGAAAGGGGGAAGGGACATGCTCACAGCGCTCACCGTGATCCTGGCAGTCAGCGCGCTGGTTTTAACGGCGCTCGGCGCGTGGAAGCGGTCCTTCCTCCTGTCCTGGCTCGGGGGGCTCAGCTTTGTGCTGTTCCTGGCCCTGATGCTCTATCTGGACCGCCCGTGGGAGGAGATGCTGGTCTTTGCCCTCCTCTTGCCTGGCTTGTCCATGCTGCATTTGCGGGGTGAAAAGCCGTGAGCTTCGATACGCCCCGTTATGTGCTGTTTTTAGCCGCTGCGGTCTTTCTGCATCGGCTCTGCCCGGCCCAGTGGCGCTGGGCGCTGCTGCTTATCGGCAGTCTCTTCTTTTACGCCTGCTGGTCCGCGCCGCTGACGCTGGTGATCGTGGGCGTGATCCTGCTCACCTGGGCCGCGGGCCTGATGATGGAAAAAAGCGGGACGAAGCGCGCAAAAAGGCTGTGGCTGGCCCTGTCCGTCCTCTGCTGCGTCGGCCTGCTCATCTGGTTCAAGTACTTCAATTTTCTGGCGGATGCCTTCGTGAGGCTCGCGGGGGGGCGCTGGGAGCCGCTCAGGCTGCTGCTGCCGGTGGGCTGCTCCTTTTACACCTTTCAGGCCATGTCCTACGTCTTCGACGTATACCGCGGCACGATCCCGGCGGTGCGGCATCCGGGACACTACGCCCTGTTCATCGCCTTCTTCCCCCAGCTGGTGGCGGGACCCATCGAGCGGACGGATTCCCTGCTGCCGCAGCTGATCGCCGCCCGCACGGCGGACCGGGAGGACGTGAAGGCGGGGCTCATGCTGCTCTTGAGCGGGTTTTTCCGCAAGCTGGTGATCGCCGACCTGGCGGCTCCGGCGGTGGACCGGGTCTTTGCGGCCCCGTCCCCGGACGGCAGCGCGGTGCTCCTGGCCCTGATCCTGTTCTCCTTCCAGATCTACTGCGATTTCGCGGGCTACTCCGAGATCGCCCAGGGCAGCGCGCGCCTGCTGGGCATCCGCATCCGGCGGAACTTCGACCGCCCGTACCTGGCTCAGACCGTGCGCGGGTTCTGGCGGCGCTGGCACATCTCCCTGACCGGCTGGTTCACGGATTACGTCTATATTCCGCTGGGGGGCAATCGGAAGGGCCGGGGCCGGCAGGTGCTGGCCACCTTCGTCGTGTTCCTGCTCAGCGGCCTCTGGCACGGGGCCAACTGGACCTTCGTGCTCTGGGGCGCGTTCCACGGCCTGCTGTGCGCCGTCGAGGTGCTGATGAACCGGCGGGAGATTGCGGAGCCGGGCGTCCGCAGACATATTCAGTGGGTCCTGACGGCGGTGCCGGTGCTCTTGTCCTGGCTGCTGTTCCGGGCGGAAAGCCTCGGCCAGGCAGCGGCGTTTGCGGTGCGACTGTTCTCTGCCTGGGACGTGCGCGCGGGGCTTTCCCTGCTGGGTCTCACCTGGGCGCAGGCCGCCGCTTTCCTGCTGGGGCTTTCTTATCTGCCCATGCTGCACAGGCTGTCCCAGGGGCGGAGGATCTCGGCCATGGCCTGTTTCTTCCTGGCCGTGTGCATCCTGCTGGCCTGGTTCGCCCGGGCGGCGGGGCATGGGGCCGGCGCGTTCATCTATTTCCAGTTCTGACGGAGGGTAAGAATGGGCAAAAGACTGCTGGGGATCTCTGCGCTGGCGCTGATACTGCCGGTGATGGTCCTCCTTTGCCTTTTTGCCCTGCCGCCCCAGTATGCCCGCACCTATACCGCCGCCCTGGGCGACAAGGCGGCGCTGCTCAGGAAGACCGAGGGGCCGAGGATCGTGGTCATCGGCGCCAGCGGCGCGGCCTTCGATACGGACTCCGCGCTGCTGGAACAGGAGTTTCCGGGGTACAGGGCCGTCAATTTCGGCCTGTACGCGGGGCTCGGCACCACCGTCATGCTGGAATTGGCCCTGCCGGACCTGCGGGCGGGGGACATCGTCGTCTTCATGTCCGAGGTCAGCGAGCAGACCCTGTCCGACTGGTTCGACGGGGAGCTGATGTGGCAGGCCTCAGAAGGGGACCGGAGCCTGCTTATGCGGCTGGACGCTTCGCGCTGGGAGGAAATGCTGGCAGCCCTGCCCCGGTACGCTGCGCGGAAAGCCGGGTTCTTTTTCCGGGGCGACGCGCCGGAGGGGGACCAGGTCTATGCCCGGAGCTCGTTCACTGAGAAGGGCGACGTGCGGCCGGAGCTGAAGCCGGCCAACCGGATGCCCGGGGGCTGGGACAGTTCTGTCCCCCTGCGCTTTGACGAAAGCTGGCCCTCGGAGGAGTTTTTGGCCCGCGTCGATCGCTTTGCTCAGGCCTGCCGGAAGCGCGGCGTGCAGTTCTTTTTCCGCCTCTGTCCCATGGACCGGGCCGCGCTGGAGGTTGGAGAGGAAGCGAAGGCGGAGGCCTTCCTGGAAAGGCTGCGGACCGCGCTCAACTGTCCGGTCATCGGCACCGGGGACCGCGCGATCATGGAGCCCGGCTGGTTCTTCGACACCAATTTCCACCTGAACGCCTCCGGCGCTGAGATGAACACCCTGCATTTGGCGGAGGACCTGAAGACGGCCCTGGGCGAGCCGCTGCCTGTGAGGGCGGAGCTGCCCGAAATGCCGTCGCTCCAGGTGGAGAATACCGCCGCGGGGGACGACAGCGACGCGGGACTGTTCACCTATGCGCCCGTCGGGGAAGGCCTGGCGATCACGGGGGTGACCGAAGGGGCCAAGGGCCGGGAAAGCCTGACGGTCCCCACCCATGCCCAGGGGCGGTCCGTCCTGACGCTGGCGCGCAACGCCCTGCGGGGAGCGGAGAGCCTGCGGACGCTGACCCTGCAGGCCAACATCCGGACCATCGAGGACGGGGCCTTTGCGGGCTGTGACAGCCTGGCGGACATCATCCTGCTGCAGGACGATCCCGCCCGGTGCGCGGTCGGCGCGGGGCTGCTGGAGGGTTCTAGGGCTACGGTCACGGTGCCGGCGTCCCGCTACGGCAGCTATTGCACCAACTATTTCTGGGCTGTCCACGCGGACCGCCTGAGGGCCGGAGGCGAAGCTCCGGCTCCGACCGCTACGCCTGTTCCTGCGGAAACACCTGTCGCTGCCAAGGCTTCGGTCACCCGCATCACCTATGAAGGCAACGGCGGCAACCTGAGGGGCGCTGACGGGACGAGCCTCACGCGGGACGTGACCTTTGCCCACCTGCGGGAAAACACCCTGCAGGGAACGGTCTGGTTCAGGCGGGAGGGCTATACGCTGACGGGCTGGAATACCCAGCCGGACGGCAGCGGCAGGCCGGTGGGCCTGGGCAGCCGGATCGACCCCGCAGACGCCCCGGTGCTGTACGCCCAATGGCTGGCCTGGAGCGCGGACAGCGATTTTGACTGGGCGGTGGACAGCGGGAGCGCGGCGGTGACGGGCTATCACGGTGCGGCGGACGCCTGCGTCATCCCGGAGGAGCACGAGGGCCTGCCCGTCCGTGCCATCCATCCGGGCGCGTTTGAGGATGCGGAGTTTGAGCTCCTGGTCCTTCCGCCCTCCCTGCGGCGGGTGGAGGACGGCGCATTTGCGGACTGCGGGATCGGCACGCTGATCCTGTACGACAGCCTGGAAAAGATCGGCGACGCCGGTTTCCCCGGCAGTGAGATCACGACGCTCCGGGTCAACGCGGCGGTGGGCCCGTCCTACAGCGGCAGCTATTTTGACACCTTCCAGGATAAGCTCGACTATCTGCGAACCCTGCGGGGCAAGCGCAAGCTGATCCTGTCCTCCGGCTCCTCGGGCCGCTACGGGTACGATTCGGAGATGCTGAAGGCGGCGTTCCCGGAGCTGGAGCCGGTGAACATGGGGGTGTATGCCTATACCGCCGCCCGGCCCCAGCTGGAGCTGATCCTGCCCTGGGCGGAGGAGGGGGATATCCTGCTCTACGCGCCGGAGTTCGACGCCATCCGGGAGCAGTTCTGCACCGACCGCGCCTTGGACAAGGGCTTCTGGGCGATGATGGAATCCAACTACGATGTGGCCGCGGAGCTGGACATGCGAAAGTATTCTTCTGTGTTCGACAGCTTCGGGGAGTACCTGCGGGTGCGCGCCATGATGCCGGACCGGGGGTATGAGGTGAGCCCCGCCAAGTACGACGACGACGGCGTCTTCTACTACGGGTTCTTCACCTACAACAAGTACGGCGATTTCGTCCTGCCGCGCCCCAATGGGGAAACGGACGAGCGCCTGCGCCACAACATCGCCGATTACACCCTGGACAGCTTCCCGCCGGGAACGGTGGAAGCCCTGAACGCCGCCCTCAGGCCCTTCACCGACAAGGGCGTGACCGTCTGGTTCGGCTATACGCCGCGCAACAGCGCTTCCCTGACGGAAAAAAGCACCCTGGAGGCCCGGGCGGCGCTGGAGGAGCACATGCGCAATACCTTGGAAGTGCCGGTGATCTCGCGCCTGGAGGACAGTCTGATGCCGGGCCGGTACTTCTGGCTGATCGACAGCCACCTGAGCACCGAAGGCGCGCGCCTGCGCACGAAACAGATCATCAGTGACCTGCGTACTGCCATGTCACAAGAATAAAGGAGACGGTGAGACCATGAAAAAGCTGGACTTCAATACGGGCTGGACCTGCAAGCCCCTGAGCGGGAGCACTCCGGCGATCCCCGTGCTGCTGCCCCACGACGCGATGCGCACGGAGCAGCGCACCGCCGCCAGTCTGGGCGGGGGGAACATCGGCTGGTTCGAAGGGCTCGACTACTGCTATGAGAAGACCTTTGTCCTGCCGGCCGAGCTTACCGGCCAGCACCTGGAACTGCAGTTCGAGGGCGTCTACCACGATCCGGAGATCACGGTCAACGGTCAGAAGGTGGCCGCGCCGCTCTATGGCTATACGGATTTCAATATCGATCTTGACGGCCTGCTTCATGAGACCGGGGAAAACCGGATCACGGTCATCGCCCATAACTCGGACCAGCCCAACTCCCGCTGGTACTCCGGCACGGGCATCTACCGCCCCGTCTGGCTGTGGGCGGGCCCTGAAAAGTATATCCTCATGGACGGTCTGCGGGTCACCACCCTGTCCCTGGATGAAAGGAAGATCCGCGCGGAGGCCGAGATACAGGGCGAAGGCGAGGCCGAATTCTGCGTGATGGACGGGGAAAAGTGCCTGGCTGCCGCCAAGGCAACGGCGGAGGACGGCAAGGCCGTGGCGGAATTGGCGCTGCCTCAGGCGGAGCTCTGGAGCCCGGAGCATCCGAAGCTCTATACCCTGCGCGTCTGCTTCGGCGGCGACAGGGCGGAGACGGACTTCGGCGTCAGGACCCTCGCCTGGGATCCGGAGCACGGCCTCACGATCAACGGGGCGCGGACGATCCTGCGCGGCGCGTGCATCCATCACGACAACGGCGTGCTGGGCGCGTGCACCTATCCCGAGGTGGAGGAGCGCCGGGTGCGCATTTTGCAGGCGGCGGGCTATAACGCGGTGCGCTCGGCCCACAACCCGGCGTCCCGGTACCTGCTGGAGGTCTGCGACCGGCTGGGCATGCTGATGATGGACGAGTACGTGGACTGCTGGTATATGCACAAGACGGAGCACGATTACGCCTCCCACGTGCTGGAAAACTGGAAGGCCGACCTGCAAAGCCTGGTCTGGAAGGACTATAACCACCCCTCCGTCATCATGTATTCCACCGGCAACGAGGTGGCCGAGAGCGCCCAGGAGAAGGGCATCCGGCTGCAGAAGGACTTTACCGAATACCTGCACGGGCTGGACCCGACCCGGCCCGTCACCTGCGGCATCAACATTTTCTTCAACTTTCTGAGCAGCATGGGCTTCGGCGTATACAGCGACGAGAAAGCGAAAAAGGAAGCGGAAGCGGCGGAAAAGAACGCCCAGCGCCAGAAGGAGGCCCAGCTGCCCAAAAAGAAAAAGTCCGTGGGCTCCGAGTTCTTCAACAACATGGCGGCGAAGCTGGGCACGGATTTCATGAAGTTCGGCGCGTGGCTGCCGCCCTGCGACTGGAAGACCCGGGACGCCTTCGCGGCGATGGACATCGCGGGCTACAACTACGGCAACTGGCGCTACCGCAAGGATTGCCGCAAGCACCCCGACCGGCTGATCCTGGGCTCCGAGACCCTGATCGGCGACGCGCGGCCCTTCTGGCTCCTGGCTCAGGAGCAGCCGCGGATCATCGGCGATTTCGTCTGGGCCGGCTGGGATTATATCGGCGAGTGCGGCGGCGACAGCCCCGAGTACGGCAGCTACCGCACGGAGAAGGACGAAGACCGCATCCGCGGCGGCACCTGCCGCATCGATGTGACGGGCAAGCTGACGCCGGAAGCGGATTACACCCGCGTGGTCTTTGATCTGGAGCCGGCCCCCCGGCTGGCGGTGGTCCCGCCCAGCGAGGACGTCAAGCCGACCCTGACCGGCTGGCAGCTGACCCGCGCCATCCGCAGCTGGAGCTATCCGGGCTGCGAGGGAAAAACGGCCCAGGTCGAGGTCTACTCCACGGCTCGGCGCGTCCGCCTGAGTCTGAACGGCAGGGTCGTCGGCACCAAAGCCGTGCCCTCCGGCTGCCGGGTGCTTTTCAGCGTCCCCTACGAGGCGGGCGAGCTGAAGGCGGAAGCCCTGGACGGGAACGGCCGGGTGATCGGCAGCGATATCCTCGCCAGCGCGGGCGCGGAGACGGAGCTCCGCCTGGAGCCGGAAACGGTATCGTGCCTCCCCGGCGGGATGGTCTACCTGCGCATGCGTTATACGGACGGAAAGGGCGAAGTCAAGCCGTTGGAACGGCACACGGTGAGCGTGGCTGCGGAGAACGCGGAGGTCATGGGTACGGCCAACAGCTGCACTTTCTTTGAGGGCAATTACGCCCAGCCCCGGGTGCCCGTCTATTTCGGCGAGGCCCAGGCGGTGGTCCGGGCCGGAAAACCGGGCGTCATCCGTATCACGGTAACGGACGGGGAGCGCAAGGCGGAAGCGCAGATCGAATGCAGGGAGAACGAAGCATGAACGAGAACAGAGCGCGGTGGATCTGGTACCCCGGGGATCTGGAGCTGTACCACGCCATGAAGCAGAATTTTTCCCGGGTGGAGCGGGGCTTCTCCTGGCCGGCCTTCTGGAAGAGCGAGGGCTTCCGCCATCGGGTGGCCTACAAGCGCGACTATCAGCTGGAGGGAGAGACCAGCTTCACCGTCACCGTGCCGCCGGAATCCTCGGCCTTCGTGCGCGTGAACGGGGAGAAGCGCCCGGTGGGGCAGAAGATCGTCTGCGGCCCGGGGGCCGTCTCGCTGACGGTGCATATCGGCCGGATCATCGGCGTGCCCGCGGCCTACATCGAGGGGGACGTGATTTGCTCTGACGAGGGCTGGATGGTGGAGGACTACTGCGAGCCCCCGGTGCCCGCGGGTTCCAACCGGTACTTTACGGAGCCAGACCAGCAGGTGGATCAGTGGCCCATGCTGGAAAAAGCCTATGAGCCGGTGAGCGTGGAAACGGTGAACGGCGGGGCGCTGTATACCTTTGAGACCGAGCTGACCGCCGCGCTGGAAGTGCTGCCCCTGGGCGAGAACACCGAGCCGCCGCTGGTCTATCTCGGGGAATCCCGGGCGGAGGCCCTGGATACGGCCCGGTGCTATTACTTCTGCCGTCTGGACGCGCAGACGGGCCGCTGCCCGCGACAGGCCCTGCGCTATGCCTATCTGCCGGGCGTCGATCCGGCGGCGGTCAGGGTCCGGGCCCTGCACCAGTATGTGGATGTCCCGGTCCGGGCGTCCTTCCGCAGCGGCGATCAGGAGCTGGACCGCATCTTCGAGGTGGCGGCCCACACCTTCTCGCTGTGCTGCGATGTGTTCTTCCTGGACGGCATCAAGCGCGACAAGTGGATCTGGGGCGGGGACGCCTATCAATCCCTGTTCGTGAACCGCTACCTGACCGGTGACCGGGAGATCGAGCAGCGCACCCTGACCGCGCTTCGGGGCAACGATCCGGTCACCACCCATATCAACACCATCGTGGATTATTCCCTGCTGTGGATCCTGAGCATGGCGGAGCATTACGATACCTACGGCGACCGAAAGTACCTGGACCAGATGCTGCCCAAGATGGAGAGCCTGACGGAGCTGCTCTTGAGCCAGCGGGACGAAAACGGCTTCCTGATCGGGCGGGAGAAGGACTGGGTGTTCGTGGACTGGGCGGACTTTGACCGGGACGGCCCCCTCTGCGCCGAGCAGATGCTTTTGTGCGCAGCCCTGGGCGTCATGGCCCGGTTCGCGCCGGAGGACAAGGCCGCCCGCTACCGGGAGATCCGGGATCAGTTGCTCCAAAACATCGAGCTCCGCTTCTGGGACGAGGGCAGGCAGGCCTATATCGACTCCTGGACCTCCGGCAAGCGCCATGTGACCCGGCACGCCAACATCCTGGCCATCCTCTTCGGCCTCGTGAGCCCCGAGCGCCAGCGCGTGCTGGCCCGGTCGGTGCTCATGGATCCGGCGGTGCCGGCCATCACTACGCCCTATTTCCGCTTTTTCGAGCTGGAGGCCCTCTGCAGGCTCGGCTATCTCCAGGAGGTGCTGGAGGGGATCAAGGCCTACTGGGGCGGCATGCTCAAATTGGGGGCCGTGACCTTCTGGGAGCAGTACGACCCTGCCCTGCCGCTGGAGCAGCAGTACGCCATGTACGGCGATCCCTTCGGCAAAAGCCTCTGCCATGCCTGGGCGGCCAGCCCCATCTACCTGCTGGCCCGGTACTTTATCGGGCTCCGGCTGGACGCGTCCGCGCCTGAGGGGTACGTCCTCGAACCAGCGGAAGGCTTCTTCCGGGACCTGGACTGCGCCTTCCCCGTGGGGGACAGGGTTTTGAAGATCCGCATGCGGGACGGTCAAGTGAAAACCGCCGTACTGGAATGAGTTGATTTACCACGGATCTGTGATAGAATAGGAACCGATGAAAATGATGAAGGGAGCTGATCGTTTGGTTACACTGGCGGTCGATATCGGCGCGTCCTCGGGGCGGCATATCGTGGGATGGATGGAGAACGGAGAGCTCAGGACCCGGGAGGTCTACCGCTTCCCCAACGGCGTGACGGAAAAGGAGGGGCACCTGACCTGGAATATCGCGGCGCTGGAAAACCATGTGCGGACCGGCATTGACGAAGCGCTGAAGGAATTCCCGGATATCGCGAGCCTCTCGGTGGACACCTGGGGCGTGGACTATGTGCTCCTGAAGGGTGACGAGCCCGTGCTGCCCTGCTACGCCTACCGCGACAGCCGCACGGAAGCCGTGATCCCCGAAGTGCATGAAAAAATGCCCTTCTCCGCGCTGTACGCGGAAACGGGCATTCAGTTCCAGCCGTTCAATACGATCTATCAGCTGTATGCGGATCAGCTGGCCGGGCGGCTGGAGGGGGTCACCGATTTCCTGATGATCCCGGAATATCTGCTGTACCGGCTTTGCGGCGCAAAAGCCCATGAGTATACCAACGCCACCACCGGCGGCATGGTCAGTGCCGCCACGGGAGAATACGACCAGAAGATCATCCGCGCCCTGGGCCTGCCGGAGCATTTGTTCCAGCCCCTGAGCCAGCCGGGCACAGTGATCGGCGAATACAAGGGCGTCCGCTGCCTGCTCTGCGCCACCCACGACACGGGCAGCGCGGTCGAGGGCATCCCCATGGAGGGCGACGCCTTGTATATCTCCTCCGGCACCTGGTCCCTGCTGGGCGTCAAGACGCCCCATCCCCTGACGGACGAAATGAGCATGGCGGCCAACTACAGCAATGAGGGCGGCGTGGGCTACAACCGCTACCAGAAGAATATCATGGGCATGTGGCTGGTGAACCGGCTGCGGGCGGAGCTCTGCCCGGACAAGCCCTGGAGCGAGATCACCGCCGAGGCGGAGGAAAAGCACTTCGACCACCTGGTGGACGCCAATGATCCCATCTTTCTGGCTCCGGAGAGCATGAAGGCGGCCTTCGACGCGAAGCTGCCCCATCCGCCCAAGTGTATGGCCGGCTATTTCCGCTGCGCCTATCGCTCCCTGGCCCAGAGCTACAAGAACGCCATCACCGAGATCGAGCGCAACACCGGCAGGACCTATGACCGGCTGTATATCGTGGGCGGCGGCGCGAAAAACGCCTTCCTGAACCGCCTGACGGAGGAGGCTACCGGCAAGCAAGTCATCGCCCTGCCCATCGAGGCCACCGCCATCGGCAATCTGCAGATCCAGCTGAAGGCCATGGCGAAGTCAGAGGATGCGTAAGGGCAGCCACCTGAGATAATCCCCGGATACCAGGCGGTACAGGACCCCGTGATAGCTGCCGTGGATGCTGTCGGCAAAGCGGGCCTCCCCATGGGAGTGGGCGTAGATCACCTGTTCTGCGCCGTACTCCTCCGCCATGCGGGTAAAGCCGCTGTCTTTTTCCAGGAGATTGGTGGGCGGGTAATGCAGGAACATGATGAACCGCCGGTACCCGTCCTGCCGCGCTGCCTCGAAGGAGAGGCGCAGGCGGGTGAGCTCCCGGTCCACGATCTTTTTTGCGTGCTCCTCCTGCTCATGGTCCCAGCCGATCACCCGGCCCCGGCGATCCAGGTAGAAGGGCCCCTCGAAGGTGAAGCCCTTGGTGCCCACCAGGGCATAGTCCCCATAAGCGTAATAATTGTTCTGCAGGAAGTTCAGCCGCCCTTCGAACTGCGCGTTCAGGGCGGCTGTTTTTGCCGCGTCCCAGAACATGTCATGGTTGCCCCGCAGGAGGATCTTGCGCCCGGGCAGATCTATGATGTATTGAAGGTCCTGCTCGCACTCGGCGAGCTTCCGGCCCCAGCTGTGGTCCCCGGCCAGCAGCAGGGTATCCTCCGGGCGGATCAGCTTTTGACAGTTCTTAAGGAAGACCTGCTCATGATCCCGCCACAGGGGGGAGGTCTTTTGATCCCTGGCCTTCAGCTCGGCCTGAAAGTGCAGGTGCAGATCGCCGATGGCGTACAGGCTCATGGGCGCGCAGCTTCCTTCTGAGAGATGTCGTAGGCGAACCGGGGGTCGTTGTCCTCCTCCACGTGGATGACGCCGCGCCGGGCGAAGCCCAGCTTGTTGAGCAGCCCCTGCATGACCGTATTGTCCGGGTGGGTGTCGATGCGGAGATACCCCGCCTGGGAAAGGGCCCAGCTGAGGATGGCCGCGCCCACGCCCGGCCTGAGCCCGGCGGAGGCGGCGCGGTGCACGACGCCGTAGGGGCGGTCAAAGGCCCAGGCGCCCTCCTCGATGTTCCGGTAGCCCGGCTCCGCGTCCCGGCAGAAATCGTAATAGAAGGTGCCCTGGATATTGCCGTCCGCGATGCAGACATAGCACTTCCCGCGCTCGATGTCCCGGGCGATCAGGCTTTCCGGCGGCCAATGGCTCTGGCCCCACTGGCGCGGGTTGCCGTGCTCCGCCATGAAGGCGCGGGCGCGCTCGTAGATCTGCATCAGCCGGGGCAGCTCCTCTGCCCGGGCGTGGCGGAAGATGTAGCCCCTTTCCGGCGGGAAGGGGTCAAAGCCGTCCCGGAACCGGGAGATCAGGTGAAAGGTCAGGGACGCGCTGTCGCTGAGCTCGCCGATCTCCTCGCGCCTGAGCCAGTAGGCGTCCTTGAGCTCGCTGTGGTCCACGCGGATCTCCCCGTCCTCCACCTCGCAGTAGTAGCCTAAGAGCAGGTCGTGCTCGAAGCCCCAGGGCTGAGCGCCTGCGTACCGCGTGCGGGTGACCTTCAGGCCCACCTCCTCCATGACCTCCCGGCGGACCGTGTCCTCCGGGGTCTCGCCGATCTCGCAGAAGCCGGCCAGCAGGGCCATGCCGCCGTAGGGGCGGCCGGAGTAGTGGGAGACCAGGATGCGGCCGCGGTGCACGACGCCGATGATCACCGCCGGGGCGATGGTGGGGTAGACGGTGTTGCCGCAGGCGGGGCAAAAAAGGGCGCGCTCGGTCTGGGAGGGCTGCATGGCCGCGCCGCAGCAGCCGCAATGGCGGTTATGGGTATACCAGTAGTGCAGGTGCATGCCCGTCACGGCCGCGAAGGCCCGGGCCTGGGGCTGGGCCACGCGCAATAAGCGCCGGTCCGCCAGCTCCCATTGGGGGTCTGGCTCGGCGTCCGCCAGGTAATAGTCCTCCCCGGCCATTTTGAACAGGTAGGTCAGCGTTTTTCCGGTGAAATCCTGCGCCTTGGGGAAGCTCAGCGGATCCCTGCCGGTGGTGGCGACCATGCCCTTTTGATAGCACAGGACGGGGTCCGCAGGGCGCGGGGATTTGACGGCAAAACTGTTGTCGAACACCGATCCGACGTCTTGAAGCATATGGCTAATTTCCTCCCAGAAATGACTTGCAATTTGGCGGACTATCATGTATAATGAGGATGTCCCTATAAGGAGATTAATTTGTGATCGATATGAAAGGATGAACGTTATGAAGAAGATCCAACAGATCGAAGGCATCGGCGAGGTCTACCAGGCCAAGCTGAATGAGCTGGGAATCATTTCTGTGGAGCAGTTCCTGGACACCTGCAAAACCAAGAAGGGTCGCAAGGAGCTGGCAGAAAAGGCCGGGATCTCCGAAGACCTGATCCTCACCTGGACCAACCATGCGGATCTGTTCCGCATCAAGGGCGTCGCGGGCCAGTACTCCGAGCTGCTGGAAGCCGCCGGCGTTGACACCGTGAAGGAGCTGGCCCAGCGCAATCCCGAAAACCTGACCACGGCCATGGAAAAGGTCAATGAGGAAAAGCACCTCGTGCGCAGCGTGCCCTACCTCAAGATGGTCAAAAAGTGGGTAGCCCAGGCCAAGGAACTGCCCAGGGTCGTAGAATACTGATCACAGACATTCCGAGAAACCTCTCCCGGCGGCGCGAGCGATCGCGCCGCCTAAGTTTTTGAAAACGAAAATGCCGTCCCGCTGCGGGTGAAGGAAACGGTTGATCCCGCAAACACTTCGCCCCACAGTATTATAATACAGGACGGCGTATTTCGCCAATAGGGAGATTTTCAGAACGTCCGGTTGCCCTGCTCGTCCAGAATGGTCAGATATCCGTTTTTGCTCAAAATGAAGTAGCCTCCCTGGAAATATCCGTCATCATATTCACACGGGATGATGACGTGACCCTGATGATCCAGATATCCGGTTTTATACTGGCCGGATTCATCCCGCCGGGTGACTTCGGTATACTTGTCGCCTGTCAGCTGAAACAGGATGTCCCATTGCGCAGGTGAAAGTATCTCGCCGCTGATATGGACAAGCCCGTATTTGACTGTGTTTTCGCTCATGGCACGTATCGGCTCCTGGTAATGATTGGCAAAGGAAAACGCGCCATCGCCGAGGTATTTCAGATAACAGTATTCACAGGGCAGGGCCAGCTGACCGTCCTGCGTGAGTACGCCTTCGTTGGTTTCCGCTTTCACGACGGCATAACCGTCCGGACAGAGCCCTACCCACTCCCATTTGCAGGGAGTGATGAGTTCTCCTGATGGATCAATGATGCCGTATTTTCTGTCCTTTTTGACGACAGCGCGCCCTTCGAAAAAGCATTCCGCTTCCTCCCATTGACAGGGCAATACCAGCTGACCATTCTGGTCGGCATATCCCCATCGGCCATGGGCATCCATGACCGGGATCTTCCCTTCACGGTAGGTCCCTTCTACTGTACAGTTTTCAGGCAATTCTGCGATGGTATGGCCCTGTCGATCGATCAGAAGATACTGCCCGCCGTTTTCGGGCAGAACCGCGGCCAGGCCGTCGCTGAAGGGGAATGCTTTGATATATTGGGCCGGAATGATCCATTCACCCTGATTATTCAGATAGCCATATTTTCCGCCGTCTTGGACCAGCAGTATGTCTGCGTTAAGATACTTTCTCTCATTCAGGCGAGCAGAGTAATAATATGACAACCCTTCGACGTGGTCGACTGTGACCACTTCTTCACCCGTGGCGCGGTACAGGGTATCTTTTCCGTCATGACTCAGGATAAACAGGCCGCAATCGGCTTCCGGAGTTCTGGCCAGTGTTTCGTCAAAGCCGTCAAAAAAGGTGTGCTGTAGAGTGTATGAAACCAGTATTTCTCCGGAACGATTGATCAGCATTTCCTGACCGTCACGCTTGGCAATGGCCGCTCCGTGGTAAAAGTCATCGATAAAGTCCCATTCAAACGGGATCACTACCTGCCCCTTTTCATCGATGCATCCGGCGCGGCCGTTTTTTCGTACTGATACCAATCCATCGCTGAAGTATCGGCTGGATATTTCGTAGGGTTCATCCGAGAGCCGGTTTCCAAAAGGATCAATGATAAAGCCGCGCATGCCGTTTTCATCTTCGCTGACCGATATCCATGTAAATCCATTGATGATCGGCCCAAAGTCGATGCAGCGATGCGCCTCATCCTCCAGGGTTTCGGCAACGGCTGACAGGTCTGTAAGCAGACAGAAAAGCAGCAGGATACACAATGCCTTTTTCATTTGGTGATACCTCCGGATCATGCGTGATTTATGTATATGTTCCGCCGGAATAAAAGGGGCGGCAGGAGGCGCCTGTAGATGGCCTCGTATCCGGCGCGGCAGGCTTCCTGCGCGTGCGTACCGTGGACGGGCACCTCCAGGATGCTGAAATCGACGTGGAACACATTGGCGGTGACCCCGGTATCCACCAGGCCGTTCCGGGCGTAAAAGGCTGCCCGGCGCAGGCGGTGTTCCCGCTCTGACCCTTCCGCGAAGGCGGGATCGTCGATCTCCAGGAGCACCATCTCCGCTTCGGGCAGGACATCCCGGCCCAGGGCCTGCAGAAAGGCGCTGCCGACGCCCCGGTCGCGCCGGGCCTCGTCCACCGCCAGGTAGTCGAACAGCCAGATGGTCTGGCCCTTCTCCCGGATGGTCACAAAGAAGGCGTAGGCCGCGATGGCGCCGCCCTCCAGGCCGCCGTAGCAGCGGTATTCGCCGCGCTTTACAGCACGCTCGATCATGGTGAGGGGCTTGAGCTCGTCGGCGGGAAAGTCGTGCACCATCCGCTCCTTGTAGAGGGTGCGGATCTCCGGGAGGGTCAGGAGCCGGATCGTCAGTTGGATAGGTTCTTGTGCGGTCATGGTTCGTCCTTTTCGTTCAGGGGTGTGTAGCCAGTCTTTTCGATCAGCGCCTGGCCCTGGGGCCCGCGGATCCAATCGACCAATGCGCGGGTGTTCTCATCGGCGTCGCTGCGGGTGACGGCGTAGAAGCTGGAGGCCAGGGGATAGGTGCCGTTCTCGATGTTCTCCACGGTGGGCTCAATGCCGTTCACGGCCAGCAGCTTCACATCGAAGTTCTTCATCAGCGCGGTGCAGTAGAAGCGGAAGGAATAGCCGATGGCGTTCTTATGGTTCTGGTAGGCGGACACCCGCTCCACGATGCCGCCCATGTCGGCCACGACGTTCTGCTTTTCGGCGGGCATCAGCGGCGTATCCCGCATGACGAAGCGCTCAAGGGCCGTCTGGCTGCCGCTGCCCTCGTCCCGCTGGAAGGCCCGGATGCTCCCGAGGCCCTGTACGCCCAGCTGATCCCACCGGGTGGTCTCTCCGGCATAGATCTTGCGGATCTCGTCCAGCGTCAGGCTAGTGACGGGATTGTCCGGATGCACGAAGAAGACGAAGGCCTCCCGGCCGATGGGGGTATAGTTGAGTTCTACGCCCTTTTCCCGGGCATAGGCTTCCTGCTCCTCGCTGGGTCCGGCCACGAAGATGATATCACAATTTCCGTCCACGATGCGCCGGTATGCGCTGCCTGTGGTGCTGCATGTGATGGTGTTCTCAAAATCCACGGCATTCATGTCCTTCATGGAATCCGGGTAAACTGCCTGGACGAAGGCGGCGTAGACGGGGTACAGGGCCGTCGCGCCGTCCATTCGGGGCAGGGCGTCCCCATCGTGGAAGTGCAGTGTCGCTTCCTCATCCAGCTTCTTGACCAGGCTGCCCTCCGTGAAGGGCCTGTAGGTCCGGTAATCGAAGTGCTCCCGCAGGGTGATGCTG
The DNA here is from genome assembly GCA_902789795.1 of uncultured Eubacteriales bacterium. Taxonomy (GTDB): domain Bacteria; phylum Bacillota; class Clostridia; order Christensenellales; family Aristaeellaceae; genus UBA4246. The sequence goes on from CADAPM010000004.1 coordinate 53,803, forward strand.
CGCAGGTACTGATCATGCCGAAAGCTGGCCCAGTAGCCGCCCATGACGAGCACGGCACAGATACACAGGGCCAGAAAGCGCTTTCCTGTCAGCCACTGGGCCATCAGGCTGACGAGCAGCCCTTCTGCCAGCAGCCCCAGCAGGATCAGGCAGAGCTTGGTATACCAGTGGGCTTCAAAGGCGCACAGAAGGAGTACGAAGACACCGATGAAGAAGGCGTCCGCGAGGGCGAGACCGAGGATCGGCCACTTCAGCCGGGAATCCCGCAGCCGGGGGATGCCCCGCTGTTTTTCCCTGTGCCGGTCGAACGTGAGGGTTATATTCCCGATGATCAAAGCGATGATTATAAAAAACATTTGGCTTACCTCACGTTCAAATCAATTTTCCGGCATCAGCCTTTCCGGCGCGCCGCAGATACGGCAGCACAGCAGTACGCGGAAGGCTGGGTCATCGAGCTCGCTATAGTGGAAGACGCCTGATAGCGGGCGGTATTTGGAGTTCACTGAGGGACAGTCGGGATCTGCGTGGTAAAGCCTGCCGCCTTCGGGATTATAGTAGAGGGGCATATCAGGGTCAGTTTCCGGTACGCCGCTTTTCTTGGCGGCCATGACCTGAAGGTATCTCTCAGCGGCATTAGTCAGTTCGTCAAAGTACAGTCCCGTCAGCTGGTCGTGCATGCGGTATGTCCACATGCTGTCTTCGGAGGGAACCCAATAATCATTGAAGGCGAATCCCCCGTCCGCGGCTTTAGCTGTCCATGTCTGTCCGTCCGTGAAATCGGTGAGCCACCAGTCGCTGTCCCTGTATTCAAAGGTCAGGAAATAATGGTCGGACTCATTGGCTTCTTCCTGATCCGCTCCTTCCGGCAGACCGACCGGGTAACTCATCAGGATGTGGACGTCACTGGCATGGTACTCGTCCAGGACCGTAAAGGCCGGAAGGGTGTTTGAGAGGAAGGTCTGCCCGTCCTGCATAGTGACGCGGAGGAAAGTAAGGCCGTTCTCGTTCTGGATGATCTCCGGCTTCCGGGCCGGGAATGCATCGGAAGTGTACAGCACGGCCCAGTCCCGGGTGTTGGCAGACCAGATCCGGCTGTTGTACTGGGCTTGCGTCTCCTGGGCACAGTCCGGGTTCAACAGTACCGGCTCTGACCAGAGGAACGCGCCGTACCCGATCCATTCAACGGAGGCGGGGACGGTGATAGCCTTTGCCTTGATCTCGGTGAAGGCGAAGGCACCGATCCGTTTGATCCCTTCGTTGAGGACGATACTGGTGGCAGAATTGCAGTACAAGGCATAGTCGGCGAGCTCGACCACGCTGCCGGACACGATGATCTGTTCCAGGCTCACGCAGTCATAAGCGTTGGAGCTGCCGATGTATTCGACGCTGTCAGGGAATTCGAGCACCTTCTGCCAGTAGCTGTAATTCAAGAGCGCCGCGTCCTCGATGCGCCGGACGCGGGGCAGGGGCTGTTTCCGGGCAGAGGGGGCGCAATAGAACAGGCTTTCAGTCCGGCGGTCGATCAGGAAGCCGTCCTCAATGCTGTAGTATTCGTTTCCGTTCGGGAACTCGATCTCGGCATGGGCGCCGATGAAGCAGGGAGCGGTGCTGATCTCCGTCAGGGTGGAGGGCAGGAAGATGACCGGTACGTCGTTTGCTTCCAGAAAGGCGCCTTCCAGCAGTGTGGTGACGCCTTCCGGGATGACGATGCGCTCCACGGCTTCCCCGTTATACTTCTTTTGCCAGCCGTCCGGACTTTTATAGGTGTTCCAGCTGTCGAAGGCGCCCCGGCCAATGGCGGTCAGCGGATGGCCGTCCAGCATGGAGGGAACTTCGATCACGGCGGGCTGCTCCGCCCCCTCCGGGAGCCAGTAATCCGTCAGGATGGCGCCGCCGTTCTCATCCAATTCATAGCAGAAGTGCTCCTCCCGGTCATTGATGACCTGGAGCGGCGCGGTGAAAAAGGCCTCCGGTTCCGCTGAAGCGGCAGCGAAGCAGCATAAGACGATAAGAAGGGCAGGTAATATGCGTTTCATATGTCCGTCCGCCTCCCGATTGATCATTCATCTTCATTCTATCTGTTGGTCCAAACAAAGTCAAGGCCGGCGCGGACGCCAGCCTTGATTTTACAGCTTTATGAAATCTTGTCTGCGATCTTTTTCAGCGGCCGGGCATCGAGGCGCTGCCGGTCGGTCTCGATGGCCTGCTTGAGGGCCTTCATCTCGTCGGTGGCGGTTTTGTCATCATACAGCAGGGAGATCAGGCGCTCCTGGTTGTTGATGATGGTGCTCTTGACCCGGGTGGCGGGCTCGACCGCGCTGACGAGCTGGGCTTTCTGGGCGGACAGGCGCTGCTCGGCCTCCCGGCGCAGGCGCTCCGTCTCGGCCTTGACCTTCTCGAGCCGGGCTTTGATGCGCTCGGTGCGGTAGATCACTTCCGGATAGGCGTCCGCGAAGCGGCGGTAGAAGATGTTGCGGTCGCTCAGCAGGGTCCGGATCTCGCGGTTCACGGCCTCGGTGCTGTCGGCCTCGCTGTTTTCCACGCCGATCCGGATCAGTTTCATCACGAAGTGGGTCATCACGAAGTCCGCCGCGAAAACCGCCAGCAGTACGGCGCAGAGAATCTGCTTTGCACTCAGCTCCATGCCGTCCAGAACGGGCATGATCAGTGGGTTGACCAAATGAATGATGGCCACGCCGCCCAGACCGAACAGGATCAGGTTGCCGATCCAGATGCGCCCGTGCAGGTTCATGGGCTTCTGGCTGTAATCCCACCAGCGGGCGTGGAAGCGTTTTTCCATATACCAGCTGGTCAGGTATTCCAGCGCCCCGCACAGCAGGAAGGAGATGGCGAAGGTGGTGCCTACAGCGGTCTCCAGCGGCGCGAGCCAGCGGATCGCCAGCGTGATCAGCAGCGCCCCAAACCCGTAAATAGGGCAGATGGGCCCGGTCAGGAAACCCCGGTTGATGAAGCGGTGGTACTGGATGAACTTTCCGACGACCTCGATGCACCAGCCGAGGAAGGAGTAGAAGAAGAACAGAAGGATAAGGTTCAATATCGTTTCAGTCATGATGATCATTCCATGATGTGGTCCCAGCCTTGCTGGATAATGGTGCTGACATGGTCGTCCGCCAGGGAATAGAAGACGCTTTTGCCCTGCCGCCGGGCGCGGATGAGGCCGTTGGATTTGAGCAGCCGCAGCTGGTGGGAGATGGCGCTCTGGGTCATGTTCAGGGTCTCCGCCATGTCGCACACGCACATTTCGGACTCAAAGAGCACGAACAGGATGCGGATGCGGGTGGTGTCGCCGAAGATCTTGAACAGCTCGGCCAGGTCCTGCATGCTGTTTTCCTCGGGCAGCTTGGCCCGGACCTCGCTCACCAGGTCATTATGTACGGCGGGCACTTCGCAGCATTCCACGCCGGGATCGTAAAGTTCAGTCATGGGCTTCTCCTTTCTGAGGGACTTTATACAGCAGGATGCGCACGGCGTTCAGCACGGCCAGCACCATCACGCCCACGTCGGCAAAGATGGCCAGCCACATGTTGGCGATGCCCAAGGCGCCGAGGATCAGGCACAGCAGCTTCACGCCGATGGAAAACACGATGTTCTCCTTCACGATGCGCATGCACAGCCGGGAAATGCGGATGGCGGTGGACAGCTTGCGCGGGTCGTCATCCATCAGCACCACGTCCGCGGCTTCGATGGCCGCGTCGCTGCCCAGGCCGCCCATGGCGATGCCCACGTCGGCACGGGAGAGGACGGGGGCGTCATTGATGCCGTCGCCCACGAAGGCCAGCTTGCCCTTCGCTTCGCCCAACAGGCGCTCGACTTCGGTCACTTTGTCGTCCGGCAGGAGGCCGCTGCGTAGCTCATCCACCCGGAGGGTATCGGCGATCTCCAAGGCGCTTTGCTCGCGGTCGCCGGTCAGCATGACGGTTTTGCTGACGCCCAGGGCGCGCAGGCTCTGCACGGCTTCCGCCGCGCCGGGCTTCAGCTGGTCGGAGATCAGGATGTGCCCATGGTACTGGCCGTCCACGGCCACGTGCACCACGGTGCCGGAATGGGAGCAGGGAATGTATTCCACGCCCTCCTGCTTCATCAGCTTGTCCGATCCCGCCAGCACTGTGCGGCCGTCTGCGAGCACGGCGCGGACGCCCAGGCCGGACAGCTCCTTGACCTCGGCGATCTCCCGCTCGTCCGGCTCGTCCGGGCAGGCCAGGCGGATGCTCTGGGCGATGGGGTGGGTGGAGTGGCTTTCTGCCAGCGCGGCCAGGCGCAGCAGGGCGGCGTCATCCACGGGGGAATGGTGCACCCCCGCAACCTCGAACACGCCCCGGGTCATGGTGCCGGTCTTGTCGAAGACGACGGTGTCCGTGGCGGCCAGGGCTTCCAGGTAGTTGGAGCCCTTGATCAGCACGCCGTGCCGGGACGCGACGCCCAGGCCGGCGAAGAAGCTCAGGGGGATGGAGACCACCAGCGCGCAGGGGCAGCTGATGACCAGGAAGGTCAAGGCGCGGTACAGCCAGTCCGTCCAGCGGGGATCAGCGCCTGCCAGCAGGGAGACGACCGGCGGCAGCAGCGCCAGCGCCACGGCGCACAGGCAGACAGCCGGGGTATAGACCCGCGCGAACCGGGTGATGAAGGCTTCCGACCGGGACTTGCGGCTGGAGGCGTTCTCCACCAGGTCCAGGATGCGGCTGGCGGTGGACTCCCCGAACTCGTGGGTGGTGCGGACGGTCAGCAGGCCGTCCATGCTGATGCACCCGCTCTGCACCGTATCGCCCGCGCGCACGGTGCGGGGGACGCTCTCGCCGGTCAGGGCGGCGGTGTCCAGCCGCGCCTCGCCTTCGATCACCGTGCCGTCGATGGGGATCTTTTCCCCAGGCTGGATCACGATGACGCTGCCGACCTCCACCTCGTCGGGGTCGACCTCTTCGAGCGTGCCGTCCTCATGGCGGATCCGCGCCGTATCGGGGCGGATGTCCATCAGCCCGGCGATGGAGCGGCGGCTCTTGCCCACCGCGTAAGACTGGAACAGCTCGCCGATCTGGTAGAAGATCATGACCGCCGCGCCCTCCAAGTATTCGCCCAGGGCGAACGCACCGATGGTGGCCACCGCCATCAGAAAGCACTCGTCCGTGGGCTGCCGGTTGATGATGCCCTTCACGGCTTTGCGCAGGATGTCATAGCCGGCGATCAGGTAGGGGATCAGATACAGCCCCAGGGCGAGCCACCGGTTTTCAGGCTTCACGATCAACAGGATGATCGTGATCACCACTGCGGCGACGATGCGCCCCAGCATGATCTTTTGTTTGCGGGACAAGGATAATACCTCCCTTTGGTAGGTTGAAGGTTGAAGGGAGAAGGTTGAAGGTTTGATCAGTTCTGCCTGACAGTATATGCCCGGCAGGGCGCATCCTGAACAAACTGACCTTCAACCTTAAACCTTCACCCTTCAACCTTAATACTTCACTTTATTTGTGTTTTGCAGGCTATCAGAGGTAGATCTCGCAGTCGCTTTCCACCTTTTTGCAGTTGGCCAGCACGTCCTTCATGACGGTCTTGGGGTCCGCGCCTTCGGTGAAGGTCACATTCATTTTCAGCAGCATGAAATTGACACTGGCTTCCTGGACGCCCGGGGTGGCGTTGGCGGCGTCTTCCATCTTGCGGGCGCAGTTGGCGCAATCCACGTCGATCTTGTAGGACTTTTTCATGGCTGGTCTCCTTTCAAAAACAAACAATTGAACAACTGTTCATATTTATAATACCATGGCTGACGGCGGATGTCAAGCGTTATGTTATCCTTGACAGTATTCAGGATCTTCCGTATAATTTTGCTACAACTGAACAGCAGACACAGATGCGCGGCAACGCGCGGCGGCCGGGGGACAACCGGCCCGTCATGGGAAGCGGATGTGAGGTCCGCACTGTCCCAGCAACCGTGAAGCAGACGAAGCGGCACGAGCACGGATTATTCCGTGCCCAGCCACTGTGCGCAGCCGGGTGAGCGGCATAGGACGCATGGGAAGGCGCTGCGGAGGATGAAGCCAAGTCGGGAGACCTGTCTGTGTCCAGGATGGATGCGGATCCCTGGGGATGGAAACGCGGCATATGATGTCATTCCCTCCGCTGTTCTCTTGCAATGACGCCGCTGACGCGGCGAATTGGAGGGACCATATTCATGATGAAGAAACTGATGAGCGCCCTGCTGGCGCTCAGCTTGCTGTGCGTGTGCGCGGGCGCTTTCGCTGAAGAGCTGACCGTGACGGACATGACCGGCCGCGAAGCCAAACTGGCTGAGCCGGCCAAGCGCATCGTGGCCCTGACGGCCTCCAATGTGGAGATCCTGTACGCCATCGGCGCGGGCGACATGCTGGTGGGTCGCGGTGAATACTGCGACTATCCTGCCGAGTGCCTGGAGCTGCCCGTGGTAAACTCCGGCTCCGAGACCAATATCGAGCAGATCCTGGCTCTGCAGCCCGACGTGGTGATCATGGATACCATGGCGCAGACCGTGGACCAGGTGGAAGCGCTGGAAAACTCCGGCGTCCACGTGATCGTGACCAAGGAAGCGGGCATCGAGGGCGTGTACGAGGCCATCAGCCTGATCGCCAAGGTCTCCGGCCATGACGCCGAAGGCGAAAAGGTGATCCAGGGCATGAAGGACACTTTTACCGGCCTGGAGCCCATCGGCAACGGCCGCACGGTGTACTTTGAAGTCAGCCCCCTCCAGTGGGGCCTCTGGACCGCGGGCAAAGCTACCTTCATGGACGAGATCGCCGCGATGCTGGGCCTGACCAACGCCTTTGCGGACGTGGAAGGCTGGGCGGCCATCTCCGAGGAGCAGCTGCTGAGCCGTGACCCGGACTTCATCGTTACCACCATGATGTACTACGGCGAGGGCCCCACTCCCGTGGAAGAGATCATGGGCCGTGACGGCTGGGACGTGCTGAAGGCTGTGCAGAATGGCCAGGTCTTCAACGCGGATTCCAACGCCATCACCCGCCCCGGCCCGCGCCTGGCGGACGCTGCCCAGGCCCTGTACCAGTTTGTGCTGGAGCATACGGCTGCCCTTGAACCGGCGGCCTGAATCCTATCACCGGTTGTATGAGGAACTTGCGCGGGCGGACCGGGATCATCCTGGCGGGCTTGGCCCTGACAGGCTTAGTTTTCGCGCTCTGCCTGTGCCTCGGTTCCGTACCCATTGCCTTTAAGGATACGCTGGACGTCCTGCGCAGCGCTCTCACCGGCGCTGCGCGGGAGGATTATATCGGCGTCATCCTGCTGCGCCGGCGGCTCCCGCGCGTTTTATGCGCGGGGCTGATCGGCGCTTCGCTTTCTTTATCCGGCGCGGTCATGCAGGGCCTGCTGCGCAACTCCCTGGCGGACGGCTCTACCCTGGGCGTATCCTCGGGCGCGTCCCTGGGCGCGGCGGTGGCCATCGTCACCGGCTTCGGCGTCACCATGGGCGAGCTGACCGGCACCACCCTGATGGCGATCCTGTTTGCCGGCGTCTCCCTGGCGGGCGTGCTGGGCCTGGCCTATGCGCTGGACAGGAGCCTCTCCACCCAGACCATCATCCTGCTGGGCGTGGTGTACGGCATGCTGGTCAGCGCCCTGTTGACGCTGCTCATCACCTTTTCCGGGGAAAAGCTGCGCACCATCACCTTCTGGACCATGGGCTCCCTGGCGTCTGTGAACTGGGCGAACGTGGGCCTGCTGCTGGGCGCCTTCCTGCTGTTCGGCGCGGTGCTGCTGCCCCATGCGCCGGCCCTGGACCTGTTCGCCCTGGGCGAGAGCCGCGCGGTGCACCTGGGCGTCAGCGTCCGGCGCACGAAGGTGGTGTGCATGGCGGCGGTGTGCGCCCTCTGCGGCGTCTGCGTGTCCGTGGGCGGCGGCATCGGCTTTGTGGGCCTGGTGACCCCGCACATGGCGCGGCTGGTGGTGGGGCCCTCCCATAAGCGCCTGCTGCCGGCCTGCATCGTGGGCGGTGCGAACTTCCTGATGCTGTGCGACCTGGCGGCTCGGACCCTGTTCAGCCCCCGGGAGCTGCCCATCGGCGTCATCACGTCGATCATCGGCGCGGTGGTCTTCATCCTGCTGTACGCGAAAAGGGGGCGGGACGATGCGGACGCTTGAAGCCTCCTCCCTCTCCGTCCGCCGCGGGGGCAAGCTGCTGCTGAGCGAGGTCAGCTTCCGCCTGAACGCCGGGGACTGGCTGGCGGTGGTGGGCCCCAATGGGGCAGGGAAATCCACCCTGCTGAAAGCGCTGGCGGGGGAATGGCCCTATGCCGGGGATCTGGACCTGGACGATCGTCCGCTGCGCCAGATGAAGCCGCGGGAGCGCTCAAAGCTGGTGGGACTCATGGATCAGGCGGCCTTCGGTCAGTTTTCCTTCACGGTGGAGGAGGTCGTGCGCATGGGCCGCTATCCCTACCGCCGGGGCTTCCTGAACGGCGGGGACCCTGAGGAGGACCAGGCGGTGGAGCAGGCCCTGCGGGATACGGATCTGACGGGCCTCAGGCATCGCAGCATCCTGACCCTTTCCGGCGGCGAGCAGCAGCGCTGCGCCTTGGCCCAGGCCCTCTGCCATCAGCCGGAGGTGTTGCTGCTGGATGAGCCCGCCAATCACCTGGACCTGAACTTCCAGAAGGAGCTCTATCGGATCACGGACCGGTGGCGGCAGCGCCCCGGGCACGCGGTCATCACCGTGCTGCACGATCTGTCGGCGGCCCGACGCTTTTCGACCGCCGCCCTGGTTCTGCATCAGGGCCGGCCTCTTGCTTACGGAGCACCGGAAACAGCCCTCTCGGACAAGATCCTCCTGGCAGCCTGGGGGATGGACGTGGCCGGGTGGATGCGCGAGATGAGCGAGGTCTGGAGCTGATTTGAACCAATGATAAAAGCACTGCCGAACCGGGCAGTGCTTTTGCTATGCGTGTATCGCTTAGAAACAGGCGATATTGCTGTCTGTCCGGGACTCGGTGCCGCCCACCAGCACACCGTTGTCGAGGCGTACGATCATCTGCCCGCGGCCAAAGCTGGGGGTGTTCAGATCCACAGAGATCCGGTGACCTTTCCGCTGCAGCGCTTCTGCCAGGTGGGGGTCGAAGCGCGTTTCCACGGTGACGCGGTCATCCCGCATCCACTGCCAGCGCGGGGCGTCCAGGGCCTGCTGGGGATCCATGCGGAAATCCACATAGTTGGAGACGACCTGCAGGTGCGCCTGGGGCTGCATATAGCCGCCCATGACGCCGAAGGGCCCGACGGGCGAGCCGTCCGCTTTCAGCAGGAAGCCGGGGATGATGGTGTGGTAGGTGCGTTTGCCGGGCTCCAGGCAGTTGGCGCTTGCGGGATCGAGGGAGAAGTCGCTGCCCCGGTTCTGCAGGGAAATGCCCGTGCCGGACACCACGATGCCCGAGCCGAAGCCCATATAGTTGGACTGGATGTAGGAGACCATGTTCCCTTCCCCGTCGGCGCAGCACAGGTAGACCGTGCCGCTCTTGGGCGGGATCGCGTGGGTATAGGTGCCGGCCCTGTCCGTGATCTCCCGGGCCCTCTGCGCGCCGTAGGCCGGGTCCAGCAGGGCGTGATAGTCGATCTTCATCCGGTCCGGGTCGGTCACATAGTGGAAGGCGTCTGCAAAGGCGATCTTGATGGTTTCCAGCTGGCGGTGGGCTGTTTCTGCGCTGTCTCTGTCCTTGAGCTCAAAGTTGTTCAGGATGTTCAGCGCCATCAGTGCCACGATGCCCTGGCCGTTGGGCGGGATCTCGCAGACCTGATAGCCGCGGTAGCTGACCCGGATGGGCTCCACCCATTTCGCTTCAAAGGCCGCCAGGTCCTCATAGCGGAGGTAGCCGCCGAACTTGCGGCTCTCGGTGTCGATCTTCCGGGCGAGCTCTCCGGTATAGAAGGCCGCCGCGTTGGTCTCGCCGATGACCTCCAGGGTGTCCGCGTGATCCGGCAGGCGGATCATGTCGCCCGCCTCGTAGGGCCTGCCCTCGGGGGCGAAGGTCTTGAACCACGCGTCGAATTCCGGGCCGGTCAGCGTTTTCACGTAGCGGTCGTAGGCGAGCTGCCACATCCGGGCCAGGTTCGGCGCGCAGGGATAGCCCTCCCGGGCGTACCTGACCGCCGGGGCCAGATCCTGCGAAAGGGAGAGACGGCCGAACCGGGCGTTGGTCTCCGCCCAGGCCTTGGGCGCGCCGGATACCGTCACCGGCGTCCAGCCGGAAGTGGGCATCTTCCCGTCCGGGGCCTTGCCGTCAAAGAGGATGCGGTCGATGGAGGCCAGCATGGGCGCCGGGCCGCTTGAGTTCAGGCCGTAAAGCTTCTGCTCCCTGGCGGACCAGATGAGGGCAAAGGCGTCCGAACCGATGCCGTTGGCGGTGGGCTCCACCACGGTCAGCGCGGCAGCAGCGGCGACGGCGGCATCCATGGCGTTGCCGCCCTGGAGCAGGGCTTCGAGGCCCGCGGCGGCCGCCTGGGGGCTGGAGGCATTGACCATGCCGCCCCGGGCGTAGATGGGAAAGCGCTGGGAGGGATATCTCTGGGCGAGGGGATCAAAGGGGGTCTTCACGGACGGTGCTCCTCCTGTTCGGGCAGATTGGCGTAATGCGGCGGGATCAAAAAGCCTCCCGCGTTGGGGAGGCAGAGGAGCGCTCAGTTGTCCGACGATGAGCCGGAGGAGAAGCTGCTGGCGTTGGACCGGTCGCGGACCATGTGCTGCAGCGTGACGAGGATGGCAATGATCTCGTGCTCATGCTCGGGCTGATAGATGTCGATGCAATATTTATCGTGCAGGGAAATGAACTTCTGGCTGATGACGGCGATGACGCTGTCGTACCGGTCGTAGAGGGCAAAGTTCAGCTGGGCGATATTGCCGCGCAGCTGCCAGCCCAGGCCCTCGATGTTCGTGATGTCCTTGATCAGGTGGAAGAGCTCGTTGGAGATCTCGAAGGCGGTGCCGTCCGCCATGGTCACATAATGCCGCTCATGCAGGGTAAAGAGTTTGCGCTCGATATGAGCCACGTGCTCGCCCTGGGCGTCGGTGACGTCCGTCTTGTCGTGCAGGGACGGGAATTTGGTATTGGCCTCGTAGACGACCTGCCCGTTTTCATCCGTGATGTCGATGTGGCGGTGGAAGGAGAAGACCTTGGAGACCGTGAACAGGGAGCGGGCCGGCTCGCCGAATTCTGCCACGTTGTTGACGTTCGCCTGTTCGCCCGCCTCACGGTAACGCATATACTTTGAAAAAACGCCCATAATCAAACCTCTCTTTATTAATGATAATCGGAGACCATGCCCGGGGACGATTCGAGGTGGAGCTTATTGATCGCCTCGATCTCGGCCTTGCGGCGCAGGGGATGGCAGTTGGCGCAGCGGTCCAGGGAGGCGAACGCGCCTGTCTCGAGCTCCCCGTAGGTGAAGGCTGTCAGGGGCAGGTACTGGCTGCGCACGCCGGGACAGTTGGCAGTCGAGTGGTAATCTTTGCCGCCGTTGGGGTTATAGTACAGCACGGTGTCATCGGAAGGGATCTCCATCTGCCGACCCTGGAAGTCCTCCCAGATGGCCAGGCGCGTGCCGGACTTGCTGTCCACCTTCAGGTGGTTCCACAGCCAGGCCATGTTGATGCCGTCCGCGTTCCTGAGGCGCTGCACCCGAATGCAGCCGTGGCTGCCGCGGTTGCCCAGCTTGTACTCTGTGGCCCGGTAATTCTTGGAGCCGTCCGCGTTGACGACGTGGGGGATCTCGTGGATCAGGTCGCCGCCGTTGTAGCGGATGGCGTCGGAGCAGATCATGGCATCGGAACGGAAATCGCCCACTTTGCTGACCAGCAGGAACTCGCCGGTGCGGGTCTCGTTATAGGGCTGCCGCTCGTTGTACTGGCCGGTGGAGACCGCCAGGGTCGAGAACAGATGCCCTTCCTTGTAAATGTACAGCGTCTGGGTCAGCTTATCCACCAGCAGGGCATAGTCCTGGGCGGGGGTCTTCTTCTGGATCAGGGAGGTCTTGACATAGCCGGTCACGTACTCGTTCCAGACCTTGACCTTGGAATCGAAGAAAGACGCGGAGTAGCACTCGATCAGGGACCAGCCGTCGGACCGGTTTTCCAGCACGTGGACGCCCATGGAAGTGCCGGTGACCACGCCGACGCCCGCCGACTTTTCGTTCGGCTCCGAGCGGATGATGACCTGCTTTTTCTGGTTCTCGTTGAGGGTGTAGATGGGGGCGGTCAGCATCTTCCAGATGGTTGCTTCGTCCGTGATGTCCATGGGTGTGCACCAGTAGCAGGTGCCCGGCTCATGGGCGTGGGGATGCTGGCTGCGCAGGGCGGGGGTGGGGTTGAAGGCTGCCGCCGGGGTCTCCGTGGCTTCGATCACCGGCGCTTCCGGCACGTCCTCCGGTACATCCTCCGGCTGCGCGAAGGAGGCTTCCGCTTCGCTATTGACGGTGACCATGTCTTCCGGGGTCTCCAGCATCAGCTTGAGGCGGCGCGAGATCCCGTCCTGGCGCAGCTCCAGGTCATAAGCGCCGGAGGGGTACGCGCTGCCGGCGGCCGTGCCGTCCCACGGGTATTCATGGGAGCCGGCCTCCTGCCATTCGTTGAAGAGCTCGGCCTTCGTCTGCCCGTTTTCGTCGATCAGCGCCAGGGAGGTCTGGCCTGCCTGGCCCAGGTAGTACCATACGGAAACTTCTTCGCCGGTCCGGACCATGATATTGGAGATGGACAGGGTATACTCTGCGATCGGCTCCGCAGATATGGGACAAATCGCGGTCAGCAGGGAAAGGATCAGGAATAGGGTCAAGAGTCGTTTCATTTCGTCTTCCTTCGATGTTGGATTGGGGATTCTTGGGGAGACCCGGTCGGTCTCAGTTCATGGCGATGACGTTGAGCCACTGCTCATATCTCCGCCGCGCTTCGGTGCGGACAAGGTCATAGTCCTGTTCCGCGCCGGGGAGCTTCAGCTGTTTCAATTCGTCGGCAGCCTCAGCGATCATGCCGAGGTCGAAGCCGTCCTTCATCCCTGCGGGGAAGGTCTGGCCGTGCTGCCTGAGGCCCATCAGGTCGCCGGGCCCGCGCTGGCGCAGGTCCTCTTGGGCGATTTCAAAGCCGTCGTTGGTGCGCACCAGGGCGTTCAGCCGCTCGTTGGGGGAGGCCATCAGGAAGCACCAGCTGGTGCCGCCGCCGCGCCCCACGCGGCCCCGCAGCTGATGCAGCTGGGACAGGCCGAAGCGCTCCGCGCTCTCGATGACCATGATGGTGGCGGCAGGCACATTGACGCCCACCTCGATCACGGTGGTGGAGACCAGCACCTGCAGCTTCCCTTCCGAGAAATCGGCGATGGTCCGGGCCTTCTCCTCGGGATCCTGGCTGCCGTAGGTCAGGCCGAGTCGAAGGTCGCTCAGAGGGCCTGAGCTCAGTTCGGCATAGACCTGTTGGGCGGAGGGCACGTCCATCATGTCGGATTCCTCCACCAGCGGACAGACGATGTAGGTCTGGCGGCCCTTGGCGGCCTCTTCCCGGATGAAGCGGTACATCCCCTCGCGCTTGCTTTCGGGCACGATGCGGGTGCTGACCGGTGTGCGGCCGGGGGGCATCTCATCGATGGTGCTGATGTCCAGGTCTCCGTACATCACCAGCGCTAAGGAGCGGGGAATGGGCGTCGCCGACATGACCAGCACGTGGGGGGAGAGGTCGGCCTTGTCTTCCAGCATGCGCCGCTGGCGGACGCCGAAGCGGTGCTGTTCGTCGGTCACGATCAGGCCCAGGCGCTCGTACTCCACGCCCGCACTGAACAGGGCGTGGGTGCCGATCACCAGCTGCCATTCTCCGTCGGCGATGGCGCTGAGGGCCTGCTTGCGCTCCACGGCCTTCATGCCGCCCACCAGGAGGCCCGCCCGGATGCCGAAGGGCGCAAGGGCTTTCTGCGCGCTCTCCAGGTGCTGCCGGGCCAGGATCTCTGTGGGCGCCATCAGCGCCGCCTGGTAGCCCGCCCGGATGCACATCAGGATGGCTCCGAAGGCCACGGCGGTCTTGCCGCAGCCCACGTCGCCCTGCACCAGCCGGGACATGGCCCTGGGCCTGCGCAGGTCCGCCGCGATCTCCTCGAGGGCCCTGCGCTGCGCGCCTGTGGGCGGGAAGGGGAGGCTCGACCAGTATTCCTGGGTCAGCTCCTCCGGTACCGCCATGGGGATGCCCTCCCGGACATGGTCACGGTTCAGCCGCATGGCGGTCACGAACATCAGGAGGTTTTCAAAGGTCAGCCGCCGCCGGGCGATGGCGAGGGACTCATAGGACTGGGGATGGTGGATCTCCCGGAGGGCGTAGTTGATCTCGCACAGCTGCCGCCGCTGCCGGGTGGAGAGGGGCAGGCTCTCCGTCACGCACTCGTCGATGTGGTCGAGGGCCTGGCCGATCAATTGGCCGAGCATCCCCGCCTTGAGGCCGGGGAGGGCCTTGTAGACGGGCAGGAGTCCGCGCTCGCGCTCGATGGACGGCGCGGTGAGCTGCAGGCTGCCGCGGTACTCCGTCACGGGGCCGTACAGCAGGAGCTCCTGGTCCTGCTTCAGCTGGTCCGCCATCCAGGGCTGGTTGAAATATTGTACCCGGATCTTTCCGGTCTCGTCCCGGAGCCGGGCGGTGACCAGGGTGCGCCCCTGAAAGCGCGCAAGCCGGGGCGGCCCATCGATACCGCCCTGCACGCACGCGGTCTGGCCGGGGCGCAGGTCGGCAATGGGCGTCAGGGTCAGGGTATCCTTATACCGGACAGGCAGCATCATCAGCAGATCATAGATCGTGCGGACGCCCGCCTCTCCGAGGGCCTTGATCCGCGCCGGGCCCAGACCCTTGAGGGCGCTCAGGGGCAGCTTCGGCGCGGTCATAGCATAGCCTTTCTGCAGGTCATTTCTTCAGCACGCGCTCCGCGGCGGCCACGACGGCCTCCGCTGTGAAGCCGAACTCCTGGAAGAGCTTCGCTGCCGGGGCGGAAGCGCCGTAGTGGTCGATGCCCAGCACTTCGCCGTCCATGCCGGTATAGCGGTACCAGGGCATGGTGCAGCCGGCCTCCATCGCCACGCGGGCGCGGATGGCGCGGGGCAGCACGGACTCCTTGTATTCGGCGTCCTGCATCTCGAACAGCTCCATGCAGGGCATGGACACGACGCGGGCGTCGACGCCCTTTTCCTTCAGGATCGCTTGTGCCTGCATGATTTGCTCCACTTCGCTGCCGGAGGCCATCAGCAGGACGTCCGGCACGGCCTTCTCACTATCAGACAGGATATAGCCGCCCTTCAGGGCCGCCTTGCCGCTGTTCTCGTACTGGGGCAGGTTCTGGCGCGTGAGCACCAGGGCGGTGGGCAGGCCGCAGGTGAGAGCGGCGTCCCAGCCGGCGGCGGTCTCCTTGCCGTCCGCGGGGCGGAAGACCAGCAGGTCGGGCGTGGCACGCAGGCCGGCCAGCTGCTCGATGGGCTCATGGGTCAGGCCGTCCTCGCCGACTCCGATGGAGTCGTGGGTCAGCACGTAGGTGACCGGCAGCTTCATGATGGCGCTCAGGCGCATGGCGTGCTTCATGTAGTCGCTGAAGACGAAGAAGGTGCCGCAGTACACCTGCAGGCCGCCGTGCAGGGCGATGCCGTTGCAGATGGCCGCCATGGCATGCTCGCGCACGCCGAAGTGCAGGTTGCGGCCGGCGCGGTTCTCGGCGCTGTAGTCGCCGCCGCCCTTGATGTTGGTCTTGTTGGAGGGCGCCAGGTCAGCGGAGCCGCCCACCAGGTTGGGCATCAGCTTCGCCAGGCGGTTGATCATCTCGCCGGAGGTGGCCGTTCCCGCCCTCGATCCATTCGCAGAATTCCTTCGCCAGCTCCGGATAGGCCTCGGCATACTTCTCAAACATGGCCTTCCAGTCGTCCTCGGCGGCCTGGTTGCGGACGGCGGATTCGCGGCAGTGGGCGTACACGTCGTCGGCAATGGTGAAGGGTTCGTCCGGCATGCCCAGCTTGCGGGCGGCCGCCAGCAGGTTGTCCTCGCCCAGGGGCTCGCCGTGGGCGCTGGCGGTGCCGGCCTTGGCGTCGCAGCCGTAGCCGATCGTCGTGGGGCAGATGATCAGGGTGGGCTTGTCGGTGCCCTTGGCATGCTCGATGGCGGCGCAGACCTGCTCCCAGTCGTTGCCGTCCTCAACCTGGATCACGTTCCAGCCGTAGGCCAGGAAGCGCTCGCCTACGTCCTCGCGGAAGGCGATGTCCGTGTTGCCCTCGATGCTGATCTCGTTGTCATCGTACAGCAGGGTCAGCTTGTCCAGCTTCAGGGTGCCGGCCAGGGACGCCGCTTCGGAGGAGATGCCCTCCATCATGCAGCCGTCGCCGCAGACGGCGTAGGTGCGGTGATCCACCACGGGGAAGCCCTCGCGGTTGAAGTGGGCGGCCATCATGGTCTCGGCGATGGCGAAGCCCACCGCGTTGGCAACGCCCTGGCCCAGCGGGCCGGTGGTGGTCTCGACGCCAACGGTGTGCCTGTACTCGGGATGGCCGGGGGTCAGGCTGCCCCACTGGCGGAACTGCTTCATATCCTCCATGGTCAGGCCGTAGCCGTACAGGTGCAGCAGGGAATACAGCAGCGCGCTGGCATGGCCGGAGGAGAGCACAAAGCGGTCACGGTCGGGCCACTTGGGGTCGGCGGGGTTCGCTTTCAGCTGGTACTGGTACAGAGCGTAGGCCAGCGGCGCCATGCCCATGGGCGCGCCGGGATGGCCGGATTTGGCCTTCTGCACCGTGTCTGCGCTCAGGATGCGGATGGAGTTGATGGTTTTCATGGCTATGTCAGACATGAGTTTCGTCCTCCTTCTTGATATATGCTTCAAGGTTTGTCAGATCGATATTTGGAGCGTCCTTCAGGACGCCGTACAGTGCTTTCGCCATCAGCAGGACGCCGCCTTTTACGTCGCTCTCGATGTTCAGCGGCATCACGGGGTCGTGCACGGAGAGACGGATGAGCAGCCAGCCGTTCTCGCGCCCGCCGTTTAAGTCAAAGCTCACGCGGATGCCCTCGCGGTTGTCCGGCGCGATATGCCAGCGGACGTCCCCGGCGGCATAGGCGTTGATCTTATCAAACACCGTGTCCGCGGCGGCAAAGCGGTCTTCGCCCAGGGTGTTCAGGCGCAGTTCCACGCTTTCCACGGGCTCCTGGAGGCCATTAAGCAGGCTGGACAGTTCCTTGCCCTCCCGGCGCAGGCGCATGGCCTCCACGATGAGCACGGTCACCAGGTACATGCCGTCGTCCAGGAAATGGTTCTCCTTGAGGGCGGCATGGCCGCTGGTCTCGATGGCCAGGGGGCACTCAATGCCGCTCTCGTTCAGGCGAATGGCCTCGTCGATGACGTTGCGGTAGCCGCGCTTGAACCGGTAGTGCTTACCGCCCCGGGCCGCGATAAACTGCGCGAGGCCGGACGAGGTGACGGAGTCGGTCACGATGGTCGCGCCGGGGGATTGCTTGAGCAGGATGGCCGAGATCAGCGCGATCAGGCGGTTGCGGTTGATCTCCCGGCCGGTATGGTCCACGATGGCGGCACGGTCGCAGTCGGTGTCAAAGATGACGCCCAGGTTCGCGCCGCTCCGTTTGACCGCCTCGCTGATGGCGGCCATGGCCTCCTCGTCCTCCGGGTTCGGGATGTGGTTGGGGAAGCGCCCGTCCGGCTCCAGGAACTGGCTGCCCCCGGTCTTGGCGCCCAGGGCGTTCAGCATATCGGCATAGAAGCCGCCCGCGCCGTTGCCCGCGTCCACCGCGACGTGCAGACCGGTCAGGGGCTTTTCCGCGTCGGTGTTCAGACCCCTGCGGATGCGCTCTGCCAGGATGTGCTGGTAGGCGGGCAGGTAGTCGCGCTCGGTCAGACGTCCGGTGGGTTCGCCGCCGAGCTCCGCCTCCTTCGCGCAGGCGATGACCTGGTCCAGCTCCTTCCCGCTCAGGCCGCCGTGGGGCAGGATGAACTTGATGCCGTTGCGGTCCGAGGGCTGGTGGCTGGCGGTGATCATCAGGGATGCGTCCGCCTGATACCCTTCGGTGAGCAGGCACATGAACATGGCGGGCGTGGTGCACAGGCCGAAATCGGTGACGTCGATGCCCAGGCTGCGCAGCCCGTCGGAGACGCCCTTCACGATGGCGGGGCCGGTCAGGCGCGAGTCGCGGCCGATGTTGACGGTGCGCAGCGGCTGCCCCTCCCTCTCACGCCACCGGGCGAAGCCCACCGCGTAGCGGGCGGCGATGTCGGGCGTCAGCACGGCGTTATCGCCCAGGGCGACGCCCCGGATATCACTGCCGGATTTGAGCTTGAACAGGTCGATCATACAGCCTCCGTTCCGGAAACGACAAGGCGTTTCCAAAGAGTGATGGGATCAGAAATCTTCCAATCGCGCGCGCTTCGGCGCTTCGGGAGTATCCTGGGCGACGTTCTTCGCGCAGTCCTTGAGCAGCAGGTAGGCGGGCTTCAGGGCCTTGTAGTCCTTGATCACCCGGTCTGCCAGCTGATCGTCAAAAGCCCAGTCGTAATGGACGCCCAGGCGCTCAAAGTAAATGGACTTCAGCCGATAATAGGGCTGCAGCTTCTCCGGCACTTCCGGCGGGATCTTGATCCGCGGCATGGATGCGCCGCTGGCAACGATCTTCCGGCGCTCCAGCTTTTCGACCATCTGCAGAAAGGTTTCGCCCTCGTGCACGAGGCGCAGGCGGAAGGCGTTCATCGCCGTGCGCTCCTGGCCCCAGATGCCCACGCCCCAGGTCAGGTCGTCGGGCCCGAACTCAAACCAGTAGAAGGGCTGCCCGTATTTGTCGACCCCGGCGGGGCGGAAGGCGATCCAGTGGTGGTCGCGGTAGGTGGATTTATCCGTGGAATAGCGCGTGTCGCGGTTGATGCGGGACAGGCACTTGGACGGCCGCAGCTCAAAGTCCGGGTCGATCTTCATCATCGCGGGGGAAAGCTCCGCAATCAGCTGATAAAAGGGCTGCTGTACCTTTTCGACGTACTCGTCGTGGTGCGCGTGCATCCAGGACACTTCATTGTGGAAACGGATGTCCATGAAAAACTGGACCGTCTCCTGCGTAAAACCGGGGAACAAGCGAGGGCCTCCTTAAAAGCGGGTGATACGTGCGTATTATAATGGATTTCATCGGGAAATTCAACCGAAGGCAGGCTCCACAGGAAGGACATGCCTCGAATTTTTACAAGGGCTTTATTCGCCTTTGACTTCCTTCAGCACCGCGGCGGACCGGGCGGGCAGGTAGTAGGTGAAGCCGGGGCCGTAATTGGCGTCGGTCTGGGCAGTGTACACGTATTGCTCGCTGATGCGCTCCTGGCCGCCGTACTCCTTGCGGTCGCTGGAGAACACGGTGATCCACCGGGTCTTGAGCGGCACGGCCACGAAGTAGTCGGTCTGGGAGACGCTGGGGTGCAGGTTGAACAGGAAGATGAGCCCTTTGCGGCGGAACACGATCAGCTTCTTCTGCTGGTCGATCCACAGCGGCTCGACGGGCTCGCCCATCAGGCCGTTTTCGCGCATGAAGTGGATCATGTCCTTGTCGAACTCGTTGAGCCAGCTGTATTTCAGGTAGCCGTTTTCGCTCAGGCTCCACTGGCGGCGGGCGTACTTGTGGCTCCAGCCATTGCCCTCGCGCGGGAAGTCGATCCATTCCGGATGCCCGAACTCATTGCCCATGAAGTTCAGGTAGCCGTCCTTGGCCGAACTCAGGGTGATGAAGCGGATCAGCTTGTGGTAGTCCACCGCGTTGTCGATGGCGGGGGAGTGGTAGATGCGGTCCATGCCCACATACATCTCCGCGTCGGCCAGGCGGAAGATGATGGTCTTGTCGCCCACCAGCGCTTGGTCGTGGGATTCGGCGTAGCTGATGTTCTTTTCCTGTGGACGGGAGGTGGTCAGCTCATACCAGAGCTTGCCCATGTTCCAGTCCTCCATGCGGCTCTCCTTGAGCAGCTTGATCCAGTAGTCCGGGATGCCCATGGCCAGGCGGCGGTCGAAGCCGATGCCGGCGGCGCCGATGGGCAGGCACATGCCGGGCATGCCGCTCATCTCCTCGGCCACGGTCAGGGCGCAGGGGTTCACTTCGTGGATCAGCGCGTTGGCCAGGGTCAGGTAGACCAGGGCATTCAGGTCCGTATTCAGGGAATAATACAGCTTATAGTCCGTGAAGGCCTCGCCCAGGCCGTGGTTCACATAGATCATGGAGGTCACGCCGTCGAAGCGGAAGCCGTCGAAGTGGAACTCCTCCTGCCAGTACTTGAGGTTGGACAGCAGGAAGTGCAGCACCTCCGTCTTGCCGTAGTCGAAGAGCCGGGTGTTCCAGGCGATGTGCCAGCCGCGGCCGCCCTCCAGGAAGTACTGGCCGTCGGTGCCGTCCTGATGGTTGAGGCCCTCGCCCTCGTTGGCGCTGGCGTGGGAGTGCACCACGTCCAGGAGCACGTGCAGCTTGAGCTCGTGCGCCTTATTGATCAGGTAGCGCAGGTCGTCCGGCGTGCCGAAGTGGGAGGAGGGAGCGAAGAAGTTGGTCACCTGGTAGCCGAAGGAGGCGTAGTAGGGGTGCTCCTGGATGGCCATCAGCTGCACGGCGGTGTAGCCCAGGTTCGCGATGCGGGGCAGGATGTTGTCCGCAAACTCGCGATAGGTGCCCACGCCCTCTTTCTCCGTGGCCATGCCCACGTGGGCCTCGTAGATCAGGGTGGGCTCCACGGGGGACTTTTTGTAGAAGTCTCCGTCCGTCCATTCAAAGGGCGTCTCCGGCGCCCAGATCTGGCCGGCCAGCACATGGGTGACGGGGTTCAGCACGGCGCGGTGGATGTAGGCGGGCACGCGGTCCAGCAGCTGGCCATCCTTTTCCACCACGATCTTCACGAACTGCATATGCTTGAGGGCGTCATGACCTTCGAGCTCGATCTCCCACACGCCGTCGGGGCTGAGCTTTTTGAGGGGATGGGTGTCCTTCTTCCAGCCGTTGAAGTCGCCCATCAGGTAGACCTTGTCCGCGCCGGGCAGCCACTCGCGGAAGACCCAACCGGTCTCGGTGCGGTGGAAGCCGAAATACATATAGCCGTCCGCAAAGCTGGACAGGTCTTCTTTATCGCCCATCAGGCGCTTCGTCGTGGCGTTGGCGAGGTCAAGGCGCATCAGGATGTCCTGCTTGAAGGCGGTCAGGCTCGGGTCGATGTGCAGCATACGTTCACAGGCGCGCTCTGGGTAGGTCAGCATCTGGTTATCCTCCATTCTGTATTTCAGCTCGGTCTGATCAAGTAAAATCCGGGTACTCCGGCTGATGATCAAAGCATACGTCCATTATACCGGAATGGGGGAGGATGGTCAAGAAACAATTGGTACAAGTTGCTTGACGGCCTTCTCATCCTGTGCTATACTTCCCAGGCCGCGTGAGCGGCAGACAGTTCGTGACCATCCTGTCTTAAAACAAAACTACGGGACGAGAATTTGAAAAGCTTTTTGGCTTCTCAACGTGCGCCTGTGACATCGGTCAGACAGGCGCGCTTTTTTCGTCGGAAAGAGAGTATTCCCATGCAAAAGAACACGAGAAACCTGATCACTCTGAACGCCATCTTCGTCACCACCCTGGTCATCTCCAACGTGCTGAGCAGCAAGATCGTTTCCATCGCGGGCCTGACCATTCCGGCGGCGGTGGTGGCCTATCCTTTGACCTTCCTGATGACCGACGTCATCGGCGAGATCTGGGGCCGGGAGGAGGCCGGGCACACGGTGCGTTTAGGCTTTATCTGCCAGCTGCTCAGTCTGGCGATGATCGGCCTGGCGCTGATCCTGCCGGTGGCGCCCTTCGCCGACAACCAGGCGGCGTTCTCTTCCATCCTGGGCAGCACCTTCCGCGTGGTGGCGGCATCCATGATCGCCTATCTCTGCTCCCAGACCTGGGATGTGTGGGTGTTCCACCGCATCCGCGACGCCTATATCCGCAAGCACGGCTCCACCGCGGGCGGGCGCTGGATCTGGAACAACGCGAGCACCATGACCAGCCAGCTCATCGACACGTCCATCTTTATCCTGCTGGCCTTCTACGGTACAGTCCCGGATATCCTGCATATGATCCTGAGCCAGTACCTGATCAAGTTCATCTACGCGGCGCTGGACACCATCCCCTTCTACCTGCTCACCAACCGTAAAACTGTGGAGGCGTGACCATGACTGGAAGAAACGACAAGGAGACCGAGGGCCTGACCCTGCTGGGGAACCAGAAGACCGTCTACAAGAGCGATTACGCGCCGGAGGTGCTGGAGACCTTCGTCAACAAGCACCCGGACAACGACTACTTCGTGCAGTTCAACTGCCCGGAGTTCACCAGCCTGTGCCCGATCACGGGCCAGCCGGACTTCGCGACCATCTACATCTCCTACGTGCCCGGCGAGCGCATGGTGGAGAGCAAGTCCCTGAAATTGTACCTGTTCAGCTTCCGCAACCACGGGGACTTCCATGAGGACTGCGTGAACGTCATCATGAAGGACCTGATCAAGCTGATGGACCCCAAGTACATCGAGGTGCTGGGCGAGTTCACGCCCCGCGGCGGCATCTCCATCTACCCCTACTGCAATTACGGCCGCCCCGGCACCAAATGGGAAGCTGTCGCCTGGGACCGCCTGAGCCGGCACGAGCTGCACAGGAAAGCGTAAGGATCAAGCTTATATCACCGGATGAACCTCTTTTCATCCGGCTTTTTTTATGGTATACTTTAATCTGCCAGTTTATGGTGATCACCTTTTTTGGAGGCAAGCATGAATCAGCCGATCCTTTTGATCATGGCAGCGGGCATGGGCTCGCGGTACGGCGGGATGAAGCAGGTGGACCCGGTGGGACCGGGCGGGGAAGCGATCCTCGATTACAGCCTGTTCGATGCGCACCGGGCCGGGTTCCGCCGGGTGATCTTTCTGATCCGCCCCGAAATGGCGGAGGATTTTAAAGCGCATATGGAGCCCCGCCTGCGGGGCAAGATGGAAGCGATCTACGCTTTCCAGGATATCAGCATGCTGCCGGAGGGCTTCACCGTGCCGGAGGGCCGCAAAAAGCCCTGGGGCACCGGCCACGCGGTGCTGTGCTGCAAGGATCATATCGACGCGCCCTTCTGCGCCATCAACGCCGACGACTATTATGGCGTCAAGGCTTTCCAGCTGGCTTATGACTTCCTGAGCAGCAACCGGGCCCAGGATCTCTACATGATGGTGACGTACGAGCTCAAAAACACGGTCACCCAGACGGGCTATGTGTCCCGCGGGGTCTGCTCGGCGGACGAAAACAGCCACCTCAAGACCATCGTGGAGACGACGCACATCATCTCCACCGTGGACGGCCCGCTGTATACCGAGGACGGGGAGACCTACCGCAAATTGGCGCCTGAGACGCCGGTCAGCATGAACTTCTGGGGCTTCATGCCCTCGCTGCTGCCCGCGCTGGAGCGCGACTTCCGCGCCTTCCTGACCGCCAACGGCCAGAGCTTGAAGGCGGAGTTCTACCTGCCCTTCGCGGTCAATGACATGATCGGCCGCGGGGAAGCGGCCGTCCAGATGCTGACCACCCCGGACAGCTGGCACGGCGTGACCTACCGGGAGGATAAGCCCGAGGTGCAGCGCGCCATCCGCGAGCTGATCGATGCGGGCGTGTATCCTGAAAAACTGTACGAGGACTGAATATGCTGAAGATCAATGAGCTTTTCGACCTGTCCCACTCCATGGCGGGGGAGTTCCTGGCGGGCTTCACCTGGCCCTGGGAGGCGCTGCCCCACATCAAGGAGGAGATCCTGCGCCTGATCGGCACCCTGCCGAAGGACGAATACCATGAGGCCGCGCCCCAGGTGTGGGTGCACAATACGGTCACCATCGCGCCCACGGCCTCCCTGGCCGGCCCGGCCATCATTGGCGCGAACACGGAGATCCGTCCCGGCGCTTTCATCCGCGGCAGCGCCCTGGTGGGCGCGGACTGCGTGGTCGGCAATTCCGTGGAGCTGAAGAACGTGATCATTTTCGATCACGTACAGGTGCCGCACTACAACTATGTGGGCGACAGCATCCTGGGCTATGGCGCGCACATGGGCGCGGGAGCCGTGACCTCCAACATCAAGTCCGACAGGACCAACGTGGTGGTGCGCGACGGACAGGAACGCTTTGAGACCGGCCTCAGGAAGATGGGCGCCATGCTGGGCGACCATGTAGAGGTGGGCTGCAACAGCGTGCTGAATCCGGGCACGGTCATTGGCCCGGGCAGCCGCGTCTATCCGCTGTCCAGCGTGCGCGGATATATCCCGCCCAAGCATATCTACAAGAATAACGGCGAGATCGCCGAAATCAGATAATCGGAGGACACTATGGGAAGATACTTTGGCACCGACGGCTTCCGCGGAGAAGCGAACGTCAGCCTGACGGCGGATCACGCCTTCAAGATCGGAAAATTCCTGGGCTGGTACTTCGGCGAGAAGCGCCGCAAGGAAGGCGAGGAGGGCGGCCCCCGCGTGGTCATCGGCAAGGACACGCGCCGCTCCAGCTATATGTTTGAATACGCACTGTGCGCGGGCCTGACCTCTACCGGCGCGGACGCCTACATCATGCACGTGACCACGACCCCCAGTGTATCCTACATCGTGCGCAGCGAGGGCTGTGACTGCGGCATCATGATCTCCGCCAGCCATAATCCTTACTACGACAACGGCATCAAGCTGATCTCCGGCAACGGCGAAAAGATGGATGAGGACACCATTGCCGCCGTGGAGGACTACCTGGACGGCCTGACCCCCGAACCGCCCGCCGTGACCCGGGACAAGATCGGCAAGACGGTGGACTTTGCCGCCGGCCGCAACCGCTACATCGGCTACCTGATCTCCCTGGCGACCCGCTCCTACAGCGGCATACGCATCGGCCTGGACTGCGCCAACGGCTCCGCCTGGATGATCGCGAAGTCCGTCTTTGACGCGCTGGGCGCGCGCACCTTTGTGATCGGCGCGAACCCGGACGGCCTCAATATCAACCGCGGCTACGGCTCCACCCACATTGAAAACCTGCAGCGCCTGGTGCGGGAGGAAAAGCTGGACGCCGGCTTCGCCTTTGACGGAGACGCGGACCGCTGCCTGTGCGTGGATGAGAACGGCGAGGTCCTGACCGGCGACCATATCCTGTACATCTGCGGCACCTACATGAAGGACCGCAACCAGCTGCCCGGCAACAAGATTGTGGCGACGATCATGTCCAACTTCGGCTTCTTCCGCTCCCTGGACGAGGCGGGCATCGTCTATGAAAAGACCGCCGTCGGCGACAAGTATGTGAGCGAGGCGATGGTGCAGAGCGGCAGCCGCCTGGGCGGCGAGCAGTCTGGTCACATCATCTTCAAGAAGTACGCGAACACCGGCGACGGCGTGCTGACCGCCATCAAGATCATGGAGGTCATGCTGGAGACCAAGCACACCCTGGGCGAGCTGAGAAAGCCCATGTATTTCTATCCTCAGAGCCTCAAGAGCATCCACGTGACCGACCAGCAGGCCGCCCTGGAGGACAAGGTGGTGCAGGCCGCCATCAAGGAGGCCGCGGACCGCATCGGCGACAACGGCCGCGTGCTGGTGCGCAAGAGCGGCACCGAGCCTGTGATCCGCGTCATGGCGGAGGCAGAGGACCAGGCCACCTGCGACAAGGCCGTCCGCGAGATCATCGGCGTGATCGAAGCCAAGGGCTACGCTGCGGGCTGAAGAAGCACTGCATCGCTGCGTTCAAGCCGTACAGGCCTGACGATACAATCATTCAAGGAGAGTACTGTTTGAAAAAGTACACAGCACCGGATACTGTCTGCTGACCGGGAGGTCTGCAGGCAATGATCCGGACCTCCCGCTGAAAGGCGATTGCAGTCAACAATTTTCGGGAGGAAATAAACAATGAATAAAAATGACTACACCATTCGTCTGGAGAAGCAGGAAGACCGCCGCGCTGTCGAGAACCTGATCCGGGAGTCGTTCTGGAACGTTTACAGTCCCGGCTACCTGGAGCATTATGTGATGCATGTGCTCCGGGACGATCCGGCATTCATCCGGGAGCTCGATTTTGTGATGGAAAAGGACGGCCGCCTCATCGGGCAGAACATGTTCATGAAGACGGTCATTGAAGCCGATGACGGCCGCATGATCGACGTGCTGACCATGGG
Organism: uncultured Eubacteriales bacterium; assembly: GCA_902789795.1. Classification (GTDB taxonomy): domain Bacteria; phylum Bacillota; class Clostridia; order Christensenellales; family Aristaeellaceae; genus UBA4246. Next base: position 79,993 of record CADAPM010000004.1, read on the forward strand.
CCCCATCTGCATCACACCTGAGCTGAAACGCCATGGCTATGGCAAGATCCTGCTGGATCACTCCCTGGAGAAGGCGGCGGAGCTGGGTTTCGGCGCTGTCCTGTTTGAAGGCAATATCGGCTTCTACGGGAAGAGCGGCTTCAACTATGCCAGCCGGTTTGGGATCCGTTACCACGATCTGCCGGCGGATGCGGATGCGTCCTTCTTCCTCTGCAAAGAGCTGATCCCGGGTTATCTTGATGATGTGACGGGCGTCTACCAGACGCCCCTGGGCTATTATGTGGACGATGCGGAGGTCGAAGCCTTCGACCGCACCTTCCCGCCCAAGGTCAAACTGAAGCTGCCGGGGCAGCTGTTCTAAGCGAAAACAAAAAAGGGGCTGTTGCACAATAGGGTGAGCGCCCTCATCCGTCAGGCTGACGCCTGACACCTTCCCCCCCATAAACGGGGGAAGGCTTTCACTTCGCGCCATGTTAAATCTTCTGAAAGTACAGCAACTTTTATGCTCTTTCGGCGGTAAATGAAAAGGCCTTCCCCCGATCTCGGGGGGCTCTGAACGCCCGGAGATCGGTCCGGTGGACCGATCTCAGTGAAGAGCGGGCCGGCAGGCCCAGGTGTGTGCTGAGCGAATGCGAAGCGGATGAGGGTTGTTCACCAGGTTGTGCAACAGCCCTCTTTTCATATACTCAAAGCTGCCGGGCTCTGTCCAGCAAAATGTCTCTGTCGTTGGGCACTTCATCCTTCAGTACCATCATCAGCAGCTGCTCCAGGGTCTCCCGGATATCGGGGCCCTGCAGGCCTAAGCTCATCATGTCGTCGCCGTTCACGGCCAGGTCCTTCAGGCTCACACATTCGTGCTCCTGTACGGCCTGTTGATATCTCTCCAGGGCGGAGGGGATTGCGTCCAGCTCCTTCTGCACCTTGGGCAGGTAATGGCCCATCAGATCCGCGCGCCGGAGGCTCATCAGGGCCTCGAAGCGCTCGGGCCCCACCCGGTACATGAGCAGTTTGGCGGTGGCGGGGTTAACCTCGTCGTCGTGGTGCATGACCAGGGTGCAGGCATCCTTCAGGAAGGCGTTGGAGACCTTCAGGGACAGGAGTATGCGCTCCGCCAGCCGCGCGCCGACCTGCTGGTGCTGGGGATAGTGGTCATAGCCTTTGCGGTCGCGCATGCGGGTCTGGGGCTTGCCGCAGTCGTGCAGCAGGGCGCTCCAGCACAGCAGCGGCGTGCGGGGCTCAATGGCGTCCAGCACGTGCAGGGTGTGCTCCCACACGTCGTAGATATGGTACACGCTCTTCTGCGGGCACATGTACATGGGGAAGAGCTCCGGGATCACGGTAAAGAGCACGTCGTGGTACTCGGTGATCACCCGCATGGCGTGGCCGCCCTGCAGAACGCCGGTCAGCTCGGTAAAGATCCGCTCCCGACTGATGTTTTCGAGCCGCGGCGCAAGCTCGTGCATGGCGGCGGAGGTGGCGGGATCAAGCTCAAACCCCAGCCGCGACGCGAAACGCATCCCGCGCAGGATGCGCAGGGCATCCTCCTGAAAGCGCTTCTGCGGGTCGCCCACGGCGCGCAGGCAGCCCTTTTTCAGGTCCTCTGCGCCGCCGTGCAGGTCCACGAGGCCGGTCTTTTCAGACCAGGCCATGGCGTTGACGGTGAAATCCCGGCGCTCCAGATCGTCCGCCAGCCTGGTGCTGAAACGGACCTCATCCGGATGCCGCCCGTCGGAGTAAGCGCCGTCGGCCCGGAAGGTGGTGATCTCGATCATCGTGCCGTCGATCACGGGGGAGACGGTGCCGTGCTTTTCCCCGTCCAGCACCAGATGACAGGAAGAAAAGACCCGCTTGATCTCCTCGGGCCGGGCGCTGGTGGTGATGTCATAGTCGTGGGGCGGGATGCCCATCAGGTTGTCACGGACGCAGCCGCCCACCAGATAGGCTTCATAGCCCGCCGCTTCCAGGGCATCCAGGGCATATTTTGCGGGTTTGGAAATGCTGAACTGCATGCTTACTCCTGCTCAGGCAGCGTGATGACTTCCGTGGCCGCCAGCGCTTCCTCGATCAGGCGCTCGCCGTCCAGCGCGTTTTCGCCCTGGAGGATCTTTTCCAGCTTCGGGTGCGTGGCCGGATGCCGCGGGGTGAAGACGGTGCAGCAGTCCTCATAGGGGAGGCAGGACGTCTCGTAGGTGCCGATCTTCTCCGCGTAGCGGATGATGTCGATCTTGTCAAAGCCGATGAGGGGGCGGAAGACGGGCATCTCCACCACCTGGTTGGTCATGTTGAGGGCCGTCATGGTCTGGCTGGCCACCTGGCCGATGCTCTCGCCGGTGATGAGGGCTTCCGCGCCTTCCTGCCGGGCGATCCGCTCCGCGATGCGCATCATGAAGCGACGCATGATCAGGGTCGTATAGTCCTCGGGGCACTTTTCATGGATCTGCAGCTGGATGTCGGTGAAGGGCACCACATGCACCCGCATGCCGCAGCTGCTCTCGCTCAGGATGCGCGCCAGGTCGATGACCTTCTCTTTCGCGCGCTCGCTGGTGTAGGGGAAGGACCAGAAGTGCACCGCGCACAGCTCCACGCCGCGCTTGGCGATCATGTAGCCCGCCACGGGGCTGTCGATGCCGCCGGAAAGCAGCAGCGCGGCCTTGCCGCCGGTGCCCACGGGCATGCCGCCCGCGCCGGGGATCACGCGCACGTACAGGTAGGCCTGGTCGCGGATCTCCACGCTCATCACGTGGTCCGGATGGTGCACGTCCACGGTGAGGCCGGGGCAGTGCTCCAGGATATAGCCGCCCACTTCCACGTTGATCTGGGGGCTGTCCATCGGATAGCGCTTGTCGGAGCGCCGGGCCTCGACCTTGAAGCTGCCGGTCAGGCCGTCCATCAGCTTCGCGGCCTGGGCGCAGATCTCGTTAAAATCCGCCTTGTCCAGGCGCACGGCGGGGCAGACGGAGTGCACGCCGAATACCTTGGTCACCCGGCGGATGCATTCCTCCATGTCCGTGACTTCGCCCACAAAGACGCGGGCGTCCTTGAGCCAGACCCTGCCGCCCAATGGGCCGACCGCTTCGCGCACGCGGCTCACCAGGGCTTTCAGGAAATAGGGCCGGTTCAGGCCCTTCAGATAGATCTCTCCGTAACGTACCAGCAGCAGTTGTTCCATGGGTTTCCTTCCTATCGGCGTGTGTATTTCTTGAGCAGTTCGTAGTGCCTGGCGGCAATGGCCGCAGCCTTCCGCATCTCTTCTTCCGTGTTATAGGGGCAGAGGGAGAAGCGCAGCGCGCTCTCCGCCCGGAGGCCGGAAAGACCGATGGCGCGCAGCACGCGGGAGACCTTCTGCTTGTGGCTGGAGCAGGCGGAGCCGATGCCCACATAGACCTGGTCGCCCGCCAGGGCGTACAGCATGGTCTCGCTGCGCACCGGCGGCAGGGAGACGTTCAGGATGTGCGGCGCGCTCCATTCGCCGGCCGGGTCCGGGCCGTTGTATACGGCGTCCGGGATCGCGGCCTTCAGTTCGTCATACAGCAGGCATTTCAGCTTCCGGAGGTCCGCGTCCTTGGGCCAGGCGTTGATGGCCGCGCGCAGGGCTGCGATGCCGGGGGTGTTCTCGGTGCCGGAGCGCAGGGTCTTCTCCTGGCCGCCGCCGATCTGCCGCGGGCTCAGCCTGAGGCGGGTGCGGAAGACCAGGGCGCCGATGCCCTTGGGCGCGTGGATCTTGTGCCCGGAGAGGGCATAGCTGTCCGCGCCGCTGCGGCGCAGGGAAAAGGGCACGCGCATGAAGCCCTGGACGCCGTCCACGTGCAGTACCGCTTCCGGGCAGAGCCGGTCGCGCAGGTGGGCGGCTGCCTCGATGGGCATGACCGCGCCGGTCTCGTTGTTGACCTGCATCACGCAGATCAGCTTCGTGTCCGGGGTCATCAGTTCTTCCAGCTTGTCCAGCCGGATGCGGCCGTCGGAGCCTAAGGGGATCTCCTCGGCGGTCAGGTTTTTCAGGTGCTCGCAGGCCTCCCGCACGGCGGGATGCTCGCCTGCGGAGTACAGGACCTTTCCGCCCCGCAGGTGCTCGGTGCCGCCCAGGATCGCCAGGTTGTCCGCCTCGGTGCCGCCGGAGGTGAAGACCACCCGGGCATCGCCCGGCGCGTCCAGCTCGCGCAGGATCGCGTCGCGGCAGGCGTTCATTTCCTTCTCCACGGCCATGGAGGGCATATAGAGGGCGGAAGGGTTATAGAACCCTTCCGTCATGCAGTGGACCGCGGCCTCTACGGCGTCGCCGCAGACCCGGGTCGTCGCGCTGTTGTCCAGATAGATCATGTCAGTTCACTTGATACGCGCCCTGGGGCACCGCGCCGCGGATCAGGCGCTCCATCTCCTCGTTGGGTTCCATGATGATGATGCGCTTCATGTTCTCTTTTTCAAAATAGATGTAGAACAGGTCGGCCTCCCGGTTCGCGAACCAGTTGGAGCGCTTGAGCCCGGGCAGGTTGATATAGCGGTTGAAGGAGCCGGAGGCTACCTTGCCACAGGCTTTGATATTTTTCAGGTTCATGGTGCCCAGCGCCTTGCGCTTCACGTTATTGTACACCGCGGCGAAATCGAGGGTGCCGTTGGTGAAGGTGTACTCGTATTCAGTGCGCAGGCGGTCCTTGAACAGGAAGATCAGCACGGCGGCGCCGATAAAGATGAGGGTGGCCACGATCTGCACGATGCCGGCGGTGACGCTCTCGGAGAACGCGTAGGTGATCTGGGTAAAGAGCAGCAGGCCGTAGAGGCCGGTGATCACCATCACCGCCCAGGCGAAAGCGATGCTCAGGGACTGGATGCCGCTGTTGCGCTTGCTGGCCACCTGCTCAAGAAATTGATCCATCATAGGGGAGCCTCCTTATAAATAGAAGATCAGGATCGCGATCACGCCGATCAGCGCGCCGCCCAGGACTTCGATGGGGGAGTGGCCGACCAGCTCCTTGAGCCGCTCGTCGGTCAGGGGCTTGCCTTCCACGAACAGCTCGTTCAGGATCTGGTTGATCATGGCGCCCTGCTTGCCGGTCTCGTACCGGACGCCCATGGCGTCGTAAATGACAATGACCATCAGCGCAAAGGCGACCGCGAAGACGGAGGTGTTGAAGCCCTCCGACAGGCCGACGGCGATGGCCAGCGCCAGGGTCAGCGAGGTGTGGGAGCTGGGCATGCCGCCGGAGCCCCAGAGACGCCGCCAGTTGATGGTCTTCTCGATGAAAGAATAGAGGCAGAACTTGATCACCTGGGCCATCAGCCAGGCGACGGCTGCGCAGACCAGGGGTTTATTTGCGCCGAGCGCTTCCAGCAGATTCAATCCGCTCTCTCCTTTCAGTGGATCCGGTGCAGCGCCCGCAGCGCTGTCTCCCGCAGGAAGCCGGCCTTCTCCCCGAAGGGAGCCAGGGCTTCCGCGGCCTGATCCGTCCAGTATTTTGCGTCTTTCGCAGCCTGCTCCTCGCCCACGGCTTTGGGCCAGGTCAGTTTATCCTCCGCCAGGTCTTTCCCGGGCGTCTTGCCCAGCGCGGCTGCGTCGCTGTGCAGGTCCAGCAGGTCGTCGATGATCTGGAAAGCCCGTCCCAGGCCCAGGGCATAGGCGGATCCCGCCTGCAGCTGCTCCTCGGATGCGCCGGCCAGGATCAGTCCCGCCTCCACCGCGGCCTGAAAGAGGGCGGCGGTCTTTCCGGTCTGCATGCGCTCGATCAGGTCCCGGTCCATAGGCTTGCCCGTAAAGGCGATGTCCAGGCACTGCCCGCCCACCATGCCGTGGGCTCCCGCGTACCGGGAGATCGTGTGCGCGGCTTCCAGCGCCCGGGGGTGCCTGCTTTCCAGCATGGTCTCATGGGCCAGGTTCAAAAGCCCGTCTCCGGCCAGGATCGCCATGGCCTCGCCATAGGCGACGTGGCAGGTGGGCTGGCCCCGGCGCAGCACGTCATTGTCCATGGCGGGCAGGTCGTCATGCACCAGGGAGTAGGCGTGGATCATTTCCATGGCCGCGGCAAAGGGCATCACGCGCTCGTCCGCGGGCGCGAGCATGTCATGGGCTTTGAGCAGCAGCATGGGCCGCAGGCGCTTGCCGGGGCTCAGCAGGGCATAGCGCATGGCGCTCTGCAGAGGCTCCGGGATCGTATCCGGGACCGCGCTTCTGAGGGCTTCTTCCACCCGCGCCTGACATTCCGCGGCTTCGGCTTCGTAATTCACGGCGCGTCCTCCATCACGGTCAGGCCTGTATCCGTCAGCTCCAGCATGCGCTTTTCCGCCGTATCCAGCTCCTGGGTCAGGCTGCGGTGCAGCTTCATCCCCTGCTCGTACAGTTTCAGCGTCTCCTCCAGAGAGAGCTGGCCTTCTTCCATCCGGCGGATGATCTCTTCGAGCTCCGTGAGCCGCGTGTCAAAGGTCTTTTTAGCTGCCGCCAAAGGGATCTCCTCCTTCTTGAGATAGGGTGCGGACCCGGGCCGTGCCGTCCTGGAACATGAGCTCCATCGTGTCCGGCAGCCCGGAAACGCGGGTGACGGGATGGCCCTTCAGGTCCCGCGCGATCACATAGCCCCGCTTGAGCACGGCCTGGGGGCCCAGGGCTTCCAGCCTCGCCAGCTGCCGGCTGACCAGGGCCGACTGTTCTTTGAGGCTGGCCTGGGCGGCTGCGTTCAGGCGGGAGATGAGCAATGCCTCCCGGCTGCGGCGGTCCTGAAGCTGTGCCGCCGGGTGCAGGCGCGCCAGCCGCGTTTCCGCCTGGGAAAGGGCGGTCCTGCGCTCGTTCAGCGCGTCATGGCCGGCCTTCACCGTCCGCGCCCGCAGGGACAAGAGCTGGTCTTCCAGCTGGCTGCGCTCGGGCACGGCCAGCTCTGCCGCGGCACTGGGGGTCGCGGCGCGCACGTCCGCCGCAAAGTCTGACAGGGTCACGTCCGTCTCATGGCCCACCGCCGAGATCACCGGCACCGGGCAGGCCGCGATGGCGCGGACCACGACTTCTTCATTGAAGGCCCACAGGTCTTCCAGGGATCCGCCGCCGCGGCCGATGATCAGCACGTCGATGCCGGGGATGGCAGCGATGTCCCGGATGCCCTGAGCGATATCCTCCGCCGCTCCGATGCCCTGCACCTGGGCGGGGCGCAGCACCAGCTGCACGCCCGGGTTGCGTCGTCCGGCCACCCGCGCGATATCGTGGATCACCGCGCCGGTGCGGGCGGTGACGATGCCGATCATGCCGGGCAGCAGGGGCAGCGGGCGCTTGCGGCCCGCGTCGAACAGGCCTTCGGCCATCAGGCGGCGCTTCAATTCTTCAAAGCGCTGATAGAGCGCGCCGAGCCCGTCGGGGGACATGCCCGCGGCATAAAACTGGTAGCTGCCCGAGGCTGTGTACAGAGATACGCTGCCTCTCAGCTCCACGCGCATGCCGTCGGCGGGGGTAAAGGTCAGGCGGGAAGCGTCCTGCCGGAACATGACGCACTGGATGCGCGCCTGTTCATCCTTGAGGGAAAAATACAGGTGTCCGGACACGTGGCGCTTGAAGTTGCTGATCTCGCCCCTGAGCTTCAGGTCCTTGAGCATGGGGTCGCCCGCCAGGGAGCGCCGCACGTACTCGTTCAGGTCCGAGACGGTCAGGGACCAGCTCATGCGTGGTTGGTCTCCGCCAGGCTGACCACGTTGTCCATCAGCATGGCCACGGTCATCAGGCCGACGCCGCCGGGCACCGGGCTGATGTAGCCCGCGACCTTGGAGACGTTCTCAAAGTCCACGTCGCCCACCAGGCGTCCATTGACGCGGTTGATGCCCACGTCCACCACGGCGGCGCCGGGCTTGACCATGTCCTCGGTGATGAGGTGGGGCTTGCCCACCGCGGCCACCAGGATGTCCGCCTGGAGCGTCTGGGCCTTGAGGTCCGGCGTGTGGGAATGGCAGAGGGTGATGGTGGCGTTCTCCTGCATGAGCATCAGCGCCGCGGGTTTGCCCACGATGTTGCTGCGGCCCACGACCACCGCGTGCGCGCCGTCGATCTTGATGCCCGCCTGCTTGAGCATGAACAGGATCCCCTTGGGCGTGCAGGGCTGTACCCCGTCCAGGGAGAGCATCAGCCGCCCGGCGTTCAGGGCGTGGAAGCCGTCCACGTCCTTCTCCGGCGCGATGCAGGACAGGGCGTGCTGCTCGTCCAGATGGCTGGGCAGGGGCAGCTGCAGCAGGATGCCGTCGATGCGCTCATCCCGGTTCAGCAGGTCGATCTGCTTTTCCAGCTCGGCCTGGGTCGTATCGGCAGCCAGGATCAGCGTGCGGGAGTAGATGCCCACCCGGTCACAGGCGCGGCCCTTGCTGCGCACATAGGTCTGGCTGGCCGGGTCTTCGCCCACCAGGATCACCGCCAGGCCCGGGGTGATCCCACGCTTTTTCAGGTCCTTGACCTTTTCAGCCACGCTGTCCAGGGCCATATCCGCATAGACGTGTCCATCGAGAATGACTGCCATGACGATCCATCCTTTCTTATACCGGCGATTAGCTCCCGCGCTGGAGGCGGTTGAGCCCGATCAGCGCGACGCCGGCCGCGTTGTCGCCGGAAAGCTCGGGCTTGCCGAAATAGAGGCTCAGGGGGATGCGGCGCTTCTGCACGCGTGTGAGGCAGAGCCCGCGCAGGCGCAGGGAGGACATGACCCCGCCGAAAAGCAGCGCCTCATGGACGCCTGTCTCATGGGCCGCATTCTCCAGCATTTTCAGGATCGTGCGGCACAGCACATCGTAGGTCTCCGCCGAAAGCTCCGCCGGCGTCAGGGACTTTGAAAGCTGCCTGAGCTTTGTCTCCGCGCCGGAAAGGTGGCAGGACGCGCCGCTGACCGTGGAGGGGATCAGGCCCTTGGCGTCAGTGCCCTCGGCCAGCTTCTCCATGTAGGGGCCGGCAGGGAAGGGCTGGCCCAGCAGAACGCCGATGCGGTCCACCAGCTGCCCGGCGTGCAGATCCAGGCAGGTGCCCAGCATGCGCACGCTTTCGCCTTCGCACAGCAGCACGTCCGTCGTGCCGCCGGAAAGATGCAGCGCCAGGTAGCGCTCGGCCCGGAGGCCGCTGTCCACCCGGGCGGCCCTGAGGTGTCCCAGCTGGTGCGTGGTCTCAAAAAAGGGCACGTGCAGGGCGGCGGCGATGGAGCGCCCTACGCCCGCGCCTACCCGGAAGACCGGCATGTAGGAATCCTCGTCGGAGCGGGGGGCGGCGGAGGCGCACACGCAGTCCGGCTTCAATGCCGTCTGGCTGAACAGCCGTTCCACCAGCTCGGGCAGCTGCTTTACATGCAGGAAGACCGCGTCGCTCTGCCTGAGCCCCGCGTCGCCGGTCTTTACCGGCAGCAGGCGGCGCTCCGACAGGAGGAGGCCCCGGTCATCCGCCAGGGCTGCCGAAGTGGTATAGCAGCTGGTGTCGATGCCCAGACAAATCAATCGGCGGCCTCGTTATGGTCCTTCAAATAGGCGCTCAGCACGCCATTCACAAAGGAACCGCTCTTTTCGGTGGAGTATTTGCCGGCCATGTCCACCGCTTCCTTGATGATGACGGAAGCCGGGGTATCCTGCTCATGCTGCAGGCAGTAAAACGCCAGCCGCAGGACGCACAGGTCCACCCGCGCGATGCGGTCCAGCGTCCAGCCGCGCAGATACGCGCTGATCTGCTGGTCCAGCGAGGCGGCTTCGGCGGTCACGCCGTCCACCAGGCGGTCGATCAGTGCCTTGTCGTCGGTGTACTCCGCGTCGTTGCCCGCCGTGGCTTCGGTGAAGCCGATCAGTTCTCCCAAAGTTTCTTCCGCACTGCCGCCTTCCAGACGTTCATACAAAAGCTGCATGGCTGCCGCGCGTGCCTGTATTCTGGCCATTCGTGTCTCCTTGTTACACGTCAGGACCGCAGGCGCAGCATATACGCCTGCGGTCCAGGGTGTTATTCTGTTATGAGGTCAGTCTTTCTTTTCTTCTTCGTCCAGCACGTCTTCGACCTTGTCGGCGATCTCTTCGACGGCTTCCTCGGCCTGCTCGGTCACTTCTTCAGCGATCTCGGCGGCTTCTTCCTGGATCTCCTCAGCCTTCTCCTCGACGGCTTCGTCTGCGGTCTCGACTGCTTCCTCAGCGGCGTCCTGGGCTTCTTCAACGATCTCTTCGACGGCTTCCTCGGCGGGAGCGTCTTCGCGCTTCACGGCCTCGCGGACCTTCTGCTCCAGCTCCTGGCGCTTCGCCTTCAGCTCGGCACGCTGGGGAGCGACCTTATCCATGGTGCCGCGCAGGAATTCCTTCTTGTTCGGCACGCCGCCAATGAAGATGCCCAGCAGCACCAGCACGGTGATCAACAGCGTCTTCCAGAAACCGATGGTCATGAAGAGAACGGCGATGACGACCGCCAGGACCACGCAGAAGATCATGCATTCGATGGTGCCGACTTGCAGGAATTTACGGATCTTTTTTTCAGTGCTTTCAGCCATGTTCGTTGCCTCCTTAGTTGATTGAGCGTTATATGGTATCGCCGATCACATCAGCGATAGGAACGATGGGAAGATGCTTGAGCCTATTACTCCTGAGCAGGCTCCTCGGCGGGCTGTTCGGGCTCCTTCTTTTCTTCCTCGGCGGCGGCCGGCGCTTCTTCAGCGTTCTCGGCGGGGGCTTCGGGCTCGGCGGGCTTTTCTTCCTGGGCGGGCTCCTGCGGCTGCTCGGGCTCGGACTCGAACACCAGCTCGTGGGCGGCCTTCTTTTCGGGCTTTTCCTCGGTCTCGACCTTGTCCACCTCATAGGGGGAGGAGACATTCAGGTCCGCATTGGTGTTCACGATGGCCACCTTGACGTCGCGCACGCTCACGCCGGTGGAGACGGTCAGGTACTGCTTGATCTGCTTCTGCAGGGATTCCACCGCCAGCGGGATGGAAATGTTGTTGGGCATGGACGCCTTCAGGTCCACGGATACGCCGTCGCGGTGGTTGCTGATCCTGAGGGCGGAGACGTCGATCTCCTCGTGCATGTCGGTGCACTTGCGCACCAGGTTCTCGATGGCGCGGACCGCGATGCGGATCTCGCCGTTCTCGGTCTGCTGCACGATGAACTCGTTCTTCTTATAGCGCAGCTTGCCCGGCACGGTCAGAAGGAAGATGGCGCTCAGCACCTGGATCAGGCCGATGCCCATCAGGATGATGCGGCGCAGGGTCCAGTAGCCTTCCGAATTGAAGACGGCCTTCTCCATCGTGATGACGTCATTGACGAGGTCCTGGGATGCGGTGTTCAGCGTCACGGCGTTCAGGCGGATGCCCACATACAGGGTGGCGATGCCGAAAATCAGTAAAAACAGCGCAATGATAACGATACAGAGCTTGGTGCCAAAACGTGCTTTCATCTTTTCGTTGCCTCCATGTCAGTATGTTGTTTTATGCCCGGCGGCGCGGCTTGTGGGTACGCGGCGGCTTGTTTCCCTCAGCCGGGGCTTCCTCGGCGGGAGTTTCGGGCTCCTGGGACGCAGCGTCGGTTTCTGCCGGCGCTTCCGCAGGCTGGGCCTCAGGCTCCGCAGCGGGGGCTGCTTCCTCCGTGGCCGGGGTCTCCGGCTCGGCGGGCGCTTCAGCAGGCGCTTCTTCCGCAGCCGGCTTTTCGGCGGGCGCGGCTTCCTGCGCGGGAGCGGGGGCCTTGCGGCTCTTCTTCTTGGCGGGCTTGGGCGCTTCGATGGCAGGCGTCTTGGACGCTTCGATCGCGGCGTTCTCTTTTTCAAAGCTTACGCCCTGAACGTGCACGTCCACCTTGACCACGTGCAGGCCGGTCATGCTCTCGATGGCCTTGCGCACGTTCTCCTGCACTTCGAGGGCCACCTTCTGGATGGGCTGGCCGTATTCCACGATGGCGTATATATCGATGGAGACTTCCTCGCCGCCCATTTCGACCTTGATACCGCGGGTGATGTTGCGGTTGCGGCTGATGATATCTCCGATGCCGCCGCTGGTGACCATGCCGGCAATGCCATCCACTTCGCCGGCGGCCACGCCCGCGATGATGGCGATCACTTCTGTCGCATATTTGATGGTGCCGCCGTTTTGCAGATCGATATCCGCGTTGATCGGCAGATTGTCATTTTTTGCGGCCATACAGATACACCTCCTTGCATTCTATAATAGTATATCAAATTCTTTTTGATTTGGCAACTGCAGAACAGCAAAAATCATTCCTGGCTGAGGTTTACCGCCCTTTTCCGCGAGGCGGGGGAAGGGGAGGGGCTCAGAGGGCCTCCTCCGCCTTCTGCTCGGTGCTTTCAGGCGCCGCGCTGCCGACGTTTTCGATCAGTTTGGTGTAGAAGGCCACCGCGCCGGGCAGGCAGGCGTATTCGATGTTCTCGTTGAGCCCGTGCATGCCCTTCATCTGCTCCGGGCCGTAGACCACGGGCGCGAAGCGCACAACGTGGTCGCAGATCTCCTGGTAGAAGCGGGCGTCGGTGGCGCCGGTCATCACGTAGGGGCTGGAGGGGCAGCCAGGGAAGACCTCGGCCACGGTGCGCTTCACGGTCTTGAAGGCCTCGCTGCGGATGTCGGTGGCGGGAGTATAGTCCGAGGCGTGGCGCACGTCCATCTCCAGGCCGTACTTATCGGCCTTTTTCCTGAGGATAGCCAGGCTCTCCTCCATGCCCTGATGGGGGATGAAGCGCAGGTTCGCGCCTACGGAAGCCTCCTGGGGCATGACGTTGAAGGCGTCCGACCCGCTGGCCATGGTGAAGGCGATAGTGGTTCGCAGCATGGCACCCGCCTGGGCGCTGATCAGCGGCAGCACCTGCAACAGCAGCGGCTTGAACAGCCACAGGTTGCCCAGCACGAAGCGCAGGGGAAAGGAGGCGTAGGGGGCCAGGGTCTCAAACATGGCCGCCACCTCCGGCAGGAGCTTGCGGCGGAAGGGGTTTCTGTGCTCCATTTCGTGGATGAAATCGCCGAGCCGGGCCAGCGGGGAATTCCGCTTGGGGGCGGAGGCGTGGCCGCCGTTGGAACGGGCGGTGAAGAGCACGTCCGCCTTGCCTTTTTCAAACACGCCCAGCATGGCAAAATTGCCGTGGATGCCGCCGATGGGCTCGGTGATGATGCCGCCGCCCTCGTCCACCACCAGCCAGGGGCGGACGCCGCGGCGCTTGAGCTCGGCCACCAGCTTGGGGCAGCCGTCTCCGGCCCACTCCTCGGTGCAGGAGGAGGACAGGTACACGTCCTGGGGCGGCACATAATCCTGGCTGAGCAGGCGCTCGACGGCCTCAAAGAAGGCCATGACGGAGCACTTGGTGTCGGAGGTGCCGCGGCCCCAGACCTTGCCGTCGGCAATGTCGCCGGAGAAGGGCGCGTGCTCCCACTGCCCTTCCGCAGGCACCACGTCCTGGTGGCTCATGAGCACCAGCGGGCGGTCGGAGGCCTGACCCTTCCAGAAATACAGCAGGTTGCCGTCGATCTCCGTCTTCTCCAGGCGCTCGTGCACCAGGGGGAACAGCTCCTCGAGACAGCGATGGAAGGCGAGGAATTTTTCCCGCTGATCCGTTTCCGGCACGGATACCGTCTCCACCTGCACCATTTTGGAGAGCTTTTCCGCCAGCGCCAGGGCTTCGTCCTGGTCTGGCTGCGGGACGTAGGTGGAGCGCTTCTTTTCCCCGGTCAGGGTGCGGATCAGGGCCGTAATTAGCAGGACGGCCAGTACCAGCAGCAGTACCAGCAGCAGTCGCAGTACGATCATGCCCTGCCTCCTTCCTGGGCCTTGCGGAACTTGAGCCAGCTCAGCCCGATGGCCAGCGCGCCGGAGGGGATGATCATGAAGGAGGTGGAGGAGGCGAGGGACGGCACCAGGATGAACAGCGCGGACATGATGATGAGCGGGATCAGCGCCAGCACCACGTCCTTGCGGTAATAGCGGTAGGCCAAGGCGCCGAAGAGGGCGGGCACCACCTGGTCAAAGGCCGGGCGCAGGACGGGGCTCTGCAGTACCGGCTGGAGCGGCGTGAGCAGCAGCACGCCCACCGCCAGCACCAGGATGGTCACTAAGGACGAGGTGGCGATGGAGAGGGTGGAAATGATCTCGTTCTCCGCGGTGCCGTTCTTCGCGTCCACGATCTCGCGGGCGTTCATGGCGCAGGGGATCTTCATGTTGATCAGGTTGCCGGTGATGAAGGCCAGGTAGCTGCCGCCGGCCCCGAGCATGGGCGTGTAGATCAGGAATTCCGCCACGCTGGAGACGGTCCAGACCAGGCCGACCGCCAGGAAGCCCCGCGCGGCAGCGCCCAGGTCCGGCATCGCGCCCAGGTACGCGCCGATCACGAAGGGTGCGCCTACCAGCAGGATCAAAGTGATCACGGACACCAGCCGCCCCAGACGGTGGGTGGAGCGGAGATAATCCTGATAAACGTTCTTTTCCGGTCGCATTCTGTCAGTCATAGCTCAGCCTCCGATCAGCACAGCGGTCAGCATGCCCAGGAGCATGCTCCCGGCGATGGAGAAGCCTTCCAGCCACTCCAGGTGCTTTTTCTCCGTCAGCCAGGTGAACCCGGCCATGGCCAGCGCGGCCACGGCAGCCACCGCCAGTGGCGTCCAGCTGCCGCGGAATTGGAACACGCCCGCGCCGGACACATAGCTGCCGATGTAGGAGCCGATGTAGGCGCTGACCATGCCCACGAACATGGCGGTCATGGCCGCGTCGGCAAAGCTGGGGCCTTCCTTCCGGGCCTTGACCTTCCCGCCGCCGGAGAGCTTGTCCAGATACCGCTTCCCGAACACCGTCATCAGGATCATACCCCACATGATGCACACGCTCATGAGCAGGGCGATGGTGGAGAAGCCGCCGGCGGTCATGCTCTCGCCGGACAGCTGCAGGCCCAGCTGCTCCGCCGCGGCCTGGGCCACCTGCGTCTCATAGTGCAGCGCGCCGATGACCGATAGCCGCAGCCAGGGCCACGGGATGCCCAGGCTGCCCGACAGGGCGATGACGCCCAGCAGGATGCCCACGCTGGGCAGGACGGAAAAGGTGGCGCTGGCGGTCATGGCGCGCTTCATGCGGGCCACATCCATGCCAATGGCCTTCCCGGCCTTCCAGGCGCGCAGGATGAACACGAGGCAGACCACCGCCACAAAGGCGACGATCGCCCCGCAGATCAGGTACATGGTGCCGCTGTTCAGCTGGCTGAGTACGGACATATGCATTCCTTCCTTTACAAGGTGATGATGCAAAAAAGAGCCAGCCGACACAGATGTGCCGGCTGGCCGTGGTTTATGTTCAGATGAAGTATTCGCGCAGGAAATCCGGCGCCACGGCATCGTCGACGCTGGCCGAGATGACAAAGTCCACATGGTGGGCTTCGCTGATGACCTTCAGACGGTCAAAGAAGGGCTTGAGCTCCTCCGCGGGGACCTTGACCAGCTTCATAAAGGCATCGATGAATACGACGCTGATATCGAAGTTCTGTGTAAGCATGCCGCACAGGAAACCCAGGCACATATCCGGCGTGTTGACGCCGTACTCGCCCGCGTTCACAAAGCGGACTTCATGGGGCAGGTCGTACATGTAGCGGGTATCATCGTCTACGAAGACGATGTCACCGGTCGCAGTCTTCACAGACTGTACCGCCATATCGAGGATCTTCTTTGTTTTACCGCTGCCTTTTTTACCGTGGATGATCTGTATCATGGGAAACTCCCCCCTTCAAAGTTTGTTCCTGATGCCATTATACACGATAATCCGAGTTTTGACCAGCCCTAAATCAAGAAAATTGCCAAACCCCGAAAAACAGCGCGGATCACAGCCCGGAAGTGTCGAGCTCGTCGGCATTGAGGCCAAGGTCAGTGTACATTTGACTGACAACTTCTATATTATCGGTTTTCGCATACATGATAGAAACACCGGTAAGATCGTATAAAACTACACACGTGTCATCACTGCCCAGCCATACAGTGCCAAAGAAATTATCTGAAGCACAGGGACCATATACCGAGGTCAGCTTATTTTTCAAATCGGCTTTTGCAGCTTCTTCGTCCGGTGTTTTCAGTGTTACATTAACAGACAGGAGTCCAGGATTCTTTTTATTCAGTTTTCCTTTGTTGATGCTATACACATAATCCAGCGCGATGTCGTTGACTGTATACCCTGCGATTTTTTTCTGGATTTTTGTGTCATAAATCCAATCTTCGTATAATACCTGGTCATAATAATGAATGAGCTCATAGGGTGGATCAAATTTACCGGAATACAGACGTCCACTGGAGGCACCTGAACTGCCATAAGCCGCGCTGGTGCTCTTGATAAGCCCGGCCTTGACCAGGGCTTTGCGCGCGGCGTCCGGGGTGGAGCCCCAGGGGATGTTCTGGAAGGTGATGGGCTGGTCATAGCTGGCGGGCTTTTCCGTGGCCTTGGGGGCTTCCGTCGCCTTGGGCGCGGCGGTAGCTTTCGCGGCGGGCTTGGCCGTAGCGGCGGTCTTGGTGCTGGCGGAGCCGAAGCTGAAAGCCCCGGTGGACGCCTTCTTGGTCAGGTCGATCTTAAAGACCGAGTCGCACATGTTGAAATCGTAGCCGCCGTTCCTGCGGAACTTGACGCTGAAGTTATTGTCGACGCCGAGCTTGACGGTGCAGGTCTTGTAGCTGTTCAGCACGCCGGTGGGGACTTCAAAGTAGAAGTAGCAGTCCACCGTCGTCTTCGGACTCACGTCATCCTCAAAGGCCTTCCCATCGGGCTGCAGGCCGCAGGCCATGCCGTCATAGTAGACGCCATCAAATTCCGCTTCCAGGTACAGGCGGTTGATGTCCACGACGCGGCTGCCGTTGTTGGTGAACTTGCCCTGGATGTACAGGAACCTGTTCCCCTTCTGGGGCTCATAGGTGAACCAGTAGCTGGGCTTATTGTTCAGGTAGGAATAGAGGATGTCCGCGGTGCCCTGCTTGACCAGCTTGATGGAGACTGTGTCCGTCTTCAGCGTGTCGCCGATCTGATAGCGCTCTTCGCTTTCCTCAGTGTTGGCAGCGGCGGAGATGATGGAGCCGTCCTCGGCGTATACGGGCTCTTCGGCGGGGATCGCAGAAGGATCAATGACGCCTTCATTGATTAACCTGTTCAGCTCGTCGTTGGTCTTGGGGATTTCGAAGCCGTACTCCTGCACTATTGCGATCTGCTCATTGGACAGGTTGAAGGGATTGTCCGGATCAGCAGCGGCAGTCTCCTTGGCGGAAGAAGAGAAGGAGAAATCGGTGCTTGCTTCCTTGGTCGTGCTCGCGGCAGGGGCCTGGGTCGCCTTGGGGGTGGGCTTCTTGTTCAGCTTGTCGTTGCCCGGCGCGATGTCGACGGTGATCTGATCCCCGTTCAGGGAGAGGGTCGCCAGCTTGGTGCTGCCGGTCTTGACGGTGTATTCCTTGCCCGAACCGCTGACGGTATAGCCCGCGTTTTTGAGCGCGTCCACATAGGCCTTCAGGATGTCGGCGGCCTTATCCTGATTGCTCATGGGGCGGTAGCGGTAGTTGATGCTGGTGACCTTCTTGTTGACGCTGCTGGAGCCGTGGCCGCTCTGGAATACATCCACGAAGCTCTCGGGAGCGGCCAGGCTGGGGCTTTCCTCATAATAGACCATTTCCCGGACCGCGTTGCGGTCGCCCTGGAAGTTGATGGTCACGCCGCTGATGGTAAAGTACACATTGCCGGTGGGGATGAAGCCCTCGTAGGGCTCCTCCACGAGGAAGTCGAGGACCACGTTTTCCAGCTCGGCAAAGCGCTTGATGTCCAGCGCCTCGTACTCCACCCAGAAGAAGGTCTTGGCCCGGGAGTGGGCGGCTACGTTGCTGCCGGAGTTCCCGAACACACCGCGGGAGATGGTCCAGCCGTTGCCGGTCCCGCGCCAGGAGACGCAGACCGCTTTGTCGCTGTCGTTGACGATGACTGCCGGGAAGGACAGGATGGACATGCCGTCATCCTCGACCTCGCCGGTCAGGTAAGCGCTGACGCCATTTTCGTTGAACAGGTCGAGCCGGACGCCCTTGGTGAAGGTCAGCTGAGTATCAGCCTGCGCCGCAGCGCAAGAGACCGCAAGCAGGAGCGCCAGGGAGAGTAAAAGAACAGCTTTTTTCATGGTCGGTATACCTCACTCCATTTTTATAGCATCTGTTGATCCGGCCGCTTCCCGCCGCGCAGGGGAGGACGGATGATCCTCCTCCTGTAGCAGGAAAGCAGCTGTTTGCCAAGCGGTCACAGTCCGCCGAGGTCCGAAGCGTCGGCGGGCGCTTTCGTTTCTGTGTCCGGCAGGACCTCGTTCCAGGTGGTCTTGCCGTAGACGATGGCGCCGTTCATATAGTCGTACGCGACCGCTGTCTGGTTCCCGCCCCGGATCACGAAGGGATCCTCGATGCTCGGTTCGCCGTAGACGGAGGACAGCTTCCCGGTCAGATCGTCATAATCGGCACCGTTCGGCGTGATCATGATGGACATCAGCTTTTCGTCGGGGGTGAAGATCAGGGTGATGCTTCTGACCTCGTACCCGCCGAATTTGAAGGACAGGCCGCTGGAACGGTTGGTGGCCACGATGATGTGGCTGTTATAATACTTGGGCGACCAGGGGTCGTCGTCCAGCATGCCGTCTTCCAGCATGAATGAGCAGAAAACGCCCATCGGGCTGAGATCGGCATAGTCTCCCTTCATTAAATCGTTGGGAGTGCTGATGATCTTTTTGTCGATCAGCAGCTTTACGGTCTCACTGTAGCTGCTGCCCCAGGGGATGTCCTGCCAGACGATCTCCTGCGCCTCATTCTCCGCAAAGGCGGTTGTCATCGCCGCCAGCAGCATGACCGTCAGCAGCATAGCGATTAATCTTTTCATGATCGATCCATCCTTCCTGTTTTTGTGAGTATTGGGGTGTAAACGGGATCATTTTACACCTTTTTCCCGCAAATTACCAGATGATGTTTCCGAAGGCGTCAATAATATGCCACTGCCCGTTGACTTTGACTGTGGCACGCTGGGTTTCTTTGTCGAAGGCTTTGGCGTCCTCGCAGGTGCAGGCGATGACCAGATTGCCGCTCTTGTCGATGTATCCATAGCGGGAACCTTGCCTGACCAAAGAACGATCAGCATAGAACCAGCCGATCGAGTTGTATTTAGGGACCATGATGGTTCTTCCGGAACCGTCCAGAAGCCCCCATACATCACCTTTTTTAACGGCAAATTGGTCATCCCTCGAACGGTAAGAGATCTGATCGTACTGGGCTTTGATGATGTATTTGCCGCTTTTGTCGATGACTCCGTAATAGCCCTTCTTGTCATAGTCCAGATGCCCCAGCTTATCTGTGCCGCAGGTCTGTACGATTGCTTTTCCGTTCTCGAAAGGTCCCGCGGTCATCCAGGCGATCCCATCCGGCGGGAAAATGATCAGTCCCAGCAGGCCGGAATCCAGATAGATCATTGTTTGCGTCTTGGTGTAGATTCCACCGGTAATATGCTTATCATCTTGCCACATCATAGCAGGCAGGCGATCCTCGCTTGGCATATTCCAACTAAGCACTTCGAGGGCATCAAATGAGGTCTTGCTGTTCTGGGTGTTCAGATAGCGGGATTCGGCCACTTCGCTGCCGGAGGATGCGTCCAGCTTGACGACTGTTTCTCTTGCGCCAACGCGCTTTGTGGCGAAGAAATAACCGGATTCATCGTCATAATAGGGATAGCGATACTTTTTGTCCAGAACAAAGCTGCTGATAAGCTTTCCTTCTGTATTGATAAAGCCATAAGTCTGCTGACCGTTTTCTTCGATCAGGACTTGCGCTTTTCCGTTCTTGAACCGATAGCAGGACCAGGTATCCGGTACAGAGATCGCCATTTCACCCGCTTCATTCAAATAGCCATTGAAACCCTTGCCCTTAACAGAGACCAGCCCTTCGCTGAAAGTGGGATTGTTGGCGAATTCAGCGCCGAGGAATGTACCGTCTTTCCTGATCAAGCGATAGATATCACCTTTCTTGACGGTCCAAACGTCCGTAAGACCGCTATCGTAAATCTCATCCCATTCACAAGGCAGAACAAGGTTGCCTTTCTTATCGATGACGCCATAAAGGTTATTCATCTTGACATCGCTATAACCGTCATCAAACGCCTCTGCGCTGTCGTAGATGGGCGGAATGACGACATGTCCGTCGCTGTCGAGAAAGCCATTTTTTCCCTGCGCGGTTTCAAAGCGGATCATGCCATCACTGATCGAACCCATCCATTGCGCGGTCCTGGCTGGCAGTTCCTCTTCCTGGCGTTTTGCCTCCTCCGCTCTGGAAATCATTGTTTTCTGCTGCTCACGGGCTAACCGAGCTAATTCATCAGCGTCTTTGAAATGGCCCAGGCTCTCAAGCTGCTCTGCCGCCCGACCATACCTCTCGCCGAGGTCTGCTAATTCTGCAGCGGAAAATTTGACCACACTATAAGAATCTTGATGAACTCTGTCATAAGTGGACACGGCCTGCTCATACTGGCTGTTTGGAATGAAGTAGAACTTTGCTGCCGCAAATCCGCCGCCCAGAAGCAGGACGAACAGCAAAACAAGGGCTATGATCCGCCCGCCGCTCTTTTTCTGCTCGGGAACCGGTGCTGCGGCCGAAGGCTCCTGCACGGAAGCTGTTTCTTGGGGAAGTTCTTTGTTCTGTTTCAGGGCCTCCATCTGACGGCTCATTTCGGCTATTTGCTGGCGTAAATGTTCCAATTCATCAGACGCCGCAGCGGATGATTTCTGCGCGCTGGGCGCTTTGGCCGCTCTGACCAGACACGCGATCAGAAGCGCAATGGCTAAGATAGCCAGGCCGATCGTCATAACATGCCCGATCTTATAGCTCGAGGAGAAAAAGTATCCATTGGAGGGCAAAAGCCAGGCAAACTCAAAAAGTCCCAGGCAGATAAGCGTAAGAAAACCGCATATTGCACCAAAGACTGCGGCGGCTTTTTTCTTCTTTCCGGCAATAAACAGAATGATTTCCAACAGGAAAAACAGACAGGCGGCACAATAGAATGGACCTAAAAAACCTACTGTGTCACCCAGGCCGATATACCGGCTATTAGAGCCCAGCCTGTTCCGACACCCTTCATAGAACCATTGGATCCACGATCTGCTCATAACGTAAACAACTCCTTAACCTCTGAATTGACATTTAATGTGGTGCTATCCTCTTTCTTCCATCACGCCCAGGCAAATGTCATCCTTGTCGAACAGGAGGGAAACGAAATAGCTTCCTTCCTCCCATGCCCTCAAAGTCTGACCGTTTGCTTCCCGGATGGTGCTCTGCGGGGAGGCTTTGACCTCCGCCGCGATTTGCGCGTATTCCCGGCCGACCAGGGATCCCATGGCGGACAGCTTTTCACGCAGCGTTTTCCGCCGGGTGAAGTAAACCGCCGTCAGGATGCATCCGGCCAGGAATGCCGCTACGATCCAGCCCAGATACAGCATTGTCCTCCCTTCCTTCGTGCGCTTTGTGCAAAATATCAATTCTATCTTAATCAGATAGCCCGGAAAAGTCACGCTCTTATCTGTAGCATTGGCGTAAAATCCCGATAGCATTTTGGATCGGGCCTGAAATAGGGCCGGATTTGCATACAAAAACGCCCCTCGGGGAGAGGGACGGATTTGTGAAAACGTGAGATCGCTTATTTTGCTGTCAGGGGGATATAGGCGGTGAAGGTCAGCGCCGCGCCGTTGGCATCGGTGCCCCGCAGCAGGGTGGCGACCCCCGTGACGGTATCCTGTACGGGCAGGCCGCCCTGGAAAGACCAGTCGCCGTTTGCCGGTATGTCTGTTGACAGGCCGGCCGCCTGCATGTCTGCCGCCGTATATATTTGCTCTATGTTTTCTTTGTCTCTGCAGAATATCACGTGTTCGACGCGGTCTACCGAGATGGCGATGCCGTTCATTTCGTGATAAGCGAAGTCATACAGCCAAAAGTCATAATTCTCACTGTGGTTGACAGTCAAGGTAGGATCGATGCGCAGATAGGCTTTGCCCGCTTCATTCGCCGTCTCCTTCTGAAAACGTTCCACCGTGTAGATTTCCCCGTTGGTCGGCGATTTATAGGCCCGTTCCTTTGCTGATGACTGATGCAGCAGCGCAGGCACCAGCAGGCCGATGCACAGCACAGCCGCTGCCGCCAGGGCGATCCAATAGTATTTTTTCCGGCGCGGGGCGCTGACGCTCTCGGCCAGTTTTTCCGATGGGCGGGCAGCGGACAGGGGCTGCCCGGCATCCTGGGGGGCCTCTGTGGCCGTCTCAGCAGTCTGTCCTTCCGTTTCAAAGCTGTATTCCAGCGCCTTCGACAGCTTGAGCAGCGTCTCCCCGTCGGGCATGGTGCGGTTGGTCTCCCAATGGGATACGGCCTGCCGCGATACGTGCATCATCTCCGCCAGGGCGTCCTGGGTCATGCCTTTGGCTTTGCGGGCGTTCTTGATCTGGTCTCCGAGAATGGTCATCCTTCGCTTCTCCCGTTCATAGATTCGCGCAAAACGAAAAGCCTGAAACCTTGCAGTCTCAGGCTTTTCTCCATCTGGGTGGAGAGATTCGAACTCTCGACCTCTTGAACCCCATTCAAGCACGCTACCAAGCTGCGCTACACCCAGATAAGAATCATTGATTTACAAGGGTTTTCAAGTGCTGCGTGCTTGAATCTTTGCACGTCAGCGTGCTTGAATCCTTGCGAACAAGGCGTATTATACTCTGTTATTCTGTGCTTGTCAAGCAGAACATGCACCCAAAAATCTTTGTTAAGTTGCTGGAGGGACTATATCGGGAGATTATCAAGACAAACCTAATGATAAGACATGGGGGAGACAATTTACCATCATGGGGTAGGAACCCCGCGCGTGCGTGGGGTTCCGTTATTGCATTTCCTTGACTTTTCGGTAAAACGTTGCCTTGGTCATTCCTGCACGTTTCATTGCTTCAACGGCGGTTATATGCTCTTCTTTCCATTCCTTTACGATATCAGAGAAACTATCACAAGGTTGAATTGTTGGGCGTCCCATACGTCCTTCTTTCTTGGCTATCGCAATACCTTCTGCTTGCCTTGAAAGAATCTGTTCCCGTTCAAACTGCGCCAGACTGGCGAATACAGAGAGCATAAAGCGTCCTGCGGGCGTGCTTGTATCAATCTGCTCTTTCTGTGAGACAAACGCCACACCTTTCTTATTCAGAATATCAATGATATTAAGCAAATCTCGTGTATCACGGGCGAGACGTGAATAACTTTCCACTGTTACCACGTCACCTTCACGGACATAATCCAACATGGCTTGAAGTTGCGGACGATTAGTATTCTTGCCGCTGATTTTCTCAATAAAAACCTTGTCATAATTAGACAAATCCTGTTCCTGCCGCGCTGTGTTCTGCTCTTGGGTACTTACCCGAATGTACTTAATACTTGCCATTAGACACACTTCCTTTCTGCAATGATAGTGTATCATAAAGTGTATCAAAAGTCAATACTTAATTTTGATACGTCGCATAAATAAAAAAAGAACCTTGTGATACGTAAAAACACATGGTTTTTGACCGTCTCACAAGGTATAGTATTTGATACGCTATGATTATTTAAATCTTTTCTGCAATTCGCTGATAAGTCTTTTTTTGATTTCATCGGCTAAACTATTTAACGCAATAGGATTGCCGTTAAGAATCGTGTGGATGTCAAGCAGAATCTATTTGTCATGTTCCCGAATGGCATCATCAATCATTTTCTGACATTCCGCGCGCTGTTCTTGTCTGTCAATATCATGCTGTATTTCTGCTTGGATTTTTTTAAGGCGTTCTTTTTCAAGTTGAAAATAATCTGTCATATAAACCTCCTTTTTCCGCTACTTCCCAAATACGAATAAAGAACGGAAAGAATACATTGTATAATTATATTTATCATATAAGAGAATCAAATTCTCCCTGATAATATGTGATTTTGCTAAATCATGATACTGTTTTTTTCTTTTATCATGGTACAGGAACCCCCGCCACACGGCGGGGGTTCCGTCTTTGCCTTTACAATTACTTTTTTGTAGGGTTCTTATTATAGAAACCCCACATTTTCAACGGCAATCATAAGCGGTGAATGACTACATACGGTCTATCATCCGTTTTGCCCTCCGTTATAGTATAGCCGCTATCAGTAATCAAGTGACACAATTTTTTCCATGGAATGAAGCGTCCCTTGTCGTTTTTGATATAAATTTCTTTGTTTAACTCTGCCTTTCCTTCTTTGAACAGTTTTCGCTCAATAAACTCATCTGGAATCATAATAATCCCATTGTCTTTATCCAAAAGGTATAGAGTCTGTAAATCTCCACGGTAACGACCACGCGCTTGTGTAATATGCGTTTGATTGCTGTTATGAACAATAAAGTAATCCATTGTAGAACGTATATTGATGGCTGTCTCACAACTGGCGTTTATAATCAGCAAATTATACTCTGGCGGCACTTCTTCATAGGTCAGAAGATAATTGAGGACGCGGATTTGCTCTTTGCTCATCGGCTGTTTTTCGTATGAAAGACTCCAAAGACATATTGGATTATGGCCGCAATCTCGCGCAATTTTCTCATACTCTATCATCTGCGTAACTCTGGCGACGTATAACGCGCCGCGCTGACTTGGAGATATATTACAGAGAAGTTGGTTTATGCTGGCATAACGCACGGTTTTCTCTTCGATATAGTGCCGTAATACAGTTGTATCAATAGGAACATAGTATTGCGGACAATATAGTTTTGACAAAAAGTCAGGTGTTGCCGTTATTCCAACAAATAACGTTTTCCCGCGTCTTACTGCATCACAGATGTTATCTCGCGCAATAGCGGTAAAGTTTCCTTCTTCCCCAAATGCTGAAAACTGAACAAGATTATGTGCTTCATCACATATTATCACTTCAAAATGGTCTGCAAAGTGTGGATATCTGCTGCACCAGACGCCGAATTTGGCATATGTTGTAACTACAACTTTGTTTTTATCAAATTCCGTAAGTTGCTTTTCTTCCGCAATATCCTCATCAAAATACAAGCATGGCAAGGTTAAATTCTTTTCTTTTGCTATACGCTGGCATCCGCTTTTCGTGTCAATAAGATACAATGCCCTGTATGGCTACGAAGCAAGCGGTGCTATTACGTTGATAGCGGCAGTAGATTTGCCACATCCACAAGGCGCAATAATAATGTTAAATGTTCCGTGAAAAAACGAATCCTATTCAAGGATTTCGGAAAGATACTTTTCGGACATACAATTCTCCTTTATGATTTTATTAGGATTTAGTGCTTTATCCTTTTTCTATAATAATTATATCATAAATTTCAAAAATAATCAAATGTTAAGCGCTGTCAAGCAATTGAGCGTAGACCATCTAAATAGCTCTATAACGTTTAAATTATACCGTATTCATATGTAATTCATAGAAAACCATCATTTTTCATAGGGAATAATCGCAAATGCTTGAAAAAGATGTGAATTACTTGAAAACGAACACATTTCAAGCAAATGATTGACATTTGCAAAACTCTGGATTATAATAAGCCAAATCTTACATTAAAGAGGAGGAGCCTTTATGCGCATCATACTGGATACCGACAAGAAACAAATTATCGTCCCGTGGAACTATCAGCAGAAACTCAACGACATTAACAAAATTGCAAAAGAATTTGGCGGACAAGACTCAAAAGAAGCTACATTCACTGGCTATATTGATGACATTTGGAAGGACTGCATGAAGCATTCGGATACATGCGTTGTAACGGGACAAAAGCCCGCAAGAAATGGCGTGAAAAAGAATGGCTAACAGAATAACACCCGAAGAGATTGTGCGTATGAACCAATTATACGCCAGATTAGGAACTTACGCCGCGGTTGCGCGTGAGATGGGGCGCTCTGCATCGGCAGTAGCGAAGTATGTGAAGCTGGCGGGAACGCCAGATGTAGTGAAAGATAAGTTTAAAGAAGCGATAAGACAGAAGAAGTGACGGACTTTATATTCATAATCTTTTAGAAGAGGATACGACAATGAAGAGAATTTGTGTATTAATCTATGTTATTTGTCTTTTTTCTACATTGTCAGCAGTTGCTTATGGTGATTCATTAACTTCTTCTGAACGTGAAGCTGCATCAAAAGTGGAGTATATTGCTGACAGAGAATTTTTTTATTACGAAAGAGATAATGTTTATGTAATTAGGTTTTCTTTAAAAGACAAGGATAAGAATAGGATAGCATCACCCTGCACAGTTGAAGCACAATTAGTTAATGCCGAAGGAACTGAAGTATATTCAATCAAAAAGACGCTGTCAATGACTGGTGATTTCAGTACGTGGACATGGTCAAGTAAACTTTTTCAAGATCGTAATGGTATTTATGGAACAATCTATATTTCACCAAATGACATTTTAAAGAGTAAAAGTGCTAAAGGAACAATGCTTATCAAAGTTTATTTAGATAAGTATATTAGCTTTGCAGAAAAAACAATTGATGTTGATGAACTCCCGACCATTGATACATCAGTGATTTTCCCTCAATTGCCTAAAACCATTTCGGATAAAAGTTATGGTAATACTGCAATTATCAAAATCACAAACATGACATACAAATATAATAATACTACACTTAAAATCTATTTGACAGGTGAACTGGATTTTACATGGTATGAAGTTTCTCGGATGTATCATGTTGGTTGGAGATTAATTGATGAAGAAGGTTATATCGTTAAAAGTGGACAATTACTGACAGATAGTCTGGGGTGGCACGATAAATTTAAAAATAAAGAAATCATCATATTTGATGTAGAACCAGGACTTTATAAATTGGAATTAAGAGATGTTGTATAGTAGTATTGTATGCGAGAAAGGTAATATATAGAGTATAATAAATCATCAGATATGTATTCCTTTACCGCTGCGATGTCTATGCCCGTCTATTTGGGTGATTACTATCGGATTCTGATTTTTGAATTGCTGTGTTGTATCTGGGATAACGGAGAAAGGTTATCATAATCTCGCAAAATATCTGAATTGAAAATCTCACAATACTTTTGGGTCATTTCAAGTGTGGAATGGCCCAAAAGCTTTTGCAATGTAAAGGCATTTCCGCCACAGTCAAGCAAATATTTTCGTGCGAACGTATGGCGAAAAAGATGTATGGAAGTCTTATTAACGCCTCTGGCACGGTTATATCGCTGGATGGCTGAAGTAAGACAATTTTCACTCATCTGTCCGTTGAATTCATTTGGAAACAAATAATCATTATCTGTTCCTTTTCGGTGGCGCAAGTATTCCTGAAGGATATGCTTCATTTCGGAACACAAAGGAGATACTTGCGCCTTCTTATTTTTTGTATGGCGAAAATAGCAAATGCCACTTTCTAAATCAATATCAGAATTCTTGATATTCCGCAAGGTAGCGGCGCGGCAACCGCTATTCAAAAGCATATTGATGATAACCCAGTTACGATATTCAGAAAAAGCACATTGGCGGAGATTTGGTTTTTTCAGAAGCAGACGCAGTTCTTCATCTGTGTATGTTTCTTTAATGCTGTCCTCATACTTGTATAATGGCACATGAAGTATTGATAATCCTTGTTCTCTTGCCCAAGAGAAAAATGTCTTAATCGTTACTAAATATGATGCAATTGTGTGAGACTTCAATCCTTTATCGCGCAGATGAGAGATTAGAACGTCAATATCTTTCTTCTTGATAGAATCAATTGGTACATTCCAGTTGATGAATTTTCCCGTTGCATGAAAATGATTCTTATAACTGTCCAGTGTCTTTTCTGCTAATCCCAGTGCTTTCTTGGCAAGAATGAAATCATCAAAGCAATCAGAAGCGGAACTGTGATTTTCAATCCTAATACGCATAATATCAGCACCCTTGAATTTGGATTATTAGCAAAAATTCAAGCACGCCGAAATGAAAAGAGAACCGTTGAAAATCAACGATTCTCATTAAAGCTAGGGCGAATGCTTTCTGGAACTAACCCCATTCAAGCACGCTACCAAGCTGCGCTACACCCAGATAGACGGTATCAGGACCTGCGCCCTGACAACGGTGCACATTATAGCACCGCTGAAGGCGCTTGTCAAGCCTGAAAAATGAAGTTTACGGTGTTCGGGACTGTCCGGTCTCAATCAGCCCTTCGTCTCACTCAAACTGAATGAGGCTGAGCAGCAGGTCGGCGATCTCTTCCGGGGGCTCCCGGCGGTCCTTGTTCAGCCAGACGCAGAGGATGCGGTAGGCGCCATAGGTGATGTAATTGAACACATACTCGTGCAGGCCGCTGTCCGGGCGGCCTGCGGTCTTGCTCAGGATCGCCTCCCGCACGGCGGCCAGGTTGAGCAGCTTCTGCGGGAAGAGGGGGTCCACGTTGTTGTTGATGATCAGCCGCACGAAATCCAGGTGCTCTTCCATATACTCACAGAAGGACCGGATGATCTGCGCCGGGTTTTCTGCGTGCTCCGTGATGGTCCTGGAGAGGAAATCCAGCAGGTCCTTCTCCATATCGGACAGCAGGTCGAACTGGCTGCCGTAATGCTTGTAAAAGGTCGTGCGGTTGATGTCGGCGCGCTGGCACAATTCCCGGATGGATACATGATAGATGTCGGTTTCGTGCAGCATTTCCGTCAGTGTTTCCTTGAGCATCCTTCTGGTCATGAGGACGCGGCGGTCTCTTTTCTCTTCCATGGCTGTGCCCGCTTTCTTTATTTGTTCAACATTTTGCCCGAAAATGTCGATTAACATTCCGTCGTAAAAAATCTGTCGGTTGTTTTATCAACACGTGTTGATATAATTGTAATCGAAGAGGGATTCGCTGTCAAGGAGGTGGAGAGATGGAGTATCTGTGGTATGTGATCGCCGCGCTGGGGGCGGGCATCGGGACAGGACTGGCCGGGCTGTCCGCTGCCACGGTCATGGTGCCGATCCTGATCGTGCTCTGCCCGTCGTTTGCGGGGGAGACCGGCGCGTACCAGGCGACGGCCATCGCCCTGGCTTCGGATATCCTGGGCTCCGCCGTGACGGCCTGGACCTACGCCAAACATCAGCACATCGACCTGAAGCGCGGCTGGATCATGCTGGTGTGCATCCTGTCCATGTGCACGGTGGGGAGCTATGTGGCCTTCATCGTCGGCAATGTGGTACTGGGCACCTTTACGCTGTTTTTGACCTTCTGCATCGGCATCCGCTTTCTGGTCAAGCCGGATACCAGCCGGCGGGATCAGGCGGCGAAAGGCGCAAAGCTGGACGCGAAGGGGATCGCGGTCTCCCTGTTTTTCGGGCTCACCATTGGCTTTGGCACCGGGTTCGTGGGCACGGGCGGCGGCATGATGATGCTGGTGGTGTTCACGGCCTTCCTCGGCATGGAGCTGAAAACGGCGGTCGGCACCAGCACCTTCATCATGACCTTCACGGCGCTGATCGCCTCGGTCAGCCATATCCTGATCCATCCGGCCATCGTGCTGGAAAGGTGGGACGCGCTGCTGATCTCGGTGGTGACCGCCACGGCGGCCAGCCTGATCTCCGCGCGCTTTGCCAACCGGGTGAACAACCGCACGGTGGGGCTGGTGACCGGCGCGGTGCTGACGGTGCTCGGCGCGTCGATGCTCCTGCTCCATTACTGGGATGTCCTGTCGCGCAGCGAGCTTTTCATGCAGGTGCTGCGGTGCCTGGGGATTTTCCTGGCTTATGTGGTCCCGAGCCTGACCATCCTCGTGCCCATCCGTTTTCTGACGATGGTGCCCTCCTTCGTGTTCCGGAAGCTGCTGCACATCGTGGCCCTGGTGTTCGCCTCACTGATGATCATGACCGCCGGGAGCTGGCAGGCGGCCGCGCTGGCCGCCCTGACCTGCATGGCGGCCCTCTTTCCCGTGCTGACGCTTTGCGAAAAAGAAAAGTGGTACGCAAAGCTGCTGGTGCAGAAGAGCCCCGGCGAGGTCAAGCGGAGCATGCTGATGATCTTTCTCGTGATCGCGGCGGCGGTGGCTGTCGGATGGGGACTGTTCGGCAAGCAGAAGATCGCCGCTGCGGCCGTTCTGATCTGGGGCATCGGCGACGCCGCTGCCGCGCTGGTCGGAGTCCCCTTCGGGAAGCACAAGGTGAAGATGAAGGGGACGGACGGCAAAAAGTCCTGGGAGGGCAGCGCAGCTATGCTGGTCGTCTCCTTCCTGGGCGGCCTGGGGATGCTTTTGTGGGGCCAGGGGACGCCCTTCGGGCAGGCGCTGGCCGCGGCCTTCCTGGCATCGGCGGTCGGCACAGCCGTGGAGCTCTATTCGCCGAGCGAATACGATACCGTCACCGTGCCCGCTGCCGTGCTGGCGGTGCTGCTCTTGATGGGCCTGTAAAGAGGACTTGAAAAAAAGCGCCGCTTTCGGTATAATGCGCATGTTTCTGTCAGAAGGAGGATAAGCGCATCATGGCGACATTTGCCGAACAGCTGACCGCCGCTCGGAAGGCGGCGGGTATGACGCAGGAAGAATTATCCGAAGCCGTACACGTGGCGCGGAACACCATTTCCAACTGGGAGCGCGGCCAGCGCCAGCCCGATCTGGATACCTTGCGTCTCCTGGGGCAGGCGCTCCATTATGATTTTATGAATGACTGCGCCGCGCAGACGGAGGACGCAGCCGTTCCCGCCGCAGCGGATGAAAATGGGGAAACGCCCGCAGAGCTGCAGCCGGCGAAGAAGCGGAACATATGGGTGATCGCGGCCGCGGCGGTGCTCATCCTGATCCTGATCGGCACGGCGGTCAAACTGCTTTGGCCCCAGGGGACCCCTGCCTATGCGCCCGCCGCCCGTCTGGCGGACGAAGCAGGGCAATTGACGGTCGAGTTTTTCCAGAAGCCCGCCCAGAAGGCAGAAAAACTGCCCTATCTGGCCGTCAGCTACGATACCCGTGTGGAAACGGACCAGGGACAGGACATGTTCTTTTACAGCTTCCATCTTCACGAGACCAACGGCTATCGCTTTAAGATCAATCAGGTGGTGCTCTACAGCTTTGGGCCCGGGAACACCTATGCCGATCCCTTCCCCGCGGAGAAGCTCCGGGAGTTCGGTTTGGCGACGGAGATCCCCGGCCACGGAGACTATGACTGGACCGGCGGCTTCCCCGTGCAGCCCTATGTGGGCGTCGGCATCATCACGTATGGCGAGGATGAGCAGGGCACGGAAATGGAGTTCCACGGGTATATCGACTACAACGCTTCATTGCCTGCCGATATGAAGAATTAACAGCTCTCACCTGTCAGCAGCCCCGAAGGGGGCTGTTTTTTTGTGTGGAATTATGGGAAAACCGTAAATGTCCCGGATCGGGACGCGGATGTCCCGCTTCGTGACGTGACTTTTGGGCTGGTATCCCTTACAATGATTCTATCAAGCGAGCGAAGGAAGGGGGCTGTATGCTGGTTTACCTTGGCTGGATCGCTGCCGCGTTCCTGGCCGGGATGCTGTTTGCGGAATGGCTGAAACGCCGCAGACCGTCCCTGCAGGTGCGGGTGAAAAGGGCCGCCGTGTTCCGGGGGAAAACCTATCAGGAGGTTTTGTCCGAAATGAGCGCGCCGCACAGCACCATTCAGCGAACAGACGGGCGCACGCTGCGCACATGGCAGGAGGACGGGTACAGCATCTCCCTCCTGTTTGACGCCGGGGACCTGTGCCTGGGTGTCGAAAGTGAAAAATAATGAAAAGAAAGGAAAGAAAACCATGAAAAGATCCATCGCGCTTCTGATCGCACTGACCCTGCTTCTGTCCTGCGCTTCTGCCATGGCGGAAAACATGTACGGGAAAGACATCCAGTTCTCCGGCCATACCTTTGGAGAAACCTTTGCCCAAGCGATCCAGGGCATTGAGGTCGACAGCGTTGACTTTCAGGATGGCCGCTGGCCGGTCACGTCCCGCAAGATCGCCGATCCGGCTTATATGTATATCGTCCATCTGACGAACCGGGACGAGGCGGCTGTCCGGTATTGCTTTTCCATGCGCGCCGGCGAGCAGACGGTCGCCGGATACCGAGCGGGCGTCACCATGTATTTTTACTATCCGGATGCGGACGCGGCCAGCCGTTTTGAATTGGGCCGGGCGCAGCTGAATGCAGGCGTCTATGACTTCTATGAGGGCGATGCAAAAGGCATTTACGACAGCCTGAAAGGCAAGCTCACGAGCCTGTACGGCGAACCCCTGGCGGTCACTGAGGACGCGAACGAGATCTGGGGCGAGATCGCCTACCGCGAAGATATGGAGCGGGCGGATTTCGAGAGAGAATACCGGGAAGCGGTCGATCGGTGCAAAGCCACGCTGGTGGCGTGGAAATCCAGCACCAACGGCGGTATGGTGGTGCTGGTGAACGGCTTCAAGTACGATACGCCGATGACGTCCCTGTGCTATCTGGACAGCCGGGCGGACGAGGTCATTCAAAGTCTGTATCAGAGCACCAGCGGCAGCGGCGCCGCCAACGACAGCATGGAAGGCCTGTAAAGCGGAAAATCGGACCGAAGTTTTCTTCATTGAAAGCTGAAGAAATTCCATCTTGAAAAGAGCGCGCCTTGTCGTGTATACTGTAAAGGCTGCAAAGCAATTTGCGGCCTTTTCGCGTGTAAAGATGAACGCGGAAGCAAGAAACGGAGGAACTATGCGGATCATCGTAGGCCTGGGCAACCCGGGCGATAAATACGCGCATACGCGGCACAACGCGGGGTTCGACACCCTGGATATCCTGAGCATGCGCCTTAATACACCCATCAAAAAGCTGAAGTGCCACGCCACCATCGGCGAGACGTCGCTGGGCGGCGAGCGGCTGGTGCTCATCAAGCCCCAGACCTTCATGAACCTGAGCGGGCAGACGGTCAGCGAGGCTCTCAGCTGGTACAAGGTCGAGCCGAAGGACATGCTTCTGATCGTGGATGATATCGACCTGCCCTTCGGCCAGGTGCGCCTGCGCGCAAAGGGCGGCCCGGGCACCCACAACGGCCTGCGCAGCATCCTGCAGTACACGGGCAGCGGGGACTTCCCGCGCATCCGCATCGGCATGGGGACGCCGCCCCCGGAATGGGACCTGGCGGACTATGTGCTGGGCCACTTCGACAGCCATGAGGCGCGGGAGACGGCCTTCAATGCCTACCAGACGGCGGCGGACGCCGCTTTGTGCTGGGCGGAGCACGGCATCGACAAGGCCATGAACGAATACAATAGGAAAACACCGAATGCTTGATCAGTTACTGACCCGCATCGGCAGCGGGGAAGCCTTTCAAAAAGTAAAAACAGCGGTCAATGCCGGCCAGACGGCGGCAGTCTACGACCTGTGCGACGGCGCACGGGTCTTTCTGGCGTGCTGGCTCTCTCGGACGCTGGGCCGCCAGGTGGTGGTGATCGCGGCCAACGAGGCTTCCGCCATGCGCATGGCGGAGGACAGCGGACAGCTCATGGACATGCATCCCCGCCTGCTGGCGCCGGACATGCCCGAGTTCGTGCAGGGCACTTCCAGCCGGGAGGCCCAGTATACCCGCATGGAGACGCTGCTCAAGGCGCTCAACGGCGAGCCGGGCGTGACCGTGACCACGGCCGAGGCGCTGTTGACCGCGCTGCCTGAGGTCAGTGAGGTCAGGAAGCACACGATCCGCCTGATGACCGACATGGAGACGGACCTGGAGGGGCTGCTCACAGACCTGGCCCGGGCGGGATACGAGCGCGTGGATATGGTGGAGGGCCGCGGGCAATTTGCCCGGCGCGGTGCCATCGTGGATATCTACGCCCCGGACGCGTCCCACGCGGTGCGCGTGGAATTCTTCGATACGGTCATCGACTCCATCCGCACCTTCGACTGCCTGACCCAGCGCAGCCTGGACCGGATGACCTCCGTGACGCTGCCGCCCGCGGTCATGAGCTTCGTGCCCGAGGATCAGCGCCAGTCCGCCGCGGAGCGCATCCGCGAATATACCCGCGCCCAGATCCGCCGCCTGCCCCAGGATATGCTGATGACCGGGCTGGCGGAGACGGACAGCGACCGGCGCATGGCCAGCCGTTCCGGCCTGGGCCGGCTGCTGGAGGATGCGGACACCCTCGAAGAGACGGGCTTCCTCAATAACGCGGAACAGTGGGCCGGCGTCGCCTGGAGCTCCGAAGCGCAGTTCAGGCAGTGGTTCCGCGACCCCATCGTGATCATCGACCAGCCAGACGGCCTGCGGGACCGGGTGAATGACCGGCTGGACGGCTTTGCCGAGGACCTGAAGAACGCCCTGGAGCGGCACGAGGCCGTGCCGGAGCAGAGCGGCCTGCTCATGGACCTGCAGGCGTTCCTCGGGCAGTTTAAGGGCCTGCCGGTGCTCCTGACCCAGGATTTCCTCCGGGATATGAGCGGCATCCGCCCGGACCTGGCGGTCCAGGTGAAGGCGCCCTCGCCCTCCCAGTATATGACGCGTCTCAAGGACCTGGCCAAGGATATCCGGCGCTGGAATGAGGAAGGCTGCCGGGTATATCTGCTGGCGGGCGGCGCGGCGCGCTCCCAGCGTTTACAGGAGGCGCTCCGGGACACGGACCTGGAGGTGCCCGTGGCCGGGACGGACGCGGACCTTGAGCGTTCGTCGCTGATCCTGACGGAGACCCTGTCCCACGGCATGCTGCTGACGGATGAAAAGACCGTCCTCATCTCCGACAGTGATATTTTCGGCGCGGGCTACCGCAAACAGCGGCGCACGGCCCAGAACGGCGAGAAGCTGGAAGCCTTCACCGACCTCAAGGAAGGCGACTATGTGGTGCACGAGGCCCACGGCATCGGCATCTTCCGGGGCATCCAGCGGGTGCAGAGCGAAGGCACCTACCGGGATTACCTGAAGATCGACTACCGGGGCGAGGATAAACTGTATGTGCCCGTGGACCAGTTCGACCGGGTGCAGAAATACATCGGCAACCCGGATGAGCTGCCCCCGCTGAACTCCCTGGGCAATAACGAGTGGCAGCGGCAGACGAAGAAGGTGCGCACCGGGCTCAAGCAGCTGGCCTTCGACCTGGTCAAGCTGTACGCGGCGCGCCAGTCCACGCCCGGCTACGCTTTCGGCCCGGACACGCCCTGGCAGCGGCAGTTTGAGGACGCTTTCCCTTATGAGCTGACCCCGGACCAGCAGCGCGCGGTGCGGGATATCACCCACGATATGGAGCAGCCCAAGAACATGGACCGGCTGCTGTGCGGCGACGTGGGCTACGGCAAGACCGAGGTCGCCCTCCGCGCCGCCTTCAAGGCGGTCATGGACGGCAAGCAGGTGGCTTTCCTGGCCCCGACCACCATTCTGGTGCAGCAGCACTATCTGACCATCGTGAAGCGCATGGGCGACCTGCCGGTGTCGGTGGACATGATCTCCCGCTTCCGCACCGCGAAGCAGCAGAAGGAGACCGTCAAGGCCGTGGCTGAGGGCAGGGTAGATATCCTGGTGGGTACCCACCGGATGCTCTCCAAGGAGGTCCAGTTCAAGAACCTGGGCCTGCTGATCGTGGACGAGGAGCAACGCTTCGGCGTCGGGCACAAGGAAGCCATCAAGCGCATGAAGACCTCGGTGGATGTGCTGACCCTGTCCGCCACGCCCATCCCGCGCACCCTGCACATGGGCATGATCGGCGTCAGGGACATGAGCCTGCTGGAGACGCCGCCCGAGGAGCGCTATCCCGTGCGCACCTATGTGATCGACTATAACGACGCGGTCATCCGCGACGCCATCCGCCGCGAGATGAACCGCGGGGGACAGGTGTACTGCCTGTACAACCGCGTGCAGACCATCGATGAGTTCCGGGCGCGGCTCCAGTCCCTGCTGCCGGACGCGCGCATCGCGGTGGCCCATGGGCAGATGAAGGAGCACGCCCTGGAAGATATCATGCTGGATTTCTTCGACGGGCACTATGACGTGCTGCTGTCCACCACCATCATCGAGAACGGCCTGGACGTGCCCAACGCCAACACGCTGATCGTGTTCGACGCGGACCGCTTCGGCCTGTCGCAGCTGTACCAGCTCCGCGGGCGCGTGGGCCGCTCCAACCGCATGGCCTACGCCTATTTCACCGTGCGCCCGGACAAGATGATCTCGGAGGACGCCCAGAAGCGTCTGAGCGCCATCCGGGAGTTCACGGAGTTCGGTTCCGGCTTCCGCATCGCCATGCGCGATCTGGAGATCCGCGGCGCGGGAAACATCTTCGGCCCCGAGCAGAGCGGCAACGTCTCCACCGTGGGCTATGACATGTACGTCAAGCTCATCAACGAGGCCGTGCGCGAGGCCCAGAGCGAAATGACCGGCCAGGCCCCGCCCAAGCCGGAGCTTGAGACCCGCGTGGACGTGCGCCTGGATGCCTACCTGCCCGAACGCTATGTGCGGGACGACCTGCAGCGTATGGAGATCTACAAGCGCATCGCCCTCATCCGCAACCGGATCGACCGTGAGGACGTGCTGGAGGAACTGATCGACCGCTTCGGCGATCCGCCCCAGGAGGTCGTCAACCTGGTGGATATCGCGCACCTGCGGGCGCTTTCGACCCGCCTGGGCGTGAACCGGGTGACCGCCGCCGGGGGCAGCCTCGTCTTCCGCCTGGCGCAGGACTATATGCCGGACATCAACCGCCTGTACCGCGCGCTGGAGGAAAGCGGCGAGAAGCGCCTGATGTTCTCCGCCTCCAAGGAGGCCGCCCTGGTCTTCCATGACAAAAGCAAAACACCGGAACAGCTCGTCAAGGCGGCTGTGCCGGTGCTGGAAAAGGTGATTCAGAAGCTGTAATATGGGCTGGCTCTGTCAATCCAGCCAGCGGCTGTCCAGGTATTCGAGCCTCGTGCGCAGGAAATTGCGGATGTAAACGATGGTTTCGGGATAGGTCGCACCCGTGTTGACGGGAAAGTCCCGGTTCACAATGTTCAGTGTAGGTCGCCGGGCAAAATTCATGTTGGCGGTACAGGTCAGCAACGTTTCCCAGTCCTCCAGGGAACGGGTCCTGCCCGTAGACTTGGAGGCGGGGAGTTCACCGAGCAGCACCAAAACCTGCGGCCGGAAGACCTTTTTGTAGGCTTCTTTTACGGCGTTCACGAAATCCTCGTGGGCATAGAGCTTCGGGAACCAGTAGTATTCTTCGCGCTTCCCTTCGACATTGGGCTTGACGCCCGCGAGCAGGCCTTCGGGCACGTTGGTGATCCCTTTGTATTTGTCAGAGGAAAAGACGCCCAGACAGTTGTCATAGTCCCACACGGGGCCGAAGTGCAGCCTGGTATCGGCGGCATCGATATCCTTATACAGATAGAAGCTCGTCTTGTTGGCGTCGAGGTTCTTGGTCACCTCGTCCACCAGATACTTATTGACCATGGAATCCAGATCCGCGAGCTCTGTATAGTGTTTTCCGGTCTCGGGATCAATGCCGTCCGGCGCTTCGATGGCGTTTTCGAAGGCCTGGACGAGGGAGCGGATGTACAGGACCTGCTCCTTGGAGGGATGGTCGGGTTCCTTGATCAGCACAGCCTGGCCGGCATTCGTGACAAAGCCTGCTTCAGAGCCCTTGTAGCGGTTGTTCATCTCCAACTGGATCAGGTACCCGCCGGTGATATCGGCGGGATCATTTTTGATGTTGTAATACTTGTAAGTCCCGGGCTTGTAGGCATTTGTCCCCGCCAGCGGGTAGGAATCCAGGGACTTTTTGTTCACGGCGGCAGTCGCTTCTTCGAGCTCCTCGATATTGACTCTGTTCTTGCCGACCTGTACTTTTTCCGTTAGCATGAAAGTGCCGTAATACTCATTGTTCAGATAAAGGTCGCAGAACCTGTAGTCGATCGTGTACGGCATCCGGGCGCCGTCGGCCAGGTCGAATGCGATAGCATCCCGGATCAGAGAATTGTCATTATAATTTGCGAGCAAAAGCCAGGTCTTGCTCTTATTCATACCGAGCAGGCCTACTTTGTTTTTCAGTTTGATCTGGAAGGATTTCTTTACCACCTGGAAAGAGTAATTGCCTCTCAGACGTACAGAATCAACTTCATCCTTGAAATGGAAGGTCGGTTTGCCGTTCTCGTCGATCACCATCAGCGTTGCGTCTTCCTGATTTTTTTTGCTCTGCGAAAGACGATTAAGGTTCCCGCTTTTTGTGTTGAGATACACTGAGGCAACGTTTTTTGACTGAAGCACAGAAACAGTGTATTTTTTTGTGCCTACGGTGAGGGTTACCTGTGATCCCGGCACAAATGCATTGGTCAGGTCGCCGTCCTGCACAGTTTCACCGTTAATCTTGACTGACTTGATCCCGCCTGTCAGGAACACGCGGCGGCTGGACGCGTCAACATAAGTGGGGAGAAAAAGACGGTATCCGTCTTTTGTCTTGAGTATGGATATGGCATCGATCGGCACCTGTTTCCCGGGTGCATTTTCCGTATTGGCTCCGCCGATAAACACGTTTGAAATACCGGCCGCGAGCACTGAGGCGGGCAAAACGGCCAGTATGGCGAGCATGAGGATGCACAGCAGCTTCTTTTTCATTTCTTCTTTGCTCCTGTTTTCGGGAGGTTTTCAAAGAAATCGTTATTCTTGATATCAGGCCCCACCAGGCTGCGGTATAGCCCAAAGCAGGTGTTGTCATAATCCTTTCCGAAGCTGTCGAGTGAATATACAGAACTGTGATGGGCTTCGGTGGTATGCTTTTCGAATGCCACATAGGCGGTGTGCAGCGGAGAGAGATTATAGAGGCTTTCCACAGGGGTATCGAAATCCACGTTGATCCGGTGCTCGGGATCATACAGGTGGATGTAATACTTGGGAACGTCCCATACACCGTATTTCTTGGCCGTTTCAGGGTACATAGTTTCATCCCCGGCATACAGAACGCCGTGGAGCGTGGAATCAGCGGTGAGGATATGGTTGAAATGGCCGAATTCGCCGTTCAGGTCATGCCCGATCACCACGTCCGGCTTATACTTGCGGATGACCTCTGTCATATCGCCGTACATGCCTTCATATCCGCCCCAGCTGGCGATATTGATTTTCCAGGTGGTGCGCTCATCCACCCTGTGCAGATAGAGCGGGTAGGTGCGAAGGCCGAGGGCCCACAGGGCGTTCAACGTTTCGGTGTAGGCGGGACGGCCTAAAGCGGGGTCCGTCATGTACACGACCGCCACCGTTTTCCCCTGGGAGACGCACCAGGGGATGACGCCGCCGAAGAACAGGCACTCGTCATTCCGGTGGGCCACGACCACCATCACGTCCACTTTTTTGGGCACTTCCTCCCAATGCTGCGCGACGATCGGCCTTTTGCCCTTTTCATACACGTACAGCTCTGTGAGCAGCATGTTTTTCTGATCGCAGCTGATCTCCGCTTTGACAGCGCCTTCCGTGACGGGGTAGTCCGTAATGTAGAAGGAACCGAGATTCTCGTCCCGGCAGGCCCCGATGATTTTGCCGTCTTTGTCGAAGTAGCGGACGGTGATGCCGCGGCAGACCTCTCGATATTCCAGCTGGATGCTGTCCATCGTCTTTCCTTCCGGGAAAGTGATGGTCAGTTTCTTTTTGCCGCCCATCTCCCATCCGGTCAGGCAGCTGCCGTCCGTCATCCTTTTGACGTTGGCGGCAGGGGTGCTGAAGGCGCATTGCTCGGTCGCGCTGTAGTGACGGCTGAAGCTGCCCGAAATGCAGAAGATGCTGTTATACAGCACTTTTTTGAGGCTCCCGCAGGATACCGTCAGGGTCAGGTAGCGGTCCCCGGGCCGCAATTCGGAGAAGGGGATCAGCTTGCTGACGGAGGCCAGGCTGAAGGAGCGTACATTCTCGTCATAGCTGTGCTGGATGTAGACGCCGCACTCCTCCTTCATGCTCCTGACGTTATACAGCTCCACCCGGATCTCTGTGAGGGGGAGGGAGCTGGCGATGGAACCGGAAAGCCGGGGGACAGACTCGCCGATGAGCATCAGGAACGGCATCTGCAGGTCCTTGACATCCACGGTCCAATCGGCTTTTTCCGGGGTCTCGATCTCTTTGGGGCTCTTTTTGGCTACTTTGGACTTCTGAATATAGCCCGCGCAGCCGCTCTCGGTCACGATATAGTATTCTTTATCGCATTCGCCGATGATGGTGCAGTCTTCGCCCTTTTGCGCTTTGGTCAGGACAGCGCCCTTGCACGAAACGATATACACTTCGGCGCCGAGCTTCAATTCGCCTTCCAGCGGTGTGCTGTAGCGCTCCAGGCGAGAACCCTGGAGAATGGCTTCCGCCTGCTGTTCAGGCGTGGCGGCAGACGCGGTGGCGCAGGAAAAAAGGATCATGGTCAACAGCATGACCAGCAGGATCTTCTTCACGTTGATGGCTCCATTTCGATGATTGGCCGGTTATATATGAAGGCCGTGCTTCGCAGGGGCTTTCATTCGGCTTTCCGTGCTTTTATATACCATATCAGCGCTGATAATTCAAGTGTTAATTGGTGTGAGTCCTTGAAATCGGGAGCTTTTGGGGAAAGATAGGTGATGACAGCAAAACTGAGTGGTGGCTCCGGAAAAGCCAGAATAAACCTCTATAAAAAGATCCCGCCAGCAGAGTTTATGCTGGCGGCATGCTATTGATCGGAGAAAAAACTGTCAGCAATCGTCTTCGTCCGATGTCATATCGAGAGAAATGTGTTCAAACAGATCGTTCAACGCCTCGTCCGGCCCAACATTGCTGTAATAGAGGCCGAACAGGCGGCTGTCTTGCCGCCCTCTGTCCAAAACTTGGTACTTGTGGCGTGAATTCTGCTGAGAGACATGTTTTTTGAATGCTGATCGCGCGACCT
This sequence comes from uncultured Eubacteriales bacterium, assembly GCA_902789795.1. Taxonomy (GTDB): domain Bacteria; phylum Bacillota; class Clostridia; order Christensenellales; family Aristaeellaceae; genus UBA4246. The sequence goes on from CADAPM010000004.1 coordinate 120,714, forward strand.
CGAGGCCGGTCCTGCCGTCGAAAGCGCTCAGGGGCTCCCGCCAGTTGAACTGAATCTGCCCTTCCTTCCAGAGATGCAGATACAGCTTTTGCGGTGCATATACACCGTAGGCTTCGACGGATGCGGGATCGTAAGCCGGATCCAGGCCATACCTGGTCACGGCATCGATCACAGCTTGGACTGTGATCACGTGGTGAAAGTGCCCGTATTCGCCGTTGATATCCTGGGTCACGACTACCTTGGGGCGGTAGCGACGCAAAGCAGCGGTCACGCGTGTCGGTGCGACATCCTTCCCGCCCCAGGCGGCGACAGCGGATACCAGGGAAGAGCCGGTCTTGTCCGGCAGATCGCCGATATCCGGGTACTGCCGGACGCCCATGGTCCACAGACCTTCCAGCAATTCCGCTGTGCGCATGCCATTGAGACCGCCCACCATGTATACCACCATGACCTTCAGTCCCCGTTCGCCTGCATAGGTAGGCAGCAGGCCGCCGAACCACAGGATCTCATCGTCCGGGTGTGTCGAAACCAGCATCAGGTCAGCGTCCCCTTCAAGGGGTTCCCAGCGCTGGACCCAATCTGGCAGTTCACCTTCTCCGAGCACATGGATATTGCTGATCCGCAGGCTCTCGCCCTCTGTGCGGCGGATGACAAAGGTCTCTGCGGGCTCAGAAAACGCGATCCAGTTCGTGGCGTATGGCTGGTCATATTCGGCCAGCAAATGTCCTTCTGCATCCTCAAAGCGCAAGACGGGGTTGCATTTGAACAGGGTCAGCATGACGCCCTGCGCAGGCTTCCCCTTGGGGCACTTTACCTGTATGTCGCCGCCTGGCTTACCCTCATCCTCCCAGTAGTTCTGGTAGTTGTTGTTGTGCATGTTGCGCAGCTTTTTACTGTTGACACTGGTCGAGAACTTGCATTTGGCAGTCAGGTCAGCTGCCACGTCTGCTGCGAGCGCCGTACCGCTCAGCAGGCATAACAGAAAGACAATCAGCGCTAAACGAATGATTGTATGTGAAGCAGGTTTCATAGTGCCTCCTTAGGTTTGGACCATAGGTTCTTGCATCTGAGTATGATCGGGTAGCGGGGGGACCGATAAAGCATAAGTATTCTACATTCTTTACCTGGGTTTGTCAATTTACAGAAAACTCAGGTGCAGTGTGTCTTCAGCGGGTTCGATCCGGTGGAGTCCGTCTGGCTTCTGTACACATTTTTGTGCTTGACGCCAAATCATAAAACCAATATAATGAAACAGTCTGTGCATAAACAGACTTATTGCTGTGCGGAGGGACTGCTGAGGGATGAAAGTTGGGCTGGTATCACTGGGCTGCGTCAAGAATCAGGTGGACGCGGAGCAAATGCTTTCGCTGCTGCTGGGAGAAGGCTATGAGTTCACCGCGGATGCGGCGGAGGCGGAGGTCATCCTGGTGAACACCTGCGGCTTCATCGAGTCCGCCAAGACGGAGTCCATCGAGGCCATCCTGGACATGGCGCGCATGAAGCAGGAGGGCAAATGCCGCGTCCTGTGCGTGACCGGCTGCCTGGCCCAGCGCTATGAGAAGGAACTGCTCGAGGAGATCCCGGAGATCGACTGCCTGCTGGGCGTCGGCGGCCAGGACAGGCTGCCCCGGATGCTTGAGGAGGCACTGCAGGGAGAGCGGCCCCACGACGTGCGTCGTGACCGGGCCTTTTTGGAGTGCGGCCGCGTGCTCTTGACCCCGCCCTACACCGCCTATGTGAAGACCGGCGACGGCTGCGACAACCGCTGCACCTTCTGCGCCATCCCGCTGATCCGCGGCGGCTACCGCTCGCGCCCCCGGGAGGCCATTTTAGCGGAGATGCGGGAGCTGGCAGCTAAGGGCGCGAAGGAGCAGATCCTGATCGCCCAGGACACGACCCGCTACGGCACCGACACGGGCGACAGCCTGGCTGAGCTCCTGCGCGAGGCGTCGAAGATCGAGGGCATCGAGTGGCTGCGGGTGCTGTATATGTACCCTGACGAGGTCACGGACGAGCTGCTCACGACCATGGCCGCCCTGCCCAAGGTGGCCCCGTACCTGGACCTGCCCCTGCAGCACGCCTCCATGCGCCTGCTGCCCCGCATGAACCGGCGCGGGGACACGGAGCACAACCGCCGCCTGCTGAAAAAGGCGCGGGACATGGGCTTCTGCCTGCGCACCACCTTCATCGTGGGCTTCCCCGGCGAGACCGAGGAGGACTTTGAGGAGCTCATGGACTTCACCCGGGAGATGGCCTTCGACCGCATGGGCGCTTTCGCCTATTCCCCCGAGGAGGGCACCAAGGCGGCGGAGATGCCGGACCAGGTGCCCGAGGAGGTCAAACAGGAGCGCTTGGATCGCCTGATGCGCCTGCAGGCGGAGATCAGCCTGACCCGCAACCGGCTGCGGGTCGGCACCGTTGCGAAGGTGCTCGTCACCGGCCGCGAGGGGGATGCCTATATCGGGCGCAGCATCCTGGAGGCGCCGGACGCCGACGGCGTGATCCGGTTCCGCTCCGCGAAAGAGCTGACGGAGGGCAGCTTCGTGAACGTGCAGATCACGGACGCGGACGAGTATGACCTGTATGGCGAGGTGACGGCATGAATCTGCCCAATAAGCTGACCGTTCTGCGGGCGGCGCTGGTGCCGGTGGTATGCGTGCTGATCGGCTTCGGGCTCTATCCCTGGGCGGCGGCGGTCTTCGCCATCGGCGCGGTGACGGACTTCCTGGACGGGTACCTGGCGCGCCGGGACGGGCTGGTGACTGTATTCGGGAAGTTCCTGGATCCGGTGGCGGATAAGCTGCTGGTGCTGACGGCCATGATCATGCTCGCGGAAAAGGGCCTCCTGCCCGCCTGGGCGGTAGTGATCGTCGCCGCGCGGGACCTGGCGGTGGACGGCCTGCGCATGGTGGCCAGCGGCAGCGGCAAGGTCGTCGCGGCCAAGCTGCCGGGCAAGATCAAGACTGTGCTGCAGCTTGCCTGCGTACTGTCCGCGCTGATCCTGCAGATCCACCCTGTGACGACGGTATTGACCATCGCCATGGCGGTGATGACGGTGGTATCAGGCGGGATCTATTTCAGGGAACTGGGCGGAGAAGTATTCAAAGACAAGGATTGAAAGCGAAAACAGAGCTGGAAATGAAAACCATTGAGCGATATTTGCTGAATACGGATACTCTGCCGACCATCCCGACGCCTCATGACTGTGTTGTCGTCGAGATCAAAGAGGACAGCGAGTTTCTTACATTCGTTTTTGAAGATGAATTGAATCTGCACGACTCGATCGAAGCAATCCGTCCATCAGCCGCAGGACTGACAATACGATTTCACAAGAGTAAACACTATGCCAGTGACTCGGTTCTGTACTTGCGGAACATTAGGAGAAAGCGGAGCGGGTACCGTCCTGTGAGGCTTGATGAACTTTTCAGACTTACGGCTCATAAGGATTTGGAATACCTCTATCATTATGTTGGCTATCAGGGTTTGATTATCAAACTCTGGTCCTGGTCCTGTCGAAACGATATTCAACTCGAACTCAGCACAGATTACGTGGAATTCGAATGGGAAGATGAGCGGCGCTGAGAACTGTATCGGACAATGTTTCATTTGACTGGAATTAATAAAGAAGAAAGGATGATAATATGGCCAAGAAACCGACTGAAGAAAAAGTCCTGATGACAAATGACAGGACGAAGGAAGAGAAGGCGAAGGCGCTGGAAGTGGCGCTGAGCGCGCTGGACAAGCAGTTCGGCAAGGGTACCGTCATGAAGCTGGGCGACCGCGCCACCTTGAAGGTGGACGTGGTATCCACCGGCTGTCTGGACCTGGACTTTGCCCTGGGCGTGGGCGGCGTGCCCCGAGGCCGCATCATCGAGGTCTACGGCCCGGAATCCTCCGGTAAGACCACCATGGCCCTGCAGCTGGTGGCCCAGGTGCAGAAGGGCGGCGGCGTGGCCGCGTACATCGACGTGGAGCACGCGCTGGACCCGATCTACGCCAAGAACCTGGGCGTGGACATCGACAACCTGTACATCAGCCAGCCCAGCACCGGCGAGGACGCCCTGGAGATCGCGGAAGCGCTGGTGCGCTCCGGCGCGGTGGAGATCATCGTGGTGGACTCCGTGGCCGCGCTGGTGCCGCGCGCCGAGATCGACGGCGAAATGGGCGACAGCTTTGTGGGCCTGCAGGCCCGCATGATGAGCCAGGCCATGCGCAAGCTGGCGGGCGTGGTCAACAAGACCAACTCCATCGCCCTGTTCATCAACCAGCTGCGTGAGAAGGTGGGCGTCATGTACGGCAACCCGGAGACGACCCCCGGCGGCCGCGCCCTCAAGTTCTACGCCTCCGTCCGCCTGGACATCCGCAAGGGTGAGCCCATCAAGAACGGCTCCGAGATCATCGGCAACCGCATGAAGATCAAGGTGGTCAAGAACAAGGTGGCTCCGCCCTTCCGCACCTGCGAGGTGGACCTGCTCTACGGCCAGGGCATCAGCACGGGTCGCTCCTGGATATGGCGGTCCAGAAAGACATCATCCAGAAGTCCGGCGCGTGGTTCTCCTACAAGGATCAGCGCATCGGCCAGGGCCGCGACAATACCCGCATCTTCCTCAAAGAGCATCCGGAGATCACCGCTGAGATCGAAAGCGCCCTGCGCCAGGAGTTCGAGCAGAGCATGACGGTCAACGAGGACGCCGCCAGCACCGATATCCCCGAGATGCCCGAGCGCCTGCTGACGGGTGATGAAGACTGATGAACGTCAGTGAGATCCTGCACCGCAACCAGCTGAGCCAGTGCCGGCTCTGCCGCATCTCCCTGGACGACCTGAGCGTGAGCAAGGAAGGGGATACCCTGCTGAGCCACGTGTCCTTGCACGTGCACTGCGGCCGCCTGACCGCTCTGGTGGGCCCCAACGGCGCGGGCAAGACCACGCTGATCCGGGCCCTCCTGGGCCAGCTGGGCTACTCGGGCCGGGTAGAGCATCAGGACGCCCAGGGCCACCGCATCGGCACCATCCGCACGGGCTATGTGCCGCAGCACTTTCCCTTTGACCGGCAGATGCCGGTGACCGTGGAAGACCTGATGGCGAGCCTGGTGTCCAGGCGCCCGGTGTGGCTGGGGGTCAGCGAGAAGACCCGTAAGCACATCCGGGAGCAGCTGACCCTGGCCCACGGCGAGGGCCTGCTCAAGCGCCGCCTGGGCGCTTTGAGCGGCGGTGAGATGCAGCGCGTGCTGCTGGCGCTGGCCCTGGACCCGCTGCCCGACCTGCTGATCCTGGACGAGCCGGTCTCCGGCGTGGACCAGAACGGCCAGGGCATGTTCCTGGAGCTGGTGGAGGAGCTGGTGCACCACTACCACCTGGCGGTGCTGCTGGTGACCCATGACTGGGCGCTGGTGCGCAAATACGCCGACGACGTGATCCTGCTGGATAAGACCGTCCGGATGGAGGGCACCCCGGAAGAGGTCTTTGAGAGCGCAGCCTTCGCGGAACTGTTCCCCGCCGCGAACGCGGGCGTGGCGTAAGGGAGGCGGCTATGGAACTGATCTACAGGCTTATGGACGCCGTCCTGCCCTTTGAGTTTCTCCGTTACTCGTTCATGAAGAACGCGCTCATCGCGATGCTGCTCCTGACGCCGCTGCTCTCCCTGCTGGGGACGATGGCGGTCAACCAGCGCATGGCCTTTTTTTCCGACGCCCTGGGGCACAGCGCTCTGGCGGGCGTGGGCATCGGCATGCTGCTGGGGGTGGAGAACATCACCCTGAGCCTGGTGGTCTTCGGCGTGCTGTTCGCGCTCCTGGTCAGCACGGTCAACCGCTCCGGCGCGGCGACCAAGGATACCACCATCAGCGTGTTTTCTTCCATGGGCATCGCCCTGGGGCTGCTGCTCCTGTCCAGGGGCGGCAAGTTCTCCAGCTATTCCTCCCTGCTGACGGGGGATATCCTGTCCATCGGCCAAAGTGACCTGCTCTGGTTGCTGGTCGGCCTGATCGCGGGCGTCGCCATCTGGGTCGTATTGTACAACCTGCTCCTGGTCAGCGCCGTCAGCCCGGAACTGGCGGAAAGCCGGGGCATCCGCACACGCTGGCTGGAGTACGCTTTCGCGGTCGTGGTGGCGGTGGCGGTCATGCTGTCCATCCGTTGGGTGGGCGTGCTGCTGATCAACGCGCTCCTGATCCTGCCGGCGGCGGCGGCCCGGAACATCTCCCGCAGCGCCGCCCAGCACGCGCTGTGGTCCGTGCTGTTCGGCCTTGTGAGCGGTATCGCCGGGCTCGTCATCAGCTACGCCATGAACACCGGCGTGGGCGCCGCGGTGGTGCTCTGTGCGGGGCTCATCTATTTTATCACCCTTTTGATCCGCCGTTTTACGGCAAACTGAGAAAAGAGATTACTGTCAATGCTATATCATGATTCCCATGCGGCGGAATGCCGCGCTCCGCTGGGCCCGGTGCCCTGCCGGCGGCCTGTCAGACTCAGACTTCATGGGACTGAAGAAATGTCACAAGTTAGCCTGGTCCTGACGGTCAACGGGGAACGGCACGTACTGGATATGATCCGCGGAGACGACGGGAGTCATGAGATCCGCCTGATGATGCCGGAGAAGCCGGCCATCGTTCAGTACTTCTTTTATGTCCAGAACCAGGACGGCGCAGGCGAGTACTACGGCAACGCCTGGGACGGCCTGGGCGGCGTGGGCGTGACCTGCGGGCCGGAGCCGGCGCCCTACCAGATCACGGTGTACGACCCGGATTACAAAACTCCGGACTACCTGCGCACGGGCGTCATGTACCAGATCTTCCCGGACCGTTTCCGCCGCACCGGCGTACCGAAGCCTGAGCGCACCAACTGCGTGGTGCATGAGAAGTGGGAGGATACGCCCCTCAAACGCGTCATGCAGATCCCGGACAAGGATAACTATGCCCTGGATTTCTTCGGCGGCACGCTGAAGGGCATCGCGGAAAAGCTGGACTATCTCAAGGACCTGGGCGTCACGGTGCTGTACCTGAACCCCATCTTCGAGGCGCGCACCAACCACCGCTATGATACGGGCGATTATACGAAGATCGACCCCATCCTGGGCACGCAGCAGGATTTTGAGCGCCTGTGCGAGCAGGCCCGGGCCAAGGGCATCCGCGTCATCCTGGACGGCGTGTTCAACCATACCGGTTTTGACAGCCGCTATTTCAACGCCCTCGGCCATTACGGAGCAGGCGGCGCGTACCAGGACCGCAAGAGCCCTTACCGCCACTGGTACATGTTCCGCCGCTGGCCCAAGGACTATCACTGCTGGTGGGGCATCAAGTCCCTGCCGGATCTGAACAAGGACAACCCGGAAGTGCGGGAGTTTTTTCTCGGGGAGAAGGGCATCGTCCGCAAGTGGCTCTCCGAGGGCGCCAGCGGCTGGCGGCTGGACGTGGCCGACGAGCTGCCGATGGACTACCTGCGCCAGCTGCGGACAGCGGCCCGCGCGGAGAAGCCCGACGCGGCCATTATCGGCGAGGTCTGGGAGGACGCCAGCCATAAGGTGACCTACGGCCAGATGCGCTCCTATTGCCTGGGCGACACGGTGGACAGCGTCATGAACTACCCGATCCGCACCGCGGCGCTGGATTTCATGAACCGCAGGATCGCCGCCTGGGACGTGGCGCGCCTGATCATGAGCCAGCAGGAGAATTATGCCCCGCCCTTCTATTACAGCGTTATGAACCTGCTGGGCAGCCATGACCGCCCCCGTGCCCTGAGCCTGCTCACGGGCGAGGTGGACGGCGACGAGGACCACGAGCCCCTGCACCACCCGGTGACGGATGCCCAGCTGGCCCGGGGCAAGGCGCGCCTGAAGGAGGCCTATCGCCTGATCGCGGCCCTGCCGGGCATCCCCTGTGTATATTACGGCGACGAAGCCGGCCTGCGCGGCTCGGCGGACCCCTACTGCCGCGGCACCTATCCCTGGGGCAGGGAGGATGCGGAGCTGCAGGCGGAGGTCCGGAAGATCCTGACCTGCCGCAAGCGCCGCGTCTTCCAGACCGGTGCCCTCCGCGTCTATGCCGAAAACGCCGACACCCTGGTCATCATCCGTGAGATCACCGGCGGCCACGACGTCTTCGGCCAGCCCGCAGAGAATGATAAGGTGGAAGTCAGGGTTGTGAGACCCTGAGAATAAGTGTGGAGAGTGGAGAGTGAAGTGTGGAGTTGCGGTAGAAATGCCGCAGAGCGGCATTTCGGTTCTAACTCATGAAGCACTAATATTATCAAAAAAACTCTGAGCCGACGGCGAAGAGTTTTATCCTGAACTCCACTCTCCACACTTCACTCTTCACACTCGTCATATTGTCAGATACATTGAATCGTATTTGGAAAGGATTATTGAATAAATGGACATCGTCAACCATACCGTCCTGGCGTGGCTGGAAGAGGATAACCAGAAGCTGGGACATTTTCGGGTCCGTCCGCTGCTGCGCGAGACGGGGCCCTTTACGCCTGCTGAGATCGGCGAATGGCGCGACGAAGGTTATATCCGCGTAGTGCCGGACAAGTCGGAGCAGCGCAGCAGCAAGGAGCGCATGCGCGGGCTGGGAAATTTCTGCCTGCTCACGCTGAAAGGCTCCCATGCGGACAAGTTCAAGCCCAACAAGAGCTATGCCCCTGCCAAGGGAGAGAAAAACCGCTATATCGTTTACTCCAACACCGTGAAAGCGGTGCCGGAGCAGCTGTTTTACGAGGTGATCCCCGAAAGCCTGATGGCGAAAGCCGTGACCGCCCGCGTCTACGCGCGCCAGGGCGGCAAGATCCACGGCCCGGTGGACCGCCAGACAGGCCGGGACCTGAAGGACGCCTGCCCCCTGCCGCCGGATGATCCGCGTATCTTTTCCGTGACGCTGCCGGACGGCTCCGTGCGCCTGTTCTACTGGCCCGCGGCGGCTGAGCCGAAGGCGGAGCCTGCGCCGGAAGCGGCAGCCCCGGCCCCGACGGCCGAAGAGCAGCCCGAGGACGCGGAGGCCATGACGGCCCTGGACCAGATCAAGGCCCTGGACCGGCAGATGATGCGTCTGGTCAAGGAGACCGACGATCCTGCATCCGCGGAGAAGCCCCAGGACGTGGTGATCGCGGACGACGCGGGCACCCCGCTGTATTACGCCCAGGTGGAAACGGAAGCCCCGGCAAAGCGCCGCAACAGCCTGGCCCAGGCGGTGGAGAACAACCGCCGCGCGGCCAAGCCTGAGCGGACGGAACCGGAAAAGAAGCCTGAAAAAAAGAAGAAGCCCCGCGGACAGGAGCAGGCCGCTGCCGCGCCTGTAGCTGCCGCCGCCCGACCGCAGCCCTTTGCGGAAGCGCTGAAGGCGGAGTGGACGGAGGCGGACCGGAAGAATCTGGTTTCGGAGATCCTCGCTTTGCCCGGAGCGCGGGAGCAGTTCGCCCTGGCGCTGGGCGGCACGGCGGATCCGGTGCTGGCGGCGCTGAAGGCGCAGCTGCAGGACACCGAAGCGGAGCGCCTGATGACCGTGATGAACCTGAACCAGGCCAAGGCGCAGGAAGCGGAATACCGCGATGCCCTGGCGGCGGGCCTGGTCAAGAGCGAGCGCCAGGCGCTGGATCAGCTGAAGGCCGAAACGGAAAAGGCCGTTGCTGACCTCGAAGAATTGAAGAAGCAGCGCGACGAGCTGGCGCGGGAGCAGGAAGCTGCCATGAAGGATGTTTTCCCGACGGCCAGCGTTGCTCCCGGCGCGGCGGAAGAGGACGCCCCGGTCGTGACGGCAGCGCACCGCGTGATGGAAAGCCTGCGCACCGCCGGTTTCGCCTGCGGGCAGAACGACGCTGTGGCCCTGCTCCTTTTGTACGCGCAGAGCCGCGGCGAGGACGGCTGGCGTCTGCGCGCCGAGAGCGCGGCGGACAGTCGGGATGCCGCTGAGACCCTGGCCAGAGCGCTGGGCGGAAAGACTGCTGACTGCCGTGTGCATCACCGTGTCCTGCAGGGCGGTACAGCGGCGCTGCTGATGCTCTGCCGTGATCAGTGGCCCCTCGTTCCGGTGCCGGATGAATGCGCCTGCGTATATATGCCGGCTGACAGCGAAAACGCTGAGCGCCTCATGCCGGAGATCCGGCTGCACCAGAGCGGAGCGATGCCCGGGATGCCGGCTGCGTGCCCGGCGCTGGACAGCGTCGCGCTCAAGAATAAGGTCAGGGAGCTGCGCACGCCGCTGAATCCGGCGGCCCAGGAGGTCGTGTCGGCGCTGAGAACGCTGTGCTCCGAGCGCGGCATCATCCTGCCGCTGCACATGATCCGCGGCCTGACGGCCTTTGCGGAAGCGGCGCAGAACCTGATGGAAGGCGGCGTCTCCGCGGCACTGGATCAGGCGTTCCTGATCTATGCCGCGCCGATGATCATGAAGGAAGCGGACGACACCGGCTTCCTGGACGAGCTGACGAAGGCGCTGCCCTTGACCCGCGCGGCGCTGGGGCTGAAATGAGCGCGCCGGTCGTGATCTCCAGCCCGCACAATCCTCTGGCCCAGGGCTGGAAAGCGCTCACCCGCTCGCGGAAAGCGCGCATGGAGGCTCGAATGTTCCTGGCGGAAGGCGAGCACATGGCCGAGGAGGCCCTGCGGTCGGGGTTGGTTACCGCCCTGCTCTGCGCGGAGGACGCGCAGGAGCGCTATCAGGCGCTCATCGCGAGCGCTAAAGAACGGGAACTGCCGGTGTATTTGCTCGGCGCGCGCGTGCTGGAGGCGGTCACGGACACGAAGACGCCCCAGGGGATCCTGGCCCTGTGCCGGATGCCGGATACGGGAAGCCTGCCGGACCTGCCGCTGATCGCCGCGCTGGAGAACGTACAGGACCCCGGCAACGTGGGCACGGTGCTGAGGACCATGGACGCCATCGGGAACGCGGGCGTGCTGCTGAGCCGCGAGTGCGCGGATGTGTTCACGCCGAAAACGCTCCGGGCCACTATGGGCGCGGTGTTCCGCGTGCCGGTGTGGATCGCGGAGGATCTCCGCGCCGCGCTGGAAGCGCTGAAGGCCCGGGACTATCGCCTGATGGCCGGAGCGCTGGACGGCACGCCCTTCTATGAGCGTCCGGCGGACGCGGAGCATACCTGCCTGCTGATCGGCAACGAGGGCCAGGGCCTGACCCCGGAAACGGCGGCGCTGGCGCAGCAGAAGGTGCGCCTGCCCATGCCTGGCCAGGCGGAATCCCTGAACGCGGCGGTGGCCTGTGCGGTCATGGCCTACGATGTCCTCCGCAGGAGGCTTAAGCATGAGGGTTGAGCACCCCTTCGCTCCGGTGTTCGACAGCCGGTCGCGCATCCTGATCCTGGGCTCGTTCCCGTCCGTCCGCAGCCGGGAGGAGGGCTTTTACTACGGCCACCCCCAGAACCGCTTCTGGCGGGTGCTGGCGGCGGTGTACGGTGAGAGCGTCCCTGTGGACATCCCGTCCAAGAAACGGCTCCTGACGGACCACTGCCTGGCGCTGTGGGACGCGGCGGCGCGCTGCGATATCGAGGGCTCCAAGGATTCGAGCATCACGAACGCCGTGCCCACCGACCTGCGGGTGATCCTTGACCATGCGCCTATTGAGCGCGTGCTCTGCAACGGCCAGACCGCAGCCAGACTCTACCACTGCCTGCAGGAGCCCCTGACCCATCTTCCCGCCCTCATCCTCCCCTCCACCAGCCCCCTCAACGCGGCGTGGAGGACGGAAAGGCTGGCGGGGGAGTGGGGGAAAGCGTTGATTTGATAGTGAGGAGTGAGGAGGTAGGAGTGAGGAGTTCAGGAAGAAACTCCTCCACTGCGTTACGGAGTATTCTTCAACTGTTGCGGCGCTACGCGCGATATACAATCGAACAAATGCCAGAGCGAAGCGGCGGCATTTGCACCTGAACTCCTCACTCCTCATTCCTCATTTCTCATTAAATAAACATTCGAGGTGTAACTATGCAAAATCTGATCCCTGATCTTTCCAACGAAGTCCGTGAGGCGCTGGCGGCGGGGAAGCCGGTGGTGGCGCTGGAATCGACCATCATCTCCCACGGCATGCCCTATCCGCAGAATGTGGAAACGGCGCGCAAGGTGGAGCAGACCATCCGCGACGAGGGCGCGACGCCCGCAACCATCGCCGTGCTGGGCGGCCGCATGAAGGCCGGCCTCAGCGATGACGAGCTCGAATACCTGGGCAAGGCCGGGCAGAAGGTGACCAAGGCCTCCCGCCGTGACCTGCCGGTGCTGATCGCCCGCGGCATGGACGGCGCGACTACCGTCACCACCACCATGATGATCGCGCACCGCGCGGGCATCAAGATCTTCGCCACCGGCGGCATCGGCGGCGTGCACCGCGGCGCGGAGACCACCATGGATATCTCCGCCGACCTGGAGGAGCTGGCCCATACCCCGGTCATGGTCATCTGCGCGGGCGCCAAGTCCATCCTGGACCTGGGCCTGACCCTGGAATACCTGGAGACCAAGGGCGTGCCCGTGCTGGGCTACGGCACCTCTGAGCTGCCCGCGTTCTATACCCGCAAGAGCGGCTTCTCCGTGGACTACCGCGTGGACAGTCCCGAGGAGCTGGCGGCCATCTACCGTGCGCAGCGGGAGCTGAACATCGAGGGCGGCATGCTGGTCACCAACCCCATCCCCGAACAGTACTCCATGGATCCGGACGTGATCAACAAGGCCATCGACCAGGCGGTCGCCGAGGCCAATGCCCAGGGCATCCACGGCAAGGCCATCACGCCTTTCCTGCTGGCCCGCATCAAGGACCTGACCGGCGGCGACAGCCTGGACAGCAATATCCAGCTGGTGCTCAATAATGCCCGTCTGGCGGCCAAAGTGGCCAAGGCGCTGTAAGCGATGAGGGCGTATCAGACCTTGCCGGAGGGATACCGGCAGATTCTGCAGATCGACCTGCAGAAGGACAAAAAAACCGCCCTCCAGGTGAATGTGGGCGGCAGCATCGCCATGATCGCGGTGTTCCTGATCGGCCATTTCATCGTGCCGTTCCAGCGGGTTCTGGACGCGGGACTGTCGGATTATTTCCTGCGCCTCGGCGTCGTCCTGCTGGGCTATGTGGCTTATATCGTCCTGCATGAGCTGACCCACGCCGTCGTCATGAAGGCGGTGGGCGGGGGCAAGGTGCGCTTCGGGTTCACCGGGCTCTATGCCTTTGCCGGGAGCGAGACCGATTATTTCGACAAAATTTCCTACCGCTGTATCGCGCTGGCGCCGCTGGTCGTGTGGGGCGTTATCTTCGGCGTCCTGGCCTTCCTGGTGCCTGAGGATTGGTTCTGGGTGGTCTGGTTCCTGCAGGCGGGCAATATCGGCGGCGCGGCGGGCGACGTGTACGTCACCGCCCGGCTGTGGAAGCTGCCCGAGACCCTGCTGGTCCGGGACACGGGCGTGGACATGACCGTCTACGACCGGTGATCCGGGATCACGAATATACCTGAAGCTCCAGATATAGCTTGCCCTTTTTGCTGACGCCCACCTCGCCCTCGTACCGGGAGCGGCCATGGCCGCGGACGGAGAGGACCTGGCCGGGCTTCAGCAGCTGGTCGGGCTTGGTGACCGGCGCGTCGTCCACCTGGACCCTGCCCTGGCGGATGAGCTCCAGCATATCCCCGCGGGAAAGCTTGTACAGGTGGGCCGCCACCGCGTCCACGCGCGGGGAAGCCGCTTGGATCCTGACCGGGGTCAGCTTTCTCAAAGCGGCGGCGGGCGGCTCGCTGATCTCACAGTCGGTGTCCGTCCGGCCCACCCGGGTCAGGGCCGCGCACAGCATGTCTGCCATGCTGCGGACGCAGAAGACATAGGCGTCGCCGTCCAGCAGCACGATATCGCCCACCAGCTCGCGCTCGATGCCGGTGCCCATCACGGTGCCCAGGATCGCGCGGTGCTCCAGCGCTTCGCCGTAGTGGGCGCTGCGCCTAGTGACCTTCAGGCAGGCGATGGGGAAATCCCCGGGCTCGGGCGCTTCCTGACCGACGCCCAGCATCCGGCGTTCGCAGTCCTCTGCGCCGCCGAACAGTAAATATTCCGCCTGCGCCCTGCGCGCGGCGATCTCCGCTTCCTTCTGCTCGCTCAGGTTCAGGAAACGGCTGAAAAGCGGCTGGCGGCGTCCTGCCGCCCTTTCGCATAATTCGTCCAAATGCTGCTGCATAACGTACTCCATGAAAGGATCGGTGGCCCATGCCTGAACGTATACCGCCCGTGGTGATCGGGCTGGTCGCCCACGTGGATGCGGGCAAGACGACGCTCTCGGAAGAGCTGATGTTCCGTTCTGGCGCGATCCGGCGCAAGGGGCGCGTGGATCACGGCGACGCGTTCCTGGACACCGACGTCCAGGAGAAGGAACGGGGCATTACCATATTCTCCAAGCAGGCCCGGATCTCCTTCCGGGGCCGGCCCATGATCCTATTGGACACGCCGGGGCACGTGGACTTTTCCGGCGAGACGGAGCGCGCCATCAGCGTGATGGACGCGGCGGTCATGGTCATCAGCGGCACCGACGGCGTGCAGAGCCATACCCGGACGCTGTGGAAGCTGCTCCGCCGCGCGGGCGTGCCGGTGTTCCTGTTCGTGAACAAGATGGACCAGCCCGGCGCGGACAGGGCGCGGCTGATCGCGGAACTCAAGGACCAGCTGAGCGCGGGCTGCGTGGACCTGGACAGCGCGAACGCCCAGGAGGAGATCGCCCTGACCGACGAGCGAGCCCTGGACGAGCTGCTCACAGGCGGCGGAATCAGTGAAAAGACCTTGAGCCGCCTGGTCGGGGAGCGGAAGCTGTACCCCGTCTATTTCGGCGCGGCCCTGCGCGGCGAGGGCGTGGAGACCTTGCTGGACGGGCTGTGCCGTCTGCTGCCTGAAAAAAGCTGGCCGGAACCGTTTGCCGGGCGCGTGTACAAGATCGCCCGGGATCCGTCGGGCGCGCGGCTCACCTTTGTGCGCGTGACGGGCGGATGCCTGCGCGTGCGGGATAATCTGCCCGGCCGGGACGGGGAAGCGGGGGAGAAGATCAGCCAGATCCGCCTGTACAGCGGCGCGAAGTTCGAGCCCGCGGAGGAGGCGGCTGCCGGCGAGCTGGCGGCGCTGCTGGGCCCCGCGCACACGGAAGCGGGCCAGACCTGGGGCGAAAACGGCGCGCCCGCAGCCCCGGCCATGGTGCCCGTGCTGCGCTACCGCGTACGTCTGGCGCCCGGCACGGACGAGCAGCGCGCTCTGCGCTGCTTTAGGGAGCTGGAGGAGGAGGATCCGGAGCTGCAGGTCACCTGGATCGCCCAGCTCAGGCGCATCCAGGTGGGCATCATGGGCGAGGTGCAGCTGGAGATCCTGGCGCGGCAGCTCCATGACCGGTACCAGCTGGATGTGGAATTCGTGGAGGGCGGCGTGCTCTACCGCGAGACCATCGCTGCGCCGGTGGACGGCGCGGGCCACTATGAGCCCCTGCGCCATTATGCCGAGGTGCACCTGCGGCTGGAGCCGGGGCCCCGCGGCAGCGGCGTCACGGCAGCCAGCGAGTGCCCGCTGGACGACCTGGCCCTCAACTGGCAGCGTCTGATCCTGACCCACGTGCTGGAGCGGGTGCATACGGGCGTCCTGGTGGGCGCGCCGCTGACGGACGTGCATATCGTTTTGACCGCGGGCCGCGCGCATCTCAAGCATACCGAGGGCGGCGACTTCCGCCAGGCCACCTACCGCGCGATCCGTCAGGGGCTGATGCAGGCGGAAAACGTGCTGCTGGAGCCCTGGTACCACCTCCGGCTGGAGGTGCCCAACGACTGCGTGGGCCGGGCCATGAACGATTTAAGCCAGATGGGCGGCACGGCGGAGATCCTGGACAGCGACAGCAGGCTCACGGTGCTGGATGGCCGCGCGCCGGTGGCCAGGGCCCGGCATTACGCGCGCCAGGTGGCCATGTACACCCATGGCGAAGGCCGGGTGGCCCTGGAAAACGCGGGCTATGAGCCCTGCGCGGATCAGGCGGCGCTGGTGGCGGCTTCGGGCTACGATCCCGAGCGGGATACGGACAATCCTGCCGATTCCGTTTTCTGTAGCCATGGCGCGGGCTTCGTGGTCTCCTGGCGGGAGGCGGCGCAGTACATGCATCTGCAGAACGGCGCGGAGCGCGGTCCCGAGACGGACGGGCCGGAGGCGGAGGAAGCGCCGCGCCCGGCAGCGCCCCGGGACAGCCTGGAGGAGGACAAGGAGCTTTTGCGCATCTTTGAGCGCACCTACGGTCCCATCAAGCCCCGGGCGATCCTGCCCCGGAAGCCGGCCTCCGCGCTTCCCGAAAAGGTGGCGGTCCAGGAGCCGATGGAAGAATACCTGCTGGTGGACGGCTACAACATCATCTTCGCCTGGGACGAGCTGAAGGCCCTGGCCTCCTTCAATCTGGACGCCGCCCGGGACCAGCTGATCGCGCTGATGTGCGATTTCAACGGCATGCGGAACCTGCGGCTCATCCTGGTTTTTGACGCTTACCGTGTGGCGGGCGGCCGCGGCTCGGTGGAAAAGCGGGGAAATGTGGACATCGTATACACCAAAGAGGCGGAGACGGCGGACGCGTACATCGAGAAGGCCGCTTACGAGCTCAGGAACAAGCGGCGCGTGCGGGTGGCGACCTCGGACGGCATGGAGCAGCTGATCATCCTGGCCAGCGGCGCGCTGCGCATCTCGGCCCGGGAGTTCCGCCAGGAGGTGGAGCAGACCGAAGGCGAGCTGAAGGCTTTCCTGGAGCGCAACGCGGCGCTCTCGAACGGGAACCCGGTGTCCGAGGCCATGCGCGAGGCTATGCGCCGCCTGAAAGAAAAGACAGACAGGGGAGAAAACTGATATGCCGAGCCTGATCCTGGCGCTGGAGCTGATCGGAACCATCGCGTTCGCGGTCTCCGGCGCGGTCATTGCCATCCGCAAGGGGATGGATGTGTTCGGGGTGACCATCCTCGGCCTCACGACGGCGGTCGGGGGCGGGATCATCCGCGACCTGGTGCTGGGCAATACGCCGCCCGTCACCTTCCGGGAGCCGGTCTACGCCCTGACGGCCATCGGCGTCTCCCTGGTCGTGTTTTTGAAGCCGGTGCGCCACTACCTGACGGGCAACCACCGCCACGCAGCCATGCTGCTGCAGTTCTCGGACTCCCTGGGGCTGGCCCTGTTCACGGTCAGCGGCGTGCAGGTGGCCTATCAGCTGGGGCATGCCGAATCCCTGTTCCTGCTCACGTTCGTGGGCGTCATCACCGGCGTGGGCGGCGGCGTGCTCCGGGATATCATGGCGGGCAAGACGCCCAACATCTTCGTCAAGCATGTCTATGCCAGCGCTGCGCTGGCCGGTGCGCTGCTCTGCGCCTCCCTGTGGCACCTGATCGGCCAGACGGCGGCCATGCTGACCGGCTTTGCGGTGATCCTGCTGATCCACCTGCTGAGCGCCCATTACCGCTGGAGCTTGCCCCACGCCGAAGGGGAGCAGGAGGAAGAACTGAAAAAGTGACGGTTTTTGTCGATCCCGAGTGCCGATCCCGATGAGGGGTCGGCATTTTTATTTGCCGAAAAAATATTTTCACAGGGGTATTGCATGTCGAAAAATAGTATGTTATACTCCACTAAAGCGCTTTAGGAGAAGAAACGCAGATGCAGAAACCGGTCACGATGCGGATGTTGGCCAAGGAGCTCGGGCTCTCGCTTTCCGCAGTATCCAAGGCCTTGAACGATTACCCGGATATCGGTCCGGAAACGAAGGCCCTGGTGCTCAACAAAGCGGCCGAACTCGGGTATTCGCCCAACATCCTGGCGCGCAACCTCGCCAGGAAGACCTCGGACTTCGTGGGGGTCGTCATCCGGGACATCACTTCGATCTACGGAGAGATGTTCAAGTCCCTGAACGCGGCGGCGCGGCAGTACGGCCTGCACCTGATCCTGTATGATACGGATAACGACCGCGCGGTGGAAAAGCAGTGCATCCAGAACCTGATCGACTCCATGGCCATGGGCATCGTAATCACCCCGGTGAGCGAGGACGTTTCCGAGATCGTGGAAATGACCCGCGGCCGCGTGCCGGTGGTGTTTTTAGGCGGCAAGGCCACGGAGGATTCCGTCAACTATGTCAGCTCGGACACTGCGGCGGGCACGGAGATGGCCCTTAGGTACCTGATCGAAAACGGGCACCGGCGCATCGCCATGGTCTGCGACCATAAGCAGTCCAGTTCGCGCAGCAGGAAGCTCAGCGTCTACCGGAAGCTGATGGCAGAGATCGGCGAGCCGGAGCGTGTCTTCAACAGCGGGGAGGCGGACCAGGACATCCTGCGGGCTGGCTACCGCCAGGGCTGCCGCCTGCTCGAGGCCGGCGGCGACATCACGGCGGTCTTTGCGGTCAAGGACATGATGGCCTTAGGCGTGATCCAGGCGCTCACGGAGGCGGGAAAGTGCGTGCCCGGGCAGGTCTCGGTGATCGGGTACGACGGGATCGACGAGTCGGGCCTCCCGATGGTCGGCCTGACCACCGTCGCGCAGCCGCGGATGGAAATGGCGGAAAAGATCATCGGCATCCTGCGCCGCCATGCGGAAAACATGGACTTGGGCCCGGAGCATTACCTGGCTGTGCCGGAACTGGTGCGGCGCAAAAGCACCGCCCGGGCCGCGCAGACCTGAAAGAGGATTTAGACAGGGGAAGACCTGTTTAAACGTTATCAACCACATGATCGAAGGAGGAAAAAACCATGAAAAAGGCAGCAGCGTTACTTCTCGCACTGGTGATGTGCATGTCCATCCTGCTCCCGGTGTCCGCGCTGGCGGAGACCGATGTGCAGAAAGCTATCGCCGAAGCAGCGAAAATGAGCTGGGACGAGCTCCTCGCGAAGGCGAAGGAGGAGATCGGGGACAACAAGTTCATGATCTACAGCAATACGTCCCAGATCGAGGAAAACACCTTTACCGAAAAGACCGGCATCGCGTTTGAAGACCGTCTCCCGACGGACAGCGAGGTGTACGAAGTGCTGACACAGGAAGTCGGCAACGGCGTTTACGGCGCTGACGTCTACCTGCTGCAGGACTGCTTCATGCTGACGAATCTCGCGATCGCGTCCGGCTGGCTGGAGAATTACATGCCCGAGGAGTACAAGGACGTCATCAACGAAGAAGACCAGAACCCCCTGGCGGCCATCTACCTGAACCGCGTGTTCATCTACAATGACGGCGGCGACAAGGAAGCCAAGCCCTACAAGAACGTCTGGCAGTTCACGGAGCCTGAGTTCAAGGGCACCGAATTCAAGAACCCGATGACCGAAAAGTCCAGCCTGAACTTCCTGATCAGCATGACCAGCGAAAAGTGGCAGGCCAAGCTGGCGGAGGCCTATAAGAACTACTACGGCAAAGAGTGGGTCAGCACCGGCGAATTCCAGAACATCTCCTATGAGTGGATCTACAAGTTCCTGATGAACTGCTCCTTTGTGGCCAAGGACTCCACCATCGCCAAGGATATCGCGGAAGGCGCGAAGGGCTCTGTCGGCCTGTTCGTCTTCTCCAAGCTCCGCTCCGTGGACGCCACCAACCTGACCGTCTGCGCCAATGACGGCATCGAGGGCTTTGCGGGCCTCATGTATCCGATCTACGCCCAGGTCGCGGCCAACGCCAAGTATCCCTACACCGCCTGCCTGTACATCAACTATCTGCTCTCCGAGGAAGGCTATGGCAAAATCTGGGGCAGCAAGATGGGCACCTATTCCGTCAACAATAATGTCACTGTCAGCGAAAACGCCAAGACCTACGGCGATCAGCCGCTGAGCTTCTGGAAGGACTGCCTGGTCTTTGAAGATCCGGCCCATGTGCAGAACGTGTACTTTGAAGCGCTGGATCTGATCAACGAGTGGTGCGCCAGCAAGAAATAAGCCATTGAGAATGAATGCGGAGGGGCGGCTGCTTCTGCGGCTCCCTCCGCGTTTCTTTCGGACGGACGAAAGATGATGGTGTAAACGATGAAAAAGAGCGAAGAAACGGGACAGAAACGGCTTGGCAATCTCCTGTACGCTGTGAAAAGCTATTTCTCGGTGCAGGCGAATGTGCTGATCGTCGTTTTTGCGGTCCTCCTGCTGATCCTGACGGTATATCCGATGTTTTCCGTCCTCCGTTCTTCCATGACGGTCGGAAAGATGGAGGCCATGCGCTATAATACCCTCTTCCATACAAAACTGAGCGAGGGAGACTTTACGTTGCTGAATTTCCAGTCGCTGCTCAGCAACCAGGTCACCTTCTGGAAACCGCTGTGGAACAGCCTGCGCATGTCGGCCTATGCCTCGATCATCGCGATCCTGGTGGGTGGCACGTTCGCGTTCCTGATCACGCGCACGGATATCAGCTTCAAAAAGTTCTTTTCCTCGGTGTTCATTTTTCCCTATATCATGCCCTCCTGGACCCTGGCGCTGGTATGGAAAAACGTGTTTGCCAACTCCCAGGTCGGCAGCGGCGTGGTGGGCATGCTGGAGAGCCTGACGGGCCTCTGTGTGCCTGGCTGGGTCGTCTACGGTATCTTCCCGTGCTCCCTGGTCATGGGCATCCATTACGCGCCGTTCGCTTATATCCTGATCGGCGGCACCCTGCGCAACATGGACGCCAACCTGGAGGAGGCAGCCACGATCCTGCAGTCCAGCCGCTGGCGCATCCTGCGCAAGATCACGATCCCCATCGTCATGCCGGCCTTGTTCTCCACCGTCCTCTTGGTGTTCTCCAGCACCATGGCTTCCTACGCCGTGCCGGTTTTCGTGGGCTCCCCGGGCAATTTCTTCGTCCTGTCCACTCAGCTGTCTGCGCTGTATAACAACATGACCACCAAGGGGCAGGCCTTCGTGATGACCATCGTCCTGATCCTGTTCGGTGTCATGCTGCTGGGCATCAACACCTGGTTCACCGGCAAGCGCAAGTCCTTCACCACCGTCACCGGCAAGTCCGGCCAGGTCTCCTATATCAAGCTGGGCAAAGCGAATGCTGTGATCTCTGTGGTGCTGGCGGTCGTGCTCTTCCTGATCGCCATCTTCCCGATCATCTCCTTCGCGCTGGAATCCATGATCGATTCCCATGGCAATTACTCCACCCTGACGCTCAAGTACTGGCTGAGCCGCGAGGACATCGGCGGGTTCGCGGTCAACGCGGGCCCGGGCATCCTGTTCAACGGCAGGATCTGGACGGCCCTGTGGGGCAGCATCCGGCTGTCGCTGATCGTGTCCCTGATCGTGGGCACCTGCGGCATCCTGATCGGCTACGCGGTGGCCCGCAAGCGCGGCACCAAGCTGGCCGGCCTGGTCTCCGGCCTGGCCTTCTTCCCCTACCTGGTGCCCTCCATGGCCTTCGGCGCCATCTTCCTGGCGGTATCCACCAGGCTCACCTTCCTGCGGGGCACCCTGCTCTTGCTGATCATCGTCGGCGCCATCAAGTATCTGCCCTTCGCCTCCCGCAGCGGCACCAACTCCATGATGCAGCTCTCGGGCGAGATCGAGGAGGCCGCGGTCATCGTCGGCGCGTCCTGGCCCAAGCGGATGCTCAGGGTGCTGTTCCCGATCCAGAAATCATCCTTCATCAGCGGCTACCTGCTGCCCTTCGTCTCCTGCATGAGGGAACTGTCCCTGTTCGTGCTTTTGACCAACAGCGGCACGCTGATCACCACCCTGCTTTCCTACTTTGATGAGAAGGCGGTCGCCCAGATGTCCAACGGCATCAACCTGCTCATCGTCATCATCGTTCTCATCGTCAACTTTACCGTCAATAAGCTCACCGGAGCATCCATCGACAAGGGTGTAGGAGGAAACTGACCATGCCAAGAATCTTACTGAAAAATGTCACCAAGCAATGGGGCAAGTTCATCGGCGTCAATGATCTCAACCTGGAGATCGAGGATGGCTCCTTCATCACCCTCCTGGGCTCTTCCGGCTGCGGCAAGACCACGACGCTGAGGATGATCGCCGGCCTTGAAACGCCCACGAAGGGCGAGATCCTGTTTGACGACAAGGTGATGTTCAGCAGTGAAAAGAACATCAACATCCCGCCCGCCAAACGCGAGGTCGGCTTTCTGTTCCAGAACTATGCGCTCTGGCCCCACATGACGGTCACGCAGAACATCTCCTTCGGCCTCGAAACGCTGAAATGGAAGAAGGCCGACATCAACGAGCGCGTGGCGGAGATGCTGAAGATCATGCGCATCGAGCAGTTCGCGGAGCGCTATCCGGCGGAGCTGTCCGGCGGCCAGCAGCAGCGCGTGGCCATCGCCAGGACGCTTGCGCCCAAGCCCCGCGTGCTGTTCATGGATGAGCCCCTTTCCAACCTGGACGCCAAGCTGCGCGGCGAGATGCGCACGGAGCTCAAGCGCCTGCACAAGAGCACCGGCTCCACCTTCGTGTACGTGACCCATGACCAGCTGGAGGCCATGACCCTGTCCACCAAGATCTGCCTGATGAACGAGGGCGCGCTGCAGCAGTACGCGCCGCCGCTGGAGGTCTACAACCGCCCGGCGAACCTGTTCGTGGCGGACTTCGTGGGCAACCCCTCCATGAACATCGTGGATGCCCGGGCCAAGAAGACCGCCGCGAAGACTGCCGAGGTCGATTTCCTGGGCAAGAAAGCCCTGTTCCGGGCCAATGAGGATTTCGAGCTGAAATCTGACACGGTCTGCCTCGGCGTGCGCCCGGAATTCATCCCGATCTCCGAGAACGGCGATCTGGAAGGCGTCGCCTACTCCACCCTTCCCGCCGGCATGGAGACCACCGTCAAGATCCAGGTGGGGGAGACCATCCTGTCCTCGGTCGTCTTCGGCGCCATCGACTACGAGACGGACGCGAAGATCCGCTTCGGCATCGCCGGCTCCGGCATCCTGCTGTTCGACAAGGCGTCCGGCAAACTGACAGCCAGCGGAAGCGTGAGCTTTGAATGACGGAAAGGGAAAGACAGACATGACCTATGGCATCCCGACCCTGATGGAGTTTTCCGATATCGAGGTCCTGACCCGCTTCTGCGCGGAACGCGGCTTCGGCTTCGTGGAAATGAACATGACCTTTCCCTGGTTCCAGCTGGGCAATGTGAATGCGGAAAAGCTCAACGCGCTGAAAAAGGAATACGGCGTGGGCTTCACCATCCACCTGCACGACCAGGTCAATCCCTTTGAATTTTCGCCGGAAATGCGGCGGGGCTGCCTGGAAAACGCCCTCTGCGCGATCCAATGGGCCCGGGAAATCAAGGCGCCGCGCCTCAATATGCACCTGATGCCCGGCACCTATTCCACGATCAACGGCGTCAAGACCTACCTCTATGCCCAGTACCCGGATCTCTATCTGGGCTATGTGCGCGAGTTCAGGCAGCTGGTGGAAAAAGAGCTGGAGGGTACGGAGACGGTGTTCTGCATCGAGAACACATCCGGCTTTCAGAGCTTCCATAAGCGCGCCATCGAGCAGCTGCTGGAGTCTGAGCGCTTCGGCCTGACCCTGGATGTCGGACACAGCTACAAGGCCGGCGGCGCGGATGAGCGCTTTATCCTGGAGCACAGGGACAGGCTCTGCCATTTCCATATCCATGACTGCAGCATGAAGGCCAATCACTTGGGCTTCGGCGAGGGTGGGCTGGATCTGGTGCGTTTCCTGAAGATGGCAAAGGAACTGGATGCCACAGTGGTTGCGGAGGTCAAGGAATCCGGGGCGCTGCTTCGGTCCAAGGAGTATATGATCCAGCACGGCCTGTGGTGAAACGGGAAATCGTCAAATGCAAAAGCGGCGCGGCTTCGGCTGCGCCGCTTTTTGTGTATCAGATAAGACACAAAAACACCGGAAATACTGTTTCTTCTGTGTTTTTTCCCGGGACGGCCCTTGAAAAAAGCGGAATGGAACCTATAATGGTCTTTGACTGAGAATTGTATAACAATCTCAGTATTCTTATGTTGAAGAGGGCCGCGTATGCCGAATGATTCTCTGCCATCCAGCGTCTTTTTGAAGGCGGCTGAGCTTTTTCCAACCCCTTTCCATCTGTACGACGAGGCCGGGATCCGCAATACGGCCCGCGCGGTGCGGGAGGCCTTTGCTTGGAACCCGGATTTCAGGGAGTATTTTGCCGTGAAGGCGCTGCCCAACCCGGTGATCCTGGGCATCCTCAAGGAGGAGGGGCTGGGCCTCGACTGCTCGAGCCTGACGGAGCTCATGATGGCGGAACGGCTCGGCTTTTCCGGTGAGGAGATCATGTTCAGCGCCAACGCCATGCCGCCGGAGGAGTTCGACCTGGCGCGGAAGCTGGGCGCCTACGTCAACCTGGATGACATCAGCGATATCGACACCCTGGCCGTTCACGGCGGCATCCCTAAGACCGTCTGCGTCCGCGTGAATACGGGCGGCACCTTCACCTTCGGCGGCAACCAGATCATGGGCAAGCCCGGCGAAGCGAAGTACGGCTGGATGCCCTCCCAGCTCAAAGAGGGGCTGGAGCGGCTCAAATCCATGGGCGTCAAGCGCTTCGGCCTGCACGCCTTCCTGGCCAGCAATATGACCGACCCTGGATACTATCCCGCCCTGGCGCGCATCCTGTTTGACCTGATCCAGACCACGGCGGCGGAGACGGGCCTGGAGCCCGCGTTTGTGAACCTTTCAGGCGGCATCGGCATCCCCTATACCCGGGACGTGCCGCCGGTGGATATCCGCGCGGTGGGCGAAGCGGTGCGGCAGGAGTACGTGGCCGTCTTCGGCGAGCCCGGTCCGGGCAAGCCGGGCATCAAGACGGAGCTGGGCCGGTATATCACGGGCCCCTACGGCTTTGTGGTGACCCATGCGGTGCATGAGAAGAAGACCTTCAAGCACTATATCGGCCTGGACGCCTGCGCGGTGCAGCTGATCCGCCCCGCCATGTACGGCGCTTATCACGAGATCTCCATCGTGGGCCGGGAGCATGACGCGCCGGAGGAGATCTATGATATCACCGGCTCCCTGTGCGAGAACAACGACAAGTTTGCCATCGACCGCCCCATGCCGAAGATCCACCTGGGCGACCTGCTGATCATCCACGACGCCGGCGCCCACGCCTTCGCCATGGGCTACCAGTACAACGGCCGCCTGCGGACCGCGGAGATCCTGTATACGAAGGACGGCGGCTACCGGCAGATCCGCCGCGCGGAAACGCCGGAGGACTATTTCGCGACCATGGTCTGGCCGGAATCGGAATAAAGGATTCTGATCCACGAGCCTGCTGCACGGCGGCAGGCTTTTTGCTTGGCGGCAGGTCCGTTTGGAAGGAATACGACGGTCCGTGTCGAAATAAATCTGGAATCATGAAGGATCGGAGGACAGCAACCATGAAACTGGCAGAAGCGCTGCAGGAGCGCGCAGACCTGAATAAAAAGATCGATGAACTGAAGGAGCGCATGAGGAACTGCATCCTGGTGCAGGAGGGGGAGGAGCCGGTCGAGGATCCCGCCGAGCTGTTGAAGGAGCTGGACGGCGCGGTGGAGCGCCTGGGCAAACTGATGGCGGCCATCAACCTGACCAACAGCCGCACGAAGGCGGAGGGCATGAGCCTGACCCATCTGATTGCCCGCAAGGACGCCCTGACGGTGCAGCACGCCGCATACAGGGACCTGGTCTACACAGCGGGCCAGAATACCAGCCGCGCCCGGGGCACGGAGATCAAAGTCAAGGCCCTGCTGAAGGCGTCTGAGCTGCAGAAGAAGGCGGATCTGATGGCCAAGGAGATCCGCCAGCTGGATAATCTGCTGCAGGAGACGAACTGGAAAACCAAGCTGATCGAGCTGTAAGGATTCTGCTGGTAGTTCCGCGGGGCGCATGTCAGGCGGCAGCGGCCTTAAGCTGCATTGACGGTGGTGCGTGGGCAGCACCGGGGTTCGAATTCCCCATCGCATCGTTATGCCCCGACCGCGCATACTTGCACGGACATCGCGTATTGTCATTACCGGATATGGACCGCGAAGCGAGGGTGGGAACGGGGAAGCAGGATCGAAGGAGAGACAAAAGATAGATGGACGCAAATAGGCCCTGGCTCCGGCTGCGTGAACTATCGAATCAACTGTATGGAGGTGGTTCCATGTCTGCCTTGGTGGACCTGAAATACCTGAGCGTGCCCCTGCCGGAGGATATCCTGCACGCGCGCGAGCACGGGAATTTTGACCTGGCGCTCACTCTGATCGACCGGCGCATCGCGGGCGGTACGCTGCCGGAGGCGCTCAAAAAGCGGTTGCTGCTGGAACGGGAGATCGTGCTGCAGCTGCCTCACGAGTACACGATCCCGGAAGAGGAAGCCTTTGAGGAGCTGAAGGACGGCCTTGGCGAATTCACACGGGAGGAGTTCGACCGTCTGATCCTGGACCACGACCTGGACTGGGCTTATGTGAACGGCCGGCGCCATATCCATGAGGATTCCATCGCGAACCTGTACAAGGTCCGTGACGACCTTTCGCGCCGCGCCTACGAGCGGGGCAAGCGGGATGATCCCGGCGGGCCCTCGCCGCTGCTGGACGCGGCCATCGCCGAGATGAAGGAGAAGGGCCAGGTGTGCGCCCGGTTCAGGATGCGCACGGAGATGACGCTGAAACCGGACGGGGAACCGCGAAAGGTGCGCGTATGGCTGCCCATCCCCTGCGAATATGCCCAGGTCAGGAACGTGAAGATCCTGTCCTGCAGCCATCGGGACGCCCATATCGGCGCGCCCGAAGCCGCGCAGCGCACGGTGTGCATGGAGGGCACGGACGATCAGCCCTTCTGGGTCGAGTACGAGTATGAGACCCATATGCGCTACATGCAGCCGGAGCCCAGCCGGGTCGCGGCGGCTCAGCCCACCTTCTATACCGAGGAGCTGGCCCCACACATCCACTTTACGCCGTACTTGAAGGAATTGTGCAAGGAGATCGTCGGGCGGGAGGAGAACCCGCTGATCAAGGCGAAGCTGATCTATGAATATGTGACCCACTTCGTCAAATACTCCTACATGCGCGCCTATTTCACCATGCCGATGATCCCGGAGCACGCGGCGATCAACCAGCGCGGCGACTGCGGGGTGCAGGCGCTGCTGTTCATCACGCTGTGCCGCATCGCAGGCGTGCCGGCCCGCTGGCAGTCGGGCCTGTACACAGAACCTGGCGACGTGGGTTGCCATGACTGGGCGCAGTTCTACGTGGCGCCCTACGGCTGGATGTTCTGCGACTGCTCCTTTGGCGGCAGCGCGGTCCGGCGCGGGCTCAAGGAGCGGGAGGCGTTCTACTTCTGCAATATCGACCCCTTCCGCATGCCCGCCGCCGCAGAATTCCAGCACGAGCTGGAGATCCCGCCGCGCTTTATGCGCTATGACCCCTATGACAACCAGCTGGGCGAAGCTGAGTACGAGGATGGGCCCGTGCGCCGCGGCCGGCGCAGCACCCACCACACTCTGCTCGCCGTCAGCGGATTGGATTCTTGCAAAGAAAGGCCGGAATACGTATGACGAAAGCGCTCATCTCCGTCTCAGGCGCGGACACCACGGGCATCATCGCCCGCATCGCCACCAAGCTGTATGAAATGAACATCAACATCCTGGACATTTCCCAGACCATCCTGAGCGGTTGCTTCACCATGATGATGGTGGTGGACCTGACAGCCTGCGGCCTGACCTTTACCGAGGTGCAGGAAGCCCTGCAGCCGGTGGGCCAGAGCCTGGGCATGGAGATCCACATGCAGCGCATGGACATCTTCGATGCGATGCATAGAATCTGAGTATCCGTAAGGGGGACACGTCCCCCTTGCGTAACCCCCCTCGGATTCGCCTGTCGTACCTTCGGTACTCCCGGGCGGCGAATCCGCAAGGTAGATTCCGCTGACGCGGAATCGTCCTCGCACCGTACATGCTGCAAGGAGTCGCGCGCGCACCGCGGTCGCAAGCTCCACGCGCACCGCGCACGATATGCTGCGGATTAAACAGAGGGTGTTCCCCCTCTGTACCCCCCTCTGCGCGTCCTTATCGGCACTCCATCCCATCGCCCTTCGGGTGGCGGTGCCATCCGGCGAATAAATCGCCGGACTCCGGGATTCCATGCCTCTAAGGACATCACATTCTCTTCTTTTGTTTCACAACTGAACCGCTAAGAGGAAAATATGCTGAACATACAGGATATATCCGAAACCATCCAGATGATCCGGGATGATCATTTCGACATCCGGACCATCACCCTGGGGATCAATCTGCTGGGGTGCATTGCGGAAAAGCCCGAGCGCACTGCGCAGCGGGTGTATGACAAGGTCACCCGGACGGCCCAGTACCTGGTCAGCACTGGCGAGGACATCGAGCGGGAGCTGGGCATCCCCATCGTCAATAAGCGCATCGCCGTGACGCCGGTGAGCATGCTCACCCAGCAGGATCCCGTGCCCATCGCGCGGGCGCTGGACGAGGCGGCCCGGGAGACGGGCGTCAATTTCCTGGGCGGATATACGGCGCTCATGCAGAAGGGGGCCACGGACGCGGATGAAAAGCTGATCCGCTCCATCCCCCAGGTGCTGAATGAGACCTCCTACCTCTGCTCCAGCGTGAATGTGGCTTCCACCAAGACGGGCATCAACATGAACGCTGTCCGGGAGATGGGGGAGATCATCAAGATGACCGCCGCCCTGACGGCGGACCGGGACAGCCTGGGCTGTGCCAAGCTGGTGGTGTTTGCCAACGCCGTGGAGGATAACCCCTTCATGGCCGGCGCTTTCGTGGGCCCGGGCGAGCCTGAGGCTGTCATCAACGTGGGCGTTTCCGGCCCCGGCGTGGTCCGCGCCGCCCTGCAGAAGATCCCGGGCGAGCCCTTCGACGTGGTGGCGGAGACCATCAAACGCACCGCCTTCAAGATCACCCGCGTGGGTCAGCTGGTGGCGCGGGAGGCGTCCAGCCGCCTGGGCATCCCCTTCGGCATCGTCGATCTGTCCCTGGCGCCGACTCCGGCCCGGGGCGACAGCGTGGCGCATATCCTGGAGGAGATGGGCCTGGAGACGGTCGGCGGCCCCGGCACCACGGCAGCGCTGGCCCTGCTCAATGACGCGGTCAAAAAGGGCGGCGTCATGGCGTCCAACCATGTGGGCGGGCTCTCCGGTGCGTTCATCCCCGTCAGCGAGGACGCGGGCATGATCGCTGCGGCGGAAAAGGGCAACCTGACCCTGGAAAAGCTGGAGGCCATGACCAGCGTGTGCTCCGTGGGCCTGGATATGATTGCCATCCCCGGCGATACCTCCGCGGAGACCATCTCCGGCATCATCGCCGATGAAATGGCCATCGGCATGATCAATCAGAAGACCACCGCCGTGCGCGTGATCCCGGCCGTGGGCAAGCAGGCGGGGGATACGGTGCATTTCGGCGGCCTCTTGGGAGAAGCGCCGGTCATGCCGGTCAACCCCACAGACTGCTCCGCCTTCATCGCCCGCGGCGGGCGCATCCCCGCGCCGATCCACAGCCTGAGGAACTGACAGAAAAGCATTGACATTCTGAGTTTTTCCATTAAAATAGTATCAGGATCGGTAGATTCCAAAACGAACAGGAGGAAAGAGTCGCATGCAATACACCAAAGAAGTAGAAGACATGGTCTGTGTGGCAAAAGGGCCAAACCACGGCCCCGCGCCCATCCCTGAAGAGGGAAAATGGGTTCAGGCCAAGGAGATCAAGGACATCTCCGGCTATACCCACGGCATCGGCTGGTGCGCGCCTCAGCAGGGCACCTGCAAGCTGAGCCTGAACGTGAAGAACGGCGTCATCGAGGAAGCCCTGGTGGAGACCATCGGCTGCTCCGGTATGACCCACTCCGCCGCTATGGCCAGCGAGATCCTGCCGGGCAAGACCATCCTGGAAGCCCTGAACACGGACCTCGTCTGCGACGCCATCAACACCGCCATGCGCGAGCTGTTCCTGCAGATCGTGTACGGCCGCACCCAGTCCGCGTTCTCTGACGACGGCCTGCGCATCGGCGCTGGTCTGGAGGACCTGGGCAAGGGCCTGCGCTCCATGGTCGGCACCATGTACGGCACCAAGGAGAAGGGCACCCGCTACCTGGAAATGACCGAAGGCTATGTGGTCAAGATGGCCCTGGACAAGGACGACCAGGTCTGCGGCTATCAGTTCCTGAGCATCGGCAAGATGATGGACGCCATCAAGAAGGGCGTTCCCGCTCAGGAAGCGTATGAGAAGAACCTCGGCACCTATGGCCGCTTCAAGGCGGAAGACGGCGCGGTCAAGTGGATCGACCCGCGTAAAGAGTAAAGGAGGCGCTGCAAATGGCTTTGTTTGAGAATTATGAAGGACGTATGCCGCAGCTGCAGCCCGTCCTGGACAAATACGGCTTCAAGAGCTTTGAAGATGTCAAGGCGTTCACCAATGGCAAGGGCGTGGACGCGTACACGATCGTGGAAAGCACGCAGCCCATCTGCTTCGAGAACGTGAAGTGGGCCTATGAGCTGGGCGCTGCCATCGCGATGAAGGAAAACGCGAAGACCGCCGCTGAGGCCGCCAAGTGGATCGGCGTCGGCCTGCAGGCCTTCTGCATCCCCGGCTCTGTGGCGGACCAGCGCCAGGTCGGCATCGGCCACGGCAACCTGGGCGCCATGCTGCTGGATGAGGAGACCGAGTGCTTCGCTTTCCTGGCCG
The DNA here is from genome assembly GCA_902789795.1 of uncultured Eubacteriales bacterium. Taxonomy (GTDB): domain Bacteria; phylum Bacillota; class Clostridia; order Christensenellales; family Aristaeellaceae; genus UBA4246. Next base: position 151,301 of record CADAPM010000004.1, read on the forward strand.
GCCACGAATCCTTCGCCGCCGCCGAGGGCGCTATCAAGATCGCCCTGAACGCCAACAAGGTGCGCAAAAAGCCCCTGCGCGTCATCCTGAACGGCCTGGGCAAGGACGCCGCCATGATTATCAGCCGCATCAACGGCTTCACCTATGTGCAGACCAAGTATGACTACCTGTCTGCCGACGTGAAGGAAGACCATGCTCTGACCATCGTCAGCAAAACCGCCTATTCCGACGGCCCGCGGGCCAAGGTCAACTGCTACGGCGCGGACGATGTGCGCGAGGGCGTGGCCATCATGTGGCATGAGGGCGCGGATGTTTCCATCACCGGCAACTCCACCAACCCCACCCGTTTCCAGCATCCCGTGGCGGGCACCTATAAGAAGGAACGCTGGGAAGCCGGCAAGAAGTACTTCTCCGTCGCTTCCGGCGGCGGCACCGGCCGTACCCTGCACCCCGACAACATGGCGGCGGGCCCTGCCTCTTACGGCATGACCGACACCATGGGCCGCATGCATTCCGACGCGCAGTTCGCGGGCTCCTCTTCCGTGCCTGCCCACGTCGAAATGATGGGCTTCCTGGGCGCCGGCAACAACCCCATGGTCGGCATGACCGTGGCTGTGGCTGTGGCCGTGCAGCAGGCGATGAACAAGTAATTTCGCAATCATATCAAGCTCCCGAGGGCAACTTCGGGAGCTTTTTCAAAGGAGAGATATAATTGGATCACGCGGAGGAAGCCAGAAGGCTGTTCCTGGACGGGTACAACTGCGCTCAGGCGGTGTTCTGCGCTTTTTGCGACTGGACCGGCCTCGATATTGATGCCGCGGCACGGATGTCCTCTTCCTTCGGGGGCGGTATGGGCCGCCTGCGGGAGGTTTGCGGCACAGTCAGCGGCGCGCTGCTGGCCCTGGGGATCCTCCAGGGCTATGCCGACCCCCATGATCCCGAAGCCAAGGCGGCCCATTACCAGCGCGTGCAGGAATTCGCCCGGCGTTTTAGGGAGAAGAACGGGACGATCGTCTGCCGTGAGCTGCTGAAGGATGTACCGACGACACCCGGAGGCATCCCCGAACCGCGGACACCGGAATACTATCAGCGCCGCCCCTGCCTGCGCCTGGTCGGCGAAGCCTCGGCGATCCTGGAGGCGATGATCGAAGACAAGGAGGAAAAGTCATGATCCGCCATATCGTACTGTTCAAGATCAAAGATGAGTATAAAGAAGAAATCCCGCAGCTGGTGCGGAATTTCTATGGCATGAAAGGCAAAATCGAAGGCATGCTCGATCTGGAGGCGGGCCAGGACGTCCTGCACAGCGACCGCTCCTATGACCTGGCGCTGATCACCGTGTTTGACAATATGGAATCCTTCCAGGCGTACCAGACCCATCCCGTGCATCTGCCCGTCAAAAAGCGGATGCACGAGGTGCGCAGCGCGTCTGTCGCGTGTGATTTTGAGATCTGATTTACTAAAATACAAATGCGCCGGGGAAGTTGTCGCTTCCCCGGCGCATTTTTGATGCCGGTCATTTGCTGATCGCGCCGGTGCTTCTCAGGTAGGCGGTCATTCCGTCCGTATACCGTACGGACCGGTCGGGGAAGATCCACAGGGCTTCCACCCCGGGCAGGCTGTCCACCAGTGTCCGCCCAGTCTCATAATCCGCGATGAACAGGTAAGTGGAGAGGAAGTCGCAGAGGCCGGAGTCGTCGGCCATCACGGTCACTCCCCGGAACTGTTCGGCGGGCATCAGGGTGTCGGGGGAGATCAGGTGCGCGTAGCGCTTCCCATCCACCATGTAATAGCGCTGGTAGTCGCCGGAGGTCACCACGGCCTTGTCCGCGGCGTATATGGTGTCGAACAGGTCGCCGCCGGTGATGGTGTCGGGGTCCTGGATGCCGATGCCCCAGAGGGTGCCGGTATCCGCTTTCCGGTGTCCGGCGCAGACGTTGCCGCCCGCGTTCAGGATGAAGGAGGGCATATCGGAGGCGGCCAGAAAGTCGGCGGCCTTCTGCGCGGTATAGCCCTTGGCCACCGCGCCGAAATCCAGCTGGAGCAGAGGATCGCTGAAATACACGGTCATGGCTTCGGCATCCAGCACGAGGTCGTTCACATCCATGTGCCGGGCGGCTTCCTGAAGCTCCTCCATGGGGGGCAGCTGGGCGGTAAATGGATCGTTGATGCCCGCTTCCCGGTACTCATGCCACAATTGGAGAACGGAGCCCATGGCGATGTTCACCTGGTCCGAGCCGAACTCCTCTTCGCGCTCCAGGCACCAGCGGAGGAAGTCGAAGAGTTTCTGGTCCACCTTGACCGGCGCTGTGCCGGCCTTCTGGTTGACGGAGCAGAGGTTCTCGATGCCCTCATAGGTGTGGTAGCCGTCGAACAGCTGGTGATATTCCGTAAACAGCTGCTGGACCTCCGCGAAGGTCTCTGCGAAGGCGCTCTCCTCCGGCGCGTAACCGATCAGGGTGATGATCGTGTCGAAGGTGCCGTTGAAAGAGGCGGTGAAGCGCTGATACGCTGCATCCGCAGAGGCGGGCGCGGGGCTGAGAACAGGGATGATCGCTAAGATCAGCGCAGCCAGCACTGATAGGGCAGCCAGGTTTCTGCGCATGTTATGTCCCCCTTACGCGTTGCGGTAGCCCATAGGATTGTTGTTCTGCCAGTTCCAGGCGTCGCGACACATGTCCGTCAGGGTGCGGTGGGTCTGCCAGTGGAGCAGGTCGTGGGCCTTGGTCGGGTCCGCATAGCAGGTGGCGATGTCGCCCGGGCGGCGGGGCGCGATGCGGTAGGGGACCTGGATGTGGTTGACCTCTTCAAAGGCGTGCACCATATCCAGCACGCTGTAGCCCACGCCGGTGCCGAGGTTGAAGACCTCCACGCCGCGATGCTCGCGGGCATATTTCAGGGCCGCCAGGTGGCCTTCGGCTAGGTCCATGACGTGGATGTAATCGCGCACGCCGGTGCCGTCCTTGGTGGGGTAGTCGTTGCCGAAGATGCTCAGCCGCTCGAGGCGTCCCTTGGCGACCTGGCAGATGAAGGGCATCAGGTTGTTGGGGATGCCGTTGGGGTCCTCGCCGATGCGGCCGCTCTCATGGGCGCCGACGGGGTTGAAATAGCGCAGGAGCACGATGGACAGGCCGAGATCGGCTTTGCCCACGTCCCGGAAGATCTGCTCGGACATGAGCTTGGTCCAGCCGTAGGGGTTGGTGCAGCCCAGGGGGAAATTTTCCTTCAGGGGCATTTCCTGGATGGTGCCGTACACCGTGGCGGAGGAGGAGAAGACCAGCTGGTTGCAGCCGTGGGCAGCCATGACTTCCAGCAGGGTCAGGGACGCGTCCAGGTTATTGCGGTAGTACATGAGGGGCTTGGCGACGGACTCGCCGACGGCCTTGAGGCCGGCAAAATGGACCACCTGGTCGATGGGATAGGCGGAGAAGGCCTTTTCCAGATCATCCTTGTTGGTGCAGTCGCCTATGATTAGCGGGATCTCCTTGCCGGTCAGCTCGCTGACGCGGCGGATCGCCTCGGGGCTCGAATTGCTCAGATTGTCCAGGACGACCACGTCCAGACCAGCATTCGCGATGCACAGAGCGGTATGTGAGCCGATATATCCCGCGCCGCCCGTCAAAAGTACAGCCATGTTGTTGTTCCTCCTGCGTGAGTCATTACAGCCGTTTCGGCCGTTCCCCTAATGATAATACAACCGGGCCGTTTCGTCAATCGCCGCACAGCAAAACACTGCTTTATGCGTACAAAAACCCTCCCGGTTTTCCGGGAGGGGGGTCATGTCTTATTCAGTTGTCCGACGAAACTTCTCAGGCGCAGGGCACTTTCCTCTGAAATGGTTCTCCTGAACAGATTCTTTCTTATTATTTATTGAGGAAATCCAGGTCTGCAGCAATTCTTGGGTTTCTGGGTCCTTTGCTGTTCCTTGCCGTGTGGCTTCTGTTCGTCGCGGATCTGGACGTCAACTAAGCCTGTCCATGATCCTTTTCATGTGCCGGTATGTCCTTGCCTCGGCACATCTGCCTGTCCTGCTGCTTGTATGTCGGCCCTGATCTAATGGATGTTCATGTGCCCTGTTGTGCGATTCGTTCTCGATCGTCGGGTCAGTCTCCTGGGCGCATACGTTTTACTCTGCAGCCAGCACAGGCGATACCTGGTGCGTTTCTTCGTTGTACATTGGAATCGCCCCCTCTGCTCCATCTGGAGCTTTGTTGAACCTCTTTCTCTTGGTTCGATTGAAGTATACCACAGGAGCCGCATCTTGTCAAGGATTTTTTGTCGAAAATGGAAGAAAATTTGCCAGAAAAGTCTCACACCGGTGAGCCGGTGAAAGCTTTTGATACGACAAAGATATTCGCTCGTGCTGAAATGTGGAAGCCCCTGCGGGGCGGCAAATCACTGTCTTATCTGGGACTGTTTTGTCCTATTTCTGAGGATGATCAGCACTGCTGCCATCACGAGTGGAAAGACGCTGCCCGCCAGGATGCCGTAGCGCAGGTTGTCGCCTGCCCATTGGCTGACGGTGCCCACCAGCCCGGGGCCCAGGGCGCCGCCCATATCCCCGGCCATGGCCAGCAGGGCGAACAGGGCTGTGCCGCCCTCCGGCAGGCGGGGAGAGGTGATGCTGATGGTGCCGGGCCACATGATGCCCACGGAGAACCCGCAGAAAATGCAGCCCAGGAGCCCCAGCACCGGAGCGGCGGCCAGGGAGGCCAGCAGGTAGCAGGTGAGGCAGAGCAGGGCGGACAGGAGCATGTACCGGGTCAGGTCGACGCGTCCGCCGTTCTTCCCGTAGAACACTCGGCTCAGGCCCATGGTGACGGCAAAGAGGCAGGGCCCGGTCAGGTCGCCCGCGGTCTTGCTCAGGCCCAGCGCTGCCTCGGCAAAGGCGGAAGCCCACTGGGCCATGGCCAGCTCGCTGGCGCCAGCACAGACCATCAGGATCACGGACAGCCAGAAGATCGGCACTTTGAACAGGCTGCGGACGGACATGCCGCGGCCTTCTTCCGTCAGGCGCTCGATGGGGCAGGTCGCGAAATTATAGATATTGACGAGCGGGATCAGGGCCCAGAGGCAGGCGAGCCAGCGCCAGCTGCCGATGCCGAACAGGGCGAAGAACAGCGTGGACAGCAGGATGGTGCCCACGCAGCCCCAGCAGTAAAAGGAGTGCAGCAGGCTCATGACTGCGTCCTTGTGCTCGAAGGGGCAGGCCTCCACGATGGGGCTGGCCAGGACCTCGATGAGGCCGCTGCCGATGGCATAGACGATGACGCAGAGCAGGATCCCTGTGAAGGGATCGGGAGCCCGGTCCGGCAGGAAGGCGAGGCCGATGAGCCCCGCGCCGCAGGCGGCCTCGGAAGCGACGATGCACTTGCGGTAGCCGATCCTGTCCACAAATCGGGCGCAGAACAGGTCTACGAGCAGCTGGGTGATGAAAAAGGCGGTGGGGATCAGGGCGATCTGCCCGAGTGTGAGCTGGTAATCGGCGCGGAACCTGAGGAAGAGCAGCGGCGCGAAATTGGCGCAGATGGCCTGGGTGATGAAGCTCAGATAGCAGGCGGTCAGGGTCCTGCGGTAGTTCTTTTTCATGGGGGAGAACAGCCTTTCGTTAAGTTGATCGGAAACAAAAGGGATTGTAGCACAATTCCGGAGAATAATCCATCTTAAACGGTTTTATCAAATAAAAAGGCGGGAGCTTTTCAGCTCCCGCCTCAAGTTTTTGCGGATCAGTCGCGATTGAGGATGGTCTCCTCGTTCTTGGTGTCCTTCTCGAAGAAGTGGAGACGGCTGGTGTCCAGGGCCACCACGGTGTTGTCGCCGGTGCGGGTCTTGGTGCGCGGGTCAACGCGGGCGATGACGTTCTCTTCCTTGTTCTCCTTGCCGGAGGTGGAGAAGTACAGGTAGGTCTCGGCGCCCATCAGCTCGGTGACTTCGACATGGACCTTGATGGTGCTGTCGGGATGCGCGGCCACGAACTCGGGATCGTCATCGATATCTTCGGGACGGATGCCCATGGTGACTTCCTTCTGCAGGTAGCTCTCGTCCTTGAAGCGGCGGAGGATCTCCTTCGGGACCACGATCTTGTTCTCGCCGAACACGGCGCAGACCTTGTCGCCTTCCTTGGCGAAGTGGACGTCGAAGAAGTTCATCTGCGGGCTGCCGATGAAGCCGGCCACGAACTTGTTGGCGGGATAGTCGTAGTTGTTCTGCGGGGTATCTGTCTGCTGGATGACGCCGTCCTTCATGATGACGATGCGGGAGCCCATGGTCATGGCCTCGGTCTGGTCATGGGTAACGTAGATGAAGGTGGTCTGCAGACGGTTGTGCAGCTTGGTGATCTCAGTACGCATGGCGACGCGCAGCTTGGCGTCCAGGTTGGACAGAGGCTCGTCCATCAGGAAGACCTTCGGCTCACGGACGATAGCACGGCCCAGGGCGACGCGCTGGCGCTGACCGCCGGACAGAGCCTTCGGCTTACGGTTGAGCAGGTGCTCGATGTCCAGGATGCGGGCGGCTTCTTCGACGCGCTGCTTGATTTGATCCTTGGGGGTCTTGCGCAGCTTGAGGCCGAACGCCATGTTGTCAAACACGGTCATATGCGGATACAGGGCGTAGTTCTGGAACACCATGGCGATGTCGCGATCCTTGGGAGCGACGTCGTTGACCAGCTTATCGCCGATGTACAGTTCGCCTTCGGAGATCTCTTCTAGACCGGCGACCATGCGCAGGGTGGTGGACTTGCCGCAGCCGGAGGGGCCGACCAGAACGATAAATTCCTTGTCCGCGATCTCGAGGTTGAAATCGTCAACGGCCTTTACGCCGCCGGGATAGATCTTGCTGATGTGCTGCAAAGATACGTTTGCCATGAATGTTTCCTCCTCATTTGATGTCATCTTGGGGCTGGAGCTGCGGGACATGCCCGCTCTTTTTCAACTGTCCGCATTATACCTGAATCCGACCAAAAAAGATATTCGCGGATCTTACAAAAAACAGCGGGGGCGTTTGTGCACATTATCAATTGGCGATGTTATGGGCCGGGCCGTTGTCATTTGACCCGGTTTGTGGTAAGATGCAGAAGACCAAGCGATCACTGAAAGAAACGTCTGAGCCGCGAACGAACCCAAATGAGTTGAGGTGTGCTGTGAATACGATCCTGACCATCGCTGTCGTGCTCCTGATCCTGAATCTCCTGTCCTTTGGCCTGATGGCCTCCGACAAGCGCCGCGCCAGGGCGGGACAAAGGCGCGTGCCGGAAAAGACGCTGTTCCTGGCCGCGGCCTGCTTTGGCGGCCTGGGCGGCGTACTGGGCATGACCCTGTGCCATCACAAGACGAAGCACTGGTACTTCCGGGTCTTTTTCCCGGTGATCCTGGCGGTGCAGGTCGTGTTGCTGATTGCCGGGTACGTCTTTCTGCTGAGATGACATAAAGGGGACTTCAATGGAGCTGCATCGATATGACAGTCAGCTGATCCGCCTTCGGACGGCGGACGGGCTGGAGCTTGAGGGCTTTGGTGAGACGTACCCGCCCGCCTACGGCTTTCACGAGTTCGGGCGGGAGGAGGAGAGCGTCAAGCTCTGCGGCTATCAGCTGTTTGAAAGCGACATCGCCTCCGTGGAGGCGCTGGGCGTGAAACGGGTCATCAAACAGTTCTGCGAGCTGACCCCTGATGAATTGTATGCCCTCCTCAAGCTGCGGGTGGACGTGTTCGTGGTGGAGCAGCAGTGCCCCTATGCGGAATTGGACGACCGGGACCAGGAGGCCATCCACCTCTGGCTGGAGGATAAGGATGGCCTGGCGGCCTATCTGCGGGTGCTGAAGCCCGGGGTCGAGGCGGATTGCTTTGCCATCGGCCGGGTGGTCAGCGCCCGGCGGGGCCGGGGATTGGCCAGGCTGCTCCTTCAGGAGGGCATCCGCTATATCGAAGAGGAATTTGACGGGGACCGCATCTATCTGGAGGCCCAGACCTATGCCCGGGGGCTGTATGAGAAGGTGGGCTTTCGTCAGATTTCGGAGGAATTCATGATGGACGGCATCCCGCACGTGCGGATGATCCGGGAATCATCGCTGGAAGAGGAGTGAATCTATGCCCTTTGAACTGGTGCGCAACGACATCACTGCCATGAAGGTGGATGCCATCGTCAACGCTGCGAACCGCACGCTGCTGGGCGGCGGAGGCGTGGACGGCGCTATCCACCGGGCGGCGGGGCTGAGGCTGCTGGAGGAATGCCGGAAGCTGGGCGGCTGCGAACCCGGGGAGGTGAAGATCACCCGGGGATGGGACCTGCCCGCCCGGTACGTGATACACACCGTGGGCCCCATCTGGCAGGGCGGCGGGGAGGGCGAGGCGGAGCTGCTGCGGGCCTGCTACCGGAACTCCCTGGAGCTGGCGCTGAAGCACCGCTGCCGGTCCGTGGCCTTCCCGCTCATCTCCGCCGGGGCTTACGGCTATCCCAGGGAGGAGGCCGTGAGCATCGCCGCGGAGACCATCCGCGCCTTCCTGGAACGTCACGAGATGCACGTGTACCTGGTGCTGTTCGGGCGCACAGAGTTCCTGACGGGCAAAAAGCTGTTCAGGGACGTTCAGGAATATATCGACGACGTCTACGCTGTCGGGCATTATGCGCCTAACATCCAGCATACCCGGAAGGACCTCTGGCGCAGAGATACGCTGGCGGGGCTGGAGCTGGACCAAGAGCTGGCGGCTGCGCCGACGAGTGGTTTCGATCCGGAGGAGGACATCTTCGCCGCGCCCGCCGCTCCCTGTATCGTAGAGGAAGCCGGATCCGAAAGACCGACCGCCAGAAAGCGCAAGCTCATGCAGCTGCCCAGCCTGGAGGATCTGCTGAAAAGGACCGACGAGGGCTTTTCCGCCTCCCTGCTGCGGCTGATCGACGAGAAGGGCATGACCGACGCCCAGTGCTACAAGCGGGCCAATGTGGACCGGAAGCTGTTCAGCAAGATCCGCTCCAACCCCGGCTATAAGCCCAGCAAGCCCACGGTACTCGCCTTCGCGGTGGCCTTGGAGCTGAGCCTGCCGGAGGCCAGCGACCTGCTGCGGCGGGCCGGCTACGCCCTGACCCACAGCAGCAAGTTCGACATCATCTTAGAGTATTTCCTGACCCACGGGAATTACGATATCTACGCCATCAATGAGGTATTGTTCGAGTACGATCTGCCCCTGCTGGGGTCCGCGGCCGGCTGAACGGCCGCAGAAGATGAAGAAAGGCGGGTGCTCATGCCGAAACTCAGCTCTGTGCCGCTGCCCCTGTCCGCCGTCCGGATCACGGACGCATTCTGGGAGCGGGAATCTGACCTGATCCGCCGGGTGGTGCTGCCCTACCAGTGGGACGCGCTGAATGACCGCGTCCCCGGCGCGGCCCCCAGCTGGTGGATGCACAACATGCGGGCCGCCGCCCGCGCTGTAGCGGCCCGGAAGGCCGGGAAGCCCTATGTGCCGCGGCATAAGGCGGACAGCATCGTGGTGGAGGGCCCCGAGCCCGCCCGGGCGGATCAGGATGCCTTCTATGGCTGGGTGTTCCAGGACAGCGACGGCTACAAGTGGCTCGAGGCCGTGTCCTATCAGCTGATCCAGCATCCGGACCCGGAACTGCGGCGCCACGCCCAGGAGGCGGTGGATGCGATCCGGGCCGCCCAGGAAGAAGACGGCTACCTGGACACCTATTACACCCTGACGGGCATTGAGCGCGCCTTCACGAACCTCAAGGACCATCATGAGCTGTACTGCTTCGGCCATCTGACGGAGGCGGCGGCCGCCTGGTATGAGGCGACGGGACAGGAGGACCTGTTGGATGTGGTGCGGCGGTTCGCCGCCTGCATCTCCCGGCGCTTCGGGCCGGGCCGGGAGCGGGGCTGCCCGGGGCATGAGATCGCCGAGATGGCGCTCCTCCGGCTGTACGAGGCCACCGGGGAGGAGCAGTGGCGGGAGCTGGCGGACTTTTTCCTGGACGTACGGGGGACCGAGCCCAGCACCTTCGCCCTGGAAGAAAACCGGCGCAGGAAACAGCAGGGCCTGCCTGAGCTGCCCGTTTCCGCGGAGCGCTACGCCTATTACCAGGCCCAGGTGCCGGTACGGGAGATGACCGAGGCGGTGGGCCATGCGGTCCGGCAGATGTACCTGTGCAGCGGCATGGCGGACGCCGCCCGGCTGAACGGCGATCAGGCCATGCGGGAAGCCTGCCTGCGCCTCTGGCGGTCCGCGGTGCGGGAAAAAATGTATGTGACCGGCGGCGTGGGCGGCACCCATGTGGGGGAGGCCTTCTCCCGGCCCTATGACCTGCCCGCGGATACGGCCTACTCGGAGACCTGCGCCGCGGTGGGGCTGGTCTTCTTCGCCCGGCGGATGCTGCAATTGGAGCCTGTCAGCGAGTACGCGGACGTGATGGAGCTGGCCCTGTACAATACCGTGCTGGCGGGCATCGCGCTGGACGGGAAGCGCTTCTTCTATGTGAATCCGCTGGAGGTGGATCCCGCCGCCTGCGAGACGGATGAGCGCCTGAGCCATGTGAAGCCCGAACGGCAGAAGTGGTTCAGCTGCGCCTGCTGTCCGCCCAATATCGCGCGGCTGCTGTCCTCCCTGGGGGCCTATATGGTGACGCAGAACGCAGACGCGCTGTTCATCCATCTGTACATCAGCAGTGAGCTGGACGTGTGCCTGAACGGCTTCCCGCTGAAGCTCCGGCTGGAGGCTGACCTGACCCGGGACGGGCGGGTGACGCTGACGGTGCTCTCCGGAAAAGCGGAAGGCACGCTGGCCTTCCGCATTCCGGGCTGGGCGGACGGCTTCACAGCGGATACCGGGGACCGCGGGACGCGGCAGGAGGGCGGCTACCTGTATGTGACCGGCTCCTGGGCGGAGGGAGACCGCGTCACCCTGGACTTCTCCATGCCGGTGCGGGTGCTCGCGGGGCATCCCCTGATCCGGGAGACCGCCGGGCAGGTGTGCTACGCCCGGGGCCCCCTGGTCTACTGCGCCGAGGAGGCCGACAACGGCCCCGACCTGCACCTGCTCAGGGCGTGCCCCAAAGCAGAGGCGGCGGTGGAGCGACTGGAGATCGACGGCGTCTCCCTGCCGGCGCTGCGGGTGGCCGCGGGGCGCTTGCCCCGGGACGAGGGTCCCCTCTACCGGCCCTGGAAGGAAGCGGAGCCGGAAGACGTGCGCCTGACCCTGATCCCCTACTTTGCCTGGGCGAACCGCGGGCGGGGAGAAATGCGGGTGTGGCTGCGCCTCTGAAAACCATTCCCTGGTGTTGTGAAACGGTTTCACTTGTGATATGATGTGTGCACTACAAAAATCTGGAGGTCATCCTTATGCGTTACGGCCATTTTGACAGTCAGGCGCGTGAATATGTTATCGACGATCCCCGCACGCCCATGCCCTGGGCCAATTACCTGGGCTCGCCGGAATACGGCGCTATCATCACCCAGAACGCGGGCGGCTACAGTTTTGTCAAGTCCGGCGCGGCGGGGCGCATCCTGCGCTACATCTTCAACCAGTTCGACGAGCCGGGCCGCTATATTTACCTGAGGGACGACGCGACCGGCGATTTCTGGTCTGCCAGCTGGCGGCCGGTGGAAAAGCCGCTGGACGCCTACAAGACCAGCTGCCGCCACGGCACGGCCTATACCGAGATCAGTGCCGAGTATGCGGGCATCGCCTCCGACGCGCTGTACTATGTGCCCCAGGGCGCGACCCATGAGGTCTGGCGGCTGAGGGTGCGCAATACGGGCAGCGAGCCCCGGCAGATCTCCGTGTTCGGGTACTGCGAGCTGACCACCGAGAGTTATTATGAGCAGGACCTGGTGAACATGCAGTACACCCAGTTCATCACCAGCACGGAATTCAAGGAAGATCATATCCTGCAGCACATCAACCCCAACTGCCACGTGATGCCCAACGGCGAGAACGGCTCCGAGCGTTTCTTCGGCCTGGCGGGCGCGCCGGTCGCGAGCTACACGGGCCGTAGGGAGCGCTTCCTGGGCGGCAGGCGCTTCAACGCCCCCGGCGGCGTGGCTGCGGGCAGCCTGGATAACAGCGTCAACTACAACGGCAATCCCTGCGGCGCGCTGCATACGCGACTGACTCTGGCCCCCGGGGAGGAGAAGACCATCGCCTTCATCCTCGCCCAGAAGGGGGAGACCGAGGCCCGGAAGCTGATGGACGCCTACCGTGAACCCGCCGCGAAGGTGGAAAAGGAAAAGGCCGCGCTGATCGACTACTGGCACGGCAAGCTGAGCCGCCTGAACGTTCAGACGCCGGATCAGGACTTCAACGAGATGGTCAACACCTGGAACGCCTTCCAGTGCTTCACCACCTTCGTCTGGTCCCGGGCGGCCAGCCTGATCTACTGCGGCCAGCGCAACGGCTACGGCTACCGCGACACGGTGCAGGACATCCAGGGCATCATCCATCTGGATCCGGAAATGGCCAAAGACCGCATCCGCTTCATGCTGAGCGCCCAGGTGCACCACGGCGCAGGCCTGCCCCTGGTCAAGTACAGCCACAACCCGGGCCATGAGGACAAGCCGGAGGACGAATCCTACGTCAAGGCCACCGGCCACCCGCACTACCGCGCGGACGACGCGCTGTGGCTGTTCCCCACGGTGTACAAGTACATCGCCGAGACCGGCGATACCGCCTTCTTGGACGAGGTGGTGCCCTTCTCCGACTGGGACGAGGGTACGGTGCTGGAGCACCTGAAGCGCGCTGTGGATTTCACCCTGCATCACCTGGGTCGCCACGGCATGCCTGCCGGCCTGCACGCGGACTGGAACGACTGCCTGCAGCTGGGCGCGGAGGGCGAGAGCAGCTTTGTGGCCTTCCAGTTCTATATGGCGCTGGGCATCCTGGACGAGCTGATGCCCGACACCCCCGAAAACGAGGAGTACCGCGCGTTCCTGCGCAAGACCCGGGACGAGCAGCTGAGCCTGATCAACGCGCACTTCTGGGAGGACGACCGCTTCCGCCGCGGCTATACCCAGGACGGCGCGATCATCGGCTCCAAGCACGATCCCGAGGCGGCTATGTGGCTGAACCCCCAGAGCTGGTGCGTGATCTCCGGCGCGGCGACCCGGGAGCAGGCCGAGGCTGCCCTCGAGACCACTTATGAGCAGCTGAACACGCCCAACGGCATCGAGCTGATGGCGCCCTGCTACAAAAAGCACGCCTTCAACGGCGCGAATATGCTCCTGTTCAACCCGACCACCAAGGAAAACGGCGGCATCTTCTGTCAGGCCCAGGGCTGGGCGATCCTGGCGGAGAGCCTGATGGGCCACGGCGGCCGCGCCTTCCAGTACTTCAAGGAGAGCTGCCCCGCCGCCTACAACGACCGCGCCGAGATCCGCGAGGTGGAGCCCTATGTGCACTCCCAGTTCATCGAGGGCCACGAGACGCCGCAGCCCGGCCGCGCCCACGTGCACTGGCTGACCGGCACCGCCTCCACCGTGATGGTGGGCTGTGTCGAGGGCATCCTGGGCCTGCGCCCCACGCCGGAAGGCCTGTACATCAGCCCCGCCATCCCCGCGGAGTGGGACGGCTTCACCATGGATAAGCTCTTCCGCGGCAAGCAGCTGCACATCACCGTGGAGAACCCCGAGCACCGCGAGGGCGGCGTCCGGCAGCTCTTTGTCAACGGTGAGGAGGTCGCTCCCGCCGTTCTGATGGATGACATGCTGACGGAGAAGACGGAGATACGGGTTGTGATGTAATTCAAATTGCCCGCTGCAGAGGGTTCTGCGGCGGGCCCTTTTTGGAGTGAAAACGGAATAGTGATAAGTGATAAGAGATAAGTGATAAGTTTTGGTGGAAACTGCGCAGAGCGCAGTTTCTTTCATTATCGCACGAAGTGCTTCAATAATTGAAGAATACTCTGAGCCGAAGGCGAAGAGTTTCTTCCGCAACTTATCACTTATCTCTCATCACTTATCACTCTGCTTTCATGCCACTGCCTCCTTCTGCACCTCCGGGATCATGTCCCTCTGCCTGAGTTCGTGCAGGATCGTCTGTGCCATCAGCTGGTGGCCGGATTCGTTGGGGTGGATGCCGTCCAGGCACAGGAGGGACGGGTAATCCCTGGCGTCGAGGAAGGGAGTGCGCAGGTCGAGCAGGGGGCAGTTCAGGGCTTGGGCGACCTCGCGCACGGCCCAGGCGTAGCGCTCCTGCCAGCGGTAGATGTGATGCACGTCCACGAGGTAGCGCAGGATGCGCTCCGGGTCCCGGCCCTGGCAGACCCAGCGGTAATAGCGCTCCGCCTCCAGGGGCGGCGGGATGACGGCCACGGGCTCCTGCCAGCGGATGCGGGCTTCGGTGATGAACTGGGCAAGTGTGTCGCGGAAGAGAGGGAGGGGCGTCTTCCCGTCGTGGAAGCTGTCCGGATCGTCATTCACGTCGTCCCAGTTTGGGTCGCAGTCATTGCCGCCGTACTCGATCACGGCGATGCTGCCGGGGCGGGCCTCCGTCTCCTGATACTGTTGAAATCCTTCGGTGATGGTCGCGCCCATGCGGGCCCAGCTGTCGATCTCCAGCCCCGCCTGCTTGAGGAGGTTGGTGCAGCGGTTCTTCGCCAGGCAGTAGCGGCCCCGCTCCTCGCTGTAGATGATGCCCTTGCCGATGGAGTCTCCCCATAAAGCGATCGTTTTCATATCATCTAATACCTCCGTTTTTCAAATCTAAAATTCACTTTTAGATTATCACTAAATAAAATTTATGTCAAGTAAAAATGTTGAACTTTTCTCGCGCATTTGATATAATGCTCGCAGGAACTGGAGGGATGGATCATGGAAGGATGGAGGATCACGCTGCCCGCCTGGGAGGAACTGCCGGGCTTCGGGCTGTATCTGGATCAGGTCATCAGCCTGACCGCGCAGGCGTTTGAGGGAGAACCGGTCATCGCGCCGCTGACGGCGGGCATGATCAACAGCTATGTAAAGTCCGGCCTGGTGGACCGGCCGGAGAAAAAGAAATACAGCCGCGCGGCATTGGCGCAGCTGCTGATGATCTCGTTTATGAAGCAGACCTCCTCCATGGAGAGCCTGCGCTCCCTGCTGCATCCGTCCGAGGAGGCGGATACTGAGGCGATCTACCGGGAATTCCTCAGGTCCTACGGCGAGGTGGTGGCCTTCGTGGAGAGCCATCCCAGCCTCTCCCGCCTGGAGTGCGCCTTGGTTGCAGCTGTGTGCCAGACGGAGTGCGCCAGGAAAGAGGAGCCGAAAGCCTGAGCCGATGAGACTGTTCATAAAAAACGCGAGGGAGACGCTTGACAACAAGCGCCTCCCTCGGCTTTTGATGGGCCTCCCTTTTGCTTTCAGTTCTTTTTCTTCTCGATGCGCTTCAGCGCCTTTTTGCTCACCACCGTCCAGCACAACAGGTGGATCAGGAAGGTGACGCCCCAGGAGATGGGGTAGGAGATATAGAGTACCGTCAGGGTGTGCCACTGGGGCTGGGCGAAGACCGTCAGGATCCAGACGATCCTGAGCAGGCACGCGCCGGAGAGGCTCACGATCATGGGCAGGATGGAGCAGCCGATGCCGCGCATCTGGCCCGCCATCGTGTCCATCATGCCGCAGAGGAAGTAGGTGGGCAGGATGATGCTCATGCGCATCAGGCCGTACTCGATGACCTGGGGATCCTTATTGTAGAAGGAGAGCAGCGTGCTCCCGAACAGGCGGAACAGGAGGCCCATGGAAAGGCCGACGGCGATCACGGTGCCCAGGCAGATCCACATGACCCGGCGCACCCGGTCCGGCTTCCCGGCGCCGTAATTCTGGCTGGCAAAGGTCATGTCCGCCTGGTAGACGGCGTTCATGGAGGTGTAGACGAAGCCCTCCAGGTTGCTGGCCGCCGTGTTGCCGGCCATGGCGATGGAGCCGAAGCCGTTGACGGAGGTCTGGATCAGCACGTTGGAGATGGAAAAGAGGCTGCCCTGAAGCCCGGCGGGAAGGCCCACGCGGATGATGGCCTTGAGCTCCGCGGGATGGATCCTGAGACGGCGGTAGTCCAGGTGGATGGCGTTGTGGGAGCGGTGCAGGCACAAAAGCACCAGTACGGCGCTGATGGTCTGGCTGACCACGGTGGCGATGGCCACGCCCGCTACGCTCATATGGAAGACGATGACCAGGAGCAGGTTCAGCAGCACGTTGACGACGCCGGAGATGGTCAGGTAATACAGGGGCCGGCGGGTGTCGCCCACGGCCCTCAGCACCGCCGCGCCGAAGTTGTACAGCAGGTTGGCCGGCATGCCCAGGAAATAGATGCGCATGTACAGAGCCGCCAGATCGATCACGTCGTCCGGGTTGCCCATCAGCTTGAGCATCGGCTTGGCAAAGAACACGCCGATGGCTCCGACGACGAGGCTCGAATAGAGGGCGACGGTGATGGCGGTGTGCACGGCCCGGCCCACCGCGGCCTTGTCGTTGGCGCCCCAGCGCTGGGCCACGACCACGCTGGCACCGATGCTCAATCCCATGAACACGTTCACCAGCAGGTTGATCAGGGAGGAGGTGGAGCCCACCGCCGCCAGGGCCTGAGGCGCCTGGGCGCCGGAGTACTGGCCCACCACGATCATGTCCGCCGCGTTGAACAGCAGCTGCAGGATGCCTGTCAGGATCAGGGGCCAGGCGAAGAGCAGCACGTTTTTGAGCATGGGCCCGTTGGTCATATCCATGCTCGGACGGGTGAGGCGGTTGCGAAGCGCTGTGAGAATGTTCTTCATACTGTTTCCTCTGCCGGCACTGCCGTCCCTCCTCGTGTAATTGATCCCCCAACTAATTCCCGAACTATCTGTGACGATCTAAGCAGTGGTATCCTGCGTCACGCAACCTTGCCGTACCTTCGGGTACGCCTGCGGTTTCGTTCCTTGTCTCCCACCGCTTATATCGCCGCATCTTCGTTCACGAATTAATTGGTGGACCAATAGTTCAGTGAAGCGCCTTCATTATAAAGGGTTGGGGGAGGTTTGACAAGAAGCAAAAAATATGTTTTGTCCGGCCCAGGCCCGGCTGCCTGCGATGCCTACCGGTACATGAGCTGGGGCATGGGGACGGTTTCGCAGCGGTCGGTGGCCATGCCGGGGGCGCACATCAGGCAGGCGTTGTAGACGGCGCGCTCGCCGAAGCGGCCGCGGATGGCGTCGATGGCGTCGTCCAGGGCCTGCTGGCGGTCGTGGAGGGCGCAGCTGTTGAACATGTCCAGCTGGAAAGACGCGTCGGCCCCGGAGGGATCGATGGCCCGGATGGTCAGGGCGCGGACGGGCTTTTCCCAGCCGTACCGGGAGCGGAAGAGATCGTAGCCCGCGCAGGCCAGGTCGTAGGGGCTCTGGGTGGGATAGGGCAGGGGCATCTGCCACTGCTGCCAGCCCAGGTCTTTGTCCCGCGCGGTGACCTGCACGCCCCGGGCCTGCAGGTCGTGCACCCGCAGGCGGTGGCCCACGTCCTGGGCCAGCTCCAGGAGCACCAGCCAGACGGAGTAATTATCCTCCAGGTCCCGCACGCAGGTGACGCCGTGGCCCACGCTCTTGACCGGGGCCACGTACTCGGACGGCATCACCGGGGAGCCGTCTGTGCCGTTGGCGAAGGCGTGGAGCATCAGCCCGTTTTTGCCCAGCTTCCGATGGATCAGCTCGGGGTCCGACCGGGCCAGGTCGCCGATGGTCTTGCAACCGAACAGGTTCAGCTTGCGCTTGGTGGCGGGGCCCACGTACAATAGGTCGGATACGGGCAGGGGCCAGACCTTCTGCCGGTACTGGCTGCGGGAGATCACGGTCACGGCGTTGGGCTTCTTCATGTCGCTGCCCAGCTTGGCGAAGATCTTGGAAAAGGACACGCCCACGGACACGGTCAGGCCCGTCTCCCGCTCCACCGCCTCGCGGATCTCCTCCGCCGTGCGGAAACCCACGCCCTCCACGTCGTTGGTGAAGGGCAGCTCGATCCAGCTCTCGTCCATGCCGAAGGGCTCGATGGTCTCGGAGTACCGCCGGTAGATCCGGCGCACGAGGCGGGAGTATTTGAGGTACAGGTCGTACCTGGGCGGCACGACGATGAGCTCCGGACAGGCCTGCCTGGCCTGCCAGTTGGCCATGCCGGTCTTGACGCCGCAGCGCTTGGCGGGGTAGCTGGCGGTCAGCACGATGCCGTGCCGGTTTTCCGTGGACCCGCAGACGGCCACGGTCTTGCCCTTGAGGTACGGCGCCTCGTTCATTTCCACCGAGGCGTAAAAGCAGTTCAGGTCGCTGTGCAGGATGACGCTCACGTCATGACCTCCTATGGCGGTGCAATACTCTTTAATAAAGAATAGCATAAAAATAATACGCTTTCAAGCGCAATTTACAGAATATAGATTAAAATTTTTAATCTTTTTTCTTTACATCGGGCCGGGGCTGTGTTATGATGAGGAGGAAATGAAACAAAGGAGGAAGGCGGATGGATAGGCAGACACCGGAGGAAAAGGAAGCCCGCACCCTGGCCTTCAATAAAGCGCATTACGGGGAGCTGATCCGTTTGTCCCGCGTTCGGGCGGGGCTCAGCCAGCGCCAGCTGGCAGATCGCCTCGGGGTGCACAAAAATTATATCACCCATTGGGAGGCGGGCCGCGCCCGGCCGGACCTGAACCTGGTGCCCGCTTTGTGCGAGGCCCTGGGCATCGGCCTGGGGGACTTTTTCGGCTGCCATGCCGCGGACGCCCTCGATCAGGAGGAGCAGGGCCTGGTGCGCGATTACCGCCGCCTCACCTCCCGGGACAGGACGCTGGTGCTGAGCACGGTGGCCAAAATGCTGGAGCTTTCGGCGGCGGAGCTGCGGGAGCGGTGCCGGAATACCTTCATCCCGATCTTGCACAACTGCCAGACGGCGGCCGCCGGCACCGGCGTCACGCTGGACGCGGGCACGGAGCAGTACCGGACCTTCATCCGCCGCAGCGCGGCGGCCGAGCGCGCGGACGAGATCGTCACCGTCAACGGCGATTCCATGGAGCCGGTCTTCCGCCACGGCCAGGACGTGCTGATCGAGTACACCGGGGAGCTCCGCCCGGGGGAATATGGCCTGTTTGTGGTCAACGGCGAGGGCTATATCAAGGAGTGGGCGGCGGACCGCCTGCATTCCGTGAACCCGGACTATCCCGACATCCGTCTGCAGGAGAGCGACGACTTCCGCTGCGTGGGCCGCGTGGTGGGGACCGTGGATGAGACGGACCGCCCGACGGAGGAGGAAGAAAAGATCCTGGAGGAGCTTTCACGGGCATGAGCGCCGGGAAAAAGGAGGTGCCGGTTTGATGCAAGCGCCGCAGTATATCAGGGAGTATGTGGAGGTCATGGTGGATTTCGCACCGGACGGGGCGATGCTGCCCCGGGCCCTGGTGTGGGAGGACGGCCGCCGCTATGAGATCGACCGCATCAAGAGCATCCAGGCGGCCCCGGCCCTGAAGGCCGGCGGCCAGGGGGACCGCTATACCGTCATGATCGGCGGACACGAGCGCTACCTGTTTTTTGAGCATAACGCGGACTACGGCAATGAGAAAATCGGGAAATGGTTCGTGGAAAAGCGGGTGCGCTGACCGCGCCGTCCGGAATGCGGTTCCCGCTTTTCAAAGCGCCGTATGTATGATATAATCCGTCTGCTTTTCCCCGGGGGAAAGCGGATGAAAGCGAAGGAGCTTGTGCATGCAGGAGTACATCACCGTGCGCGGTGCGCGCGTCAACAATCTGAAAAACGTCAGCCTGACCATCCCGCGGGACAAACTGGTGGTCTTCACCGGCCTGTCCGGCAGCGGAAAGTCGTCGCTGGCCTTTGATACCATCTATGCGGAGGGGCAGCGGCGCTTCATCGAGTCCATGTCCTCCTACGCCCGCATGTTCCTGGGCCAGGCGGAAAAGCCGGATGTGGATTCCATCGACGGCCTTTCCCCGGTCATTTCCATCGACCAGAAGACCACCTCCCGCAACCCGCGCTCCACGGTGGGCACGGTGACGGAGGTATACGACTACCTGCGCCTCCTGTACGCCCGGGTCGGGCATCCCCATTGTCCCAAGTGCGGCCGGGAGGTCCGGAAGCAGAGTGTGGACGAGATGGTGGACGCGGTGTACCGCTATCCCGAGGGCACGCGGCTGAGCCTGCTGGCACCGGTGGTGCGCGGCAAGAAGGGCGAGCACGAAAAGCTGATGCAGGACGCCCTCAAATCCGGCTACCTGCGCGTGCGGGTGGACGGCGAGCTCTACGAGCTGGACGATCCGCCCAAGCTGGACCGCCAGAAGAAGCACACGGTGGAGCTGGTGGTGGACCGCGTGGTGGTGCGCCCGGAGGTCCGCCAGCGCATCGCGGACAGTATGGAAACGGCCATGCGGGAGTCCGGCGGCCTGGTGACAGTCTATGACCATGGCACCGGGAAGGAAGAGATCTTTTCCGAAAACTACGCCTGCCCGGATTGCGGCATCAACCTGCCCGAGCTGGCGCCGAGGCTCTTTTCCTTCAATAACCCCTACGGCGCGTGCCCGGAGTGCGACGGCCTCGGCATCAAAATGAAGGTCAGCGAGGGGCTGATCGTGCCGGACCCGTCCAAATCCCTGCGCGAGGGTGCCATCCAGTGCACCGGCTGGAACAGCGGCGAGGCGGGCACGGTGGCCTGGCAGATGTATTCCGCCCTGGCCAAGCACTTGGGCTTCTCTCTGGATACCCCCTACGCGGACCTGCCGGAAACGGCGCGGCACGCGCTGATGTACGGCCTCGGCGATGAAAAGATCGACGTGACCTACCAGAGCGCCAACGGCCACGGCGTGTACAAGACGGCGTATGAAGGCGTGATCCCCTCGGTCGAGCGCCGGTATGCGGAGACCACCAGCGACGTCATGAAGGCGGCCTACCAGGAGTACATGGCCGAAGAGCCCTGCCCCCACTGCCACGGACGCAGGCTCAAGCCCGAGGCCCTGGCGGTCACGGTGGGCGGCATGGATATTTCCGCCCTCTGCGACCTGAACGTGGAAAAGGCCCGGAACTTCATCCGGGATCTGAGCCTCAGCGACACGGAGCAAATGATCGCGCGGCTGATCCTGAAGGAGATCGACAACCGTCTGTCCTTTCTGACCAACGTGGGCCTGCGCTACCTGACCCTTTCCCGCGCGGCGGCGACCCTGTCCGGCGGCGAAGCCCAGCGCATCCGCCTGGCCACCCAGATCGGCTCCGGCCTCATGGGCGTGCTCTATATCCTGGATGAGCCCTCCATCGGCCTGCACCAGCGGGATAACCAGAAGCTGCTCAGGACCCTGACCAGCCTCCGGGAGCTGGGCAACACCCTGATCGTGGTGGAGCATGACGAGGAGACGCTGCGCAGCGCGGATTACCTGGTGGATATTGGCCCCGGCGCGGGCGAGCACGGCGGCGAGGTGGTGGCCCAGGGGTCCGTGGAGGATCTGATGAAGTCCGAGCGCTCCATCACCGGCCAGTACCTGAGCGGCAGGCTGTCAATCCCGGTGCCGGAAAAGCGGCGCAAGCCGGTGGGTGAGCTCATCGTGCGCGGCGCGCGGGTGCATAACCTGCGCAACATCGACGTGCGTTTCCCGCTGGGCGTGTTCTGTGCGGTGACCGGCGTTTCCGGGTCGGGCAAGAGCAGCCTGGTCAACAGCATCCTCTACCGGGCCCTGGCCCATGACCTGAACCGGGCGAGGCTGACGCCCGCGGGCTATGACAGGCTGGAGGGCGTGGAGCAGCTGGACAAGATCATCTGCATCGACCAGAGCCCCATCGGGCGTTCCCCCCGCAGCAACCCGGCCACTTATACGGGCCTGTTCGACCTGATCCGCAAGGTCTTTGCCCAGACACCCGAGGCCAACGTGCGCGGGTACAAGGAGAACCGCTTCTCCTTCAACGTCCGCGGCGGCCGGTGCGAAAACTGCTCCGGCGACGGCCTGATGAAGATCGAGATGCACTTCCTGCCGGATATCTATGTCCCCTGCGAGGTCTGCAAGGGCCGGCGCTACAACCGGGAGACCCTGGAGGTGCGCTTCCGCGGCAAGAACATCGCCGACGTGCTGGACATGACGGTGGAAGAGGCCATGGAGCTGTTCGAGAACCACCAGCTGATCATGAACAAGCTGCAGACCCTGTATGACGTGGGCCTGGGATACATCCGCCTGGGCCAGCCCAGCACCACCCTGTCCGGCGGCGAGGCCCAGCGCGTGAAGCTGGCTACGGAGCTGAGCCGCCGCGCCACCGGGCGCACGATGATCCTCCTGGACGAGCCCACCACCGGCCTGCATATGGACGACGTGAACCGCCTGATCCGGGTCTTGCAGCGGCTGACCGATCAGGGCAATTCCGTGCTGGTCATCGAGCATAACCTGGACGTCATCAAGTCCGCCGACTGGATCATCGACATGGGTCCCGAGGGTGGCGACGAGGGCGGCACCGTGGTGGTGCAGGGCACGCCGGAAACGGTGGCGGCCTGCGAAAAGAGCTACACGGGCCAGTTCCTGAAGACCATGCTCGGTTGAGGAGAATCATCTGTCAGGGGAGCAGCATCGGCCTGCTCCCTTTTCTTCTTTTTTTCATTAGACAGGTTCATTGACAGATTGCGGAATAACGGGTACAATAACGGCAATATGTCCGAAGGGGGTGGCGCCTTACGCGGAGGCAGCTGTTGGGCTGCATCGTCCTGCTGATCCTGCTGATGGCGCTGGCCGCCGAAGCATCGGAACCTGGGCCGGAACCGGAAGCGCCCTATGCCCATACGGCGGAATACTTTCCCGCCGAGGAAGGGGAGTACCGGAAGGTCCTGTTCTCTTTCCTGGGGGATTGCGCCCTGGGGTGCAATGAGATCGACCACGGGAAAAGGAAGTCCCTGGACAGCTATGTGAGCCGGTACGGCTTCGGCTACTGCTTTGAGAAGGTCCGGTACATCCTGGAGCAGGACGACCTGACGGTGGCGAACCTGGAGGGCGTGCTGGCCGACCCCCAGGAGGGGCTGGCTCCCAGGACGAAAAAAGCCTACAACTTCCGCGCGGATGAGGCCTATGCGGGCATCCTCAAAGAGGGCAGCGTGGAGGCCGTGACCCTGGCCAACAACCACGCCGGGGACTACGGACAGCCGGGCTTCGACAGGACGGTCCAGGCCCTCGACGGACAAAGCATCGGTTGGTTCGGCAGCACCGACTGGGGCGGGCAGTACTTTATCTTTGAGCAGGGGAACGTCCGGATCGGCCTGGTGGGCTCCTGGGTGGATTACTACTGGCGCCACACGGAAGAAATGCAGGCCATGTTCGAGCACATGCGCAAAGTCGAAGGCTGCCAGGTGATCATCGGCGTCATCCACGCGGGCGTGGAGTACGACAAGCGCCACGACAACAACCAGACCAAGCTCGCCCGCCGCTTCATCCGCTGGGGCGCCGACATCGTGATCGGCCATCATCCCCACGTGCTGCAGGGCTTCCGCATGCTGGAAGACGCGCCGGTGTACTACTCGCTGGGCAATTTCGTTTTTGCCGGAAATTTCACGCTCAGGACCGAGTACACGGTCATCATGCAGCTGGCCCTGTCCTTCGCGGAGGACGGAACATATTTGGGCAGCCGGGCCAACTTTATCCCCTGCAGGCTGTCCGAGCACCGGGAGATCAACGATTACCGACCCTACCCCGTCACCGGCCAGGAGGCACAGAAGGCGATCCGCCAGATGCAGTACGATACCAAGGAGCCCTGGCTGATCCGGGATTATGTGGAGAATGTGGGTGCCATGCAGGATTTCATCCCTGCCCGGCAGGATCCGTAAAGGAGCAGTTTATGATCGCGGTCAACGATTTTGTCAAGTCCCTGTCCCTGAAGGTGCTGTGCCCCTCCACGCGGGAGAGCATCAACATCAAGTCGGCAGAGCTGAACCGCCCCGGCATCCAGTTCACCGGGTATTTTGAGTACTTCGCCTACGAGCGCCCCCAGGTCATCGGCAAGGTGGAGATGGCGTATCTGGAAAGCCTGGACGACAAAGCCCGGTACGACCAGCTGAAGGAGTTCTTCTCCTACCCGATCCCCTGCGTGATCGTGTGTCGCGGCATGGAGCCCATCCCGGAAATGATGGCCCTGGCCCAGGAGCACAACGTGCCCATCTACGGCACGGAGTGGGTCACGACCCGCTTTTTCGTGAACGCCATCAACTACCTGGGCAACGCCCTGGCCCCCCATTCCACGGTGCACGGCGTGCTCCTGGACGTGTACGGCATCGGCGTGCTGCTGACGGGCGAGAGCGGCGTGGGCAAGAGCGAGGCGGCCCTGGAGCTGGTCAAGCGCGGGCACCAGCTGGTGGCGGACGACGTGGTGGACATCAAGAAGATCAGCGAGAACCGCCTGATCGGCGAGAGCCCCGAGACCATCCGCCATTTCATGGAGATCCGCGGCATCGGCATCATCGACATCCGGCAGATGTACGGCATCGGCGCCGTTTTGATGACCAAGTCCATCGACATGGCCATCCACCTGGAGCTGTGGCAGGAAGGCAAGGCCTACGACCGGCTGGGGCTCAAGGACAACTACACGACGATCATGGGCGTCAAGATCCCGCAGATCGTTTTGCCGGTGCGCCCGGGGCGCAACCTGGCGGTCGTCATCGAGGTGGCGGCCCGCAACATGGGCCTCAAGCGCCTGGGCTATTCCGCGGCCAGCGAGTTGGACCGCCGCCTCAAAGAAATGGCGGCGCAGAGCGACAGAGCATAAATGATCCTGGATCATATAATATTTAGGGGGAACGTGTTATGTATTACATCGGCATCGATCTGGGCGGCACCAATATCAAAGCCGGCGTGGTGGATGAGACCGGGCGCATCGTATCTCAGGCCTACGCAAAGACCCAGGCCCAGCGGCCTTACCGCGATATCGTCCGGGATATGGCCGCCTGCGTGACCATGTCCATGAATCACATCAATATCACCCAGGCGGATATCGAGGCCATCGGCATCGGCATCCCCGGCCTGGCCCGGCAGAACGACGGCTCCGTCATCTACTGCACGAACCTGGGCTGGCGGGACATCCCGCTGAGGCAGGAGATGCAGAAGTACCTGAGCAAGCCGGTGTTCATCGATAACGACGCCACGGTGGCCGGCTATGCGGAGAGCATCGCAGGCGTCTCCAAGGGCTATCCCTGCTCGGTGTTCCTGACCCTGGGCACCGGCACGGGCGGCGGCATCGTCATCAACGGCAAGCCCTGGACGGGCCGCCACGGCATCGCCAGCGAGCTGGGCCACATGACCATCGCTCTGGACGGCGTGCCCTGCACCTGCGGCAACGACGGCTGCGCCGAGCGCTACACCAGCGCCACGGCGATCATCCGCATGGCGCGGCAGGCGTGCATGACCTATACCGACAGCATGATGGTGAAGCTGGCCGGGGGAGATCTGGACCACATCAACGCGAAGACGGTGTTCGACGCCGCGAAGGCGGGGGACGCCGTGGCGTGCGAGGTCTTTGACCGCTACTGCACCAACCTGGCCATCGTGATCAACAACATCATCTGCACCCTGGATCCGGACATGGTGGTCCTGGGCGGCGGGGTCAGCCACGCGGGCGAATTCCTGCTGGACAACGTGCGCCGCAGGATCCCGCGCTATCTGCTTTACAAAGAACTGCCCTATGCCGAGCTGCGGCTCGCGAGCCTGGGCAATGACGCCGGCATCATCGGTGCGGCCATGCTGGGCCGTCTCTATCATCAGGAAGGGGTTTGACCGTCATGAACGATTACACGAGCATCAGGAGCCTGTTCCGCGGCGAAGCGCAGGATGGGGCGCAATTGAAGGTCTCCGGCTGGGTGCGCACCATGCGCGACGGCAAGACCTTTGCCTTCATCGAGCTGAACGACGGCACTTTTTTCAAGAACCTGCAGGTGGTCTGCGATGATACGCTGGAGAACTTCGGCGAGGTCGTGAAGATCACCACCGGCAGCGCCGTCGAGGTCGAGGGCAAGCTGCTGCTGACCCCCGAGCGCAAGCAGCCCTTCGAACTGCACGCCACCGCGGTCAAAGTGGTGGGCCTGTGCGACCCGGACTATCCGCTCCAGAAGAAGCGCCACAGCTTTGAGTACCTGCGCACCCAGGCGCACCTGCGCCCGCGCACCAATACCTTCTACGCGGTGTTCCGCATCCGCTCCCTGGCGGCCCAGGCCATCCACCGCTTCTTCGCTGAAAAGGGCTTCGTGTATGTGCACACCCCCCTCATCACCACCAGCGACGCCGAGGGCGCGGGCGAAATGTTCCGCGTCACGACCCTGGACGTGGGCAATCCGCCCCGGACCGAGGACGGGCAGGTGGATTTCAGCCAGGACTTCTTTGGCAAATCCACCAACCTGACCGTTTCCGGCCAGCTGAACGTGGAGGCCTTCTGCATGGCCTTCCGCAACGTCTACACCTTCGGCCCCACCTTCCGCGCGGAGAAGAGCTACACCCAGCGCCATGCGGCGGAGTTCTGGATGATCGAGCCGGAGATCGCCTTTGCGGACCTGTTCGATGATATGGCCCTGGCCGAGGAGATGATCCGCTTCATCATCAAGGACGTGATGGAGAAAGCGCCGGAGGAGCTGGAGTTCCTGAACAGCTTCGTGGACAAGGGCCTGCTGGAGCGGCTGAACCATGTGGCCAACAGCGACTTTGCCCGGATCACCTATACGGATGCCATCACCATCCTCGAAAACGCGAAGCAGAAGTTCGAATACCCGGTGCACTGGGGCATGGACCTGCAGACCGAGCACGAGCGCTATCTGGCGGAGAACCACTTCGGCCGCCCCGTGTGCGTGTACAACTATCCCAAGGACATCAAGGCCTTCTACATGAAGCTGAATCCCGACGGAAAGACCGTGGCCGCCGTGGATATCCTGGTGCCCGGCATCGGCGAACTGGTGGGCGGCAGCCAGCGTGAGGAACAGGTGGACGTGCTGACCGCGCGCATGAAGGAGCTGGGCATGGACGAGGTCTCCTATGACTGGTATATCGCCCTGCGCCGCTTCGGCACCAACCCCCACGCCGGCTTCGGCCTGGGCTTTGAGCGCATGGTCATGTATTTGACGGGTATCCAGAATATCCGTGACGTGCTGCCCTATCCGCGCACGACGGGAACTGCGGAGTTCTGATGAAGCGCATCACCGTAGAGAGCCGGGCGGCCATGATGCTGGATCAGCCCCTCACCCGGGTGATCCCCCGGCTGGCGGTGCCGACCATCATCTCCATGCTGGTGACTGCCGTGTACAACATGGCGGACTCCTACTTTGTCGCGCGCATCAGCACGGAGGCGTCAGCCGCCGTGGGCGTGGTCTTCCCCGCCATGGCGATCATCCAGGCGGTGGCCTTCACCATCGGCATGGGCAGCGGGGCCAATGTCAGCCAGGCGCTGGGCGCGGGCCGGGAGGAGGACGCGAAGCGCCTGGTGGCGGTCGGCTTCTTTACGGCGTTCGCGGTGGGCATCGTGCTGGCGCTCGTGGGCAACATCGACCCGGAAGGGCTGGTGGTGCTGATCGGCGCAACGCCGGAATGCCGGGCGGACGCGGTGGCCTATGCCCGCTATATCTTCATGGCGGCGCCGTTCATGATGTGTTCCTTCGTGATGAACAACCACCTGCGCTTCCAGGGCATGGCCATGTTCGCCATGATCGGCATCATCTCGGGCGGCATCCTGAATATGGTGCTGGACCCGCTGCTGATCTTCGGTTTCGGCATGGGCACGGCCGGCGCGGCGCTGGCAACGGCCATCAGCCAGCTGACCTCCTTCGTCATCCTGCTGACCATCGCCAACAGACGGGAAGAGCTTTTGCACTACCGCCTGAGCAACTTCCGTCCGACGAAGGCCATGTACGGGAAGATCCTGTACACGGGCATGCCTTCCCTGGGCCGTCAGGGCATCGCGGCAGTCGCCACCATCATCCTGAACCTGGTGGCGCGCGGCATCTCGCCCGATCCCGCGGTCAACAATGCGGCCATCGCGGCCATGTCCATCTCCAACAAATTCGTGCTGTTCATCAACAGCGCGGTCATCGGCTTCGGCCAGGGCTTCCAGCCGGTGGCGGCCTTCTGCTACGGGGCGAAGCGCTATAAGCGCGTGAAGGAGGCCTACTGGTTCTGCGGCAAGGTGGCGACGGTCATCCTTCTGTGCCTGGCGGCGGTCTCCCTGGTGTTCAGCGAGCAGATCATCCGGCTCTTCCGCGGGGAGGACCCGATGGTGGTTAGCATCGGCACCGGCGCGTTGCGCATGCAGCTGATCACGCTGCCGCTGTGGGGCTTTTATGTGATGGCCAATATGTGCACCCAATCCATTGGCTACGGCTTCAGCTCCATGATCATCTCCAGCGCGCGCCAGGGGATCTTCCTGATCCCGTCGGTGCTGATCCTGCCGTCCCTGTTCGGCATTACGGGCCTGCAGGCGGCGCAGCCGGCGGCGGACGTGCTGGCCTTCATCCTCGCGGCGGTGATCATGCGGCGCGTGCTCAGGAAGCTCGATCATTTGGGTGAAATGGAAGCTCAGGAAGAGAGAGGATAAAATGTCTGGAGCCACAATGAACAAACCTGCCAACAAGCGTATATGGACCGTGCCGAATGTGCTGACCATGCTGAGGATGGCCCTGATCCCGGTGTACTGGTGGCTGATGTCCGAGGGAAAGATGATCCCCGCCCTGTACACCTATGTGGCCGCGTCCCTGACGGACCTGGCGGACGGGTACATCGCGCGCAAGTATCACCAGATCACCGATTTCGGAAAGCTCATGGACCCGCTGGCGGACAAGCTGATGGTGCTGTCGGTGATGCTGTCCATGATCATCCCGATGGGCGGTCGTCCCGCTATCCTGCCGCTGTGGCCCTTTATCGTCGTGCTGGCGAAGGAGCTGCTGATGGTCGTGGGTGGGCTCTTCATGCTGAAAAAGGGCATCGTGGTCTACAGCAAGGTCATCGGCAAGGCCGCCCAGTTCGTGATGGTCTGCTCCCTGATCTGCGCCTTCTTCTATGAGTACTTTGACAGCATCGGCCTGCCGGTATACCTGTGGCTTCTGTACCTGGCGGTGGCGCTGACCGTGGGCGCCCTCGTCTATTACGGGGCGGACGCACTCAAAAAGTTGCGCCAGAAAAACGAAGGCGCAGCTGACGAAAAGGCCGAATAACCGGGCTTTACGGCCTGCACATCTGGCAGGGCTGGAAGCCCGTAGCCAGCAGCAGATCGCGTGGACCGACAAAGTCCACGCGGTTTTTGTCTGTCATCTCCTTGATCCCGGTGCAGCCGGGCTGATGGAAACGGTTGGTGCGGATATTGAGCACATAAGGCTTGGCCTCTCCCTCCGGCGTGCCGGTGGGGATCGCGGCGGACAGGCGCTTGAGCAGGTCGGGCCGGTGCTCCAGGATGTAGCCGAGCAGCCTGAAGGCGTCCATGACCTCGTCCCGGTCTTTATTGCCGATTGCGTTCAGCGGAGTGCGGGCGATATTCAGGAAGTCGAGGGACGCCTGCGCTTGCTCGGGGGTCAATTCGGGATCGCCGTTCAGGAACGCCGTCAGCGTATCACAGCGCCGGGCGAGATCGCCGTCGTCCTCCTCGGCGGCCCATGCAGTGCCCACGGCGGACAGCAGGGTGAACATGAGCAGGATCGCAAGACACTTTTTCATGAGAGGCACCTCCCGGTCAATATCAGCTTTGATAGGTCCAGTTTACCACGCCCGGCGGGGGATGACAAGAGTTTATTAATATATCGTTACTTTAATGTTACTGTTTCATTACAAAGCGCCTGAAAGAGTTACAAAACAGTCATAACTCTTGATATATGGGATATTTTTGTGGTAAAATACGCCCAGCGGATTTGTGCGTAGAATACGGGCAAACCCTGCCAATGAACGGGAAAGGACTCGAATTGATTATGCAAAATTCAACCAAGAGAATGGCTGCTCTTCTGCTGACACTCGTCGTGCTGTTGACAGGCTTCACTTGGCCCGCTGAAGCGGCAAGATCTTATGCCGGCACTATGAACAGGAACAACGTGGCCCTGCGTTCCCAGGCCTCCAATCGCTTCACGACCTTGGCAAAGATCGACAAGGGCGAGAAGGTCACGGTCTATGAGCTCAAGGGCAACTACTACAAGGTCAAATATAATGGCAAGACCGGCTATGTGCTGAGCAAGTATGTGAAGGTCTCCACCAGCGCGGCGAACGCCCTCAAGAAGGCGGAGACTGCCGCCAAGAAGGCAGCTGCCCTCAAGAAAGCGACCCCCACACCGAAAAAGACCGTCAAGAAGGCGACGGCTACGCCGAAAAAGGTGACCACCAAGAAGGCAACGGCCACGCCGAAGCCGGCCACCAAGACCTTAAACCTGAAGTGGTACAACACCGGCAAGAACCTCTTCAAGCGCAACAGCACCTTCGTCATCAAGGACGTGAAGACCGGCAAGAAGTGGAACTGCAAGGTCCTCTACGGCTCCGCCCACCTGGATGCCGAGCCCCTGACCAAGGCCGATACGAACATCATGAAGGCGGCCTACGGCGGCAGGATCACCTATAAGCGCCGCGCTGTACTTGTTATGTACAAAAACAAGGTATATGCCGGCAGCATGTACGGTGTGCCCCATGGCGAGCAGACCATCACCAACAACGGCTTCAACGGCCAGTTCTGCATCCACTTTACCGGCAGCAAGACCCACGGCAGCAACAAGGTGGACGCGGATCACCAGGCGGCGATCCAGACGGCTCTGAAAGCGTCCTGGTAAGCCAAAGTTTATGAAACATCAGACACTCACGGAAAAACAGCGGCTCATTGAGCTGCTGCTTTTCTGCGTGTTTACGGCTTTTTTGCTGACCGGCTGCGCATCCAAACCGGCGGAAGATCCCGCGCCTACAGCCACGCCCGTGCCTGTGCTGACCGCGGATCCCCAGGCGTCGGGAGAGATCCGTGAACTCGAGGAAAGGCTGCTGGCTGGCGCGGCGAATGCCCTCCGCCTGGAGACCCAGGCCGTCGCGGAAAACAACGCCATCGCTTCGGCGCGGGTGCCCTCCCAGATCCTCCACCAGTTCCTGGACGCGCTGGCCGATGAGGGCGAATGGACCCATGAAGCGGGCAAATACACCCGGACCGCCTCCTCCGGCGGTGATTACGTGTATGAGAAGCCCTATTCCGAGCTCATCACCGGCAGTTCTACGGACGTGTACACCATCGAGGACGATGAGGGCTGGGTGGAGGAGGTCGTGGACAACACGCGCTTCGATCCCTTTACCTGGGTCATGTCCGGCGAGGGCGGAGGCGAGTTCGTCTACATGAGCGTCTATGAGCTGCAGGAGGACGCGGGCTCCGGACAGATCGAGACCGTGTCGCGGCTGAACGGCTCGATCTCGGGCTGGTCCCATGACGAGTTCAGGGTCGCGGACGGCCGGTACCGGTTCATCGACCTGCAGCTGAGCCCGGACGAGGAGGGGCTGATCCAGACGCCCTACCGCTGGATCCTCTGCATCGGCGATATCGGCCAGGACAGCGCGCGGATCGAGGAGATCGGCCTCACGACTCAGGCCCTGGAGCTGCCCCTGAGCGGGCTGGACCTCATGAGATCGGGCGAGGAGCTCATACCGGAGGCGGAGCGGCTGGGGGACAGGATCTCCCTGCTGACGCTGAACAAGGGCAGCATCGCATATTCGGAAAAATAACGACGAAGGTGGAAAATCATCAATGATCAGCCTCAATTACGACTGGGAATTCGTGACCGAATGGTCTGAGGAATTCGCCGTGGGCAAGGGCCTGGCGGAGACGGTGCGCCTGCCGCACACGGTGCGCGAGGTGCCGCAGCATTACGCGGACGATATGAGCTACCAGATGGTCTCGGGCTACCGGCATAAGATCCTGCTGCCGGAGGAAGCGCGGGACCAGCGCGTCTTCGTCCGCTTTGACGGCGCGGCACACATCGCCACCGTGTATCTGGACGGGCAGGAGCTCCTGACCCATTACAGCGGCTATACCGCCTTCTCGGTGGAGCTGACCGGCCTGGTGGAGCCCGGCAAGGAGGCCTGGCTGGCCGTGCGCCTGGATTCCACGGAGAACCCGGCGGTGCCGCCCTTTGGCTTCGTCATCGACTACCTGACCTATGGCGGCCTGTACCGGCCCTGCTGGCTGGACATCCGGCCCCAGACGCTGATCGAAGACGTCTTTGTGGCGACGCCCACCGAGCATACCGCGACCGTGGCCCTGACCCTGAGCGGCGACGGCGCGGAAAACGGGACCATCCCGGCCACCCGCATCTGCCTGATCGACGCCGACGGCAACCGGATCCTGGAAGAGAGCGGCGAGCAGTCCGATTATACCATCACCCTGCCCAATTCCCGTCCCTGGACCCTGGAGGACCCTTACCTGTACACGCTGGAAGCGGCCCTGCTGGACGAGAGCGGCGCCGTGACGGATGTGAAAACCGTGGCCTTCGGCTTCCGCAAGGCGGAGTTCCGGCCCGACGGCTTCTACCTGAACGGGGTCAAGACCTTCCTGCGCGGCCTGAACCGGCACCAGTGCTATCCCTATATCGGCTATGCCGCGCCGGACAGCCTTCAGGTGGAGGACGCGAGGATCCTCAAGCAGGAGCTGGGCCTCACGGCGGTGCGCACCTCCCACTATCCCCAGAGCCAGGCCTTTATCGACGCCTGCGACCGGCTGGGCCTGCTGGTCTTCACGGAGATCCCGGGCTGGCAGCACATCGGCGATACCAACTGGAAAGCCCAGGCGGTGGAGAACGTGCGGGAGATGGTGCGCCAGTACCGCAACCACCCCAGCGTGATCCTGTGGGGCGTCCGCATCAACGAGAGCCAGGACGACGATGAGTTCTACCGCGAGACCAACGCGGTGGCGCACGCACTGGACAAGAGCCGCCCCACCAGCGGCGTCCGCTATCTGGAAAAGAGCAGCCTGCTGGAGGATGTATACGCCTTCAACGACTTTTCCTTCGCCGGTCAGGGCGCGGGAGTGAAGCCCAAGGAAAAGGTGACGCCCGACACCACGAAGCCCTTCTTAGTGTCCGAGCACAACGGCCACATGTTCCCCACCAAGACCTATGACACCTGGCAGCGCCGGCAGGAGCACGCCATGCGCCACGCCCGGGTGCAGAACGACGCGGCGGCCAGCGGCGTGCACGCGGGCTGCTTCGGCTGGTGCATGTTCGACTATCCCACCCACCGGGACTTCGGCTCCGGCGACCGGGTCTGCTATCACGGCGTCATGGACGCCTTCCGCAACCCGAAGCTGGCGGCGGCACTCTACGCGAGCCAGCAGGACCAGGTGCCGGTGCTGGAGATCGGCTCCACCATGGATATCGGCGACTATCCCGCCAGCGAGCTGGGCGACGTGTGGATCTTCACCAACGCGGATGAAGTGAAGCTGTACAAGAATGGCGCTTACGTGACCAGCTTTAAGGGCTCCTCCTATACGGGGCTGCCCCACGGTCCGCTGCTGATGGACGATATCATCGGCGAGCTGCTGGTGAGCCAGGAGGGCTATCCGGAAAAGGTGGCGGACCTGCTGCGCCCCTGCCTGCTGGCAGCGGGCCGGTACGGCCTGGATCACCTGCCGCCGGCGGATAAGCTGCGCTACGGCCTGCTGGTCTCCCGCTATGACCTCAAGGAAGCGGACTTCCACCGCCTGTTCGGCAAGTACGTCCGCAATTGGGGCAGCGCCGCCATCAGCTGGCGCTTTGACGCGGTCAAGGACGGCGAGGTCGTGCTGAGCCGGACCGTGTGCCCCAGCACCCGCCTGCACCTGGAGGCCCAGGTCTCCTCGGATGTGCTGACGGAGGGCGATACCTACGATATGGCGCTGGTGCGCCTGCGCATCCTGGACGAGAACGGCCAGGGCGCGCCTTATGCCCAGCTGCCCCTGCACCTGCACGTTTCCGGCGCTGCTGAGCTGGTGGGCCCCACCGTGGTGACCGCCGAGGGCGGCATGACGGGCTGCTACCTGCGCACTGCGGGGAAGGCCGGCCCCGCCGTGCTGACCGTGATCGGCGAGCGCATGGCGCCCCTGGAACTGAGATTCGACGTCCGTCTGAAGAAATGACCCTGAGCAGATAAGGAGGATAAGCATATGGAACGGAAAAATGCCTGGCTGAATTATGACGAAAAGCAGCTGGAGGCCGTAGAGGCCACCGCGGCTGCCTACCGCGCCTTCTTGGATCACGGCAAGACCGAGCGCGAATGCGTGCGCGAAGCCGTGGCCATGGTCAGGGAAGCGGGCTACAAGAGCCTGAGGGAGGCCATCCGTCAGGGCGAGCCGCTGAAGCCGGGCGATAAACTGTATGATACCCAGATGCAGAAAGCGCTGCTGCTGTTCCACATCGGCGAAACGCCGCTGGAGGAGGGCATGAACATCCTGGGCGCGCATATCGACAGCCCCCGCATCGACATCAAGCAGAACCCGCTGTATGAAAACACCGATTTCGCCTATGCGGACACCCATTACTACGGCGGCATCAAGAAGTATCAGTGGGTCGCGCGGCCCCTGGCGCTCCACGGCGTGGTGGCGAAAAAGGACGGCACCGTCCTGAACGTGGTCATCGGCGAAGATGAGAACGATCCCGTGGTGGGCATCTCCGACCTGCTTATCCACTTAAGCCAGGAGCAGATGACCAAGAAGGCAAGCGAGGTCATCACCGGCGAAGGCCTGGATATCATCCTGGCCGGGAAGCCGCTTAAGGGCGAGGAAAAGGACGCCGTCAAGGCGCAGCTGGTCAAGCTGCTCAAGGAAAAGTACGGGATCGAGGAAGAGGACTTCCTGAGCGCCGAGATCGAGGCGGTGCCCGCGGACAAGGCGCGGGACTTCGGCCTCGACCGCAGCATGATCCTGGGCTACGGCCACGACGACCGCGTCTGCGCCTACGCCGAGCTGCAGGCGATGCTCTCCCTGCCCGCCGTGCCCAAGTACACCGCCTGCTGCATCCTGACCGATAAGGAAGAGATCGGCTCCGTCGGCGCTACGGGCATGGAAGCCAAGTTCTTCGAGAACGCCGTCTACGAGCTAATCGCGCTCTGCGGCGGGAACGCCGCCCTGGGCGTGCGCCGCGCGCTGGCCAACAGCCGTATGCTGTCCTGCGACGTGAGCGCCGGCTTCGACCCGATGTTCGCGGAAGCCTTCGAGAAGAAGAACGCCGCGATGCTCGGCCGGGGAGTGTGCTACAACAAGTTCACCGGCTCCCGCGGCAAGTCCGGCTCCAACGACGCCAACGCCGAGTTCATCGGCCGCGTGCGCGCCTGCATGGATGACGCACAGGTCGCCTGGCAGACCGCGGAGCTGGGCCGGGTGGACCTTGGCGGCGGCGGAACCATCGCCTATATCTGCGCCCTCTACGGCATGGAAGTGATCGACTCCGGCGTGGCGGTGCTCAACATGCACGCGCCCCAGGAGATCATCAGCAAGGCGGACCTGTACGAAGCGATTCGCGCCTATACGGCCTTCGCCGTGAATATGGGCCCGCGCAGCGACGAGATCTGATCTCGCCGCTGCCTCACCCCGCAGCTCGACCGGATACCTTCGGGATCTGAGTGATCACACGGCTGCGGGGCGGAGGATACGGCCCCGCGCGAGCATGGACGCGGGCCGGAAACCGGAACCATGCGCACTCGTCAGATATCTTTAAGAATTTGAACGGAGGACAAGAACATGAAAAAAACTCGCAGCAACAAGACCCTGATCCTGACTGAATTTGCCCTGCTGGTGGCGGTGGAGATCGTGATGAGCGTGACCCCGCTGGGCTATCTCGATCTGCCGTTCCTGTCGGCGTCCCTGCTGAGCATCCCTGTGGCGGTGGGCGCGATCATCCTGGGGCCCTGGGCCAGCACGCTCCTGGGCCTGGTTTTCGGCCTGACCAGCTTTATCAAGGGCTTTTCCACCACGTCGCCCATGACCATCGCCATGTATTCGGCCAGCCTGCCCGCCTCCTTCGTGGTGGCGGTGATCGGGCGGGTGCTCATGGGCCTGTGCACAGGCCTGATCGTCCAGGGCGTGCGCAAGCTGAAGCCCGGCAAGACCATCCTGGACAACATCGCCGGTAGTCTGGCCGCGCCGCTGCTGAACACGGCCTTCTTTATGGGTCTGCTGATGCTGTTTTTCTATCATTCCGAGTATGTCCAGAACATCGCCGCGACGACGGGCATCAGCAACCCCCTGCTGTTGATCGGTGCCATGGTCGGTACCCAGGCATTGATCGAAGCCGTCGCCTGTGGTATCATATCCACGGCTGTCAGCAAAGCGCTGCAGGCCGCGCTGCATCTGGAATAATCATGTGACGACAAGGAGTTCTGCTATGATCCTGACCATGGATATCGGCAACACCAATATCAAGATCGGACTGTTCGACGGCACGAAACTGACCCAGTACTGGCGTTTGGCCTCCAAGCGCACCTACACCTCCGACGAGCTGGGCGTCCTGATGACCACCCTGTTCCACAGCCGGAATGTGGATATGGGGCAGGTCAAGGGCATCATGCTGAGCAGCGTGGTGCCGACCATCAACTACACGGTCGAGCATATGTGCCGCGACTATTTCAACGTGGAGCCGGCATTCGTGGCCCCGGGCATCAAAACAGGCATCGATATCAAGTATGAAAACCCGCGCGAGCTGGGCAGCGACCGTATCTGCAACGCGGTGGCCACCTATACCGAGTACGGCGGGAACACGATCTTCATCGATTTCGGGACCGCCACCACCTTCGGCGTCCTGGACGCGGGCGGCGCTTTCCTGGGCGGCTGCATCTGCCCCGGCCTGCGCCTGGCCAGCGACGCGCTGGTCAGCGGCACGGCCAAGCTGCCGCACTTCGAGCTGGTGCATCCCGAGCACGTGATCGGCAAAAACACCATCGCGAACATGCAGTCCGGCATCTTTTACGGCTATGTGGGCCAGGTCAATTACCTGATCAGCCGCATCCGGGCCGAGATGGGCTGCCCCAACGCGCAGGTCATTGCTACGGGCGGCTTTGCCAAGCTGATCGCCGATGAATCGAAAATGATCACCCGTTTTGACGGCCTGCTGACGCTGAAGGGCCTGCTGACGATCTATAACAAGAACTTCGGGGGAAACGACGAATGAAGACCATCCATATCGGCCTGCTGGGCTGCGGCAATATCGGCAGCGGCGTCACCAAGCTGCTGGGCGAAATGTCCGCCTCCATCCGGGAAAGCTATCAGTACGAGCTGGTGCTCAAGTCGATCCTGGTGCGGGACCTGACCAAACAGCGCCCTGAGTATGTGGATACGGCCCTCCTGACCGCGGACAAGGACAAGGTGCTCCGGGATCCGGAGATCTGCTACGTGGTCGAATGCCTGGGCGGCGAGCACCCCTCCACCGAATGGATGTGCGAGGCGCTGCGGGCGGGCAAGCACGTGATCACGGCCAACAAGATGGCCCTGGCGCTCCACTGGCGCGAGCTGCACGAGGCCTCCGAGGCCGGGCACGCGACCTTGTATTACGAGGCCGCGGTGGGCGGGGCCATGCCCATCATCAAGATCCTGAACGACTCCCTGCAGGCCAACCGCATCGACAAGCTGACGGCCATCATCAACGGGACCACCAACTATCTGCTGACCCGGATGACGGATGAGGGGCTGGATTACCTGGACGTGCTGAAGGATGCCCAGGCCCTGGGCCTGGCTGAGCCGGACCCCACCGCCGATGTGGAGGGCGAGGACGCTATGTACAAGCTGTCCATCCTGGCCTCCCTGGCGTTCCATCAGCACCTGCCCGTCAGCGCCATCGAGCGCGAGGGCGTGACCCATATCACCCAGGATGACATCCGCAACGCCCGGGAGCTGGGCTACCACATCAAGCTGCTGGCCCACGCCACCAATACGGCGGAAGGCATGGACGCCTACGTGTCGCCCATGCTGGTGCCCATCATGCACCCGCTGAGCAGCGTCAACGGCGCTTTCAACGCGGTGTTCCTGCACGGCCACGCCTGCGGCGACATGATGATTTATGGCCGCGGCGCGGGCAGCGCGCCGACCGCCGGGGCCATGGTGAGCGACCTGATCAACGCCATCCTGCAGACCGCGGATGACCAGTCGCCCCAGAAGCTGGCCCGGGAGAACGAGGACCCCGTGCCGATGATGAGCGACCGCGTCAGCGCTTTCTATATCCGGCTCTCGGCCCAGGACGCCACCGGCGTGCTGGCGCACGTGGCCGCCTCCCTGTCCAGCCACCAGATCGGCGTCAAGGCGCTGCTGCAGCCGGTGGAGCGGGCGAAGGAAGGGGCGCAGATCACGATCCTGACCCATCCCGCCAGCGAAAAGAGCGTCCGGGCCGCCATCGCCGCCTTCGATAAGGAACTGGTCAGGGTGATGAACGTCCTGCGGGTGGAGGCACCTGTAGTATGAAGCGTCCCCTGTCCGCCGGCAGCATCCTGTTCCTGATCGTCACCGCGCTGGTGATCCTGGGGCTCATCATTCTGCTGCCGAGAATGATCGCATGAATCAAGAGTGAAGTGTGAAGAGTGGAGAGTGGAGTTCAGGAAGAAACCTCTCCGCTTTGCTCCGGAGGTTTCTTTTAATCAAAGAAATCGCGAAGCGATTTCAACCGCAACTCCACACTTCACACTTCACACTTCACACTTCACTCTTCACTCTCCACACTCCACTCTCCACACTCCACTCTCCACACTAAAAAACCCCGGGCCTTTCGGCCCGGGATTTTTCTCATTGTTCGTCGTCTTCCAGCATCTTCATCAGCTTGCGCTTGACGCGCTGCAGGGCGTTGTCGATGGATTTGACGTGCCGCCCCAGCATCTCCGCGATCTCCTGGTAGCTCTTTCCGTTCAGGAAGGCGGCCAGCACCTGCTGTTCCAAGGGGGAGAGGGTGGTGGAGATCTCGTTCTGGATGCGCTCCAGCTCCTCCTGGCTGATGAACAGGTCCTCCGGGTTCGTGACCCGGCCCTCGATGACATCCAGCAGGGTGCGGTCCGACTCCTCGTCGTAGAGGGGCTTGTTCAGGGACACGTAGCTGTTCAGCGGGAAGTGCTTCTGCCGGGTGGCGGTTTTGATGGCGGTGATGATCTGGCGTTTGACACACAGCTCCGCGAAGGCGCGGAAAGAAGACAGGCGGGTGGGCTTGAAATCCCGGATGGCCTTGAACAGGCCGATCATCCCCTCCTGCACGATGTCCTCGTGGTCCGCTCCGATCAGGAAATAGCTGCGGGCCTTGGAGCGGACGAAGTTCTTGTACTTATCCAACAGATAAGTGAGGGCTTCGTCATCATTGCTCTGGGCCAGGGCTACGATCTCTTCGTCCGAGAGTTGATCGAACCGGTCGTCGTTGCGTGTCTCTTCCATAAAACTCCGTATAGTGCTTCATCCAGCTGGATGTTATTATTGATTGGCAAACGCCGCGTGATACATCAGGATGCCAGCGGCGACGGAGGCGTTCAGCGAATCCACCGCGCCAAGCAGGGGCAGCTTCACGCAGAAGTCTGCGTTCTCCAGCACCAGGCGGGAGATGCCCTCGCCCTCGGAGCCGATGACCAGGGCCATGGGCTTTTCAAGCTTCAGGGTGCGGTAGTCCTCGCCGGACATATCCGCCGCGTAGATCCACAGGCCTTCCTTCTTGAGCCTGCGCAGGGTCTGGGTCAGGTTGGTGACCCGGGCCACCTTCACGGTCTCCACCGCGCCGGCGCTGGCCTTGACCGCCGCGGGGGTCAGCCCCACGGAGCGGCGCAGGGGCACGATCACGCCGTGGGCCCCGGCACAGGAGGCGGTACGGATGATAGCGCCCAGGTTGTGGGGGTCGGTGATGCCATCCAGCACCACGATGAAGGGCTGCTCGTTCTTTTCCCGGGCCGCGGCGAGGATGTCATCCACCTCGGCGTACTTATAGGCGGAAGCATAGGCCAGGATGCCCTGGTGATGGGGCGTGATCTCATCCAGGCGGGAACGTTCCACCACCTGGACCGGGATGCCGCGCTCCCGCGCCATGGCCACGATCTCCCGGGCAGAGCCGGACAGGTCGCCCTTGGCCACCAGCATTTTCTCGATGTCGCGGTCTGCCTTCAGGGCTTCGCGGATGGGATTGCGGCCGGAGAGCAGGTTTTCCGGCTCCTTGGCATAGGGGGTATCAAAGCCCGGATGCGGCGTTTCGGCCGGCTTGCGGGGACGGGGCGGCGGGGGCATGTCCGCAGGCTTGCGGCTGCGGGGCGCTTGGGCGTCCTTCTGGAAGGCGGGGCGGTCCTGATGGAAGCCCTGTCCGCGGCGCGGCGCGTCGTTCTTCTGGAAGCTGCGGCCGCCGCGGCTGCCGGGCTTGGAATTGTCGCCAAAGCGGCGGTCATCCTTCTGACCGTTCCGGGAATAGGTCTCGCGCTCCTCGTCGCTGTTATGATGGCCGCGCTTCTGTCCGCGGGGGCGTTCCTCGTCCCAGGTGAGCTTGGCGTTGCGGCCTGATTTCTTCTGAAAATCCTGATAATAGGGCATGATGGGTTACTCCTTGAATTGATATGGATTATTCCGGTTTCCGGGCGGCTTCTTGGGCCAGCTGCGCGTAATGAGCCTTGACCTCGGCGGCTTTGCCGCAGCTGCGGCTGCCTTCCGGGCACGCGCCGCGCACGCAGCCGGGGCCCGCGTTTTCAAAAATGGCCGGGGCGATGGGCAGCACCAGCCGGTACATCTGCTCCGCCAGGGTGCGGATCTCCCACTGGGCGCGGTTGCAGCAGCGCAGGGAGAAGAAGTGGATCAGCTCCCGGGCGTTCATGGTCATGGTCAGGCGGGTGGCACAGGCGTTGGGGAGCACGAAGCGCGCATCCTCGTTGGCGCTGCGGTCGCCGTCAAAGGCGTCCTGCCACTCGCGGTACCAGTCGGCCATCTGGGCCATCTGGGCTTCAAACTTCGCTTCGGCCTCGGGGCCCAGCTCCGCGATGCGCGGAGGAATCACGTAGTCGAAGCCCTTGCTCAGCGACACGTAGCGCTGGGACTGGACACTGAAGGACGCGATGCGGTGGCGGGTGAGCTGGGCCAGCAGGGCGCGGCTCACGTCGGATACGTAAAAAGTGAAGCTGGCGTGTTCCAGCACGGACTGGTGGCCGGAACGGATGACCCCGCGCAGGAAATCCGCCTGGTCCGTCTTGGCCTTGGCCAGCAGCTCGTCCAGCGGCAGGGCGGAATAGCAGGTCCGCGCCGCCAGGGCGCAGACGTTGACGGGGTCGGGGGTATAAGTAATCAACGCCGCTTTGGGCGATAGGATGTTCATAGCAGGTCCTCCATCGCTGCCTGGAGCAGCTCTGTCAGGCGGTCAAACCGGCCGGTCAGGTACAGGCTGCCCAGCAGCGTCTCGAATGCGGTGGAATGGCCGTAGACGCTGTGCGCCACTCCCGGCGGGGCCGCATGGTGCGCCTTCGCGTTTTTCCCGCGGCGCACGAGCGCGGCTTCTTCTTCCGTCAGCAGGGGGCGGATGCGCTCCAGGGCCTCCGCCTGGGCCTGGGCGTTCACGAGGGCCGTGGCCCGGCGGTGCATCTCATGCACGCTGTAGCCGCGCTTCACCAGGCGTTCGCGCACGTACAGGTCACACACGGTGTCCCCGAGGTAGGCCAGCTCCAGCACACCCAGCTGGCGGGCCGCCGCGTCGCTGACGGGCGTATTGATCTCTCCCATTTACTTGGAAGCGGTCTTGCTGTAGGAAGAGGGGCTCATGCCCACGATGTTCTTGAAGGTCTTGGAGAAGTGGTAGGGGTCGTTCATCCCGACTTCCACGCCCGCCTGACGGACGGAATAGCCTTCCTTCAGCAGGGTCTTGGCGCGCTCCATCTTGCAGTAGAGCTGGTAGCTCTGGGGCGGCATGCCCACTTCGGAAACGAAGCGTTTGCGGAAGGTCTCCACCGGCATGCGGGACAGGGCGGCCATTTCCGCCAGGGAGAAGCTGTCCTTGTACTGGTTCTTGCGCATGGCGTCCACGACCTTGGCGATCTCGTGGCTCAGCACCGCGTCCATGGCGACGGGCTGGCCGGAATGGGAGGCCAGCATGGCCCACAAAAGCTGCTGCAGCTGGGCGCTGGAGGCGTCCTGCGCCACGGATACGCGCACCGTGGCCTGCACGATGTGCCGCGCCAGGTTCAGCTGGGAGGGCAGGGAGCCCTGCTTCATGATCCGGTGCGGGAGCGCGCCCATGCGCTGCAGGAACGCGCCGGCCAGGGTGCCGCCCACCATCATCCACAGAACGCGGGCTTCCTGGGTCACGTGCAGCTGCACGCCCTCGGTCCAGGCGGGCAGCATGCAGCAATCGCCGGCCTTCAGAATAAAATCGGTATCCGCGCCGGTCAGCTGCAGCACGCCGTTTTCCAGCGCCAGCCACACCCAATCCTCGGTCGCGGCCAGGTGATAATCGGTCGTTTCCAGCATGGCGGTGCCGGAGGCGGTAATGTATACGCCTGAGGCGCTGGCCAGGGCGTCGGGCTGGTGTTTGCCTTCCGCCAGGACGGCCGGCGCGACGTTGCGCTCAGAGGTGACGAACAATAAAGAATCACTCATAGCTTAGACCCTCCAATCAGTCTTCATGCATATTTTACATGCCAGATTATACAATGTCAATAACTTTCTTCAAATTTTACCGTTTTATACAAAGCATTTTTGGACGGCAAATGCTATAATGAGATGCCTAAAACTGTTGTAACATCAACGCTTGCGAGGAGGATCGCCGTGCAGTCTGCTGATATTGCCGTCCTGGCGGGACGGATCAAGGAAAACATCGCCCGGGTCGTGGTGGGCAAGGAGGATATGATCGAGCTCATGCTCGCGGCGGTGATCGCCGGGGGACATGTGCTGCTGGAGGACGTGCCGGGCACCGGCAAAACGGTGACGGCCCGCAGCTTTGCCCGGTCCATCGGGGGCAGGTTCTCCCGCATCCAGTTCACGCCGGACCTGCTGCCTGCGGATATCACCGGCACCCGCGTGTACCGCCAGGATCAGGGAGAATTCGAGTTCCATCCCGGCCCGGTGTTCGCGAACATCGTGCTGGCGGATGAGATCAACCGCGCGACGCCCCGCACCCAGAGCGCGCTGCTGGAGTGCATGGAGGAGCGCCAGGTGACGGAGGGTGGGGTGACGCGCCCGCTGCCGGAGCCTTTTCTGGTGATCGCCACCCAGAAC
The DNA here is from genome assembly GCA_902789795.1 of uncultured Eubacteriales bacterium. Taxonomy (GTDB): domain Bacteria; phylum Bacillota; class Clostridia; order Christensenellales; family Aristaeellaceae; genus UBA4246. The sequence continues at coordinate 194,371 of CADAPM010000004.1, forward strand.
CCGATCGAGATCCAGGGTACCTTCCCGCTGCCGGAAGCGCAGCTGGACCGTTTTTTGGTGCGGCTCACGCCCGGCTATCCGGATCACGAGGAGGCCGTGCGCATCCTGGGCCGGTTCCTCCGGGAAGAACCCCTCAGCACCCTTGAGCCGGTCTGCGGGTGCGAGATGCTCAAAGAGGCGCGGCAGGCCCTTTCATGCTGCGAGGTGGAAGAGTGCGTGCGCGGCTATATCGCGGAATTGTGTGAAGCGACCCGCCGGGACGAGCGGACTCAGCTGGGGGCCAGCCCCCGGGGCATGCTGGCCCTGATGCGGGCCTCCCAGGCGCTGGCGCTGACCCAGGGCCGCGCCTTCGTGGTGCCGGATGACGTGCAGCGCCTGGCGGAGCCGGTGCTGGCCCACCGCATCATCGCCCGAGGCTACGGGTCCCAGGCTGCCGCCGCGAAGCAGATCGTCCGGGACGCGGTAAATGCAGTCCCCGTACCGACGGAAAAAAGGTAATATGCAGTTTATCCTGATCGTGCTGGTCTTTTTCCTGATGGCCCTGGTCCAGGGGTGGATCGTGGCCCGGTTTGGCCTGCGCGGTTTTTCCTATCAGCGCGGCTTTTCCCGGGCGGCAGCCTTCGAGGGCGACCGCGTGGAGTTCGTGGAGGTCATCCGCAACAGGAGCATCTTCTTCCTGCCCTGGGTCCGGGTGGAAACGCGGATCCCGGTGTCCTTCGGCTTCAGCACCCGGGAAGAGGTGGAGATCCGGGGCGGGCATTTCCATAAGAGCGTGTTCACGCTGATGCCCTTTTCCCAGGTGACCCGCCGCCACCAGGTCGTGCTGAAAAGGCGCGGGCACTATGTGCTCAAACAGGCCTCCGTGACCGTGGGCGACCTTTTGGGCCTGCGCCTGACGGCCCGGGATGTGGAGGCCCCGGCGGAGATCTACGTCTATCCCCGGCTGCTGCCTGAGGATCAGGCGGCGTTCCCCTCTTCCAGGGCCCAGGGCGAGGTGAGCGTGCGCCGCTGGATCCAGCCGGACCCGTTCCTGGTGAACGGCATCCGCGGCTACCGCTCCGGAGACCCGGAGCGGGACATCCACTGGGCCGCCACCGCGCGGATGGGCCAGCTGCAGGTGAAGACCCATGATTTCACCTCGGATCCGCGGCTCCTGGTCCTGGTCAACGGCCAGAAGACTGAGAGCCAGTGGGCCGGGCTCATGGATTACGAGCAGGAAAGGATCGAGCGCGCCCTCTCCCTGGCGGCGTCGATGTGCGTGTACGCGCTCCGCCGGGGCGTGGAGGCGGGCTTCGGCGCCAACATGCCTCTGGACGAAGAAACGGAATGCGCCTGCCTGCTCCCCGACCGCGGCGCGGCCTGGGAGGACACCCTGCTACGGGCGTTTGCGGCGCTGCGCATCCAGCTGCTGCGCTCGTTCCCGACGTTCCTTGAACAGCTGCCCCGGGTGTCAGGCATGGACATCGTGCTCCTCTCCTGCTATGACAGCGAGGATATCCGCAGGCAGATGGCGCAGCTGGAACGCCTGGGCAACAGCGTCACGCTGATGCTCATCCCGGAGGTGGCGGCATGAGGAATACGGCCATCATCCGGAAAACAGTATATGCCCTCGGACTGTTCCTGCTGCCCGCGCCCCTATTTCTGCTGGCGGGGGCCGGCATGGGCATGGGGCTGGCGCTGCTTTTGCCCCTGGCGGCCGCGCTTGCACTGGGCCTGCTCACCAGCTGCCTGAAGCCCCGGCTGCGTCTGGCCGCAGTCGCGCTGAGCGCCGCGCTGTGCGTGGGCCTGGCCTGGCTGTTGACAAGGGAGGCCCCGGACCGGGGCTGGAGGACGGCGGGCCTGGTGCTGACCTTGGCGGCGGCCCTGTGGTACCCGAAGGACGCCCGCAGGATGCTCGAAGGCGCGGCGACCTCCGTCCTGTGGGTGAGCGGACTTGGAGTGACCGCATTTGTCTGGATCGTCGGAGCGGTGGCGCCCGTGCCCCGGGCCGTCGCGATGATGGAGCGCTACGTCTGGGTCTATTGCGTGTACATGGTCTTTGCCCTGAACATGGACTCCCTGGTGCAGGGCGTCGGGCTGGAGAAGGCGCCGTCCCGGGCGATGGTGTTCCGGAATCTGGCGGTGTCCCTCATCTGGGCGGGGCTGTTCCTGCTGTTGACGCACATCCCCGAGCTCCTGCAGGCCTTCCGCGCCTGTGTGAACGCGGTGATCCGCGCGGTGGTTTGGCTGATGGAAATGCTCAACAGCCTCCTCGCGGATACCGGCGGTCAAGGCGGCGTCAATGAAGAGGCCTTCGGCCCGGGTCTGGCGACGGGGGAGACGTCCTGGCTGATGCGGGCGCTGCAAACGCTGCTCCACGTCATCGCCATCGTGCTGGTGGCTGCCGTGGTCCTGCTGCTGCTCCGGGCCATCCTGCAGGCGCTCAGGGAGCTGGGGCGGAAGCTGATCCGGCACCTTCGCAAATACATGGATGCCGTCGGGGAGAGCTATGAGGATCAGGTGGAGAGCCTGCTGGATTGGGGCGAGGTGAAGCGCGCCATCGGTGAAAGGCATGCAGTGCGGCGGCAGGCCCGGGAGGAGAGGATCCCCTGGGACAGGCTGGCTCCCCGCGAGCAGGTGAGGCGCAGCTACCGGGATTATCTGTCCCGCCATCCGGAGATCGGGCCCCAGCGCACGGCGCGCCAGTCCCTGGCGGACCCGCATCAGGCAGATATCTACGAGGCCGCCCGCTACAGCAGCCGGGAGATCACGCCGGAGGAGGCGCAGTCGGTCCGGAGCATCGGAGAATAAACAATTTTACGGTTGACACGGGGAAAGCGTATCCTTTATAATCATTCATGTAATCTGTGAGATCTGATCGAAAGGGGCGGAAGCATGCGCAAATAATCACCGATGAATGAACGCCTGTACACGCTGCCGCAGGGCAGTCTGTTTACTGCGTCCATCGGTGGTTTCGGCGTATGACGAAGCCCTTCTTTGCTTTTTGGCTTTATCCGCCTGCCTCCCGGACGCTTTTTGGAGGATATATGTTGACAATACAACATCTGACGATCCATCATGCCCGGGATCTGCGCCCGCTGATCCGGGATTTGAGTTTCACTTTATCGGGCACGGAACGGCTGGCGGTCATCGGGGAGGAAGGGGACGGCAAGTCGACCCTGCTGCAGGCCATCGCCTGCCCGGAAAAGCTGGAAGGCTGGGCGGAAATGACCGGAAGCATCCACCTGAACGGGGAAAAACTGGGCTACCTGGCCCAGGAGACGCCCGACCTGGAGGGGCTGACCGCCTATGACTACTGTGCGCGGGAGGAGGTCTTCTCCCGGACGGAGCTCGGGCGGCTGGCGGAGCTGAACCGGCTCCTCAGCCTGCCCCAGGACCTCTGCTGGAGCGATACGCCCTGGCGCTGCCTGTCCGGCGGGGAGCGGGTCAAGCTGCGCCTGCTGGCCCTGATGGCGGCAGGGCCCACGATGCTGGCGCTGGACGAGCCCGGCAACGACCTGGACCTGGAAGCGCTGGAGGCGTTGGAGCGCTTCCTGCTGAACTGCCGCCTGCCGGTCCTCTACGTCTCCCACGACGAGCACCTGCTCATGCGCACCGCCACGGCGGTCTTGCACCTGGAGTCCGTCTATGACAGGACGGAGCCGCGCTGGACCCTGGCCAACATCCCTTATGCGGAGTACGTGAAGGAACGGGCCGAAGGCCTCGACCGCCAGGAACAGCAGTGGCAGATGGAGCGCCGGCAGCAGCGGGAGCGCCAGGCGCGGTTCGACAGGATCGAGCAGGCCGTCCGCTATGCCCAGGAGAATATCAGCCGGGGCGATCCTCACGGCGGGCGGCTGCTGAAAAAGAAAATGAAGGCGGTCAAATCCCTCGAGCACCGGTATGAGCGCGAGGCGGAGGCGGCGGTGGAGCGGCCCTATACGGAATACCGGATGGACGCGGCCTTTGAGGGCTGTGCGCCGATCCCCGCGGGCCGCACGATCCTGGACATGGACCTGCCGCTGCTGGAAGCGGGCGGTCGGATCCTGGCCAGGGACCTGCACATCCTGCTCAGGGGGTCGGAGAAGCTGTTGATCACCGGCCCCAACGGCGCGGGAAAGACCACCCTGCTGCGCCTGATCCGGGAAACGCTGGCAGAGAAAGGCGGCTTTAAGGTGGCCTACATGCCCCAGCGCTATGATGATCTGCTGCCGCCGGATCAGTCGCCGGCGGAATACCTGCATACCGACGGCACGAAGGAGCAGCTGACCCGCATCCGCACCACGCTGGGCGCCATGAAGCTCACCCAGGACGAGATCACGCATCCGATGAAGGCCCTCTCCGGCGGGCAGCGGGCCAAGGTGCTGCTGCTCAAAATGATGCTCGAAGCGCCGGATGTCCTGCTCCTGGATGAGCCCACGCGCAACCTCTCGCCCCTCTCGGCGCCTGTGATGCGTTGCCTGATCCTGACCTTCCCCGGCGCGGCGGTGTGCGTGACCCACGACCGGCTGCTGATGGAAGCTTGGACGGGGCAGAGGCTTGAATTGGACCGGTGAACAGCAGACCGTACTTGTATCAACAGCCGATCCTGCCAAATAAGCTATTGAAAAATGCGGTATTGTCAGTATAATATACGTATCATCCCGGGATGGGCTTCATGTGATTAGCCCGCAGGATCGGGATGATCGATGCAGAACGCTATTGATTCAAGGAGAATCGCTGATGATACATAAACGCCTCCGGCAGGCCGTGCTGCTGGGTCTGACTGTCCTTCTTGCGCTTTTGCTGCCGCTGACCGCTGTGTCCGAAGAGTACCGGACGCTCCAGGAAGGGGATTCCGGCAGCGACGTGCTGCGCCTGAAAACCAGACTGTACGAGCTGGGCTACTTCAGGACCCTGAACCTGACGGATGATTACAGCCAGACGACGGCGGAGCGGGTCAAGCAGTACCAGAAGAAAAACGGCCTGAAGCAGACCGGCATCGCGACACCGGAGCTGCAGCAGCAGATCTTCGCCGATGAGCGCGTCGTCCGGACGGCTATGCCTGAGGCCACGTCAGCACCCGCAGCCGCCGAGGAGGACGTGGAATGGCCGGAGACGGACGAGCGCGGCCTCCTGGCCGCCGGGACCGAGCCCTTCATTTATGAGAACACCGAACAGGGGCTGTGGGCCTATATCAGTGATGACATCCATGTGGAGATCCGCCGGTACGAAGACCCCGCCGCTCCGATGATCTGGTTCGAGACGACCATAGAGCTGAGCGAGCGGACCAAGCTCCGCTCCTTCATGGTGCCCGGAAAGAAAAAGAACACCTTCAAGCAGCCGGAGACGATCCTGGCCGCCTATGGCGATGTGGTCCTGGCCTTCAGCGACGACTTTTTCGGTTACAGGACGAGGTACGAAAAGAAAAACGAAGGCATCATCATCCGGGACAGTGAGGTCATCGCGGAATCCACCGTGAAATCCACGAGCAGAAAGTACCCGCCCCTGGAGATCCTGGCCTTGTTTGCGGACGGGTCCATGAAGACCTTTGAAAGCGACGAAAAGACGGCCAAGGAATACCTGGAGATGGGCGTGACGGATACCTACGCCTTCGGCCCGATCCTGGTGAAGGACGGCGCGCTCAGCGAAGGCCTCAGCAGCTATGAGACCACCCTCCGCGCCCCCAGGACCGCCCTGGGCATGATCGCGCCGAGGAAATACCTGGTCCTGACGGTGACCGGCCGGCGCAAGGACAGCAAGGGCGCCTCCTTCCATTGGCTGGCGGAGAAAATGCTGGAGAAGGGCGTGACGGAAGCGATGAACCTGGACGGCGGGAATACCTGCAGCCTGATCTTCCGGGGCCAGCTCCTGAACCGCACCCCGGATGTCAAGAAGAGCGAGATCCGCTATGTTTCCGGCCTGATCGGCCTGATCGAGGAGGAATAAACCGTGTGGAAAAAGACGGCCGCATGCGTTTGCGGACTGATCCTGCTGCTTTTGCTCATGCCCATGGCGCTGTCGGAGAGCATCACCGACCTGTGGGTCTCTTCGGACGGCGGGAAGGGCAGCGACGCCATCGCCTGGTACCGGGAAGAGAACAAAAAGTATTCTTACTATCTGTTTTTGCCCGGGAACGTTGAGCTCTCCGCCCTGAAGATCGGCTTCACGGGGGCTGAGACCATCACCGTCCAGGGCGAGAAGGTGAAGAACGGCGACAGTGCCGCCTTCCTCAAGCCGGGCGAGCAGTACACGGTCACGGCTGGGAAAAAGTACACCCTCCATGTGATGCAGGGCAGCCCCGATTATCCGGCAATCTATATCACCACGGAATCGGGCAGCCTGAAAACGATCCATAAAAACAAGGCCAACAAAGAGGCCGGGACCATGCTGTTCGTGGCCGCGGACGGCAAAACGGAGTACGACGGTGCGCTCAAGTACATCAAAATGCGGGGCAACTCCTCCACGACCTTCAAAAAGAAGAACTACCAGGTCAAGCTGACCCAGGGGACCGACCTGGCCGGCATGGGGAAGTCCAAGACCTGGGTGCTGACCGGCAATTCCAGGGACAAGAGCCTTTTGCGCAACCAGATCACCCTGGACATGGCGGAATACGCCGGGATGAAGTACACCCCCGGCCACCTGTACGCGGAATTGTACATCAACCACGAATACATGGGCTTTTATCTCTTCGGGGAAAAGCCGATGGTCGACGACAGTCGGGTGGACATCACGGACCTCGAAGCGAAAACGGAAAACCTCAACGATCTTGAACTGTCCGAATACGGGATGACCGGCTCAAAGACGGCCCAGCCCGGAAAGTACAAGGCGAATGCGATCCCCAACGATCCCGAAGACATCACCGGCGGCTATCTGGTGGAGTATGAGAGCTACGCGCTGCGCTACAAGGAAAACGCCAGCGTGTACCACACCACCCGCAAGAGCACCCTGGCAATAAAAAGCCCGGAGTACTGCTCAGAGGCGCAGATGGAGTATATCTCCAGGTATATGCAGAGCTTTGAGGACGCGATCTACGCCTCCGACGGCTTCGATCCCGCCACCGGAAAGCACTATACTCAGCTGGTGGACCTCGATTCGCTGGTCAATAAGTACCTGATCGAGGAAGTCAGCAAGAACTATGACGGGAACACATCCAGCATGTTCTTTTACAAGGACAGCGACGCGGTGGACCCGCTCATGTACGCGGGCCCGTGCTGGGACTATGACAGCGCCTACGCGAGCTACGCCCGGGAGGACAACGCCAAGCGGGTGCTGACGGGAAAGAACCTGTGGATCGGCGACGCCAAGGGCGGCAAATACTGGTGGCCCGCGCTCTACAAGCAGCAGGACTTCTATGCGGCCATGACGGCCCGGTACAAGGACGTGTTCAGGAAAGCCGTGGATATCCTGCTGGGCGCGGCGGAAGACGAGACCGGAAAGCTGCGCTCCATCGACGCGTATGTGGAGGACATCCGGCAGAGCGCGGAGATGAACTTCGTGCGCTGGCCCATGCTCAAGCACACCTCGGCGGTCGCCAAGACCGGATATACCTTCGACATGAACATCGACTACCTGAAGAACTTTATCACGGAACGCAAAGCCTTCCTGGACGGGCTGTGGCTGAACGAACAGCCGTGAGCCGCCGGGAGAAGAAATAAAGGAGACCCGTTATGATCAAAAAAACTGCAGCCATCGCGCTGCTTATGATCCTGTGTATGCTTTTCCTGCCCGCCCAGGCGGAAATCCGGGGATATGAGAAGGACCAGGGGTACATCTACCTGCAGCTGGGCGAGTACCCCTATGAGAGCGACGGCGCCGTTCAGCCGGTGCTGTGGCGGGTGCTGGATGTGCAGGACGGGCAGGCCCTGCTGCTCACCGAATACATCATCGATACGGATCAGGTCATATTCGAGACCGACCAGAAGGTGATCAAAAAGCACTCCTACCGCCGCATCAAGAGCTTTGAGGAGAGCGACCTTTTCCCCAAGCTGAGCGGGGAGTACCTGGACCGGCTCCTGGGGGAGGATCCCCTCCGCGGGGCGCTCGTGCAGCAGGAGAACGAGGCCTATATCTTCCTGCTGACGGACGAGGAGTTCATGAACCCGGAATACGGCTTCGCGAACGCGCGGTGGGCCGAGTGGCCGCGCAGGATCAGGTCTCACGAGGCCCAGGGCACCCCTTACGCCGTCAAGCAGAGGGGGCTGTATAAGGACAGAAAAAATGGCATGTCGCCCTACTGGGTGAATGCCATCAAGAACGAAAAGGATTATAAGCTGCAGATCGTCGGCTATAACGGCCACCTGAGCTACGGCGCTTATACCCGGGTCAATATCGGCCTGCGCCTGTCCCTGGAGCTGGATCTCAACAAAGTGCAGATCACCGGGGGAGAGGGCACGGAGCAGGCACCTTACACCCTCGAATACGCGGATGCCGCGCAGCAAGCCGCGGATTAAGGCTGTTTAAAGCTGCCCGTCCTGCAGATCTCCGTGATCCGGCCGTCCAGCCACTTGAGACGGTTCTCGAGGAAACGGCGGATGTAGCGCAGCTCGTCCTCAAAATCCAGCGTAAAGTGGAAGGCATCGTTGACATAGCTCTTGAAGGTCGGGTGCTTCGCCATTTCGCGCTGGTCGGCGCCGGAGCCTTTGATGAGGTCATAGTAGCGCTGGAAATGGGCCATGATGCTGTCCGCGCTGAGGGGTCCATCGCGCAGGGCCTGCCAGTCGCTGAGCAGGAGCGCCCGGAAATCCTGCGGGTTTTCTCTGACCAGGCGCTCAAACAGGGAATTATAGACCAATTCCCGGACGCGGCTCCGTTTGGAGCTGTAGTATCGGCCCAGGGAGGCGTCCATGTCCCAGGGGATCAGCTGGTAGCGGTTGAAGCGGGGATCGGCATTATCCAGGCGGACGAAGGTCATGTTCTTGCGCATGTTGTCCGTCAGGTCCGTTGCGTTCACGAACAGCCAGTAGCGCGCCAGATTGTCCAGATCCACATAGTCTGTGATCTTTTCCGCAAAGTCTTTTTTCGAGCCCGCTACCACCAGGCGGGTAAAATCGTAGAAATCATTCCAATGGGCGGCACAGTCGTCCTGACTGACTCCGGGATAGCGAAGCTCCACGTTGTACCACAATGAGGGATCTTCCTGTCCCGGCTTCTTTTTTCCCAGGCTGACGAAGCCTGCGGGGCTCTGGTTGTTGTTGCCCTTTTCCGTGGTTCGGAAGAAGGAGCTGAACCACTTCCCGCCGGCTTTGGGCAGGCCCAGCTGCTGGCGGTCCTGCTTTTCTCCGAGCACATACAGGCCCGCGTATTTCTTGCCGATAAAGAGCTCCACATATACGCCCTTGGTAGCGCCGGACAGGGTCTGATCCCAGGGCAGGCGGTATATCTCGTCCCACACGTCCATCAGCACCCGGTTGCGCATGCGGCTGCGGTCGCTGAACGCGCTGTCCAGCAGCCAGTCGCTGTCTGTCCGAAGCCCCAGCAGGCTGTGATCCCACTTTTTGCCGTCCTTCATCAGCGAAAAATTGTAGGGGTGCTTCTCGGAATACCGGGCGGAGGAGCCGCCGCGGCGGGACACGACGCCCTCGTAGGTGGTGCTCTGTTCCGAAAGCCCGTGGGTGCGGAAGTCCGGGTCCAGGATCGTCAGCGTGCAGGGGGAGTCTGTGTCTTTATAGGTGTTTCCGGGCGTGTCCAGCCGGATGATCGGCAGGGCCGTGAACATCAGGCGGATCAGGCACCGGGCGTTGGCGTCGGCGATCCTCAGCTCGGCAACATCCCCCAGCGGTACGGCCACCGGCTGATCGGCGGAGAGGGGGATTTCATTGATACTGATGCTGGTCGGGGTCTGGATGCCCTCCAGGGTCAGATAGAGCACCGGCGTCCCGGCCTCATAGCTGACGGGAAAGAGCCAGTGGTTGACCTGGGTGGTGCGGAGATAGAGGAGCCCCCTTTCGCCGTTCAGGACCGGTTCGGCGATATCGCGCTGATAGGGCCTGCCGTCCAGGACATAGGGCTGGTTGTCGGGCAGGGACTCCTGTAGGCAGATCAGCACCTGCCTTTCCGCGGCAGCTGTCTCTTCTGCGCGGGCAGGAACGCAGGCAAATAAAGCCGCTGCGACAGCAGTGCACAATAGCAGGATCAGCCTGCGAATGGCGATACGGACAGAAAGTTGCATACGACCCCCGGAAATCCATCGGATCAGCGATCTTCGTCATTGAAACGGACAGTAGGGTGCTTGCGGCGCCCGGGAACTGCCGACGCATGGAGTATAGCATAAGCCCCCGCTGTGCGCAAGCAGGGAGAAACTGCGCTGTTGCCCGATGAACGGGTTTGTTGTATAATGGTTTGACTCAATATACAGGAGGTCCGCTTGCCGTGGAAAACACCTGGAAAACAGAATTTGCCAACCGTTTCCGCCGCCATGAGGCGGAGCTCAAATGGCTGTACTGTGAGCTGTATCACAGCGATATGAAGGCCTATGGCCGCTTTACGGACATGCTCTACCGCCTGTGGGAGGAGCGGCCCGAGAAGCTGAAGGCCCTGGACCGGAGCCGGGAGGATCATCCCGACTGGTACAAGGGGCACAGCCTGGTGGGCATGCTCATGTATGTGAACGCCTTCGCGGGAAACCTGAAGGGCGTCAAAAAGAAGCTCAGTTATATATCGGACTGCGGGGTCAACTACCTGCACCTGATGCCGCTCCTGGAGAGCCCCAAGGGCCGCAGCGACGGCGGCTATGCCGTCAGCGACTTCCGGAAGGTGCAGCCGGAGCTGGGCACCATGGAGGACCTGGCGGCCCTGACCGACGCCTGCCACGACAAGGGCATCGCCGTGTGCCTGGACTTCGTGATGAACCACACCAGCGAGGATCACGAGTGGGCGCGCCGCGCCCGGGCGGGGGAGAAGGAGTATCAGGACCGCTACTTCTTCTATGACGACTGGACCATCCCCAACGCCTTCGAGCAGACGGTGCCGCAGGTGTTCCCCACCACGGCGCCGGGCAATTTCACCTGGTGCGAGGAGGTCCAAAAGGTGGTCATGACCACCTTCTACCCCTACCAGTGGGATCTGAATTACGCCAATCCCACGGTGTTCACCGACATGACGGACAACATGCTCAACCTGTGCAACCACGGGGTGGACGTGATCCGCCTGGACGCGACGCCCTATATCTGGAAGGCGCTGGGCACCACCTGCCGCAACCTCAAGCAGGTGCACACACTGGTGCGTTTGATGCGCATGGTGTGCGAGATCGTGTGCCCCGGCACGCTGCTCTTGGGTGAAGTGGTCATGGAGCCCAGCAAGGTGGTGCCCTACTTCGGGACGGTGGAAAAGCCGGAATGTCACCTGCTGTACAATGTGACCACCATGGCGACCCTCTGGAACACCGTGGCGACCCGGGATGTGCGGCTGCTCAGGCACCAGCTGGAGCAGGTGTTCGCGCTGCCCGGGGTCTATACCTTTCTCAATTACCTGCGCTGCCACGACGACATCGGCTGGGGCCTGGACTACGGCTTCCTCGGCCGGTTCGGGCAGGCGGAGGTCCCCCACAAGAAGTACCTGAATGATTACCTGACGGGCAAGTGGCCCGGCAGCCCGGCCCGCGGGGAGCTGTACAATGACGACCCGCGGCTCGGCGACGCCCGGCTCTGCGGCACGACCGCCTCCCTCTGCGGCGTGGAAGCGGCGCGGGAGAGCGGGGATAAGGCGGCCATGGACAGCGCCCTTCGCCTGGATGAGATGCTGCACGCCTTCATGTTCACCCTGAGCGGCGTGCCGGTGCTGTACAGCGGCGACGAGATCGCCCAGGAGAACGACAACGACTATCATGAGGACCCGCTGAAGCGGGAGGACAGCCGCTACCTGCACCGGGGCGACATGGACTGGAAAAAGGCCGCCCTGCGCGGGAGCAGGACACTGCCGGAGGGGCGCATCTTCCAGGCCATCCGCCGGATGGAAGCGCTGCGTGCGGAGCATCCCGTGTTCGATACCGGGGCGGATACCTGGCTGCTGGACACGGGCAGCGACCAGGTGCTGGGCATCGGCCGTTACTATCAGGGCGAGCAGCTTCTGGCGCTGTTCAATTTTGACCATGAGGACCGCACGGCCTGGATCCGGGACGAGAAGGTCTATACCGACCTGGCAGACGGCGCTGAGACCGACGCCGGCGCGGTGCGCGTCCCGGCAGGCGGCTTCCGCTGGCTGCTGCACAGGTTTGAGAAATGATCTGATCAAAATAGCGTTCAAATTAAAAGCCGCAGCACAGGATCGTGCCGCGGCTTTTGCTATGAGTCTCCTCAAAAGAAGCTTTGTTATTTCGACCAGGCGTTATTGAAAACGCGGTGGATCTCATTCTTTTCCATGCCGGGGGAGACGAGGGGGCTGTACAGCATGTTCAGCATCAGCCAGTCCACCTCGGAGGGCTGCTGGGTGGTGGTCCAGGGCTGATAGAGGATGCTGTCCTTGTACAGGTCGTGATCGTTGGCCAGCCCCAGGGCGCCGATGAATTCTTCCTGGATCAGGTGGTTTCGCGCGGTCTGGTCGCCCTTGTCTGTGGCGATGCCGATCTTGGCCTGATAAATGATATCGTTCCTGTAATTGAAAGTGAAGTATCCCCAGTTACCACTTATATAGTCGGGCACATAATCCTTGAGCTGCTTTTCGCGGACAAAGTAGATCTGGACATTGGACTTGCCGGGATCGTCTGTCAGCGTCACATTGGGCAGGCCCGGCACGCGGAGCGCCAGGTTCAACAGCATGGTGTCGATCGTCTTCCGGTCCTGCTTGGTGGGCTTGCCTTCGATATAGACCTTGATGCTGGTCTCCCACCGGACGATGCGGTCCTGCCGGCTGTCGTTGTACTCGGATGTCATGGCGCAGATATCGAAGGCCTCGAGGGCCTTGGTGCGGGCTTCACGGGCGGTCTTGGCCGAAAACTTTTCCGCCGCCTGGGCCGAAAGCGAGACGCTCAGGAGCGCGACGATCAGCAGCAGGGCTGTTAAGCGTTTCACAGCGACGAACCTCCTTCACTATCGTCTTCCTCCGGCGTCGGATCTTCTTCCTGGGTTGATGTTTCCTCCTGAACGGGCGGTTCCACCTTCTTTCTGGAGCGGCGGAAGAGGATGAAGCCCAGAATCAGGACGATGACTGCGCCGAAGATGATGTAGTACAGCATCTCGCGGCCGGCGGTCGTATCCAGCACCAGATCCCGCAGGGCGGGGTCGCCCGCGCTGAGGCTGAAGATGCTCAGCGCGTCGTTGTGGTACATCTCTTTGAGCTCGGCGTCCTTGAGGGCCGTCAGCTTTCCCTGCACCTTCAGCGTCTCGCCGTTCCTGGGGAAGCCGTCCTGCTCAAGCAGCCAGTCACTCATACGGTTGAGGGCTTCACACTCTTTTGCATTCTCCGCCTTGAGCGCCATGAGCGTCTCGTCTTCCAGCACCAGGAAGTAGTAATAGGCCACGCCGGAGGTCGCCTCGATGCCGTTGGTGGTGGAGGTGGAGGTCTCCGTGGCGAAGGGGCCGAGCACCCAGCGGGCGTTCAAGCTCACAAATTCGCCGGTGGGGAACTCCTTTCCGCTGCTGATATAGTCCTCCAAAGCGATCTTGGCTTCCTGCTGCATGGCGTTGTTCTCATTCAGAAAGCGGGTCCCGTTGGTCAGCAGAAAGGCTGCCACCCCGATCACCAAAATGGCTACGATATACCGAAGAAGCGTTTTCCCGATGTTTGCCAGCATGAATGGTCCCTCCAGGTCTATTTTGATGCGTGTCTGTCCAATGAGGATTATAGCATCGCACTTCGGGAACGGTCAAGCAGAAACCTGAATTGAGAGGATTTTTACTCTGTCAGCAAAAAGAACCGCCGTCCGGTGAAGGACGGCGGGGATAAAGGGGCATCAGCGTCTGATTCAGCTTTCGTGCTTTTCTACGATCTCGCCGAAACCATACAGGAGCAGCGAGCTGATCCAGGAAAGGACACAGCCCAGGGCTGCGCCGATGATGCTGGAAATGATCACTGCCAGATGATTGGCTGGGCTTCCGTATCCCCAGATGATGTTGGTAAACAGCTCCCAAAGGATGACGCCCAGACCGCCGAGCACGGACAGGACGATGCCCACTCTGAACAGGATCCTGGACAGCTTCTTGATCTTCTGTCCGGCGTGATCGAACAGCCCCTCTTCCAGGGCGAAGAGGTTCTTTCCTTTGACCGATCGGTTGTTGACAGGCGTATCAATGATCTTGAGACAATGGGGGCACTGCCCGTTTCCTTTATTCAGGATCACTCTTTTTCCGCAATAGGGGCATTTGATGAGTGGCATAGTGTTCTCTCCTTTTCGTTAGTCAGTATCGTTCGTCCTCCACGCCTAGGCACAAGCCCTGGGCGTCGAACAGGAGGGTCACGCTGTATCCATCCTCCTGCCAGGTGCGCAGGCTGCGCCCGTCCTTTTGCCGGGTATCTGTTTGCGGATCGCCGATCTCCCGCACGATCTCCGGAAAGACCTTGCCGCGGAATACGGCGGCCTCCTTCACGCGCTGCCGGAGGGACGGCCGACGGGCCTTCAGCCAGAGTGTGAGCAGGATCCCCGCCAGAAACGCGGCTGCGATCCAGCCAAGGTAAATCAGCATGACACCTCCCCGCTTTCAATGGGCTTTCCTTGCGTCCGTGCGCTTTGCCTGGAAACATTGTAAGGAAGAGCAAGCCAAAAGTCACGTCGCAAAACGCGACAAAAGCGTCAGGAAATGCGACATCGGTTTTTGCATGAAAAAAAGCCCCCGAGGGGGCTTTGATAATACAAAGGTATTATTGCTGCGGCTTTTCCTGGGAGAGGTCGACCTTGGTTTTCAGACTGATCTCGTGCCCGTTGGCGTCCGTGCCCTGGATCTGCAGCTCGACCCTGGTGAACAGGGGATAGCTGGCGCCCCAGTTGATGTTGACCGGGGCGGGATCGGCGTTGGTGATGGTATCGCCGTACATGCATCCGCGCAGGAAGGCGTAATCCAGGTCCATATTGCCGGCCACGGCGTCATTCTTGTAATACAGCATGACGCCCTTTTCCGGCTTGAAGGGGACGTCGCTGGCATTGGTGATCACGAAGGTAAACTCCCAGCCCAGGCCCTCATCCTCAAAGGCGGGATCGGCGATCATCGGCGCGGGATCATGCAGCACGCTCAGGGTGACCTCCGCCGTTTTGCTCATTCGGATGCTACGGGAAATGAGCAGCCCGGCCGCCACGGCGACCACCACGAGCGCAGCGGCACAGAGGGCCAGAAGCTTCTTTTTGTCCGGCTTGCGGGCAGGCGCGTCCCCGCCACTGGCGGTGCCGCTGCCTTCGGGCTGCGGAACTTGCGCCTGTTCCGCAGGCGCGGCCGCGCTGTTCAGAAAGTCGGTGTGCAGGATCTGGCCCAGCTGGCGCAGGGTGTCCAGATCGGGTTCCGTGCGCCCGTGCTCCCAATTTGAAATGGTGTTCCGCGCCACGTGCACGGCGGCAGACAACTCTTCCTGGGTCATGCCCGCGGCCTTCCGCGCGGCGGTCAGTTGTTCGGCAAAGGATGGCATGGGGGGATTCCTCACTTTCAGATCTATAAATTAAGCATGAAGCATTATATCGCAGATCATTGCCCGGTTCAAGGAGCGGGCTGGAAAAAGAACAGCATAAAAAACCCGCTCTCCGTCCTGACTGAACGGGGGAGAGCGGGACTATTGCAACGGTGTTATATCTCGCGGATATACTGCAAATCTTCGGACCGTCAGGATAGTTTTTCGATCAGCTCGGGGAGCTCCCGGAAAACTACCTCACAGATCAGCGACCAGTTCGTGCTCTCGTAATCATGGACCAGGCGATGCCTGAGACCGGCGATCATCAGCCAGGGGATGTCCGTCCGCGCAGCCTTATATGGCTCTGAAAGCTGATAGACCTGTTCGCCGATATTGTAGAGCGGCGTCGTGATGGCCCACTGCAGCGTCTCGTCTTTCATGATGTCTTCAGCAGTCAGCCCGCGATCACGGATAAAAGCCATCAGCTTGTTTCCGGTGACCAGTATCTTTCCGATCCTTTGCTCATCTGAATACTTCATGCTGCGATCGTGATCCCTTCGTGAATGATGTTCCGGTAGAAAGCGCTGTTCTGATCGATCTCGCGCAGCTCATACACATCGACCGGCTTTCCCGTGATCTGATGGAGTTCTTCGGCCATGGCAAACACATTGGTCGGGCGGAATCCGGGCCCGCCGATCACCAGAAGATCGATGTCAGACTGTTCGTCTGCTTCATGACGCGCATACGAACCAAACAGGATCGCCTGCTGCGCCTGATACTTTTTCATCAGGTCGATGACGATGGAAGAGAGCTGCTCTTGCGGTATGATCATAGGCTGTTTCTGCTTTCTAAAAACCCCTCTTCGCTATTGAAATGAATCACGTGGCGAAGAGGGGCGTTGGGTCAGTTGTTGATTACTTCAGCTCGGCGAAATACTTGATGGTGCGGACCATCTGGCTGGTGTAGCTGTTCTCGTTGTCATACCAGGACACGACCTGCACCTGATAGGTGTCGTCGTCGATCTTGGTGACCAGGAGACCAGCTTCTCGGTGGTGTAGCCGAAGCTCTCGGAGGACTGGGCCTTCATCGCGGCGTTGATGGAATCCTTGGTGATGTCCTTGCCCTTGACGACCGCCACGAGGATGGTGGTGGAGCCTGTGGGCACGGGCACGCGCTGGGCAGAGCCGATCAGCTTGCCGTTCAGCTCGGGGATGACCAGGCCGATAGCCTTGGCAGCGCCGGTGCTGTTGGGCACGATGTTGGCGGCGCCGGCACGGGCACGCTGCAGGTCGCCCTTGCGGTGCGGGCCGTCCAGGATCATCTGGTCGCCGGTGTAGGCGTGCACGGTGGTCATGATGCCGCTGACGATGGGATAAGCGTCATTCAGGGCCTTGGTCATGGGCGCCAGGCAGTTGGTGGTGCAGGAAGCGGCGGAGATGACTTTGTCTTCGGGCTTCAGCACGTTGTGGTTCACGTTGTAGACGATGGTGGGCAGGTCGTTGCCAGCGGGAGCGGAGATAACGACCTTCTTGGCGCCAGCGTCGATATGGGCCTGGGCCTTGGCCTTGCTGGTGTAGAAGCCGGTGCACTCGAGCACGACGTCGACCTTCAGCTTCTTCCAGGGCAGGTTGGCAGCCTTGGGCTCGGCATAGATGGTAATCTCCTTGCCGTCCACGGTGATGGAGCCGGGAACCTTCACGGTCTTGCCGTCTTCTTCGAACACGGGCTCTTTGGAGGTGACCGTGTGCTTGTTTTCGCCGATGACACCGCAGTAACCCTTCTGGGCGGTATCATACTTGAGCAGATGCGCGAGCATCGCGGGGCTGGTCAGGTCGTTGATGGCCACGACGTTGTAGCCCTTGGCGCCGAACATCTGGCGGAAAGCAAGACGACCGATGCGGCCAAAACCGTTGATAGCAACTCGAACCATGGGAAAAACCTCCTTTAAAATGTAGAAAAATCAGTAAAGCATTTGTTTTGCCCGGTATTTCAGGGCAATGTCATTATAACACATCATTGGGATTTTGCAAGGGCGAATCATCGCGGAATTCGTTCCGGCTTGCCCATTTTTGTATAATATGATAGAATGCGTACCGATATCGGACGCTAAATGGATCGTACGCTAAACGGAGGGAACCATGGGACTGTTTGACAATCCGCTGGAGAAGGGCCAGAACCTGTCGGACCGGAAAAAGTATATCGACGATTTTGAACTGGTAGAGACGACGGACGAGAAGGGCCGCGTGCGCAAACGGGCTGTGTACAAGGGCGTATGGACGGTGCTCCGCCCGCCGGTCAAGACGGCGCAGTATAAACTGTGGGGGGCGCTGGGCATGGCGGCGGCGCTGGCGGTGGTCTATGTGCGGATGCTGCTGCTCACGCACCTGACCAGCGGCCAGCTCCTGGCCATGGTGCCGCTGCTGATCGGCCTGTTCCCGGGCATGTATCTGCTGATGGGCGCTCTGTCCCTGCCCTTCCGGGGGAGACCCATGCGCCGGGACCAGTATATGCACAGTTTTATCCGGGCGTCGCGGTCCGCCGTGGCCGTCATCGTCTGCGCGGCGGCCGGACTGATCGCTTCCATTATATATAGGGCGGTGAATGGGGACTGGTCCTTCTTTCAGGAGGACCGGCTGTTCATCATCCTGTGCCTGGTGTCGGCGGCGCTGGCCTCCGGCGTGCTGTCGCTGCTCAGGACGGTGGAGGTGGCGGAACGGCCCAATGAAACATACAATAAAAATGCAATATAAATACAATCGGTGGTTTTATATTCTCCCTGCTTGAAAAATCGCTGTTTTCAGCCCCTAAAAACTGAATAAATCAGACTCCGAAAATTCATTTTTTCGGATAAAATCGAGAAAATGACTTGAAATTTGGAGGACAATAATATATAATCTGTAAATCGGTTGTATACTTTTCCTGCATCAGCCGGTCAAAAGGCTGGTTAGGCCAGATCTCTCACAGCTGTTGCTGTTCAGAGTATAAGCGGCTTTGCCGCTAAAAAAATTAAGGAGGATACCTGCATGAAGAAACTGATGGCTCTGCTCATGACCGTGGTCATGGCGTTCTCAGTGGTCGGCGCTCTCGCGGATGTCGATGCTGCGAACATCGTTGAATCTCCTGAGTTCGACGTGATGACCCTGGGCAACTACAAGTATGGCGAGGACTACGAGTCCCTGTACGAAAAGGTCGGCAAGGACATCACCATCGCTGATGTGCACGAAGACGAAGAGACCGGCTTCGGCTATATCACCGTGGACGGCGAAGAGAAGCTGCTTGGTCTGGACTTCCTGACCATGGCTATGGTGTACAACACCACCCCCGCCGGCGACTATGAGACTGAAGATGACGTCTACGCCGCCTGGTGGAGACTGTACATCACCCGCTGGAATTACCTGCTGCCCGAAGTTCCGCTGTACAGCAACGAGTACTACGATCTGTACAACGCTCAGATCAAGGGTGTTCAGGAATATCCCACCAACCCCTTCTGGTCTCCTGCTTCCGCTCTGATCGACTGGTCTTCCGAGAAGGCTGATGACTCCTTCATCCTGGGCAACACCACCGAGCTGTCCGGCCAGTTCCGTTATGCCACCTTCGGCAAGAGCTCTCCCGCCGCTTCCGATAACGACGTGGAAGGCCTGACCACCGGTCTGGAGACCGTCTCCACCACCAAGGAAGGCGGCTTCGAGTGGAACAGCACCGTCGTCGATTCTCATGAAGAGAAACTGAACGAAGACGGCTCTCTGACCTACACCATCAAGATCAAGGACGACCTGAAGTTCTCCGATGGCAGCCCTGTCACCGCGAAGGACTATCTGGCCTTCTCCATGGCGATGGATTCCCCCGTTGGCACCGAAGCCTCCGGCCGTGAGCTGAATGCCCAGACCGTGGTCGGCTGGAAGGGCGCCTATCAGAAGTACACCGGCCCCGACAGTGCTGAAGGCACCAAGTACTTCGCCGGTCTGCACCTGATCGATGACTACACCTTCTCCGTGACCATCGAAGCGGACTATGCTAACTACTTCTACAAGATCAGCTACGGCGGATTCTCTGCTAACTACGCTGCTGCCTGGCTGGGCGAAGGCGTTGAGATCAAGGATGACGGCGAAGGCTGCTACCTGTCCGATGAGTTCTATGCCAAGGACGCCGACGGCAAGTACATCCAGGCTGCCAAGATCCGCAAGCTCTGCACCGATACCAGCGCTGAGAACTACGCTGCCTATCCGTGGTCCGGCCCCTACTATGTCGAGTCCTTCGACAACTCTGACGCCACCGCGACCCTGAAGAAGAACGAATACTTCAAGGGCAACTATGAAGGCGCGCAGCCGAAGATCGGCACCGTCATCTACAAGAAGATCGTTTCCGCGACCCAGATGACCGCTTTCACCAGCGGCGAGCTCGATGTTATCGCCGGCATCACCGGCGGCGCTGACACCGATGAGGCTCTGAAGACTGCTGATGAATCCGAAGGCAAGTATGTCTACACCCACTACAGCCGCGCTGGCTACGGCAAGCTGGGCTTCCGTGCCGACTACGGCCCCGCTCAGTTCGCTTCTGTCCGTCAGGCCATCGCCCTGTGCATGGACCGCGCTCAGTTCGCGAAGGACTTCACCGGCGGTTACGGCGGCGTCGTGGACGGCCCGTACTACACCGGTTCCTGGATGTACAAGGCTGCTGTGGAACAGGGCATGCTGCTGGACAGCTACGCCACCTCTGCTGACGCTGCCATCGACGTCCTCGAGGCTGACGGCTGGGTCTACAATGCCGACGGCACCGACTACACCGGCGAAGGCGTCCGCTACAAGGCGATCCCCGCTGACAAGATCAACGAGAACGACAAGAACTACAAGTCTGTGGACGGCGCTTACAAGACTGAGGAAGTCAATGGCGTGTACCTGATGCCCCTGGTCATCAACTGGTATGGCACTGCTGACAACCCCTTCACCGACCTGCTGCAGACCGGTCTGAAGGCCAACGAGAACGTGGCCAAGGCTGGCATGGTGGTTTACAACACCATCGGCGACTTCGGCCCGATGCTGGACGAACTGTATCAGGCGGCCGTGTACGGCTTCTATGCCGGCAGCCCGATGTACTGCGCGTTCAACTTCGCCACCGGCTTCAACTCCGCTGCGTATGATTATGCGTTCAACATGACCATCGATCCTGCGATGTATGACGACTATTCTCAGTACTACATCAAGGACTACGCGGACATCTGCTGGCTGAAGTAATTTAGCTCAACTTGTGACTGCATCCGGCGGCACAACACCGCCGGATGCATTTGTTACGAACACGGATATCCTCAGGCCGGGCATCTGCCCGACCTGAGGATGCTGTAAAAAAGCTCTGTGAAGGAGTGCCCCTCATGGCAAGATATATTGCAAAAAGGTTAGTATACATGGTCCTCGTGTTCTTCCTGCTAACCTTCATCCTGTTTTCATTGTATCAGCTGATGCCCGCGAACCGCGCCTATACGGATGCCAGGGCGGAGATCCAGACCATGAAGCGCCTTTCCGAAGCGGAAAAGGCGACGAAGTTCGAGGAGCTCTATCTGAAGTACCAGCGCATGTACGGCACGGATACGGATAATACGCTGATCCTCTATTTGCGCTGGCTGGGGTTCTATCCTTTCTATGATGGGCATTATTCCGGCATTTTCCAGGGCGATTTCGGATTCTCCTACGACTATAACAAGCCGGTCGTGGAAGTGGTGCCGACGCACATGCGCAACTCGTTCCTGATCGGTCTGATCACGGAGATCGCGGTATTAGCGATCACTATTCCGTTGGGCATCAAGTGCGCCGTGAAGAAGAACAGCAGGTTTGACCGGTTTACTCAGGTCTTTACCCTGATCGGTTTTTCTACGCCTTCCTTTATTATTTACATAGTATTCATCGTTCTTTTCTGCTCAATATTGGGCTGGTTCCCGGTCAGCGGTATGAAGACGCCGGGCGCCAACTATACGGGCTGGCGGAATGTGCTGGACGTGCTGCATCACGTGACGCTGCCCACCATCTGCCTGACCTTCGGCTCTCTGGCTTCGATCACGCGCATCACCCGCGCGTCCATGATCGACGCGCTCAATCTGGACTGTATCCGGACCGCGCGGGCCAAGGGCCTCTCTGAAAAAGTCGTCATTTACAGCCACGCGTGGCGCAACGCCCTGGTCCCGATGGTGTCCATCATCGTCGGCGGCTTCTTCGGCACCATCAGCGGCGCCATGATCCTTGAGACCATGTTCGGTTTCAAGGGCATGGGATTGCTGTTCCTGAATGCTACACGCACGGCTGACTATGATATGATCATGTTCCTGGAAGTGATCTACACCTTCCTGGGGCTGTTCTCCAACCTGGTGACCGACCTTTGCTACGGCATCGTCGATCCCCGCGTACGCATCAGCAAGTAAGGGGGCATGGAAATGGAAAAGAAAAGGGAAAACGTCTTCCGTACCCTGGCCCGCTGGCTCGTGCGCTGGATCTTCGGCCTTAAGTACGAAGAAAAATGGTTTGGGATCAAAAAAACGGAACCCAAGGAAATCAAATTCAAGGACGGCGTGCCGGATGACTCCGAGCTGATCGTGAGCCCGGGCCGCCAGATCTTCAACCGCTTCATCGAGCGGAAATTCGCTGTGTTTTCCGTATTCGTTGTACTGATCATGTTCGCGATCGTGTTCATCGCGCCTCACTTCATGACCAAGTACTACGACGCCTTTACCGAGACCACCCAGAAGGACCTGCCGCCCACCATGGACTTTATGAACGTCCCCAAGGAGCTGGCGGGCAATATCAAGATGATCGACAGCTACTCCAGCTTCTCGGTCGGCCTCTCCAATGACGGCAAGGTCTATGTCTGGGGCATCGGCAAGATCGGCGCTACCGGCATAGATATCAAGCAGATCCCGGACGAGGTCAAGAACGCCAAGATCGCCTATGTGGCGGCCGGCCAGGACCACATCATCGCCATCGGCGAGGATGGCAAGTTCTACGGCTGGGGCAGCAACCGCTTCGGCCAGTACGCGGTCACAGAAACGACCGCCAGCAACCCCAACCTGGCTCCCGTGCCGGATGTGGTGCTGAACGGCGAGCTGGATGTCAACCATATCAAGCGTGTCACCTGCGGCTACCAGGCCTCCGCCATCCTGATGGACGACGGCACCCTGTACATCTGGGGCAACAAGCAGGCTTATGCGAACCTGGATAAGTTCATCGGACGCACCAACATCGTCGATGTGGACTTTACCCTGAACTACGTGGTGGGCCTGGACGAGAAACAGACCAGCGTCTATACCGGTACCAAGGGCCTGCATGCCAAGGCCAGGGACCGTATCACCGGCACCAAGACCCAGGCTATGAAGGATTTCCTGAACGGCCGCAAGATCCAGGAAGTTCGCGCGGCTTCCACCAGCGTCTGCCTGCTGCTGGATGACGGCACCATCGGCTTCACCGGCGACTTCCCGGCGGACGTGCAGGATGTGCCCGACCTCCCCGAGGGCGAGCAGTTCATTGACATTGAAGCCGGCACCTATCACTTCTCCGGCCTGACCAACAAGGGCCATGTGTATTCCTTCGGCGGCGACCATTACCGCCAGGCGGAAGCGCCCAAGGTGGAAGGCGCCAGCAAGCTGTACGCCGGCGCGTTCCAGAGCTATGCGGTGGACGCCAACGGCAAGCTGCTGAACTCCTGGGGCCTCAAGGGCTACCTGTTCGGCACCGATGACCGCGGCGCGAACATTGCTGAGCGCGTGGTGGCCGGCGGCCGCATCACCATGACGGTCGGCGCCATCGCCGTTATCATCGAGATCATCATCGGCGTGTCCATCGGCCTGCTGGCCGGCTTCCTGGGCGGCTGGGTGGATATCTTCCTCATGCGTGTGGCAGAGGTGTTCAGCTCCATCCCGCTGTACCCCTTCATGCTGATCCTGAGCTCTCTGCTGGCGCAGGTCTCCATGACCACGGACCAGCGTCTGTACATGATCATGGTCATCCTGGGCATCCTGGGCTGGCCCGGCTTCGCCTACATCACCCGTGCCCAGGTGCTAGTGGCCCGCGAGAGCGAGTACGTCACCGCGGCCCAGGCCATGGGCGTGGGCACCTGGCGCATCGCCTACAAGCATATCCTGCCCAACATCGTATCCGTCATTCTGGTCAATATGACCCTGAGCTTTGCCGCGTCCATGCAGACGGAGACTTCCCTCTCCTTCCTGGGCTTCGGCGTCAACTATCCGCAGCCCAGCTGGGGCAATATGCTGTCCCGCGCCAGCAACGCCGTCGCGGCCATCAACTTCCCCTGGCAGTGGATCTTTACTTCGATCATCCTGATCATCACGACCGTGTGTATCAACACCATCGGCGATACGCTGCGCGACGTCATGGACCCGAAGTCCACCAACGACAAGTAAGGAGGGAATTGAAGAATGCCTTTGCTCGAAGTTAAAAACCTTCATACCTTCTTTACGACCAAGAAAGGTATCGTCAAGGCCGTCAACGACGTATCCTACAGCCTGGAAGCCGGCAAGACCATCGGCATCGTAGGCGAGAGCGGCTCCGGCAAGTCCGTGTCCGCCATGAGTATCCTGCAGCTGCTGGACGGCAACGGCTACATCGAGAGCGGCGAGATCCTGCTGGAAGGCCGCGACCTGACCAAGCTCTCCCTGAAAGAGATGAACCATATCCGCGGCAACGATATCTCCGTCATCTTCCAGGAGCCCATGACCAGCCTGAACCCCGTGTTCTCCGTGGATCGCCAGCTCTCCGAGCCCTTCATGATCCACCAGGGCATGAATAAGAAACAAGCCCATGAGCACGCCCTGCAGATGCTGTACGATGTGCAGATCCCGAACCCGGAGGTCGTCATCAAGCAGTATCCGCACCAGCTGTCCGGCGGTATGCGCCAGCGCGTCATGATCGCCATGGCCCTGGCCTGCAAGCCCAAGATCCTGATCGCGGACGAGCCCACCACGGCCCTGGACGTGACCATCCAGGCCCAGATCCTGAAGCTGATGAACGACCTGAAGGAAACGACCGGTACGGCCATCATCTTCATCACCCACGACCTGGGCGTCATCAACGAGATGGCGGACGACGTGGCCGTCATGTACTGCGGCCAGGTGGTCGAGCAGGCGCCCGCGGAGGTCATCTTCCGCAACTGCACCGAAAGCCATCCCTACACCGAGGGCCTGATGCTGTCCATCCCGCGCCTCGAGATCGAGAGCGACCGTCTGGAGCCCATCCCCGGCGTCGTGCCGCACCCGCTGGCCCTGCCCAAGGGCTGCAAGTTCGGCCCCCGCTGCAAGTACTGCACGCAGAAGTGCATCGAGCAGGAGCCGCCGCTGCAGAAGATCAGCGAGAACCAGGCTGTGAGATGCTTCTATCCCAACAAGGAGGAACGGAACAGTGCCGAGCACAAAAAAATTACTGTCCATTACTAATCTTAAAAAGTACTTTCCGGTCGCCAAATCCTCCATTTTCCAGAAGAACAGGCTGTATGTCCGGGCGAATGAGAACATCTCCATCGACATCTATGAGGGCGAGACCCTGGGTGTCGTAGGCGAGTCCGGCTGCGGCAAGTCCACCCTGGGCCGCGTGCTGCTGCAGCTGTATCCGCAGACGGCGGGCTGCACCCTGTACTACGGTATGACCCTGGACGAGCTGACCCCCAGCTACGTCTATGACACCATCAAGCATGAAAAGAAATACCGCCAGAAGCTGGCCAAGGCCTCCGCGAAGGCCCGCGACCTGGAAAAGCGGGTCGAGGCCGCCGGCGGCGAGGACGGCGCGGATTTCTATCTGCTGCAGGATTGCAACATCGCCCAGTGCGACGAGCAGACCAACCTGAGCAATATCGTGAAAATCCTGGGCGGCTTCTATGCCAAGGACGATGCCGAGGGCATGAACCTGCTGATGGGCATCTACCAGGAAAACAAAAAGCGCAACAAGCTGGTCGGGAAGCGCAAGAAGCAGCAGGCCAACTTCGACCACTTTGAGCACGAGGCCAACACGGCGGAAGCCGGCAAGGCGACCTCCGCTGCAAATAAGCGCGATAAGGCTGCCGCCCAGCTCCAGAAGCTCAACAGCGCGATCGAGGTCCATGACAAGGCCATCGCCTCCCTCCAGGACAAGCTGGCGGCTGTCAAGGCCAAGTACCAGGGTGACGCCGAGTTTGAAAAGTACGAGGCAATGCTGGACAACGGCATCGACCTGGCGCGCCTGACCACCGATGAGATGCGCGACCTGCGCAAGGACCTGCAGATCATCTTCCAGGATCCCTATTCCAGCCTGAACCCGCGCTTCACCGTGGGTCAGATCATCGAGGAAGGCCTGGTCACCCACCACTTCTTCAAGCACGGCTCCGCCAAGCTGCGCGCCTACATCGTGGATACGATGGAAAAGTGCGGCCTGCAGGAGTACATGCTCCACCGCTATCCGCACCAGTTCTCCGGCGGCCAGCGCCAGCGCATCTGCATCGCGCGCGCCCTGGCGGTGCAGCCCAAGTTCGTGGTCTGCGACGAGTGCGTGTCCGCTCTGGACGTGTCCATCCAGTCCCAGATCATCAACCTGCTGCAGGAGCTCAAGGAAAAGCAGCACCTGACCTACATGTTCATCTCCCATGACCTGTCGGTCGTCAAGTTCATCTCCGACCGCATCGCCGTCATGTATCTTGGCAGCGTTGTGGAGCTGGCGGATAAGAACACCATCTTCAACGATCCCCGCCATCCCTACACGGTGGCGCTGCTCTCCTCCATCCCGACCACGGAGGCCAACTCCGCGGACAAGGAGCGCATCATCCTGGAGGGCAACATCCCCAGCCCCGTGAACCCGCCGGCCGGCTGCAAGTTCTGCACCCGCTGCTACATGGCCACGGACAAGTGCCGCCGCGTGGAGCCGCCGCTGGTGGAGATCGCACCCAACCACTTCTGTGCCTGCCACTATCCGGAGCGCAAGCTGGATGAGAACAAGAACTTCCTGTTCGAGGTCAAGACGACCAAGACGGAGGCCTGAGCATGCGCGAGTCAGAGCAGCAAAAGCAGGATATGCTCGAAGATGACGGGCCGAAGCTGGAAAAGCACGACGAGACGGCGCTCATGCTGTCCGGGCTGATCACCATCGGCCTGCCGTGCCTGCTGCTCATCCTGCTCATCATGGGCGTGACCCTGTTCCTGTTCGGCAGATGATTGAATCATAGCAATAAAATACCGCCGGGATAAAGTTCCCGGCGGTATTTGCGTGAGTGGATCAGGTGTCTTTCGCGATGGCTCCGATGGCCGCTATCACGCCCTTCAGGATGTCCTCGCCGGACAGGCTGGGGGCGTTTTGCTTGCCGACGGTCTGCTCGTGCTGATACGGCACGTGCATGAATCCGGCGCGGATGCGCGGCGCTTCCCGGGCGCACCAGCTGAGCAGGCCGTACATCAGGTGGTTGCACACGAAGGTGCCGGCGGTATAGGACAGGCTGGCCGGAACGCCGGCGTCCCGGATGCTCTGCACCATGGCCTTGACCGGCAGCGTCGTGAAGAAAGCGGCGGGCCCGTCCGGTTCGATGGGCTGATCCGTAGGCTGCTGCCCGGCGTTGTCCGGAATGCGCGCGTCGTCCAGGTTGATGGCGACCCGCTCCGGCGTGATGGCCGCGCGTCCGCCTGCCTGGCCGACGCAGAGGACGGCGTCGGGCCGCTCGCGCTGGACCGCCTCGATCAGCGGCGGCAGACAGCCGTCAAAGGTCACGGGCAGCCGCAGCCGGAGGATCTGCGCGCCGCCGATCTCGTCGGGGAAGGCGCAGACGGCCTCCCAGGCGGGGTTGACAGTCTCGCCGCCGAAGGGCTCAAAGCCGGTCACGAGGATCTTCATGGTTGATCATCCTTTGTAAAAGCTTGCAAACCAGTAGACGAAACGGGACATGTATGGTAAAATGTGCCCGATGCCTGCATCAGGCGGGCAGAGGATCCTTAGGATCCAAAGGAGCAGTAATGAAGCATTTTCGCTTGAATCCGTTCTTCCGTTTTCTCTGCCTCTGCGCCCTGCTTACGCTTTTATGCCCTGCGGCGCTGGCGGAAGCGGAAACGGAATTAACGCCCCGCGAGCAGATGATCGACGAGATCCTGAACGCCGCGCATGACCAGTATGTCAAGACGGAGGGCAAGCTCCGCCGCGCGCACTACAGCGGGGACATCTATGTGTGCAAAAACTTTACGGTCTACTGCTTCAAGCAGGCGGCCGGCAGCTACCGGATGGCGGAATATCCCGACGTGGCGCTGGTCATCCCGGACAATCTGCCCGCCAAGGAGTGCAAGCCCTACGGCTACGGCCTGAAATGGAAGGAGATTCCCGCCGAAAAGGGCAATCCCTTCTACGAGGCGGCCGTGTTCCGCTATGACACCAAGCTGAGCAAGGCGGAAAACCGGAAGCTGGCCCGGGAGTTCCTGCAGCAGGCCAAGCGCGGAGACTTCTTCCAGATGCGCGCCAACTACTATTACGGCGTTGGCGCTCACAGCATGATGTTCACCGAGGACTACGATCCCGATACCGATACGGTCACCTGGTGCGACAGCAACATGAAGGGCCAGAGCAAGGGCGGCATCCGCTACGGCCTGGTGCAGTGGAACGCGAACAAGGCCATCGACTGGTTCGTGGACGCCTTCTGCCGCAAGCAGTACGGTGCGACCATCTATCGCCTGAGGGACGACATCATCAGAGCGGAATGAGAGTAAGGTTGAAGGGTGAAGGGTTAAGGTTGAAGGTTATAGTGAATCACTATCTGCCTTCTCCCTGCTCCCTTCACCCTTCAACCTTTATTACTCGCTCAGTAGTTTTCCGCTTTCAGCTGGAAATAGGCCTGGGGGTGGTTGCAGACGGGGCAGACTTCGGGGGCCTTGGGGCCGATCACGATGTGGCCGCAGTTGCCGCACTGCCAGATGCAGTCGCCGTCCCGGGAGAAGACCACAGCGTCCTCGATGTTCTTGAGCAGCTTGCGATAGCGCTCCTCGTGTTCCTTCTCGATGGCCGCGACGCCCAGGAACAGCTCGGCGATCTCGTCGAAGCCCTCTTCCTTCGCGGTCTTGGCGAAGCCGTCGTACATGTCGGTCCACTCGTAGTTCTCGCCGTCGGCGGCGGCTTTCAGGTTTTCCTTGGTGTCGCCGATGCCGCCCAGCAGCTTGAACCAGATCTTGGCGTGCTCCTTTTCGTTGGCGGCGGTCTCTTCAAAGATGTTCGCGATCTGGACGTAGCCGTCCTTCTTGGCCTTGGAGGCAAAATAGCTGTACTTGTTGCGGGCCATGGATTCGCCCTGGAACGCGGTCCACAGGTTCTTCTCAGTCTGGCTGCCTTTTAATTCCATTGTATTGATCCCCTTTCTTAGCCATTTGGCTAAAGATAGTATATCATATAGCCGCTTAAATGGCTATACATGCACACAAAATTGCGCGAATTGGAGGTCATTATGTCGATCCATCCGCCGACCTTTGAGGAGCTGGCGCAGCGATTTGAAAAGGATGTTTACCTGACCTGCTACGGCATCCTCAACAGCCGCGAGGACGCTGCGGACGCCCTGCAGGAGACCATGCTCAAGGCGTGGCGCGGGTTCAGGGGCTTCAAGGGGGAAGCCCAGTGGCGCACCTGGTTTCGCCGCATCGCCGTCAATACCTGCATCGATATGCTGCGCAAGCGACGGCCCAACACCTCCCTGGAGGAGATGCGGGAGGAGGGCTTCGAGCCCCGGGACCCCAAGGCCAGCGTGAGCGGCGAGGTGGAGGCGGCCGAGCGCAAGCGCCTGCTTCGGGAAGCCATCGGGAAACTGAACGAGAAGGACCGGGTGCTGATCGTCCTCAGGGACGTGCGGGGCATGTCCTATGAGGATCTGTCGCGGGTGCTCCGCCTGCCGGAGGGGACGGTCAAAAGCCGTCTGAACCGCGCTCGTGAGCATCTGAAGAAAATATTGTCCGAGGACGCGGAACTTTTTGGATTCAGGAACGTCAGTAAGGGAGAAAGGAGGGATCAGCGATGACCTGCGCGGAATTGGAACGGCTGCTGGACCGGGGCGAGCCGGATGAGCAGACGAGACAGGAGATGCAGCGTCACGCCGAAACCTGCGAAAGCTGCAGGCTCCTCCTGGAACTGAGGGCCCTGGACCGGGACGAAGCGGTGCCCGAAGAGGCCAGTACCCGCTGGAAAGCCGCCCTCCGCACCGAAAAGGCGAAGGCGGAGGCCCAGCGCCGGACGGGCTTCTGGAATTCCCGGGCCTTTGCGCCGGTCATGGCCGCCGCTGCCCTGCTGATCGCCGTGGTGGCCCTGCGTCAGCCCATCGCCAACCTGCAAAAGCCGCAGCCGGCGCCCCTGTCCATGATGGCCGCGAGCACGGAAATGCCCGCTCAGGATGCGGCCCCGGCACCCCAGCTGAGCATGGCTGCGCCGAAAATGGCAGCCGTGGCGACGAACGCGCCGCTCACTTTGGGCATGAACAGCGCGTCCCCGGAGGCTGCCCCGGAAGAACCGGAGGAGGCGGACGCTGCGCCCATGCTGAGCGCTGGAGCGATGCTCTTCCAGGCGAACGAGGAGGCTGAGGAGGCAGCCATGGAAACGGCAGACGCCAGCGCCTTCATGCAGGATACGCTGGAGGCTGACTCCCAGACGCTGACCTGGACTGCAGACGCGCCGTCGGAAGCCGCTGAGCAGCTGCTCCGGGCGATGGGCTGGACCGACAGCATCCCGGCGGAGAATGAAAGCGGCGTGAGCCTCAGCCTGTCCGTCCGCCGGGAGGACATGCCGGCCCTCCTGGATGCGCTGGAGAAGGCCGGATGCAGCAGCCTGCCCGCGGAGGATGAGCTGCCCTGGGACCAGGACGGTCAGTGCCGGCTGGATCTGTTGATCAAAAAAGGAGGAATGAACCCATGAAGAGGATGATGAGGGCCTTGGCCCTCGCAGTGATGTTTGCCCTGCTGATGAGCGGGATGGCGCTGGCTGACGCGCCTCAGGTGACCGTGGGCGGGAGCGCCCAGGTCTCGGTGGCCACAGACCACGCGGTCATCCACCTGGCGATCCGCACGAAGGCTGAAGCGCCCTCGGAGGCCCAGGCGGAAAACAAGCAGCGTACCGACGCGGTGATGAAGGTGCTGACCGAGCAGTGCGGCATCCCCGCCGACCGGATCGCCACCAGCAGCTTCAGCATCTACACGATGAACGAGTATGTGGGGCCGCTCAACCAGGAAAAGCAGTATTACCAGGTCATGCATGACATGAGTGTCACCGTCGCGGATATCGACCAGACTGGCGCGGTGATCGACGCCGTCGTCGACGCCGGCGCGAACATTATCAATTATGTCTCCTTTGAGGCCGACGGCATGAAGGAAGCCTACGACAAGGCGCTGAAGGAGGCCTTCGCCGACGCGAAGCGCAAGGCGGAGCTGCTGGCCGAGACCGCGGGCATGAAGCTGGGCAAGCTGGTCTCCGTCTCTACCGTGGGCAGCGGGAACGACATCTACAGCAATTCCTTCCGCATGGCGGCGCCCGAGGAGGATGCTTCCGCCGGAGCCACCAAGCTGGCCCCCGGCACCCAGAACACCAGCGCCTATGTGACGACGGTGTGGGAACTGGAAGAGAAGGACTGATACTGAAACCCATCATCAAAAAAAGGGGCTGCGTGATGCAGTCCCTTCTTTGTATTAAGTATCATTCATTCTTTCAGCAGCGCTTCGCAGAATGCTTTCAGCGGCGGCAGGTCGGTTTGGGATACTGTCCAGATGACGTCGGCATCCATGGCCAGATACTGATGGGCGAACCAATCCCGCATCCCTTTGATCTGACGCCATGGGATGTCGGGATGCGCATTGATGAAATCATCCGACAGATGCTTGGCGAGTTCGCCGATCTGCTGAATCAGCATACTGACGGCATTCCTGTAAATCGGGTTGTTCATGAAAGTCGATTCATCATTCCCGAAATAGTCGACCGCCGCGTCGGCTTCAGTATTTCAGGATGTGGCGGATGATGCTTCGGTCCTTTTGAAAGTCGTTATTGCTCATACAGCAATACCTCGTCTCTGCGGATCTCGTTCAGGAATTCCTTGTCTGCGCCCTGAACCGTGACCAGGTCAAGATCCTTCTGGAAGCCGTCCCGGAGATCTGCGTACAGACCGCCCAAGGCGAAACCGCTTTTGACGGCACCACGGTCGATCAGGATGTCCAGGTCGCTGCTTTCAGTCGCTTCGCCGCGGGCATAGGAGCCGAACAGATGCATGCTTTTGATGTTGTAGGAAGCGGCGATCGGCGCGGCGATCTCGCGGATCCTGTCGATCGTATAGATCATGTCGGCACCTCCTTTGGTGAATGATAGCGCAACGCAGGATTTTTCGGTACGATTAAGTGTTGTCGCTCTTCTTCTGCCTGTATTCCTCCGGCACGACCCAGGGGTCGCGCTTGGGAGCCGGTGCGACCGGTGCGACCGGCGCGGCCGGAGCGGCCGGTGCGACCGGCGCGGCAGATGCTGCTTTTGCGGCGGGCTGGGGCTTCGGAGCGGACTGTTCTGCCTTCGGGGCGGCCGTCTGCTGCGCGGGAGCGGGGCCGCGGGAGGCGTGATTGCGCGGATTCCGGCCGCGCGGGGGATTGCCGGGCTTCCGGGCTCCTTCGGGGCGCTGGCCTTCATTCTTGCGGCCGCCCTCCTGGTTTTCAGGCCGGGGCTCGCGGGACCGCTGGTTCGGCCTGCGGCGGGAGGCGGCGGGCTGCTCGGCGGGCGTCTCGTCCACGCTGTCGTCCGGCGGGAGCTGCTGGTCCGCGTCGTCGTCCGGCACGTCCATTTCAGCGGCGTGCAAGGCGCGCATGACCTCGGGATCCGGCTCGTCCTCCGGCGCGCTCTGCTTCGGGGCGGGCTGGGGCTGCTGGCCGTTCAGGCGCTGGACCTGGTCGGCGGGGTAATCCTTGAGCTCCGTCATGTCGTTGCCCTTGTTGATGCGCACGCGGACGGTCTCCTTCAGGATGTTCACCTCAGCCACGATGCCGTCGCCGTCGGGGGTGTGCACGGGCTTCCCGACGCGGGGCATGGCGCGGCTGGTCTTCTCATAGAAGTCCTCTTCGTACTGCAGGCAGCACATCAGCCTGCCGCAGGCGCCGCTGATCTTGGTGGGGTTCAGGGACAGGTTCTGCTCCTTCGCCATCTTGATGGATACGGGGTGGAAATCGCCCAGGAAGCGGGAGCAGCACAGCGGCCGGCCGCAGATGCCCAGGCCGCCCATCATCCGCGCTTCGTCGCGGACGCCGATCTGCCGAAGCTCGATGCGGACGTGGAACACGCTGGCCAGGTCCTTGACCAGGGCGCGAAAGTCCACCCGGGATTCGGCGGTGAAGTAGAACAGGAGCTTCGTGTTGTCAAAGGTATATTCACAGCTGACCAGCTTCATCGGCAGCTGGTGCTCGCTGATCTTCTGCTTGCATACGTCAAAAGCGCTCTTTTCCTTGCGCTTGTTCTCTTCCTCGTGATCGAGATCCTCCTGGGTCGCGACGCGGAGCACCGGGCGCAGCGGGGGAACGATGTCCTCATCCGGCACATCGGTGGGGCCGGTGACGGCTTCGCCGATCTCCTGGCCGCGGGCCGTTTCCACGATCACGGAATCGCCGGCGGCGGCGCCT
Source organism: uncultured Eubacteriales bacterium (assembly GCA_902789795.1). Classification (GTDB taxonomy): domain Bacteria; phylum Bacillota; class Clostridia; order Christensenellales; family Aristaeellaceae; genus UBA4246. Next base: position 227,462 of record CADAPM010000004.1, read on the forward strand.
GTTTCCAGGGGGTCAAAGTAGTAGAGCTTGCCGGCGTTCTGGAAGCGAACGCCTACGATGATCGCCATTTCTTGGTTTCCTCCACGATGGTCTGCAGCAGCACATTCAGCACTGCCTGGGTATTGACGTTGGATGCCCGCTGCTGCTCCGCCTCGATCACGAGAGCGAGCACACGGGCCAGCCGGGCCGGATAGGCTTCCGGCCAGGCAATGGACATGTCCGGGCTGTCGAGACCGCGCATGCACAGTCGGAGCTCCCGCTCCAGGATGCTTAAAAAGCGGTCAAAATCGTCCTTGAGGTCTTTGAGCTTGTACTCGACGCCGGGGATCTCCTCTTCCTCCGCCAGCTGGAATACGGTGTCATAGGCCAGGGTGCGCAGGGAGCGGTCGGTCTCGTCCGCGCTCAGGGTCAGGGCCAGGCCCGGGCTCCCGTCGCTCAGCCGCGCGCTCTCCCGGGCGGCGTACTCGTCGAGGCCACGGCCCTGCAGCCAATTTGTCAGGGCCTCCTGGGCCATGGGCGCCAGGCGCACGGTGATCACGCGCGAGCGGATGGTATTCAGGATCCGCGTCTCATAGGCGGTGGTCAGGATGAAGTGCGTCTCGGGCGGGTGCTCCTCCAGGTTTTTGAGCAGGCTGTTCTGGGCCTGGGGCGTCAGCCGGTCGGCGTCGTCCAGCAGCACCACCCGGCGGTCGCTTTCCAGGGCGTGGGACTGCAGCGCGCTCAGGATGCCGCGGATCTCCTCCACGCCGATGCTCTTCTTTTTCGTCTCCGCGGGCGTCAGCAGGTCGGGGTGCGTGCCGTCATGCACCCTTTTGCAGCCTTTGCACTGCCCGCAGGGGCGCTGCTCCGGGGCGGGCGCTTCGCAGAGCAGGGCTTGTGCCAGCTGCTCAGCCAGGGCGGATTTCCCCATGCCGGGGCCGCCGCAGATCAGAACGCAGCCGGGAAATACACCCCGCCTGAGCTCGCGGATCAGCGCGGCGATGCTGCTGCCGCGCGCCTCAAAGTCGGTGAGGACGGGATCAGAATTTGACAAACTGATCCACGGACAGTACGAATACCGTCGCGCCTCCGACAGTCACTTCGATGGGGTAGGAGGTATACATGCCCGAAGACACGCTGCTCATGCTGACCGGCGCGCTGGCCATCTGCTTGCGGCTCTTGCACACCTTTTCGATGATGCCCATGCACTCGTCGAAGCGCTCTTCGGAAAGGCCGATCAGCAGCGTGGTGTTGCCGGATTTCAGGAAGCCGCCGGTGGTGGCCAGCTTCGTCACGCCGAAGTTCTGGTCCATCAGTTCGCCGACCAGGCGGCCCGCGTCTTCATCCTGTACGATGGTAATGATCAGTTTCATGGGAAAGTCCTCCAGTCCGGAAGTTTCGGGTCTTTCAGTACAAAGATTATTATAGCACGAAGTATATCCGCTGCGCAAGCCGCATTCTTGGGGCGGTCACGGGATCAGCCGGCCCCGGAGGGCGGCGCTCAGGGCGGGGGAGGAGGGCGCCTCGTCCGTGATCACGTACTGGACGTCCGTGGGTGCGGCCAGGTGCCACAGGAAGGCCTTGTCGAACTTGGAGCTGTCGCACAAAAGCACCTGGCAGTCGGAGTGCTTCATCATCGCCTGGTTGACCTCGACGACCCGGCTTTCGATGCTGGTGATGCCGTATTCCGCGCTCAGCCCGCTGCAGGAGAAGAAGTGCAGGTCCGCGTGGTACTGGGCCACGGCGGCCACCGCTGCATGGCCGCAGAGGATGCTGTTCTCGAACACATAGCCCCCCGTCAGGTGGACGCTGGCGGAGGTGCTCTGGAGCAGCAGCCGCATCATGGTCAGGCTGTTGGTGATCACCGTCAGTTTTTTCAGCCGCTGGAAATAGGGGATCAGGTGGTGGCAGGTCGTGCTGCTGTCGATGAAGAGGCTGATATCGTCGTGCAGCAGCTGGGCGGCCTTGGCGGCGATCACGGCCTTTTTGTCGCCGTTCGTCTTCTCGCGCACGAAGTCCGGGATATCCTTGTCAGTGCCGGAGGAGAGCATGGCGCCGCCCCACACCCGGTGGATCAGGCCGGCCTTGTCCATCATCTCCAGGTCCCGCCTAATGGTGGCCTCGCTCACATACAGGTGCTTCTGCAGGTACTGGACCGTCGCGCTGCCGCGCTGGCTCAGGATCGCATAGATCTCGTCATATCGTTCTTTCTGCAGCATATAGGGACCGCCTTTGATCGAATTTGATTGAATTTTATCATATTTTCTGAAAAAATCAAGCAATATTTCATTTTTTCCGCCGGACCATGCGGCGAGCGGCGATCTCTGCTATAATAAAACCAACGCGAACCGGAAATGAATATGTGCCTGTTGTTTGTATTTCCGGGGCGGAAATTCAGGACCTCCTGAACATTGAGAAAGGGGTATCAGCATGAAACGGAAGATCTCTCTGTCTACTGTAGCGATCATCGCTATCGCCATTGCCGTCGCGGTCACATTCCTGACGGTCATCGGCACGGACACGGCCTGGGGCAAGGTCCGGGTGGAAAAAATGGTCCTGTCCTCCGCTGACGGCGACGTCGTGAATGCCATGCTGTACAGGCCGCGCACCGCCACGGCGGAAAATCCCGCGCCGGCGGTCGTATTGTATCATGGCGGCAACGACATGCTGGAGCACACCGGCACCTACGCCCTGGAGCTGGCGCGCCGCGGCTTTGTGGTCGTCAACTTCGACTATCAGGGCTCCCATGATTCCGACTACGCCACCGCCACCTCCGTGGGTGAGAAGAACGCCTGCGGCGATACCATCTACAACACGCTGTCCAGCTACAATTTCGTGCAGCAGGACAATATCGCGGTCTTCGGCCACTCCATGGGCGGCGGCTATGCCAGCCGGTTCGCGGCGGCCTATGCCGACCATGTGCACCTCCTGTTCCACCTGGGCTCCGCCGTGGCGGCCGATCCGGGCAATTACAACTATGTGACCGTGGTAGGCGACTCTGACGAGAGCGCCCTGAAGCGTACCACCGTGCTGGATCCGGCCACCGGCCGCACCAGCCAGGACATTCACAAGTATTACAATAACCCCGCCATCGCCGAGGCCTGGGGCGAGCCGGCGGGCTGCATCGTGCCCAGCAAGCAGTACCATGTGACGGGCACCGACGGCAAGGAATACCTGCGCGTGTTCTATCTGCCCTCCGCCATCCATGCGTACTACAACGTGAACAACGAAGCTGTCAAGCAGATCATCTTCGGCTTCATCCTGGGCATGGACGGCTACGGCAACATCGACAATGTGGACCTGACGGACGAGGTCAACGGCTACAAGAAGATCTCGACGGTCTGGCAGTGGAAGGACTTCGGCTGGATCCTCGAATACCTGGAGATCTGCGCGCTCATGTTCCTGACGGCCTCCAAGCTGATCGGCGGCAAGTTCTTCAAGTCCCTGGAGCTCAAGCCCACGCCCGTGTACGGCGTCAAGCGCCGCAGCGTGCAGTGGTTCGCCTTCCTGGTGCTGTTGCTCATCCTGCCCCCGCTCCTCTACCTGCCGGGCGTGAAGGCGGCTGAGATCGGCCTGTTCCCCACCGCCTACAATACCGATAACCCCGTGACCAAGATCGCCACCGACTCCCTGATCAAGACGAAGTGGACTGACGCGAACGGCGTCGCGCACAGCATCTGGCTCTTGGGCGGTACGTCCAACGTCTACGTGGAATGGCAGTGGCTGACCGCCTTCGCGATGCTGGTGCTCTTCCTGGTCTACTACTTCGTCTGGGGCCGCAAGGCGGGCGAGAACTATCGCAGCCTGGGCTTCGCCACCACGGAGACCAAGGCCTTCAGCCTGGGATACATCCTGAAGGCGCTGCTGTTCGGCATTTCGGTCGTGGGCAGCGGCTACCTGCTGATGGGCTTCATCGGCAAGTTCACCCAGCAGGGCCTGCACATCAACACGCTGCAGATGAGCAACCTCTCCCGCAAGCGTCTCATGTGCTGGGTGGTCTACTTCGTCTACCTGATCCCGTACTTCCTCTGCAACCATCTGGCGGTGAAGTCCCTGGGCATCAAGTATGACGGCACGCGCAAGAACCTGTTCATGAACGTGCTCAAGACCACGGCCCTCACCATCGGCGGCCTGCTGGTGTTCTACATCATCTTCGCGCTGCAGCTCAAATACACCCACACCGTCATGGAAGGCTTCCGCACCGGCATCCTGTACGCCTACGGCCTGGCCATCCTGCCGCTGACCATCGGCATCACGGTCGGTAACGCGCTGAACATCTACATCTCCTCCAAGACCCGCACCGTATGGCCCGGCCTGTTCACCGCCGTGCTCTGGGGCGTCTGGACGCTGTGCTCCGCGGGCGGCATGACCAACAATCTGATCTTCTGACGGAATTATGAATTAGGAATGAGGAATTATGAATTATAAAGCGTTATTCTTAACGTGGAGTTGATTCCGCATTCCCAACTAATCTTTACTACCTCAACCATACACAAAAAACAAGCATGTCATCCTGATCTGCCCCTCAAAGCGGTGGGATGACATGCTTTTTGCTTTATTATTCTGCTGCGCGGTGCTGCCCTTTTACAGCACCACTAAATCCATAATTCCTAATTCCTCATTCCTAATTCCTAATTGAGTTTACTCCGTTCTCAGCGCCACGACGGGGTCCTTTTTCGCGGCGATGCGGGAGGGGATCGCGCCGGCGATGATGGTCAGCACCACGCTGATGACGACCAGGATGGCCGCTCCGGCTGCGGGCAGGAGGGCGGCGGCGTTCAGGTCTGTCAGGCTGTGGATGGCCGCGTTGATGGGGAAGGTCAGGAGCCACGAGACCAGCACACCCAGGAGGCCCGCGCACAGGCCGATGATCAGCGTCTCGGCGGTGAACACGCGGGAGATATCGCGCTTGGAAGCACCCAGGGCGCGCAGGATGCCGATCTCCTTGGTGCGCTCCAGCACGCTGATGTAGGTGATGATGCCGATCATGATGGAGGACACGATCAGGGACACGGACACGAAGGCGATCAGCACGTAGGAGATGGCGTCCACGATGGTGGTGACGGAGCTCATGAGCGTGGCCACATAGTCGCTGTAGCGGATCACGCTGCCCTCGTGGCCTTCCTTCATCATGCGCTCGTTGTACGCGTCGATCAGGGCGGAGATCTTCGCCTTGCTCTCGAAGTCCTTGGGATAGATGCGGATGGAGGAGGGCGCGGAGAGCTCCGCGGCGCTGAGCTTGCCCAGGTTGCCCTCATAGGTGGCCTGGGTCTTCTGCTTTTCCATCTGCTCCTTCATCATCTCCAGGATGCGCTCCTCGCTCATCAGCTTCACCATGGCGCGGATGGATGCGGCCTGGGCGGGGGGCAGGGTGTCCAGGTACTGGTCCAGCAGCTCCATGGAGACTTCCATGTCCACGCCGCCGTCGAAGCGGATGCCGGTAAAGATGTCCGTCTCCGGGTTCTCCTTCTGGGCCTTCACGGCGGCGGTCTCATTGTTGGCGTTCACCACGTACTCGGTCAGGGCGTGGGTGTAGCCGATGCCGCCGGCGGTGAAGGCCGCGATCAGGGACTGGCTGTTGCTGCGGGCGATGCCGGTCACCTTCAGGGGGATGGCCTTGTCGAGCAGCGCGGCCAGCTTGTCGGGGTCGTTCTCGACGGAGGTCCAGACGCCGGCGGCGTTCTTCTCGTAGAGGTCGCCGGGCAGCACCAGCTTGAAGGTGAGACCCAGCAGCTCGTCGTAGGAGTAGCTTACCTCCTCGGCGGTCTCGGTGGGCTTGCCGGACATCAGGCTGCCGAACATCTGCGTGACCTCGCTCTGGTCCCGGAGGCCCAGGGTGAACAGAGCCAGGTCGCTCAGGTCGTCGTTCTCACCGGTCACGATCAGCAGCTCGTCGTAGCTCTCGGGCAGCCGCCCCGCCAGCAGCTCATAGCGCGAGCTGTTCAGGCTGTTGAGCTCCCGGAAGGCGTCCAGGTTGTACACGCTCATGAGTTGGGACATGCCGCCGATGCCGGTGGTGGAGACCATGGAGCTCATGTCGCTCATCATGGAGGTGTTGGTCATGGTGTCGATCAGGGTGCTGGGGTTCACCCGCAGGGTGCCGCCCACGGCGTGCTCGTTGTAGATCACGGGCACCGTCTCGTACTGATAGCTGATGCCGGAGACCAGGCCGTCCAGGTCCTGGGTGCTGTCCAGGTACTCCTTGAAGCGGGAAAGGTCGTTCTCCTCCACCTGGGAGACCATGCTGTTCAGGAACTCCCCGGCGATGTTGCTGGAGTAGACGCGCCCGGGCTCGTGCTTCACGTTGGAGGCGGGGAGGCTGCCCATCATGGCCATCAGCATGTTGGAGCTGTCCGCGCTCTCGGACTCGATGGACAAAGGATAGACCGACAGCGTGTCCTCCTCGATGCTCTTGATATAGTTGTTGACGCCGTTGGACAGGGCCAGGATCAGCGCGATGCCGATGATGCCGATGCTGCCCGCCAGCGCCACCAGCAGGGTGCGGCCCTTCTTGGTGAGCAGGTTGTTGAGGGACAGCCTAAAGGCGGTGCCGAAGCTCATGGAGGTGCGCCCGGCGGCGGGCGGCGCGGCGGCCTCCTCCTGGCCGTCAAAGGGATCCGTATCGTCGATGATGCGCCCGTCCAGCAGGCGCACGGTGCGGGTCGCGTAGCGCTCCGCCAGGTCGGGGTTGTGGGTGACCATGATCACCAGCCGGTCCTGGGCGATCTCGCTGAGGGCCTGCATGATCTGCTCGCTGGTCTCGCTGTCCAGAGCGCCGGTGGGCTCGTCGGCCAGGATGATCTCCGGGTCGTTTACCAGGGCGCGGGCGATGGCGACGCGCTGCATCTGCCCGCCGCTCATCTCCGTGGGCTTCTTGTGCAATTGGTCCGCGAGGCCCACCTTCCGGAGGGCTGCCTCGGCGCGCTCCCGCCGCTCTTTGAGGCCGACGCCGGATAAGGTCAGCGCCAGCTCCACGTTGGAGAGCACGGTCTGATGCGGGATCAGGTGGTAGCTCTGGAAGACGAAGCCCACCGAGTGGTTGCGGTAGCTGTCCCAGTCCCGGTCTAAATAGTCCCGGGTGGAGCGGCCCTTGATCATCAGGTCGCCCTCCGAATACCGGTCCAGCCCGCCGATGATGTTGAGCAGCGTGGTCTTTCCGCAGCCCGACGGCCCCAGCACGGCCACGAACTCGTTCTTCCTGAAGCTGATGTCCACCCCGCGCAGGGCTTCCACGGTAAAGTCGCCGGTGATATAGCGTTTATGGATGTTCTTGAGCGTCAGCATGGGCTCGCTCCTCTCCCGATCGGTCATGATTCTGCTGAAAACGAACTTCCAGCACTATCATTATCTACGGCCGGCGCTTCCCTGTCAACCGAACAAAAGGGCCGAAAAAGTGGCAGGGACCGGACGGATGGACGCATCAAAACCATGATTTTCATCCAGCGCGTCAGTTTTTTTGCCGGGCTTCTGTCATACCTGCCAGGTAGGTATAGAGCGCTGACAGCAGGCCGCGCATCAGCGGATGCCCCTTCCAGCGCAGATCGGTTACTCTCATATCCTCTGCGGCGGCCAGCCACCACGCTTCTGCTCCGGGTTCCTGCGAGCCCGGGGGATCATGGTGCTCGGCCAGGTATTGCCAGACTTCCTGAAGGATCCTGAATTCATCGTCTGTGAGTCTGTTCATCGTCGTTCTGTCACTCCTGGTCTTCTGTGGGCTCCGGCTGTCCCCAGCCGCTGTTCAGGGAAGAAAGGGGCAGCGCCGGGCCCATGCCCCTGAAGCCCCGGACCTCCCGCATGTCACGGGTGAGCAGGTGGTTGGTGTAGGTGATGCCCAGCTCCTCCTGATGGGCGACGAAGAATTCGGTCAGAGTCTTGTTTTTGACGGGTGGATAAGCGTTTTGATAGCACCAGTATTGGTACAGCCTGCCCAGGTCCCTGGAATAGATCCTGGCATTCGGGTCGAACCGGAGGTAGCCCTTTGCTTCCAGGAACAGGAGGATGTTATTGGAGCTGCGTTTGGCGTTTTCCCTGCTCAATCTGGAACGCTCGCTCTCCGTAAAGCGGAAGCCGTTGGCGGCGAGCCGCTTCAGGCCCTCGAAGGCCCAGTTGAAGATGCCGGGGAGCTCCTCACACAGCTTGTCGGAAAGGAAGGGGTCATCCACCCGATCGGGGCGTTTGCCCCGGGTGGTCAGGATCAGCTGACGGCGGTAGAAGCCGTCGCTGCGGTCGTACAGGCTTTCCAGGTCTCCGTTGGAAAAGGCCAGCAGCCGGGCGAACATCCAGCCCTGGTAGCTCTGCTTGCCCTTGCGTTCCAGGTCCATCTTGCCCTGGGAGGTCACGATGCTTTTCACATAGTTGGTCTGCTTCAGGGCTTCCAGGCGCATATCATCGTCGATCATCAGCAGCACATGCTCGATATCTGCGCGGGCGAAGGCATTCTCCGAGACCTTCCCGATGCTGCCGTCCTTAGCGTTCACGCCGAAGAGCTTGAACAGCACGCTGCCGATCAGGCTTTTGCCTTCCCCGCCGTTGCCTTTGATGATCATCATCTTCTGCCCCGCGTTGGAAGGAATCAGGCAATAGCCGATGTACTCCTGCAGGGTGGGGATATCCTCTGGCCACAGCAGATCGTTGAGAAAGCGGAGCCAGCGCTCCGGTTCAGGCGCGCCGGGCGTGTATTCGACCGGGAAGCGGCTGCGCACGATCTCGCTTTTGCCGCTTACGTAGCGGCCGTCCAGGAAGAGGGTGCCGTTCTTCAGGTGGATGCGGTCCGGCTGCGGAGGCAGGTCGCCTTTGCAGGCCATCATCTGCAGCAGGTCCATGATACTCGTCACCTTCTTCGTAACGCTTGAAAAGGTGTAAGGCCTGATCATGCGGCAGATCTCCTCCCGGAGGATGTTCAGATCATCCACTCTCCCTTCCGGGGTGAAGAAAGCGTTGGCGGTGAATGCCAGGCGGTGCGTTGCCAGATAGGCATCGCAGAAACCGGGCTCATTGATGCGCTTTCCGTCAAACCATTCGGGCCATTCGGGGTGCTCAAGGTTACTCTTTTCGGACATACATATACCTCCTGTTACCATGTTATAGAATAAAATAACAGACGCCGCATCCTTCGATGCAGCGCCTGCCTGCCCGTTTCCTTCGGGCATCTTAAGGTTAGCATACCCCTATCCTGCTGTAAAGATTCAAAACAGGTTCAAAACCCTATCAATTTACGTTCAAAACCCTATCATTTTCGTTCAGCCGCCCTGAGCGCGGGGAAAAAACTGACGCGCTGGATAAAAAACCCGTTTTTGATGCGTCCATCCGTCCGGAGCCGGGAAGGGGCAGAAGGGAGAAGAGAGAAAAGAGAAGGGAGAAGTGATAAGAGATAAGAGATAAGTGATAAGTGATAAGTTGTGGTGCAAACGCCTCCATTTCACTGCGGCGTTTGATTGATTACAGGTCGCCGCTCACCATAGGGCCGCAGGCATATAAATAAAGCGGATCCCGCCGCTTGCGGAGGGATCCGTACCTGAACTTATCACTTATCTCTTATCACTTATCGCTTGCATTCAGCGGGCGGATCGGGTGATCATCTCGTGCGCGGTGCGCGAGGCGCTTGCGCCCGCGGTGCGTGCGTGATACATCCGCCCCTACTCGGCATTAAGGTGCCAACCCGTGATACTCTGCGTTATTCCGCTCAGGGCCAGGGCGGCCAGGAGCCAGCGGGAAATGTCGTTGTCCACGAAGTTCATCATGGGGTTGAACTGGTCCAGCACCAGGAACACGATAAACATCAGGGACAGGATGACGGTCAGGTGGCTTGCTATTTTGTGCAGCTTACTCATGGTCGTTCACCTCCGCGATCAGAAGGGCGTCGCTGCTCTCGCGGCCGCCGCCCGAGGGGTCGTTGATGACGGCGTCCTGCCATACCATGACGGAGGAGTTGCCGCCGTCCAGGTTATAGGCTGCGGTGCAGCCCAGGTCATAGAACAGCTGGCTCAGGTCCGGCAGGGTGATGCCGGCGGACGCGCCGCGCCCATCCACCACGATCATGCAGTAGTGGCCCGGCTCATAGTAGCCGATGGCGGTGCGGGGATTGGCGGAAATGATGCGGTTGGTGCTGGCAAAGGAGGTGAGCACGCTGCCGTCGGTGTCCAGCAGCGCGGGCCCGAAGGTCCAGGCCTGCCACGCGCCGTCCTGGATGGCCTCCTCCACGGAGAAGGCGGAGCCGGGCATCACGCGCATGGTGCCGTCGTAGTACAGCACGCAGACGTCGCAGTTCGTGCGGTTCGCGCGGTAGATCACGCCGTTGCGGATGACCACGCCCTCATTGGTGTTCCCGTAGTAGTCGCCGTTCACGGCCAGGAGCGCGCTGTTCAGCGCCGCCATCCCGGAGATGCTGTCGCGGTAGCCGCTGCCGTAGGTGTTCCGGGCCAGGGCGGACTGAAAGCAAGTGATGTCCCGCACGTAGATATCCGCCAGGTAATAGGTGATCCGGCCGTCCGCCGAGGTCTCCTCCGAGACGGAAATGGAGATGTCCGGGCTCGTATAGCTGTCCGCGGTGACCACCACCGTGTCCGTATACTTGTCTGCGAACTTCTCGGCGATGGGCGTATCGTCGGCCACGGTCTCCTCAGCCGCGGCCTCGGTCAGGGCGCTGCCGCCCTTGGAGTTTGAGCCGGTGGAGCGGCTGTTTTTGCCACTGTTCCCGCGACCGCCCCGGGCGGAAACCGTCATGTCCCCTGCGGTGGCGGAGGCGATCACCCATGCGCCGTCCGGTGCTGTGATCTCCGAACTACCGGCGGGGGAAGACTGGGCGGGATTCTGGATCACGATGCCCAGGCTCTGCTGCTGCCGGGGCAGTACGTGGTGGAACAGGGCGAAAACGACCAGGGCGACGCCCAGCAGGACCAGGTCGATCAAAAGATTCTTGAGCACGGGATGCTTCTTCTTCACATTTTCCATCGGATGTCCTCCTTCCGTGGGAGCGATGACCTCCCAACGGCTCCAAGTGTAAGCGGGAAAGCTTAAAAGAAGGTTGAAACCCGCATCCCGAATTGTAACATCCGCAAAACCGCGTTCTGCGTCCATGCGGCCGGATCATGCGCGCAAATACTTGCAAATTTAACGGATTCGTGATATTCTTTGACAGACTATACAAAGTCTGGAGGTGTGCGCATGCAGATCATGAAATCAGCTGAAGATTATCTTGAAGCCATGCTGATGATGCAGGAACGCCACGGATACATCCGTTCCGTCGATATCGCTGCGGAGCTGGGCGTCACCAAGCCTTCGGTCAGCTATGCCGTCAAGCGCCTGCGCGAGGCGGGGTACATCACGATGGCGGAGGACGGGCACATTACCCTGAATCCTTCGGGACAGGAGATCGCCGAACGCATCTACGAACGCCACAAGGTGCTCACCAAATTGCTGGTGGACCTGGGCGTGGACGAGGAGACCGCCCGTGAGGACGCCTGCAAGATCGAGCATGATCTGAGCGTCGAGACCTTCGACGCGATCAAAAAGCACATGAAAGAGCACCATCAGACAGCATAAGGCTGGCCGACGGACGAGAGCCGCGGAACAGCGGGGGAGGATAATGAAATGATCGCATGGAAAAACTTTTCGGAGCTCAAAGCCTATGAACAGCTCAAGTCCCTGCGGGGCAAGGTGAAGCTGCAGGAAGCCATGGCCGGCGAGGGCGGCGCGGAGCGCGTCAAGAAGTACGCCGTGCCCATGGGCGGCGGACTGACCTACCACTATGCCGCCAAGCAGGTGGACGAGGACGTGCTCAACGCCCTGCAGGCGCTGGCGGATGAGGCTCAGCTGACCGATAAATACGAAGCGCTGCTGAACGGCGAGGTCATCAACACCGGCGAAAAGCGCCTGGTGCTGCATCAGCTGACCCGCGGCCAGCAGGGCAAGGCCGTCACGGCGGACGGTGTGGACAAGCGCGCCTTCTATGTGGCGGAGCAGGAAAAGGCGGCGGCCTTCGCCAACAAGGTGCACGCCGGCGAGATCGTGAACGAGAAGGGCGAGACCTTCACCACCGCGGTGCAGATCGGCATCGGCGGCAGCGACCTGGGTCCCCGCGCCATGTACCTGGCGCTGGAGAACTGGGCGAAGGCCGAGAACACCTTCAAAATGGAAGCCCGTTTCATCAGCAATGTGGACCCGGACGACGCTGCGGCGGTGCTCAATGGCATCGACGTCTCCCGTTCCCTGTTCGTGCTGGTGTCCAAGTCCGGCACCACGCTGGAGACTCTGACCAACGAGTCCTTCGTCAAGGACGCCCTCAAAAAGGCGGGCCTCGACCCGGCCAAGCACATGGTGGCCGTCACCAGCGAGACTTCCCCGCTGGCCAAGAGCAGCGATTACCTGGCCGCCTTCTTCATGGATGACTACATCGGCGGGCGCTATTCCTCCACCTCCTGCGTGGGCGGCGTCATCCTGTCCCTGGCCTTCGGCCCGGACGTGTTCGCGCGCTTCCTTGCCGGCGCCGCGGAAGAGGACGCCCTGGCCAAGTGCCCCGACGTCAGGAAGAACCCCGCCATGCTGGACGCGCTGATCGGCGTGTACGAGCGCAACGTGCAGGGCTATCCCAGCACCGCCGTGCTGCCCTACTCCCAGGCCCTGAGCCGCTTCCCGGCGCACCTGCAGCAATTGGACATGGAGTCCAACGGCAAGTCCGTCAACCGCTTCGGCCAGCCCGTGGACTATGTGACCGGCCCCGTGATCTTCGGCGAGCCCGGCACCAACGGCCAGCACTCCTTCTATCAGCTGCTGCACCAGGGCACCGACATCGTGCCCATGCAGTTCGTGGGCTTCCGCCAGAACCAGCTGAAGACGGACGTGGACATCCAGGGCAGCACCAGCCAGCAGAAGCTGTGCGCGAACCTGGCGGCCCAGATCATGGCCTTCGCCTGCGGCAAGCAGGATGAGAACCCCAACAAGAGCTTCGCGGGCGGGCGTCCGTCCAGCGTCATCATCGGCGAGCGGGTGGCCCCGGAGGCCCTCGGCGCGCTGCTGGCGCACTTCGAGAACAAGGTCATGTTCCAGGGCTTCGTGTGGAACCTGAACAGCTTTGACCAGGAGGGCGTGCAGCTGGGCAAGATCCTGGCCAAGCGCGTACTGGCCCACGATACCGACGGCGCGCTCAAGGCCTTCAGCGACCTGCTGGACATCTGATATGATCGACAGGGCGAAGGGCGAAGACATCCCGCGCATCCTGGAGCTGCTCGTGCAGGTCAACATGGTGCACCACAACGGCCGCCCGGATCTGTTCAAGGGCCCGACGACCAAGTATAACGCGGACGAGCTTAAAACGCTGCTCGCGGACGACCAGCGGCCCGTGTTCGTGTACCGGGATGAAAGCGGACGGGTCCTGGGCTACGCCTTCTGCATCCTGAAAGAGGTGCGGGGCGACCAGCTGATGCAGGACATCAGGACGCTGTACATCGACGACCTGTGCGTGGACGAGAACTGCCGCGGCCGGGGCGTGGGAAGCGCCCTGTACCGCCACGTGCTGGACTACGCCCGGCAGGAGCGCTGCTATAACGTCACTCTGAACGTATGGAGCCTCAACGCCCCCGCCATGACCTTCTACCAAAAGTGCGGCCTCAAGCCCCAGAAGGTGGGGATGGAAGCAGTGGTGGGGAATGAAGACTTAAGACTTAAGAGTGAAGAGTGAAGAGTGAAGAGTGGAGTGTGGAGTTATGGAAGAAACTCCTCCGCTTTGCTCCGGAGTATTCTTCAACTGTTGCGGCACTTCGTGCGATATGGTTTGAAACTGCGCTTTGCGCAGTTTCGACCGCAACTTCACTCTCCACTCTCCACACTCCACCCTCGGCTTCCCCTTCCGCCCAAATACAACTACACTAAAGGGTACTGAACGAATGCGTGCTTTACCGATGATCCGGTCGCTGCGGGCGTCCGTGATCCTGAGCCTGATCATGCTCCTGCCGCTGTTTACGATGACGGCGGAGCCCATCAGCGCTGCCTCCGGCCTGGTCATGTGCCTGATGATCGCGCCGGGGTTCCTGAGCATGACCGCCCTGTGGGGCGGGCTGCTGCCGGCCATCGTGGGCTGGATCGCCGCCGTGCTGATGGCGTGGCTGCCCTACGGCGCCGCCGCGGGCCTGAGGATGATCCTGTTCCTGCTGCCGGGCACTGTTGCCTTCCTCATCTGCGTGCAGAAGGGCGTGCCCTTCTTCCGCACCGCGCTGCTGATGATCATCGGCGAGGTGGCGGGCGGCTTTGCGGTGCTGATGATCATGACGCGCCAGGCGGACGGCCAGCTGGCGGTCCGGCTGACGGAGCAGTACACCCAGCTCATCGCCGATTCCGGTATGCAGGACGAATGGCTGATCGTGATGCTCAGGGCGGGCATGGCGCAGCTGGATCCCTCGCTCTATCGCCAGGCCTCGGCCCTGACGGGCGGCCTGACCGCCCTGGGACGGGAGGAGCTGCTCCTCTCCTTCAAGGCGAACCTCACCGAGCGCCTGACCATGATGCCAGCGCTGCTGCTGAGCTACAGCATCCTCAACAACCTGGCCGGCCCGGGCATCGGCATCTATTTCGGCCGCCGGAGCCTGATCCACACCATCGTGGACAAGCGCCGCAACGAGCTGTTGCAGAAGGTACTCGAGCAGCGGCGCATCCAGCTGGAGCACGGGCAGGTGCCCGATCCGGTGCGCCTGGAGAGCCGGGAGCAGCTGATGCGGGAGCTGAACAGCGACTGCGAGAGCGCGCTCAAGGACTTCCCGACTTTGCAAATGCCGCCCTTTTCCAAGTGGCACCTGCCGCGGAAGATCGGCCTGATGGCCGCCCTGCCCGGATTGGGCTATCTGGTGGCTGCCCTGGCCGAGACGCCCCAGCAGCTGCTGGTGGGCAACATGCTGGCCAGCATCTTCTCCGCCCTGTACATGATCCAGGGCATGGCCGCGCTGGACTACATCATGGGCCGGGCCGACCGGGCCCTGGGCATCCGCTGTGTGATGCTGGGGATCGCCTACGCCCTCCTCTCCCGGATCCTCGTCGTCATCGGCATCGTCGACCAGCTCGCCAACTTCCGCAAGCTCAGACCGCCGCTGGGAGAAGGACTTTCAAGAGAAGAGTGAAGAGTGAAGAGTGGAGTTGTGGTCGAAACTGCGCAAAGCGCAGTTTCCATCCATATCGCACGTAGTGCTGCATCAATTGAAGAATACTCCGTA
Organism: uncultured Eubacteriales bacterium; assembly: GCA_902789795.1. Classification (GTDB taxonomy): domain Bacteria; phylum Bacillota; class Clostridia; order Christensenellales; family Aristaeellaceae; genus UBA4246. The sequence goes on from CADAPM010000004.1 coordinate 242,638, forward strand.
ACGCAGTGGAGGAGTTTCTTCCGAAGCTCCACACTTCACTCTTCACTCTCCACACTCTCAAAGTACCCCATATTAATGATAAAACTAACCAACGAAGGAGGACATATACATGAAGGTCATTCTGCTCACCGATGTCAAGGGCACCGGGAAAAAGGACGAGATCGTCAATGTGAGCGACGGATATGCGCGGAACTTCCTGTTCCCGCGCGGCGCTGCGGTGGAAGCGACGCCCGGCGCGGCCAAGGAAGTGGAAAAGAAGCGCGCGGCGGAGCGCGCCCGTGAGGCGGAGCGCAAGGCCACGGCGGAAAAGCAGGCCCGGGACCTCAAGGACAAGGTGGTCAAGGTCGAGGCCAAGTGCGGCGAAAAGGGCCGCCTGTACGGCCGCGTGACCTCCCAGGAGATCGCGGAGGCGCTGGAAAAGCAGCACCAGCTCAAGGTGGACAAGCGCCGCATCGATCTGAAGGAGCCCATCCGCGAGACGGGCGACGTGAAGGTCGAGATCTGGCTGTACCCCAACATCACCACCCGCATCATCGTCCGCGTCGTAGGCGTCGGTCAATAAACGATGGAACCGGAAAGAGTGGATTACAATCCGCTTCCGCCCCAGAACCCTGAGGCGGAGCGCAGCGTATTGGGTACGCTGCTGCAGGATCAGAACGCGGTCATCACCGCCATGGAGACCCTGAAGTCGCAGGACTTTTATGACCCGCGGCATCAGGTGATCTTTGACGCGATCTGCCAGGTGAACCGCCTGGGCCGGGCCGTGGACCTGGTGACGGTGGACGACGAGCTCCGCCGCGCCGGGCAGATCGACAGCATCGGCGGCACGGAATACCTGATCTCGCTGATCCAGAGCGTGCCCAGCACCGTCAACTGGACGCACTACGCGGACATCGTGCGCGAAAAATCGGTGCTCCGGCGGCTGATCGGCGCGTCCGGCGAGATCTCGCGCATGAGCTACCAGCAGCAGGAGCTGCTGCCGGACATCCTGAACCGCAGTGAAAAGCTGATCTTCGATATCGCCATGCGGCAGGGCCTGGGCGCGGAGCTGGAAGGCGCGCGCTCCATCCTGACGCGCACTTATGAGGAGATCGGCCGCCTTGCCAAGCTCAAGGGCGGCATCTCCGGCGTGACCAGCGGTCTCCGCGACCTGGACAAGTGCCTGACCGGCATGCACGGCGGCGAGCTCATCCTGGTGGGCGCGCGCCCCTCCATGGGCAAGACCACGCTGGCCATCAACATCGCCGCCAACGCCGCCCGCAGCGGCAAGACCGTGGCGGTGTTCTCCCTGGAAATGCCCCGGGAGCAGATCATGATGCGCATCCTCTGCTCGGAGGCCCGGGTGGACATGCAGGCCGTCCGCAGCGGCACTTTGAAGGATAAGGACTGGGACCGGCTCTGCCTGGCCCTGCCCACCATCGCCAAGATGCCCCTGTACGTGGATGACACGGCGGGCATCTCCCCGGCGCAGCTGCGCTCGCGCTGCCGCCGGCTGATCCTGGAAAAAGGCTTGGACCTGATCGTCATCGACTATCTGCAGCTCATGACGGCGGACGGGCGCAACGAGAACCGACAGCTGGAGGTCAGCGAGATCTCCCGCAGCCTGAAGGCCATCGCGCTGGAGCTCAAGGTGCCGCTGATCGCCTGCGCCCAGCTTTCCCGCGCCAACACCCAGCGCTCGGACAAGCGGCCCATGCTGTCCGACCTGCGCGACTCCGGCTCTATCGAGCAGGACGCGGACGTGGTCATGTTCCTGCACAGGCCCAGCTATTATGATGACCAGGCGGATAAAAATGTGGCGGAGCTGATCGTCGCCAAGCAGCGCAACGGCCCGCTGGATACCATCAAGCTGAACTGGCTGCCCGAGTGCACCATGTTCACAGATCTGAAGATCGCTAAACAGTAAGGAGTAACTACGTGAATCAACCGACTATCGCGGCGGTCCGGAAGGACGACCGCTTTCTGGGATTTCTGCTGGTGCGCATGGCCGAACAGCGGCAGTCCTCCAAGGGAGATAAATACCTGGATATGACGCTGGGCGATGCCACCGGCGACCTGAACGCCAAGGTCTGGGACGGCAAGGCCACCCCGCCCTCCGTGGGCACGGTGGTCAAGGTCCAGGCGACGGTGCAGGAATACAACGGCCGCCTGCAGCTCAGGGTCGAGCGCCTGCGCGCGGCCCAGCCCCAGGACGAGGTGGATATGTCCGCCCTGACCCTCTGCGCGCCCGAACCGCCGGAAAGCATGCTGGCGGAGATCCATGAAGCCATCGACAAAATGCAGTGCGAGGACCTGAAAAAGATCCTGCGCGAGATGCTCAGCGCCTGCGGGGACAAGCTGACCTACTATCCCGCCGCCCAGCGCCTGCACCATGCCGAGCGCAGCGGCCTTTTGCACCACACCGTGTCCATGCTGCGCACGGCCCAGGCGCTCCTGCCCCTCTATCCTTTCCTGGATGCGGACCTGCTCCTGGCCGGCGTGATCGCCCATGACCTGAGCAAGACCGCCGAAATGCAGAGCGACATGATGGGGAACGTGAAGGATTATTCCACCGAGGGCCTGCTGCTGGGACACCTGGTCCGCGGCGTGACCGAGGTCCGGCTGGCGGCGGACCGCGCCGGCGTGACGGGGGAATACGTGCTGCTGCTCCAGCACATGGTGATCTCCCACCACGGCGAGGCGGAATTCGGCAGCCCGCGCCCGCCCATGTTCCCGGAGGCGGAGATGCTGCACATGATCGACGACCTCGACGCGAAGATGAACGAGATGGAGGGCGTCATGAAGCGCACCCCCAAGGGCGCCTTCAGCGAGAAGATCTGGTCTCTGGACCGGCGGCTGTATCACCCGAACTACCTGGGCGAGGAGCCGGAGATCGTAGAGCCTGAGGCCTTTGAGCCGAAGGACGAGGATCGGCCCGCGCCCCGCGAGCGCCGGGACACCGGCAGGGCATATGACGGCCTCTTGTAACAATATTTTAAAAAACCTTGACGAAAGGATTAAGAATTGTTACAATTATACGACACTTGAAACTGGAGACTTCGGCTGAATTTGCTGTGCCGGAGTGTCATGTGAACAAGGAGGCAAGGATCATGTGGAAGAAACAGGCAGCCCTGGCGCTGCTGATTTGCCTGACGGTCGTCCTGCTGAGCGGCTGCGCCCAGGAGCAGACCACCTACCCGGACGCCGGTACGGCGCCCACCCGGGAGCCGGTCCGGCAGGCGGACGTGCTGTCCCAGCCCACCGATGCGCCGCAGGTGGTGGTCGATTTCCCGGATGATTATAACGCCGACGCGGAACCCGATGAGTTGGAGGACGCGGGCGCGGATACGGGCTACTACGCCCAGGTCCCGGTGGTGAACAGCAAGTACGCGGGCAGCACCCCGATCCCGCTGGATCCGGTGGATATGCCGACCCCGACGCCCCGCCCGGACGTGGAATTCGAGTACGAGACGGTCAGTACCGCCCTGGGCTACAGCATGGAAGTGCCCGTGGGCTGGGAGATCGTGCAGAACGACTCTTCCACCTTCGTGATGCGCGACCCGGTGATGCGCGACAATGTCAACGCCACCTTCACCCTGACCAGCCAGAACGTATCGTCTTCCTACCGCGTCAACGACCTGAAGAGCGAACTCACCAACCGTCTGAACGAGATCCAGCGCAATTATGTTGGCTGGCGCATCTGGACGGCGGACAAGCGCGCCCTGCTCAAGTCCGACGGCTTCTTCAACGCCTACCGCGGTGAGGCCTATGACGGCACCGTCGTGCGCGGCCTGGTGCATGTGGCGCTGGTCAACAGGAGCGTCGTGACCCTGTCCTTCTCCGCGCCGGGCTACTATAACACCAGCTATCAGCGGGTGTATAACAAGATGCGCAGCACCATCGAATAGTCTATCCTCAGCTTTCTCGCGCCATTCAAGGCCGCCTGACGGTATCCTGAATGGCGCTTTCCCGCGTTTATGACCCCTCATTTTTTGAGGGGTCAGTATCAGTGAATCAAGGCAGCAGGAGTGTGTGAATGCAGCAGTACAATGCGGACAGTATCAAAGTTTTAGAGGGCCTGGAGGCGGTGCGCGTCCGCCCGGGCATGTATATCGCGTCCACGGGCAGCCGGGGCTTGCACCATTTGCTGTGGGAGATCGTGGATAACGCCGTGGACGAGGCCATGGGCGGCTTTGCCTCGGAGGTCAGCGTGACCCTGCACCAGGACGGCTCGGCGTCTGTCTGGGACGACGGGCGCGGCATGCCGGTGGATATCAACCAGGCCACCGGCGTCTCCGGCGTGGAGCTGATCTTCACGCGCCTGCACGCGGGCGGCAAGTTCGGCAACGACAACTACAAGTACTCCGGCGGCCTGCACGGCGTGGGCGCGTCGGTGGTCAACGCTTTGTCGCGCTGGCTCACGGTGGATGTGTACCGGGATTTCTCCCACTGGCAGATGAAGTTCGCCTCTGAGGGCGAGGACGACGAGCACGTCGTGGCCGGCGAGGTGGTCATGCCTCTGACCCGGGTGGGCAATGCCCGCAAGCGCGGCACGCTGGTGCGCTTCCTGCCCGACGACCGGATCTTCGATACCACGGATTACCAGTACGAGACGGTGCGCCGCCGCGTGGAGGAGCTGGCCTACCTTAACAAGGGTATCCGCTTCCGCCTGACCGACGAGCGCCGGAAGGAGGCCGACGGCCGGACGGTGGAATACTGCTATGAAGGCGGCATCGCGGACTATGTGCGCTTTTTGAACAGCGACAAGACGCCTATGCACGAGGAGCCAATCATGCTGGAGGGCGCGCAGAACGACATCCGCGTCTACATGGCGCTGCAGTATACCGACAGCTATACCGAGTCCTTCTTCAGCTATGTGAACAATATCCCCACCGCCGAGGGCGGCACCCACGAGCAGGGCGCGAAGGCGGCCATGACCCGGGCCATGAACGAGTATGCCCGCCGCGTCGGCGCACTCAAGGACAAGGACCCGAACCTCGGGGGCGAGGATTTCCGCGAGGGCCTGACCTGCGTGCTGCTGGCCATGGTGCGCAACCCCCAGTTCGAGGGCCAGACCAAGGGCCGCCTGGGGAACACCGAGGTGCGGCCCGCGGTGGAGGCCATCGTCTATAACCAGCTGACCCTGTACTTGGAAAACCTGAAGCACCAGGAGCTGGGCCAGAAGATCGTGGAAAAGGCCATGAAGTCCGCCAAGGTGCGCGAAGCCGCCCGCAAGGCCCGGGATATCGCCCGCACCAAGAACGAGCTGGAGGCCGCGCCGCTGGTGGGCAAGCTCTCTGCCTGCACCGGCAGGACGCCCCGGGAGAACGAGCTCTTCATCGTGGAGGGCGATTCGGCCGGCGGCTCCGCCAAGCAGGGCCGTGACCGCCGCTTCCAGGCCATCCTGCCCCTGCGCGGTAAGCCCCTGAACGTGGAAAAGAAGCGCCTGGACGCGGTGCTGGCCAACGACGAGTTCCGCAGCCTGATCACGGCCCTGGGCACCGGCATCGGCGAGGACTTCCAGCTGAAGAACCTGAAGTACCACAAGGTCATCATCCTCTCCGATGCGGACCAGGACGGCGCCCATATCCGCGCCATCCTGCTGACCTTCTTCTACCGCTACATGCGCGAGCTGGTGACCAACGGCCACGTGTTCATCGGCATGCCGCCCCTGTACCTGATCAAGAAGGGCGACAAGCAGATCTACTGCTATGACGACAAGGAGCTCAAGAAAGCCCTGACTGGCCTCAAGGGGTACACGCTGCAGCGCTACAAGGGCCTGGGCGAGATGAACCCCGAGCAGCTGTGGGAGACCACCATGGACCGCTCCCACCGCAAGCTCATGCAGGTGACCCTGGAGGACGCCGCGGCGGCCGAGCAGATGGTGTCCCTGCTGATGGGCGACCGGGTGGACCCGCGCCGCGAATACATCATCGCCCATGCGGACTTCAACAAGGAGGATCGCTTTGACGCCTCCCACGGCGTGCGCCACGCGGATATCCTGAAGCCGGTGGCGGCGGTGGAGTGAACGGATGCCGGATGACGGAACGGTGACGCTGCTGAAAACGGGCGAAGCCCGCGGCAGCGCGGACGGCAGCCTGCTGCGGACCCTGTACTACGATATCCTGGCCGACGGCAAACGCGTCGGCACTTGCGAGCTGCGGCCGGACACGGCCTGGGCGGCCCGCTGGAGCGGACAGGTGTCCTACACGGTGTTCCCGCCCTACCGTGGACATCACTATGCGCTAAAAGCCCTGCGGCTGCTCTGCGCGGAGGCCGGAAAACGCGGCCTGGACCGCCTGACCGTCACCTGCCGCCCGGAGAACGCCGCGTCCCGCAGGACGCTGGAACTGGCAGGAGCGGAGCTTGAGGGCATCGAGGATGTCCCCGACGCTCATCCGCTGCGCGCCTCCGGCGTCAATCGGGTGTGCGTGTACCGGATCGACCTGTGAAGGAGGCAAAGACCATGCGCATCCTGGGCATCGTCCTGGCGTGCCTGCTGCTGCTTGCGGCACCGGCTCTCTCGGAGGAGGAAGCCGATTACGTCTCTGACTTCTCTTACTGGGCGGACGGCTGGTATGCCCGCAGTAACGGCGGCGCCAGCGTGTTCCTGACCGATCACGGCGCGGCGCTGGGCATCGAAGGCCGCACCGCGGACTGGCACTCCATGGGCCGGGATTTCACCCTGGCGGAGGGGGAGAGCTACCAGCTGAGCGTGCTGGTGCGCCAGGATGAAGCGGACGAGGCGCGGTTCGTCCTGTCGGTGGCTCATTCCCATCAGGGCCAGGAAAGCTATGAGAACATCGCCGTTGCCACCGCGAAACGCGGGGAATGGACGGAGATCTCCGGCACCTATCTGGCCGGTCAGTACGAGCGCTTCGTGTTGTATGTGGAAACCCAGGGGGCGGCCACGCTGTCCTATGCGATCAAGGACTTTGTCCTGCGCGGGAAAACGCAGGCCTTCGGGGCGGAGGATCTGCCCTCCCTGGCGGAGGCCTACAAAGCGTACTTCCCCTTCGGCACGGCGGTGACGTATATGGAGGCGGTCAACAGGCCGCGCATGGATTTCTACGCCTCCCAGTTCAATATCCTGACCCCCGGCAACGAATTGAAGCCCGACAGCGTGCTGAATGTCGCTGTGAGCAGAATGCTGGCGGCGGAAGATGAAACGGCGGTGGCCGTACACCTGACCGCCGCGAAGCCGATCCTGGATTACGCGCAGGAAAAGGGCATCCCGGTACACGGCCATGTGCTGGTCTGGCACAGCCAGACGCCCAAGGCCTTCTTCCATGAGGGCTATGACCCGCGCCGGCCGATGGTGGGCCGCGAGGTGATGCTGGGCCGCCTGGAGCACTATATCGAAGCTGTGTTCAAGGCGACCGGGGAGCAGTACCCCGGCCTGATCGTCTCCTGGGACGTGGTCAACGAGGCCGTGGAGGACGGGAAGACGTCCCTCCGCGACAGTCTGTGGAAAACGGTGATCGGCGACGACTATGTGGAGCGCGCCTTTGAATTCGCGCGGAAGCACGCGCCTAAGGGCGTGAAGCTGTACTATAACGACTATAACACCGCCTACGAGCCCAAGCAGACGGGCATCGCGAACCTGCTCAAAAAGCTGCAGGAGGCGGGCACCGTGGATGGCTACGGTTTCCAGATGCACCACGACATCCGCCAGCCCGGCTACAGGGCCATTGAAAAGGCGTTCAAGCGGATCGCCGCCCTGGGGCTGTGCCTGCGCATCAGTGAGCTGGACGTGACCGTGCCGGATCCAAGCGAAGCCAGCTTCGCGGCCCAGGCGAAGCTGTACGGCCAGGTGATGAAGCTGGCCCTCAGCTATGCGGACCAGGTGGACGCGGTACAGGTCTGGGGCGTCATGGACGACCTGAGCTGGCGGGCAAAATCCTTCCCGCTGCTGTTCGACGCCTGGGCAAAGCCGAAACCCGCATTTTACGCCGTATTGGAGGCTGTACAGGACTGAACATGGACGAGCGTATCTTATCAGCACATTTTGACCAGCTCACAGCCCGCTATGAAGAGCTGTGCGTGACGGCGGAGCAGCCGGAGGTGATCCTGGACGTGCCCCGCTATCGCCACACCCTGCGCGAGCAGGCGCGGATCGAGCCGGCGGTCAAAGCCTGGGCGCGCTACCAGGCCCTCGGCCGGCATATCGCCGAGGCGGAGGAGCTGCGCGAGGATCCCGAGCTGCGCGACGAGGCGGCGGAGGAGCTGAAGGGCCTCTATCCCCAGCGGGACGCTTTGCGCGACGAGCTCAGGCTGTTCCTGATCCCGCAGGACGAGAACGACGACCGCAGCGTCATCCTGGAGATCCGGCCCGGCGCGGGCGGGGAGGAAGCGGCGCTGTTCGCGGGGCTGCTCATGCGCATGTATACCCGCTACGCCGAGCGCCACGGCTACAAGGTGGAGCCGATCAACATCGTGGAGACGGAGCTGGGCGGCGTCAAGGAGGCGGTCTTCCTGCTGAACGGCGTCGGTGCCTTCGCGCGGCTCAAGTTCGAGAGCGGCGTTCACCGCATCCAGCGCGTGCCGGTCACCGAGACCGCGGGCCGCATCCACACCAGCACCGCCACCGTGGCTGTGCTGCCGGAGGCGGAGGACGTGGAGGTGAACATCGCCGACGGCGACATCCGCATCGACACCTACCGCGCTTCGGGCCACGGCGGGCAGTACATCAACCGCACGGACTCCGCGGTGCGCATCACGCACCTGCCCACGGGTCTGGTGGTGACCTGCCAGGACGAGAAGAGCCAGCTCAAGAACAAGGAAAAGGCCATGAAGGTGCTCAAGAGCCGCCTGTACGACCTGTACCAGTCGGAAAAGGACCAGACCTACGCGGCCAACCGCAAGGCCCAGGTGGGCACGGGGGAGCGCAACGAGCGCATCCGCACCTACAACTTCCATGAGAGCCGGGTGACCGATCACCGCATCGGCCTGACCCTGTACAAGCTGAACGCCGTGCTGGACGGCGACCTGGATGAATTTATCGACGCGCTGACTGCGGACGAGCAGCGGCGCAAGCTCGAAACACTGAACCTGTAACGAAAGGAGCTGCCTATGCTGCTGATCAGACATGGACACATCAAGCCGGTGGCCGGCAAGGACTTTATCGGGGATATCCTGATCAACGGAAACAGGATCGCTGCCCTGGGGATGCACATCGACGCGCCCGAAGCGGAGGTCTTCGACGCGGAAGGACTGCTGGTGACCCCCGGCTTCGTGGACGCCCACACCCACATCGGCGTGGACGAGGAGGCCATGCGCTGGGAGGGCGCGGACTATAACGAGATGTCCGACCCCATCACCCCGGACATGCGCGCGGTGGACGGCATCAACCCCATGGACGAGGCCTTCTTGAACGCGGTGTCCGCCGGCGTGACCGCGGCCATGACCGGCCCGGGCAGCGCCAACGTGATCGGCGGCAGCTTCGTGGCCATCAAGCTGCGCGGCAATGATGTGAGCGACATGATCCTGAAGGATCCCGCCGCCATGAAGGCCGCCTTCGGCGAGAACCCCAAGGGCTGCTACGGCCAGCAGGGGCACAAGAAGCCCGTCACCCGCATGGGCGTGGCGGCGCTGCTCCGGGAAAACCTGTGGAAGGCGAAGCGCTATGCCGAGGAGATCGCGGACGCGGAAAAGGACGACAGCAAGAAGCGGCCCTTCGACCCCGAGCTGGAGGCCCTGCTGCCGGTCATCCGCAAGGAGATCCCGCTCAAGTGCCACGCGCACCGGGCGGACGACATCCTGACCGTCATCCGCATCGCGAAGGAAATGGACATCAACGTGACCCTGGATCACTGCACCGAGGGGCACCTGATCATCCCGCAATTGCAGAAAGCGGGCTGGCCGGTGCTGGTGGGGCCCTCCCTGGGGCACAAGAGCAAGATCGAATTGCGCAACAAGTCCTTCAAGACCCCCGGCCTGCTGGAAGCGGCGGGCCTCAAGGTGTGCCTGATCACGGACGCGCCGGTGATCCCGCTGCAGTACCTGCCCCTGTGCGCGGGCCTGGCGGTGAAGGACGGGATGACCGAGGAGGGAGCATGGCGCGCCATCACACTGAATCCCGCCCAGGTCATCGGCGTGGAGCACCGCATCGGCTCCCTGGAGCCGGGCAAGGACGCGGACATCGCCATCTTCGAGGGCAATCCGCTGCGCGACATCCAGGCCAGGACGCGCCAGGTGTTCATCGACGGCGTGCCGCAGCTGAAGGATTGAAGGCGGTCGAATGGAGAAAGAGATCAAGACGAGGGTATTGCAGCCGACAGCGGAAGCCCTGCGGGAAGCCGCTGAGCTGCTGAAACGTGGGGAGCTGGTGGCCTTCCCGACGGAGACGGTGTACGGCCTCGGCGCGGATGCGCTGAACGCGGACGCGGTGCGCAGCATCTTCGCGGCCAAGAACCGCCCGGCGGACAACCCGCTGATCGTGCATATCTGGGACAAGAGCCAGCTGGACGCCCTGTGCGAGCCGACGGAAACGGCGCTCAAGCTGATGGATGCCTTCTGGCCCGGTCCGCTGACGGTGCTGTGCCGGAGGAAGCCGACGGTGCCGGACGTGGTGACCGCGGGGCTCGATACGGTGGGCATGCGCATGCCCAGCCATCCTGTGGCGCGGGAGATGCTGCGCGTGTCCGGCGTGCCGGTGGCCGCGCCCAGCGCCAACCTCTCCACCCGGCCGAGTCCCACTACGGCGGCCCACGTGCTGGAGGATATGGATGGCCGCATCCCGCTGATCCTGGACGGCGGGGCCTGCGATTTCGGCGTGGAATCCACCGTGCTGGATGCCTCCGGCCCTGTGCCCGTCATCCTGCGCCCCGGCGCGGTGACCCGGGAAATGGTGGCGGAGCTGGTGGGCGCCTGCGAGGTCGCGGACAGCGTCATGCGCCCGCTCAAGGAGGGGGAGACCGCGCCTTCGCCGGGCATGAAGCACAAGCACTATGCGCCCAAGGGCCGCCTCACCATCTACCGGGGGCGCGCCGAAGCGGTGGCGAAAGCGATCTGCGAGGCCTATGACCGGGAAGAGAACGCGGTCATCCTGCCGCTGGACGATCATGCAGCCCTCTACGGTGACCGCCGCACCCTGCCCATGGGACGGACCCTGCTGGACGCGGCGCATCACCTCTTTGCCAGCCTCCGGGAGGCGGACCACCTGGGCTACACGCGCCTCCTGGCCGAAGCCGTCAGCGAGGAAGAAGTCGGCCTCGCGGTCATGAACCGCATGGCGCGAGCGGCGGCGTTTGATGTGGAAGACGTGGACAATTAGGAATTAGGAATGAGGAATTAGGAGTTGTGGAAGAAACTCTTCGCCTGCGGCTCAGAGATTCCTTTGAACGTTGCGGCGCTGCGCGCGATGATCATTGAAACTGCGCTCTGCACAGTTTCAACATGAACTCCTCATTCCTCACTGTTTTTAAGTGCGTTTGCAAAAAATTCCTATTTTTGTAGGTTTGTCAAACATTTTGGACAGTGAAGTTATGCAGGATATCCGTCGGAGAAAGCCAATGGAGAGGCCGCATCGGAAGGGAGTTGCTGTTTCTTT
>CADAPM010000005.1 GCA_902789795.1 uncultured Eubacteriales bacterium
AATCACGATTCCGTATTTCATGGCTGCAGGCACCGGCAAGTCTGATGATTCCGGCAATGATCCGGAAAAAAGCTATGGCGGAGTCTCGCCTCTCTCGTCGTTGATCGCAAATTATAACAGCATTGGTGAGGACGTGCAAAAGGTCCGGGCAAGAGCTGTCGGGGCCGAGCATGAGCAGATGCTGATGCGCTCGGACGGATACATGACCGCCTGGATGCTCTTCCAGCTAACCGGTAATGAGGAGGCTGGAACGGTGTTTGGCGGTGAGAACGCAGAGATCCTTCACAATGCCAACTGGCAGGATGTGGAGAAAAATCACTGAAAAGATTCGTCAATGCATTACAACCAGCAGTATGGGAAAATGGGTGGTGAAACAATATGATGCTTAAAGCAGTGTTGTTTGATCTGGATGGGACACTCCTGCCGATGGATCAGAATGCATTCACTAAGGGTTATTTCAAACTCCTTGCAAAGAAGCCTTTCCACATGGCTATGAACCGGATGCGTTGGTCAAAGCCATCTGGCATGGCACGGCTGCAATGGTACAGAACAACGGCTCCTGCACCAACGAAGAAGCCTTCTGGAACGACTTTGCGAATTCCTATGGTACTAAGGCAGTCGCAGATCGTCCACTTTTCGAGGAATTCTATACTGTAGATTTCCAAGAAGCAAAGGCGTTTTGCGGCTATACACAAGCGGCGTTTGAAACGGTTGCAATGCTAAAGGCAGAGGGAATAAGAGTAGCTTTGGCCACTAATCCGATCTTCCCAGCGGTCGCTACAGAGAGCCGTATTCGTTGGGCCGGCCTGTCGCCGGAGGACTTTGAGCTTTATACCACCTATGAAAACATAGGATATTGCAAGCCGAATCTTGACTACTACCGGGATATCCTGCGCCGACTGAATCTGACAGCGGAGGATTGCATGATGGTCGGAAACGATGTTCGTGAGGACATGGTAGCTGCACAGCTCGGCATGGAGGCCTTTCTTCTGACTGACTGCGTCATCAATCCAGAAGGCGTGCCCGTCGAACAGTGGCCTCACGGAGGATTTGCTACTCTGCAAGATTATTTGAAGGAGAACCTGCACCTTTGATTCGTTATGAAAGAATGAAATCAACAGAGCTTTTGCTTAACAGGTGGACGATTACCAATTATCATCCATGAAGTTATAATGGCAGGACCGGCTCTACATAAGGATTTCGCACCTCTTTAAGATCTTGAGGATGGGCATCATCCCAGCTGCATAATTACTAGACTGCTAACGCTGGAACGAGCAAACGAAGAAACCCCAAGCAAGGATTCGTAGAAAACTCATCTAACAAAGGCAGCAGATTACCAGGTATCATAAAAAATCGTACTTGTGCGCACAATAAATTGGTCGTATAATCAAACCGGTTCAAGAAAACGACTATGAACCAGGGAGGATGATCAATATGACCAACGCTGCAAAAGTACATGAGTTTCTGAACAAAGCCCAGACCTTCTACTTTCTGACGACCGATGGGGATCAGCCCAAAGGACGGCCCTTCGGCTTCCAGATGCTGGTGGACGACAAGCTGTATTTCGGCTGCGGGACCTTCAAAAACGTGTTCAAGCAGCTCACCGCAAACCCCAAGGTCGAAGTCCTGGCGGTAAACGGCGGTGAGTTCCTGCGCTATGACGGCACCGCCAAGGTCGTCAAGGACGAAGTGCTGCTCAAAAAGGTGCGGGAAGCCATTCCGCAGATTATGGATCTGTACGACAAAAACGGCTGGGAGATGGGGCTTTTCTATCTGGAGAACGGCCATGCCGAGATCCGCGGCATGATGGATCTGAAGGAAGAGTTTGACGTCTAATGGGAAAGCAGACAACGCTGGAGGAGCGCTTCGGGAAATGCCCCTATGCCACAGCGCAGACTCTGATCTCCGGGAAATGGGCGGTGTTGATCCTGCTCTATCTGGAGGAAGGGCCGATCCGCTTCAATGAGCTGCTACGGAAGATGCCGAAGATGACCCACGCCACACTGTCAGTTCAGCTGAAAGCGCTGGAAGATTACGGGCTGATTAGGCGCGTTCAGTATGAGGCCATTCCCCCGCGTGTCGAATACTCGCTGACGGAGATCGGGCAGAAGTTTCACTCTGTCGTGGCCGCCATGGAAACCTGGGGAAATGAGTATATCGCGCTCATGCAGGGAAAAGCAGACGCCTGACACGACCTATACCTTCTGCCCACTCGCCCATCATACAAAACTGCTGCTGCAGACCGCACTAGTCTGCAGCAGCTATCATTTTGCCTTTAATTCTATGCAACATCCTTCATACGCAACAGCGTTGGGTTAGCTTCTGAACATCAATGCGCTTTTTTATTGCGCACCCCTGTATTCTGAGAACCCCGGACTTCTTCATGGTAGAAGTAATCCACGATGGTCGGATGGCCCTGCAGAACACGCTCATAGGGAGTCTCGTTGTCAACAAAGCGGCAGTTGTGGGCTTTGGCCATCTCCTCGGCCTTCTTTTCAAGGTTTTCAAAATAGCTGCGGTTTTTCTTGTTGTAGATCTCCTCGTACAGAGGCAGCAGCTCGGGATGCTTTTCGGCGATATAGCTCATGATGCCCGCCTTGAACCCGCCGCGCAGGTTCAGGTTTTCCAGCCAGATCAGGTCGCACTGATCCTTCGCGCGTTCAAAGATGGCTTCAATATCAGTGATCCCCGGGAACACGGGAGAAATGAAGCAGACGGTGCGGATGCCTGCGTCGTAGACCTGCTTCATGGCCGCAAGACGCCTTTCGATGCTGACCGCTGCGTCCATGTCATTTTTGAAATCCTCATCCAAAGTGTTCACCGACCAGGACACCGTCAGCCGGTTCCGCTCATTGATCTTTCGCAGCAGCTCCAGATCCCGCAGGACGAGATCAGACTTGGTGCAAATCAGGATCTCCGCGCCGCTGTCCTTGAGCTGCTCCAGCAGGAGGCGGGTCTTCCCGTACCTCTCCTCCAGCGGATTGTAGCCATCCGTGACCGTCCCGACGATCACCTTCTGACCGGCATACTTCCGGGGATTGGTGATAGCTGGCCATTCCTTCACATCCATGAAGGTGCCCCAGTCTTCGGTGTGCCCGGTGAAGCGCTTCATAAAGCTGGCGTAGCAGTACCGACAGGCATGGGGGCAGCCCACATACGGGTTGACCGAATAACCGCCCAGCGGCCCGTTTGACTTGGTCATGATGCTCTTGGTCTGAACGACCCCTACTTTGATTTCCGGCAGTTCCATGCTCTCTGTTCCTCCAGTACGTGATTGAATGCTTCCGGCAGCTCCTGGATCATCTGTTCTTCCCCCATGATGGGAATGAGATCCTCTTTCCAGAAGACGGGGATATTATTTTTGTGCGCCTGTTCTGTCAGGGAATAGCTCCAGGCGGGCTCGGTACGCACCTTCCGGCTCTGGGCCCCGGTCATAGTGCCGACGACGATCCAATCGACGCCGGACAGATCGACCGTGCCGGGATCATCGAACAGCGGCTCAAAAGTCACATGATAATGCCGGGCTTTTACGTTTTCCCGCAGCGCGTCGATGCGCCAAAGCTCTGCTTTCCGCGTGACTGTTACGCCGAACCAGGCATTGTCGAGGTCGGTGCTGATACTGAGCAGATCGGGCCGCTTGCTGAGAAAAAGGAACTGGTGCTGGGGATTTTCCCGGATCCTCGCAAAGACCTCCTCCAGCCACTCGGGCTTCCAGACGGCCAGGTCGCTCATGCCCGTCAGCAGTAAGTTCTGCGGGCGGGGCTTGTCCATCATGCGCAGCTTGCCAGGGAAAAACTCCGGCTGGGAAAAGTCGTCGATTATGTGATACCGCTTCACGTTGTTCCGCGCATAGCAGTAGGGACAGCCGACGGTACAGCCGATCACCAGGTTCATGTTCTGGATCAGATCCTTGATGCATACGCTCATGCTTTCAGCTTCTCCTCAAGATTCCGCTGGATCCGCTGCAGATAGGCCTCGAACTGCCGGATCTCATCATCCGTGAAGTCCTTGTAGTATAGCTTACCCATCTGATCGGAAACGGCATCATAATCCGCCCGAAGCGCCTTCGCCTTGTCGGTCAGAAAGAGCAGCGTCTTGCGCTTGTCCCGGCTGTCCGATTCCCGGCGGATCAGCCCCTGGCGCTCCATGCGCTCCAGCATCGTGGTCAGGGAGGTGATGGCAAGTCCGCAGGTGTCAGAAACTGTTTTGATCGGCACGCCGTCCTGCTGCCAGAGGACATACAGGATCCGTCCCTGGGCGCCATTGAAGGCGTCCACGCCTTTCTCGGCCAGCACCTTTTCAAAGATGCGATCCCCTAGCTGCTTGATTTTCGTGACTAAAAAACCGTCGTTCGTGACCATAGTAACAACTCCTATATGGTAGTACTTGACGATTCTACCATATAGGAGCTTTTTTGTCAATTCATAAAGCTGAGATAAAAGTGTCCAGAGCCTATTCAAATGGTCGATCGATGCAGATTTTTATATTGACACTGTGTCAGCTTTGTGATATTATTCCATTGTTGACATCATGTCAGTTTTGTTCAGGAGGGATGTTAAATGTCCAGAGGTTCACCGGAACTGACTGCGGCCCGCAAAGAGGAGATCATTGCTGCCTGCGCGGAATTGAATGAAAGCATGAGCTTCAAGGAGATCACGATCAAGGAGATCGGGGCGGCCACCAGCTTCACCCGCACCTCGATCTATAACTATTTTGAGACCAAGGAAGAGATCTTCCTAGCCCTGCTGCAAAAGGAATATGAATTGTGGGTGGCAGCCATGGACGCGGTGACGGCTGAAAAAGCAGTCATGTCACGCGACGAGCTGGCGCAAACCATCGCCCGCACGCTCACAGACCGGCCGAGGCTGCTTCGCTTGCTGTCCATGAACCTGTACGACATGGAGGCCAATTCCCGTCCGGAGCGGCTGGCCGAATTCAAGGTGGCCTTTGGCGCATCCCTGAATGCCGTCACCCGTATGCTGGAAAAGTATGTTCCGGAAATGGATGAGACCGCAAGGCAGCAATTTCTGTATGCCTTTTTCCCTTTCATTTACGGCATCTATCCCTACACCAGCGTGACTGAAAAGCAGAAGCTCGCCATGGAGCTGGCCGACATCCCTTATGTTTATCAATCCGCCTATGACCTGACCTATACCTGCCTGAAAAAGCTGCTGAATGTATAAGAAAAGCATGCCTGGCCCACAGGCAATGAAATTATTAAAAGGAGATTGAGATTTATGAAAAAGATCCTGTCTGTACTTTTCGCACTGACTCTGCTCGTTTCCTGCCTGTCGACGGTTTTCGCCGAGGGAGGTGCTTCCGCTGCTCAGACTGCTGAGCCCACCAGCCACATCCTGGTCGTCTACTTCTCCGCCACCGGTACCACCAAGGGCGTCGCGGAGAAACTGGCAGAGGGGCTGAGCGCTGATCTGTACGAGATCGTTCCCCAGGAGCCATATACTGACGCAGACTTGAACTACGGCAACTCCAAGAGCCGCACTTCAAAAGAAATGGATGATCCCGCTTGCCGTCCCGCGATTGCGGGCGAGCTGCCTGACCTGGCGGGCTATGATACCGTCCTGATCGGATATCCCATCTGGTGGGGCGATGTGCCGCGCATCGTATCCAACTTTGTGGAGCAGGTCGACCTGACCGACAAGACCCTGGCCGTGTTCTTCACCTCCGGCAGCAGCGGCCTGGGCAGCAGCATGAAGCACCTGGAGCAACAGGCCGGCGCCGGCACCTGGCTGGAAGGCAAGCGATTCACAAGCCGCACCACCGCTCAAGACCTGGTCAATTGGGCCAAGGGCCTGGGTATTGAGCCCTGAAACAACGAAATAAAGTTACACCTGGAGCAGCACGAACAGGTGTCGCTCGATTCCCAAGGCATACCGACAAATCAATCAAAGAGGTGTTCATAATCATGGCAAAGAAACAAACTGCAGGCAGAGACAATCTTGGCAAGCTCGCTCCCAAATTCGCCGAGCTGAACGACGACGTACTTTTCGGGGAAGTCTGGTCCCGGGAAAAGGAGCTTTCTCCCCGCGACCGCAGCATGATCACCATTGCCGCCCTGTTCTCCGCGGGCCTCTATCCGCAGCTGAAGGCGCATCTGGCCATCGGCAAAGATCATGGCATCACGAAGCAGGAAGCGGTGGAGCTCGTGACCCAGCTGGCCTTCTACTGCGGCTGGCCCAAGGCCTGGAGCACCTTCCCGCTGATCCAGGAAGTGTACGGCGATGAGGAAAGCGAGCTGGACGGCGTGCCCTCCAACCTGTCCGTATTCCCTGTCGGGCAGAAGAACGACGCTTACGCGCAGTATTTCATCGGCCAGAGCTATCTGGCTCCGCTCTCCACTGAGCAGGTGCCGGTCTTCAACGTCACCTTTGAGCCGGGATGCCGGAACAACTGGCACATCCATCACGCCAGCGAAGGCGGCGGGCAGATGCTGATCTGCGTCAGCGGCCGCGGCTGGTATCAGGAATGGGGCAAGGAAGCCCGCGAGCTTCATCCCGGCGACGTGGTGAACATCCCCGAGGGCGTCAAGCATTGGCACGGGGCCGCCGCAGACAGCTGGTTCCAGCACCTGGCCATCGAGGTGCCCGGGAAGGATGGAAAGGCCGAATGGCTCGAGCCCGTGGATGATGAGCAATACGGAAAGCTGAAATAATCGCTGCAAGTGATTTGGCAGACTGAAAAATAGCCAGCAGGCGATAAATGCCCTGCTGGCCATTACAATTTGCAGATATATCGGGTGCTTCTCAGGCTTCTTCCGGTTCTGCCGCCAGAGGAGCCGCGGGATTACGAATATCAAAGTCGGTATTCTTCATGTGAACGGGGATCTCCGGTTTCTTTCTGAACTCCGTGGGCGTTTTGCCCACCAGGCTGCGGAACACCTTTGAAAAATACAGAGCGTCCGCATAGCCCGTCTTATCCGCGACCTCGGAAACAGAGAAGTTGGTCATTTGAAGCAGCACGCACGCCTCCCGGATCCGAGTCTCTTTCAGGTACATCATGGGAGACTTGTTGAGCACATCCTTAAAGGCGCGGAACAGGCAGCTCCTGGAGACGTTCAGATAGTCCGCGACCATCTCCACGGTCAGGTTCTTATTGCTGTACGTCTTCCCGATATAGTCGCAGGCGGCGGATACGTACTTGTCATTGATATGCGTTCCTGCCTGGATATTCTGACCCACTTCGATCAGATAGGCAAAGAGTTCATAGAGCATCGCTGTCATGCGGATGCTGGAGCACAGCTGGTGCCCGCGGTGCTCATGGATATCTTCGATCCTCCGCGCGATCTCCGGGTGGTCATATCTGATCACGGCATTGTCCGGGGTAAACTGGGTCATGTTCAGCAGGATCTGCGCGTCCATCCCGTTAAAGCCGACCCAGCAGTATTCCCACAGGTCCTCGGGATCCGTCTCCTTGCTGATAGATACCCCGGGATAGATCAAAAACGCGTCGCCAGCGCACACGTAATATGTGCGGCCGTTGATCGTATAGGTCCCCTTCCCCTTGGTCACATAATGCAGGATATAAAAATCATAGATCCGGTTATACCTGCAAAAGCCGGGCGCGCACCTCTGCTTGCCCGATCTGTAAACCGTCAGGGAATTGATGACCGCGAAATCGTTTTTAAACGAGTCTTTAAACGGTTTCAGCTCAGCGTTTTTGTTTTTTTCCTGCATGATAGATTCCCCAGAATACCAGATTTCCCAGTACGGAGCAGACCCCGAGCGTGGGCAGAAAGAATGTCAGAATGAGCTCATGCTCCTGCCTGATCAGGCAGAGCACGATGATGATGGCGGTAAAGCAAAAAAACAGCGCAAAGGCGCAGGGGACCAGCAGCCTGTCCTTGATGAACAGCAAGAAGGCGGCCCCCAGCGCGATGGGCAGGAGTGCGATGATCAGCCCTGATAGATAATTCTCCGCAACAAGGCCTGTTCCTTCCAGCAAACGATGGAGCGGCGCAACCAGCAGGAGCGCCGAGGCAATCTCCACCACCAGAAAGAGCAAACTGAGCATGAAAGCATAGGAGAACCTTGCCGAATAGCGCATCAGATCAATCCTTTAAGTGTGGCCAGATGGACCGCGATGATCGTCTTGGCGTCCTGGATCTCTCCGGAAGCGATCCCCGCGCGGAGCTCTTCGATATCCATCCAACCGTCCTCCAGGAACTCGTCTTCATCGAGGTCCTGTCTCCCGGTTTTCAGGCCCTTCGCGAAAAACAGGTGGATCACTTCGGTCATGACCCCGGGGCTGGTCAGGATATCCCCCAGGTGCACAAAGACCTCCGCGGTGCAGCCCGTCTCTTCCCTCAGCTCCCGCTGTGCCGCCTGAAGGATCGTCTCGTTGGGGTCCTTATCCGTTTTCCCGGCAGGGATCTCCGTCAGCACCTGCTTGACCGGGTAACGGTACTGCCTGACAATGGCAGCCTGCCCCTTATTGTTGACCGCCAGCACCGCCACGGCGCCCGGGTGATGAAAAACTTCCCTGACGCGCTCGCACCCGTCCGGGACCTGCACCTTATCCACGGTGAACGAGTAGGATTTGCTCCTGTAGAGCTCCTGGGACGATAACGTTTTTTCTTCAAGATTCATCTTATCTTCTCCTAAAAGTCAGGGCCTCATAAGAATAAGGCCCTGGCTGATCATGCTTCGATGCGGAATGAATATAGGTCTGTCGCGCTGCGTGCCCCGTTTTGCACCAGGGCACGCAGCGCACGTTTTATGCGAGCTTTTTAGGGCTGCACAGAGATCCAGTAGTCGCTGATGTCCTGATAGTTCTCATACCAGAAGTCGAAGTCGGTCTTGAACTTCGGGATATCGTCATAGGCGGGCATTTCCGCGGTGTTGACGGCATCCGGGAACACGGAGTAGGAACCGGCGGTCATGAAGGGCACGATGCCGGGGCCGTTGTGATCCGCTTCACCGCAGATGAAGCGCACGAACAGCTTAGCAGCCGCAACGTGGGGAGCGTGATCCGCGATCTGGGCGACCATGAAGGAGACGGCGGTGGTCGGGGTTTCGAACTTGGCCGGGTTGACGCCCAGGCGGAAGTCCTGCTTATCCCTCTCCCTCAGCTTGGAGGAAACGCCGTAGCCGATGGGGGCTTCCTTCATGTTCGGAGCGCCGCCGACGTCCTTGACGATGTTGCCGTTCTTGGTCTCGATGATCGGGTGGTTCTGGGCCATTCTCTTGATCCAGGCATAGCCGGCGTTCGGCTCGTCATCCGCCAGGACGATGGGCTCGCCGAAGACCTTCTCATACTCAGCCGCCATCATATCGGCGTTCTGAATCATGCAGGCAAACAGAACGGGCAGATCGGGCTCACCGTTGGGATCCAGGAAAATGAATTTTCCGGCCCATTCGGGCTTGGTGACATCCCACCAGGAAGAGATGGGCAGGTCAGAATAAAGATCGGTATTGTAGGACCACCAGTCCAGCTCGATGGTGAACGGGGTCACAGCCAGGAACTCGGGATCGATGATGTTGTGGAAGATATCATCCGGATGATAGTTGTACAGCAGGCCGCTCTGGATGTATTCTTTCTGGATGGAACCGGTCTGCTCCTTGAGCTGCAGCACGTCCGCCGTGTAGATGCCGGCCGCATGCTCTCTGGTGAACTTCTCCAGCATCTCGTTGATGCCCAGGTCGTAGAAGTTGACTTTGACGCCGGGATAAGCGGCTTCAAAGTCGGGGATGAAGTCTTCGATACGGCCGGTGCAGCCGTAAATGTTCACTTCGCCCTCTTTTTTCGCCTGCTCATAGAGCTCTTCTACGGTCTCGTCGGTTCTGTAGATCCCGTTTGCTTCCGCCCAGCTGCGGTCGCCTTCGGCGAAGGCCGCGCCGGACAGGGTTGCCAGCAGCATTACTGCGGCGAGCGCCAGTGCCAAGACTTTGATGTTCTTCATGTTCCTTTCTCCTTTTCTTTTTTTATGTGTTGCGGACCCCCTCAGGATCCGAACGACATCTACTGAAAACTGGTTGAAAGTGCTGCTCAAGTATCATCAGTCGAGGATGACCTTCTTGATCAGCTTGCCGCTTTCCTTATGGAAAACGTTGGCCTTCTCATGGCTGTAGCGGACATATACCGTCTGGTCCATATCGAAGTTCTTGATGCCCAGGTCCTTGACCAAAATGGTGCTGTCGCCGATCTTCAGGGTGATGATCGTCTCCGATCCGGCCGGCTGCACCGAATAGACGGTCCCCTTGATGGCGTCGTCCGCCGGCTCCGTCTGGATAGTCAGTTTCTCCGGCCGGATGCCCAGGATGGCGTCGAACTGTCCGGGCAGCTCGTCGATGCCGACCAGCAGCTCCTTCTTCGCCTCGAAGGTGCCCATCGGGGAAGTCACCGTGATGGTGCCTTCGGCGTTCTTCTTCGCCGTCGCGTCGATGAAGTTGATCTTCGGGTTGCCGATGAAATCCGCCACCTTCAGCGAGGCGGGGTTCTGGTAAAGCTCCATCGGCGGGGCCACCTGCTCCAGACACCCGTCAAAGAAGATCGCGATCTTCGTGGACATGGTGAGGGCTTCGACCTGGTCGTGGGTCACATACAGTATCGTGGTCCCCAGATCGTGGTGCAGGCGTTTGATCTCGGACCGCATCTCGATCCTCAGCTTGGCGTCCAGGTTGGAAAGCGGCTCGTCCAAAAGCAGGATCTTGGAATTGGACACGATGGATCGGGCGATGGCCACGCGCTGCTGCTGACCGCCGGACAGCTCTGAGGGATAGCGCTTCGCGTATTCTGCGATCCTCATGCGCTCCAGCGCATTCATGACCTTGGAGCGGATCTCGTCCTTCGGCGTTTTTTTGACCACCAGGCCGAAGGCGACGTTATCATAGACCGTCATGTGGGGCCACAGCGCGTAGGACTGGAACACCAGGTCCATGCCGCGCTTGCCGGGCTCCTCGAAGTAGTTCTCCTTGGCATTGACGATATTCTTTCCGTCCAGGAAGATATCGCCGCCCTGCGGGTTTTCAAGGCCGGCCACGACCCTCAGGGTCGTCGTCTTTCCGCATCCGGACGGTCCCAGCAGTGTAAGAAAGTCGCCGTCCTCCGCGACGAGGTTGATATCCTTGAGGACGTGATTCTTGCCGTAATACTTATCGATATGCTTCAATTCTATTCTGCTCATTATCAGCACTCCTTGCACGTTACTTGCAGTTACCGTCGTTACATGCTCTTGGTCAGGTCAGTCTTGAAGATCTTGCTGGAGAACCAGTACACGAAGAATACGATCAGGAACATCAGCACAGCGGAGGCGTCGGCCAGCTGCTCATAATTGTTGTTCATAAAGCTGTAGGTCAGGAACGGGAGCGTCTGCGTTTCCGGCGAGACCAGCAGAACGATCAGGTCCAGTTCCTTAAAGACCGCCACGAAGATGAGCAGGAACCCGCTCAGGAAGCCGCTTCTGGAAAGAGGAAGGATGATCTTCCTGAGCCGGTACATGAAGCCCGCGCCCTTGATCCTGCCCGCTTCCTCCAGCTCCGTAGAGATCTGCAGCATGTTCGCGGAGCCGGAGCGGCTGGAGAACGGCATGTTTTTGACGATCGACACCAGGAAGAGCAGCGCATAGGTGCCGTAAAGCGCCGGGAAGAGCACGATCTTCTGCCCGAATATGGTCACGGACTTCTCGACCGAGAACAGCGACAGGTACATGGCGCCGAAGGCGATGGAGGGGATCAGGTAAGGAATAAAGGCCAGCTGCTCCACCAGGTGCCCGCTGAAGGTGCCCCTGCCTCTCGAGACGATGTAGCCGATGATCTGGCCGGTGAGCGTCGCCAGGATGGACGCCACGATGACGATCTTGAACGAATTGGCCAGGCACTTGTAGAACATGGGATTCCTAAAGATGCCCGGATAGCCGGAATAGATATCGGATATGCCCTCTCCGATCCAGTAGTGCAGCGTCAGGTTGCTCAGGCTGAAATCGCCCAGCTTCAGCATCAGGCTCTGGATGAACAGGAGCACCATCGGCATCAGCACGCAGGTCAGGATAAACACGACCAGCACGACGCAGATCGGGGCCTTGGATTTGCCCAGCGGGATGGGGTTGCTTCTGGTTCCCTTGCCGCCGATCGTTGCAAAGCTCTTTCTCTTGCCGATAATCAGCTGGTTGGCCAGGATCAGGATCGCCGCAATGGAGATCAGGATCAGGGAGATGCCGTAGGCGATCGCCGTCTGCTGCTGACCGATCATGTTATACAGCATGGTGGATATCGTGTAGTAGCCCACCTTCAGGCCCAGATAAGCGGGAACGCTGAAGGTGCCGATGCTCTTGGAGAAGATCAGGATGAACGCCGACAGCGCCGCCGGCATGACCAGCGGGAAGGTGATCTTGCGCAGGATCAGCATCTTGGAAGCGCCGAGCATCTCGCCCATCTCCTCCATTTCGGAGTTGATCGAGCTCAGCGCGCCGGAGATCAGGATATAGGCGTAGGCGTAATAGTGGATGGTCAGCACGATGATGATCGCCACCGGCCCGTAGGACAGCCAGTCTGGGGGCACGATATTCAGGTAGGATAGAAAGCCCGGGTTGCCGCCGATAGCCGGCGTCTTAAAAATGGCGATCCACGCCATGGCCTGGATCCAGGATGGGATCATGTACGGAATGACGATCCCCAGGGAGAACCATTTCTTGCCCGGGATGTCGCTCCTGACCATGAGCCAGGCGAATACGCCGCCCAGCACCACGCTCAGGGACGCGACGCAGGCTGCGATCAGCAGCGAGTGTCCCAGCGGCTTGTACAGCATATTCTTGGAGATCATGCTGTTGAAAAGCCTTTGCCAGTAGTACAGCGTCAGTTCCCCCACCGGCGCCTTGGCCCTGGACGCGTCCTTGGGCCCCACCTTGAAGGTGGTCACGATCATATCGAGCAGGGGTGAGACCACCAGCGCGAAAAGCAGTATGATCGAGATCAGCACGATGACGTTATAGGGATTGGTAATCCAGTTTTTGAGTACATTTCCGATTTTTCTTGCTTTAGAATAAGGTTTTCCTTCGTCAGCCAGAATTCTTTTGCTCACAGACATCCCTCGCTTCCTTACTTTCTATTATGCCGCGCTGATACTGCCGATATCCGCCTCCCATCCGCAGTCGTTATATCGTACCGTACAGGTCCGACTTTGCCTTGGGCGGTATCGCCAGGACCTTTTTCCATTCAGGATGCTCCTTGAAATCCTGCTGCATCGCGCTGAACCGGGCGCTGTCGATAAAGTCCGGTTCCTCAAAGGTGTAGTGCATGCCGCTGTCCGAATAATTGCCCTCGCACAGCGCGTGCACGTCCTCCGTCATCACCAGCTCCTCGTTGGTGGGGATCACGAAAATCTTGATCGGGCTGTCTTCGGTGGAGATACAGGATTCGGCGTTCCTGCACCGGGCCGCCTTGTTCTTCTCATAGTCCATGCAGATGCCGATGTCTTCGAGCCCCTTGCAGGCCCCTTCCCGGATGGGAGTGATCTCCTCACCAACGCCCGCCGTAAACACCAGCGCGTCTACCTTCCCCAGCAGGGCACGGTACGCGCCGATGTATTTCTTCAGCCTGTGGCACTCCATATCCGCCGCCAGCTGCGCCCGCTGGTCCCCTTTTGCGATGGCAGCCTGGATATCCCTCCGGTCGCCTCCGAGCCCGCAGATGCCCAGCAACCCGCTCTCATTGTTGAGGATGTCGTTCATTTCCCGGGGAGATTTGCCCAGCTTTTCCTGCATGTAGGTCACGATGGCCGGATCCATATCCCCGGCCCGGGTCCCCATCACGATGCCTTCCAAGGGAGTGAAGCCCATGGACGTATCCTCGCTTTTCCCGTTTCTGACCGCGCAGATGGAAGCCCCGTTGCCCACATGGCAGATGATCAGGTTGCATTCCTCCGGCTTCTTGCCCAGCAGCACCGCGGCGCGCCGCGCGCAGTAAATGTAGCTCGTGCCGTGAAAGCCGTACCGCCGGATGCCGTATTTCTCATACCATTCATAGGGCAGGGTATAAAGATATGCGGCCTCCTCCAGCGTCTGGTGCCAGGCCGTATCCGGGATGACTGCCTGGAACGCATGGGGCAAAAGGCGCCGGCAGACTTCGATGCCCATGATATTCGCGGGCATATGCACTGGCCCCAGAGGGATCAGCTCCTTCAGCTGCGCAAGGATCTCAGGCGTCACGATGACCGACTTTTTGATCCGCTCTCCCCCGTGCAGCACCCTGTGGCCCACCGCGTCGATCTGTTCCAGGCTGTACAAAACGCCGTATGCCGAATCTGTCAGGATGTCAAAGATCTTCTTGATGGCCTCCCGGTGATCCGGCGCGTTCGTTTTCGCAGTGTATACCGGTCTGTCGAGCCCTCTGCACACGATGGCAGGCTGATCAAGGCCGATCCTTTCGACCTTGCCTACCGCAAGCACTTTCTTTTCTTCCCAGCCATACAGCTGGAACTTGACAGATGAGCTCCCGCAATTCAATGTCAGAATAACCATGCGTCATTCTCCTGTGCCGGTCAACGTGGGTCTTCTCTTTTCATCGCATTCATGTTTGATTTCCTGTATATTTTACTTTACAGAGCAGCAAATGTACAGAATGATTGGTTGAAACAATATGGAAATTTGTTGCATCTTCGTGATCGTATCTGAACAGCCTTCTATCCGGCTCAAGCTTCTGCTCCGGCACACAGGATCATCGATCTATCTTCTGCAGGCACGTTGCTTTCACAGATTGTGAGACGTGATTAGTGTATGATCTGTTTCAATACATTTTGCTGTGGGTGATATTGACGAAAATGGCACAAATTCCATTGCCCCGTTTCACCATGCACCGGTATCTTCTACCGATTGCAGCCGCTTATGGAATTGGCAAGATGAAACACGAAAAAACTATTTACCGTCCGTTTGAAATATGGTAATATTTTAATGTTGGACTCGAAATACCGAGGTAAAGGAGTTTTTCTATGAAACTGATGAAGCTGCGGATGGCGCTTGCGCTTCTGCTGGTGCTGATCTTTCCCTTCTCTGCCCTGGGCGATACGCTCGTGGACCTGCCGATCGATTTTACCGGCGGCATGGTCCCGCTTGAAAAATATGAACCCGGCAAAATGACCTATGACGATCCCTCCATCCATGTGGAACGCACCTATGGCGATAATACCAAGTACGACTGCACTTTTTACAGAGTGGACATCAAGATCGCGGACGCCTCTCAGCTGCGCACCGAATCCGCCGCCGGCGGGGCCAACGGCTTCAAGACCCGTCAAAAAGTGCCTGTGGCCGTGATGTCCAGGCGCACCAACGCGGTCGTGTGCATGAACGGCGACTATTACGGGGATCATGCCGGCTCTCTGGTGCTCCGCCAGGGCGTCATGTTCCGCGAGGTCACGGAAACCCTTCGCGACCTGCTTTTGATCGACGAGGACGGTGATCTCCACGTGATCCTGGCCGGCAACCGCGACACTGAAGAAACCCTCGGCAAAAAGCAGCCCGCGACGCCCGTGACCCATGAGCAGCTGACTGAGATCAACGGCAAGAAGATCCTCCAGGGCTTCGAATTCGGCCCCTGCATCATCCTGAATGGCAAGATCGTGGAGGCTCACCCCAAGTCCGTCGTGCATCCTCCCAAGAGCCAGTCCTGGAACCGTGCCCAGCGCATCTGCCTGTGCCAGATCGGGCCGCTGGAGTACCGCATCGTGGCCTGCGCCGATTTCGGCCTGAGCGTGCAGGATTTTGCCAAGATGGTCCTGGAGATGGGCGGTGTGCAGACAGCCTATATGTTTGACGGCGGTCTGAGCGCCCAGATCATTTTCCTGAATGCCAAAGTGAACCAGACCCAGGACAAGAGCCCCCGTCCGGTATCCGACTGCATCTACTTTGCCAGCGCATATCAGAAATGAAGGTGCTTTAGTTTTGATTAATCGTTCTTACATCATCTGGATGTTCGGCAGCGCCCTGATCTGCTCGGGACTGCATCTGCTGACCTCCAAAGGCCTGAAAAAGCGCGGCCTCCTGGCGGCGTTGACCCTGGTGTTTGGCACCGTACTGGGCGCCGTGTGTGCGCGGCTGGGCTACATCATCATCCAGCCTGACTATGCCATCGGCAGCGGCCTCACCGAGACCCTGCTGAGTGGAGATATGGGGCTGACTAGCTTTATGGTCGGCGCCGTCGGCGTTGTACTAGGCGCGCTGATCGCCGGCAAGTGCACCGGCAATCAGGCGGGCGAAACTCTCTACGCCTATGCACCGATCGGCGCGCTGATGGCCGCCATGGCCCGATTCGGCGAGTACTTCCTCGGCACCATCTGCGCCGGGAACTATGTGGACAACGAGGCGCTGCAGTTCTTCCCGCTGTCCGTCTCCAATGAGTGGGGCGAATGGTACCAGGCGGTTTTCATGATCAGCGGGACCATCTATCTCGGTGTTTTCCTGGCCTCCCTGCTCAAGTTCAGGGCGCACCGCTTTATGCGCACCGTCTTTTACCTCTGCCTGCCCCAGGTCTTCTGTGAAAGCCTGCGCAATCAGAGCCTGATGTGGAGTCAGTTCATCCGCGCCGAGCAGCTGCTGTGCATGATCCTGGTGGAAGTGATCCTGATCATCCTCGGCATTGGGGCCAAACAGGAAAAACGTCGCTTCTGGCCCGCGATTGCGGGACTATTGTGGGCAGGGGTATTCGTAGCCGTTGAATTCGCCGCCGGCGGCAAGATCTTTGTGGATATGAGCCCGGTGATCTACTACGGCGTGATGGTGCTGGGCCTCGTGTGCCTGGGCTTTATGGAGCACTGGCTCATCACAAAACAGCAATCATAATAGGTGAATCATATGGCGTATGATTTGACTCAGCCTCTCGTCATTGGCATCTCCTCCCGCGCTCTGTTCGACCTGGAGGAGGAAAACCGCATTTTTGAAGAACGCGGCCTCAACGAGTATGTCCATTACCAGATGGAAAACGAAGGCGAGATCCTGAAAAAGGGCGTCGCCTTTCCCCTGATCCGCGCTTTCCTGAAGCTGAACGAGCTGTCGACCGACCACCGGCTAGTGGAAGTGATCATCATGTCGCGAAACAGCCCAGACACCAGCCTGCGCATCTTCCGGTCCATCGCCCATTACGGCCTGGACATCAGCCGCGCAGCCCTCACCAGCGGCGCGCCCGTCTCCCCCTACCTGAAGGCTTTCCGCACGGACCTTTTCCTTTCGGCCTATGAGCCTGACGTGCAGGACGCTATCAACGCGGGCATCGCCGCCGGTGTGCTCCTGACCGGTTCCAACCAGAGAAGCGGCGATGAGCATATCAGCCAGATCCGCATCGCCTTTGACGGCGACGCGGTGCTTTTCGGCGCGGAAGCGGAGCGCATCTTCCAGCACGACGGCATCGAGGCCTTCCAGACCCATGAGCGCGAGCACGCCGATGAACCGCTCTCCAAGGGCCCCTTCGCCAATTTCCTGATGACGCTTTCCAACCTCCAGACCATGTTCCCCGACCGGGAGCACGCGCCGATCCGCACGGCCCTGGTCACCTCCCGCAGCGCTCCCGCGCACGAGCGCGCGATCAAGACGCTGCGCTACTGGAACGTGCGCGTGGACGAAGCCTTCTTCCTGGGTGGCGTGCGCAAGCGGGAGATCCTGGAGCAGTTCGGCGCGCATATCTTCTTTGACGACCAGCACATCCACACCGATCCCGCCAGCGAGATCACGCCTGCTGCCATCGTCCCCTACCGGGCCGGTGACGATCCGGAGACTGAATGCGATGAGTAAAGCATATCCTCGCCCGCTCATGAAGCGGGACAGCTATTATCCACTGGACGGCGAATGGTCGCTGAACGGGCAGCCCATTCAGGTGCCCTATCCCCCGCAGGCCCCGTTATCTGGCTGGAAGTGCGAGGTGCCCGAACAGCTCACCTACCAGAAGGCTTTTGAGCTGCCGGAGAGCTTCCTGCAGGACGGCTGCCATGTCCTTTTGCATTTTGGCGCGGTCGATCAGACCGCTCAGGTCTATCTGAATGACCGCTTCGTCTGCGCTCACGAGGGCGGATACCTCCCCTTTGAAGCCGACATCACGCCGCTGCTTCGTCCCGGGAGCAACGAATTGAGGGTCAAAGCCGAGGACAGGCTGTCTCATATCTACCCCTATGGGAAACAGACCAAGCGCCCTCACGGCATGTGGTACACCCCGGTCTCCGGCATCTGGCAGAGCGTATGGCTGGAGCAGGTGCCCGAACAGTACGTGACAAATCTCAGGATCAGCGCGGACCTGGACAGCGTGACGCTGACCGTCGAAACGAATACAGCTTCCGGCGAAGCCAAAGTCCTGATCGACGGCCTCGATGCGAAGACGGTCACGGTCGGAGAAGCGGTCCGGATCCCCATCCCCGATCCGCAGCTGTGGAACCCCGCGTCCCCGCATCTGTATCATTTTGCCGTACAGTTTGGCCAGGATCGTGTCACCAGCTACTTTGCGCTGCGGACCGTATCTGTCATGAACGACGTTCACGGCGGCCCGGTCATCGCCCTGAACGGGCAGCCTGTTTTCCTGAACGGGTTGCTGGATCAGGGCTACCATCCGGACGGCCTCTTCCTCCCCGGCGATGAGGAGACCTATGAGCGCGATATCCTTCACGCCAAATCTCTGGGCTACAACACGCTGCGCAAGCATATCAAGGTCGAGCCGGAAACCTTCTATGAGGCGTGCGACCGCCTGGGCATGCTGGTGATCCAGGACATGGTGAACGCCGGGCCCTACCATTACGTGATCGATACCGTGCTGCCCAACCTGGGCTTCAAGCGCAGGCCGGACTTCGTGCCGGGCGGCAGGAAGCGGAAAGCTTTTTTTGAAGCCCACTGCCGCGGCATCCAGGACCATCTTGCCGGCCATCCCTGTGTGATCGCCTATACCATCTTCAATGAGGGCTGGGGCCAGTATGACACCAGCCGCATCTACCGGATGCTGAAGCGCCGGGATCCTTCCCGGCTGTACCTCTCCTATTCCGGGTGGTTCAAGGGCTACGAGACGGATATCGACACGGAGCACATCTACTTTCGCAACGAGGTCCTCGTGAGGCATGACCGCCCGCTGCTTTTGACCGAATGCGGCGGCTATACCTATGATGTGCGTCCGGATAATCAGCAGGAGACCTACGGATACGGCAAGACAAGCTCCCCCGCTGAGCTGACCGACTGCATCGAGACCCTTTTCCGAGAAATGGTGCTGCCCTCCATCGCAAAGGGCCTGAACGGCGTGATCTATACGCAGCTGACAGACGTGGAAAACGAGATCAACGGACTCTACACCTATGACCGCCAGGTCTGCAAAGTCATTCCCGAGCGCATGAGTGCCCTGGCGCGGGAGGCTCAGGACGCGTTCGACCGTTTTGTTCATGATCAGATGCCGGAGGTACAATAAATGCTTGATATCGTTGCGCGCTTCAAACTACAGGGGACCCCGATCGGATGCATCGAATTCGGGTCCGGGCACATCAACCGGACCTATCTGGTCGTCACGAACCAGCCCCATCTGTATGTCCTGCAGAATGTGAATACCCACACCTTCCCCGATGCCCGCGGGCTGATGCGTAATGTGATCATGGTCACCGAGCACATCCGCAAGAAGGTCCAGGACCCGCGCCAGGTGCTCGAGCTGGTGCCCACGGTGGACGGCCAAATGTATATCCTGGAGGATGGCAACCAACTGTGGCGCGTGTATGAATATGTTAACGGCAGCATCTGCCTGGACCAGGCGGAGAGCGTTGAGGATTTCCGCCAGTCCGGAAAAGCCTTCGGCACCTTCCAGCGCCAGCTGGCGGATTTCCCGGCGGAAGAGCTGACGGAAGTCATCCCCAACTTCCACCACACGCCCAGGCGCTATGAGGCCCTGCACCGCGCCATCGAGCAGGACTGTATGAACCGGGCTTCCCAGGTGAAGGAGGAGATCGCCTTCTTCCTGGAACGCGAAGCTTCCGCCGGGGAGCTGACCGGCCTGCTGGCCTCCGGTCAGCTGCCGCTGCGCGTGACCCACAACGACACCAAGCTCAACAACGTCATGCTGGATGAAAAGACGCGGGAACCCCTGTGCATCGTCGATCTGGATACGGTGATGCCCGGCCTGGCGGCCTATGATTTCGGCGACGCGATCCGCTTCGGCGCGTCCGAGGCGACGGAGGATGAGCGCGACTTGAGCAAGGTGCGCATGTCGCTGGAGCTGTACCGCGCGTTTACCGAGGGCTTCCTCTCGGTCTGCGGGGAGAGCCTGACTGAGCGGGAACGGGAGACGCTGCCCGAAGGGGCGCGGCTGATGACCATAGAAAACGGCATCCGCTTCCTGACGGATTATCTGCAGGGCGACACTTATTTCCATATCGCCCGGCCCGAGCACAACCTGGACCGTGCCAGGACCCAGATGGTCCTGACCCGCGACATGGAAAGCAAGTGGGCGGACATGAAGCGCATCATCCGGGAAGTGTGACGAGCGTCACAGACGAGGTATACCTATGAAGCTGATCTCACTGACCTTTGACGACGGGCCGAACACGGTCACGACGCCCCAGGTACTCGATCTGTTGGAGGAGCACGGCATTTCCGCTTCCTTTTTCCTGATCGCCGACCGGATCGATCCGGATTCCGCCGCAGTCGTCCGACGCGCGCTTAGTCTGGGCTGCGAGATCGAAAACCACTCGACGACCCACAGCATGATGGCCGGGATGACGCCTGACCAGATCCGCCTGGAGGTCGATCACTGCACGCAAATGATCGTGGACATCACGGGACGCCCGCCGCGCTTTTTTCGCCCGCCCTATATCGACGTGAGCCGTACGCTTTTTAACGAGATCGGCCTCACCTTCATCAGCGGCACGGGCTGCAAGGACTGGATGCCCGAAACGACGGTGGAGGAGCGAATCGAGATCATGCTGGACAATGCGAAGGACGGAGAGATCTTCCTCCTGCACGACATGACCGGCAACGACAACACCGTCACCGCGTTAAAAACGGTCATCCCCGAGCTCAAGAAGAGAGGCTTCGGTTTCATCACCTGCGGGCAGCTGTTCGACCGATATGAGATCGTACCAAAGCACGATTATCTCTATTCCAACGTCTTTCAGACGGAACCCCAAAACAAACTTTGATCAGCGATACAAAAGAACACGCAGCCAGCCTCAGTGACTGACTGCGTGTTCTTTTATGACCGGAATTACTTGACGTTGAAGGCTTTCTTTCCGGGATAGCAGGCGCTGCCGCCCAGTTCTTCCTCGATGCGGAGGAGCTGGTTGTACTTCGCGACACGCTCGGTGCGGGAAGGAGCGCCGGTCTTGATCTGGCAGGTGTTGAGGGCGACCGCCAGGTCAGCGATGGTGGTGTCTTCCGTCTCACCGGAGCGGTGGGAGGTGACGGCGGTGTAGCCGGCCTTGTGCGCCATCTTGATGGCTTCCAGGGTCTCGGACACGGAACCGATCTGATTCAGCTTGATCAGGATCGCGTTGCCGGCGCCCAGGCTGATGCCCTTGGACAGGCGCTCGGTGTTGGTGACGAACAGGTCATCGCCCACCAGCTGGACCTTGTCGCCCAGCTCCTTGGTCATCTGCTGCCATCCTTCCCAGTCTTCCTCATCCAGGCCGTCTTCGATGGAGATGATCGGGTACTTCTCGACCAGGCTCTTCCAGTGTGCGATCAGCTCTGCGCTGGTGTATTCGGTGCCGGCCTTGGGCAGCTTGTAGAAGCCCTTGCCCTTTTCGCTCTTCCATTCGGAGGAAGCGGCGTCCATGGCGAGCATGAAGTCCTTGCCGGGCACATAGCCGGCCTTGCGGATGGCGTCCAGAATGGTCTCGATGGTCTCTTCATCGGAGGACAGGTTGGGGGCAAAGCCGCCCTCATCGCCCACGGAGGTGGCGAGGCCCTTCTTCTTCAGGATCGCGGCCAGGGCGTGGAAGACTTCCGCGCACCAGCGGAGCGCTTCCTTGAAGGAAGGAGCGCCGACGGGCATGATCATGAATTCCTGCGTATCCACAGTGTTGGTCGCATGGGCGCCGCCGTTCAGGATGTTCATCATCGGGACGGGCAGGCGGTTGGCATTGATGCCGCCCAGGAAGCGGTACAGCGGGATATCCAGGCTGGTGGCCGCAGCACGTGCGCAGGCGATGGAAACGGCCAGGATGGCGTTGGCGCCGAGGTTGGACTTGTCCTTGGTGCCGTCCGCTTTGATCATCGCGGCGTCGACCGCGTAGATGTCAGAGGCATCCATGCCGATCAGGGTGTTGTTGATGATGGTATTGATGTTTTCGACCGCTTTGGTGACGCCCTTGCCGAGGTAACGGCTCTTGTCGCCATCGCGGAGTTCAAGCGCTTCAAATTCGCCGGTGGAGGCGCCGCTGGGGGCCATGCCGCGGCCAACAGTGCCGTCGATCAGGGTCACTTCCGCTTCAACGGTGGGGTTTCCGCGGGAGTCGAGGATCTCGCGGCCGATTACCTGTTCAATCTCCAGATAAGCCATGGGAATTCATCCTTTCTGTATACACGCCGTCTTAACGGCTGTTTGGGGAATAGACTAATGAACCGCAAGACAGCGCCTTGCTTTTCACCGGAGTGATTATAACATAAGCAAGGCATTTGTCAAGGAAAACACGGTATATCGCCTGATATTCCGCCTATGCTTTTTTCGCAACATTTGACGATAAATCGATTGTAAATCCATGAACATTTTATTGCGTAACGGGAACCGCTGTGTTATAATCAGTTAACGGACCATAAAAGTCTGAATGAAGCGCCTGATGATCAGGCAGAAAGGAAACGAACATGAAAAAAATACTTGCATTGGTGCTCGCGCTGGCCATGACCCTGTCCATGAGCGCAGTCAGCTTCGCAGAACCGGCAGAAGCGGTCACTTACAGCAATTTTTCTGAACACCTGATGGCCTTCCTGAACGGCCTTAACCTGCAGGAGAAGGATCTCTATCTGGCTGCGAACGTCCAGGACCAGACCTATCAGCTGCTGGTCGGCATGAACGACGAAGGCGTCATCAACGTGATGGCCGGTCAGGATCAGCAGGAGATCGGGACCCTGCAGGTGGACGATGAAGCCGCTTACCTGAGCTATCAGGGCAGCATCATGGGCCTCAAGGCCGAGACGATCCAGAACTTCATCAACAACCTGCCCCAGAAGGCGATGGATTATCTTGCCCAGCTGGGCATCGATCCCCAGCAGCTGACCACTGACGTCCAGACCCTGATGGGCCTGTTCCAGAAGGTGGCCGAAAAGCTGCAGCCCGCTTACGTGCAGACCGAGGAAGGCGATGTCCTGACTGTCTCCCTCGACACCGAAAACTATTCCGAGGTCTATGCGCAGGTCATCGACGAGCTGCTGAGCGACGCCTCCTTCCAGGACATCCTGGCGCGCTACCTGCCCATGCTCGGCGCTGAGTATAACGCCGAAGAAGTCGCTTCCGCCTGGCAGTCCGCCCGCGGCCAGATCGTGGACATAGTCAAACAGTGGAAGCAGGTGATCACCGTCAATCAGACCACCGGCGATTTCACCCTCGATTTCGATATGCCCATGCCCGGCGGCACCGCTTCCGCGCTGTTTGGCAGCGGCAACGTGAATGAAAACGGCATGAATGGCTCCTTCACCTTGACTGCCAAGCAGGGCGAGACCGAGATGAAGGAAGAGATCACCATCAGTGCTGAGAAGACCTCTCCCTGGCTTGAGGCTCCCAATAAGTTCAGCGAGTCCGTGGTCGTCTATCAGAATGGCCAGGAAGCTGTGACCATGAATGCCTCCTACGAGCTCGACATGTTCGGCACTCCCGTCAACTGCCTGGTCACCATGGCTCAGCAGGGCCAGGAGATCATCCGCATGGAGTATGCGGACGGCACCTTCGTCGCAACCGCTCAGGGCCAGGAAGTGCTCTTCATCCAGTACAAGGACGGCGTCTTTACCGCTCGCGCCCAGGGCGTGGTGATTACCGTGCAGAAGGCCGAGGAAGATGCTGATCACATCACCTTCGAGATGGCGGTGACCCAGAACGGCGAAACCCAGAAGGTTTACCTCGTATGCTCCATTGCCGCCGACGACAGCGGCAGCGAATACCTGCAGATCGCGCTGACCGACGGCCAGACGACCCCCGTGGTCGCTCAGGTGCTGCAGACCGAAAAACAGGCCTTCAGCCTGCTCAAGGATCAGGAGACCCTGAATTGGATCACCGAAGAACAGCTGAACGGCCTGCTGGATAACGTGATCGCCAGCATCGTGGCCGAGGCCCAGCAGCAGATCGGCACCGTCGTCGAATACTAATGTTGAAGCCCTCAGGCCGACATGTCTGAATGCAGCTTCCATGTACACAGGCAGGGGAGGGATCATCCTCCCCTGCTTTCTGATTAAGGGAGAACGAGATGGCTTTCGCTCACTTACATCTGCACAGCGAATACAGCCTGCTTGACGGCGCCTGCAGGATCAAGCGTCTGATCCCGCGCTTAAAAGAGCTCGGGCAGGATTCCTGCGCCATCACCGACCACGGGGTCCTGTACGGCGCGGTGGAATTCTGGTCCGCCATGACGGACGCGGGGCTCCATCCGGTGATCGGCTGCGAAATGTACGTCGCGGAAAACCGGCTCGTCCAGCAGCGCGGCATGGCGCATCTCATCCTCCTGTGCGAAAACGAAACGGGCTACCGCAACCTTTGCCTGCTGGACAGCCTGGCCTTTACAGAAGGCTTCTATTACAAGCCGCGCATCGACTACGCCCTCCTGGAAGAGCACCACGAAGGCCTGATCGCCCTGTCGGCCTGCCTGTCCGGCGACCTGAGCCGGGCGCTGCTGGACGGCAGATATGAGGACGCGCGCGCCTTTGCCCTGCGCATGTCCGAGATCATGGGCAAGGACCACTTCTACATCGAGCTCATGGATCACGGCCTGCCGGATGAAAAGACCGTGCTCCCCCGCCTCGTGCGCCTTTCCGAGGAGACGGGCATCCCCATGGTGGTGACCAACGACTGCCATTACCTGACCCAGGAGGACAGCGAGGCTCAGGAAGTGCTGATGTGCATCCAGACCGGGAAGACCCTGGAAGACGATAAGCGGATGCGCCTGCAGACAGACCAGCTCTATGTGAAATCCGAAGCGGAGATGCGCGAGCTGTTCCCCGCCTTCGGGGACGCTATCGAGCGCACGGAGGAGATCGCCAAGCGCTGCCAGCTGAACTTCGACTTCAAGACCATCCACCTCCCCCGCTATCCCATTGAGACCGGCGAAACGGCGGAACAGATGCTCAGGCGTCTCTGCACCGAGGGCTTGAGCCAGCGTTACGCGCCGGACCGGCAGGACGCGAAGGACCGCCTGGAATACGAGCTTTCCGTCATCATCCAGATGGGCTATGTGGATTATTTCCTGATCGTCTGGGACTTTATCCGCTACGCCAGGGAGCACGGCATCATGGTGGGTCCCGGGCGCGGCAGCGGCGCAGGCAGCATCGTGGCCTATTCCCTGGGCATCACGCAGCTGGATCCCCTCAAATACCAGCTCCTGTTTGAGCGCTTTCTGAACCCCGAGCGCGTGACCATGCCCGATATCGACGTGGATTTCTGCTACGAACGGCGTCAGGAAGTAATCGAGTACGTGGCCCGCCGCTATGGGCAGGATCACGTGAGCCAGATCATCACCTTCGGCACCATGGCCGCCCGCGCGGCCGTGCGGGATGTGGGCCGGGTGCTCGGATACAGCTATCAGGAGACGGATAACATCGCCAAGGCGATCCCCAACGACCTGGGCATGACCCTGAACAAGGCCCTGGAGCAGAGCAAGGACCTGAAACTGCTGGTGGAGACCGATCCCAGGGTCTCGAGGCTCTATAAGATCGCGCTGCAGGTGGAGGGCATGCCCCGCCATGCCAGCACCCACGCCGCCGGCATCCTGATCACCAACAAGCCCCTGACCGAATACATCCCGCTGCAGACCAACGACGGCGTCGTGACCACCCAGTACCCCATGGGCATCGTGGAAAAGCTGGGCCTTTTGAAAATGGACTTTCTGGGCCTGCGCACGCTGACGGTCATCCGGGACACGCTCAATCTGATCAGGAAAAACGGGCGAAATATGAAACCCGAGGATATCCCCCTGGACGACCCCAACGTGTACAAAATGATCTCAAGCGGCGACACCGACGGCGTGTTCCAGCTGGAAAGCGCGGGCATGCGCAGCTTCCTGACCTCCATGCAGCCACAGAACTTTGAAGACATCATCGCTGCGATCTCCCTTTACCGTCCCGGGCCCATGGATTCCATCCCGAGATATATCTCCGGGAAACAGGACCCGTCGAGCGTACACTATGAGACGCCGCTCCTGGAGCCGATCCTCTCGGTCACCTATGGCTGCATGGTCTATCAGGAGCAGGTCATGCAGATCGTGCGCGATCTGGCCGGTTATTCCTATGGCCGCAGCGACCTGGTGCGCCGCGCCATGGCCAAGAAAAAGCACGACGTGATGGCCAAGGAGCGCAAGTACTTCGTTTACGGCTCTGAGGAAGATCATGTGCCCGGCGCTGTCAGCCGCGGGGTGCCCGCGGAGGTCGCTGAACACATTTTCGATGAGATGACGGCTTTCGCGTCCTATGCCTTCAACAAATCCCATGCCGCCGCCTACGGCGTCGTCGCCGTGCAGACCGCGTGGCTCAAATACTATTACCCCGCAGAATTCATGGCGGCCATGATGAACTCCTTCATCGGGAACACCGTCAAGACCAACGCGTACATTCAGACCTGCCGGGATAAGAAGATCCCGGTGCTGAAGCCGGATATCAACCATTCTCAGTCCCGGTTCAGCGTCGAAAAAGACGGCAATGACAAGACCTGCATCCGATTCGGGCTGAAGGGCATCAAAAACGTCGGGGAGCGCTGCATTGAGGAGTTCATCGCCGAGCGGGAGAACAACGGCCGCTTTGCGGACCTGATCGACTTCTGCCGCCGCTGCGCCGGGCCCGAGCTGAACAAGCGCGCCCTGGAGTCGCTGATCAAGGCCGGGTGCTTCGACTATACCGGGATCAACCGCGCGCAGATGCTGGGGATCTATGATACCCTGCTGGATGCCGAGAGCCGCCAGCGCAAGGTGCGCTCCACCGGTCAGCTCTCCCTGTTTGACAGTGCCTTTGGCAATTCCGCCGCGACCCGGCATGACTATCCGGACGTCCCGCCCTTCTCTTACGAGGAGATGCTGCGCCAGGAGCGCGAGATGACCGGCGTATATTTGAGCGGCCATCCCCTCGAAAAATACCAGTCCGCCCTCAAGCGCCTGCCGGACAATACCGCCGCGATCCTCGAAGAGATCGAGGAGAGCAACGGGCTGAACATGGACGGGAAAAAGGTGCGCATTGGCGGTCTGCTGGTGCAGGCCAGCGCTAAGATCACGAAAAAGGGCGACCAGATGGGCTATCTGACCCTGGAGGACTTGACCGGCCAGATCGAATGCATGGCCTTCCCGAAGGTCTACAGGACTTTCCAGCCGCTGCTGCAGGAGGACCAGCCCGTGATCCTGAGCGGCCGCCTGTCGGTGCGAGAAGATGAGGAACCCCGCATCATCGTGGAAGCCGCCGAGCCGCTCATGAAGCAGGAACCCATCTACAGCAAGCTCTATATCCGCGTCCGTGCGCCCCAGCGGGCCGAAGCGGAAAGGATCCTGGCCGCCCACCCGGGCAAGATCCCGGTCTATCTGAACGATCCGGTAGAAAACAAAACCTTCCGCGCTCCGGAGTCGCTGTGGATCAAGGACGATATCAGCCTGCTGCGCGACCTGAACGCACTCTTGGGCACAGAAAACGTCCGTCTGGTGTAACTTCTGGGTCTGTTTACAATTCACCCGGAACTTTTTCCGTTATCTTTCGTCTAAAGATTCGAACGAAACAGCCGATACCCGGCAGAAAGGCGGAAGAACGATGAAAAGATACCTAAGTATGTTTTTGGTCCTCGCTGTGCTGATGGCGTATATGCCCTGTCTCGCAGCAGATTCTGCTGACCACACCCTGCTCCAGCCCGGGGACAGCGGTGAAGCCGTGACAGCGCTGCAGGCAAGGCTCTATGAGCTCGGTTACACGACCACAGAGACCGACGGGACCTACGGACCCGGAACCGAGGAGGCGATACGGGATTTTCAATCCGCGAACGGCCTGCTGGTGACCGGCATCGCGGACCAGACCACACAGGCGATCCTCTTTTCCGATAAGGCGGCAGCTTATGACCGCTATCAGGACATCGTGGTCGAGGTCGAAGAGGTCGCGGACGGCTACGCAGTGCCCGGCGTGAACCTGTTTGCATCGACTGCTATGCCCTATGCTATGAAGACCGGCGCCGGCCTGCCCATGCCCGAGCTCAGCCGCGACAGTTATGCCTTCATCCACGAAAACGGTTTTCAGTCCGTGACTGCGTCGCCTTTTTCCACCTTCGCGGCGGACGTGGACACCTCCTCCTACGCCCAGGTGCGATCCCGCATCCTGCGCGGGGAAAAAGTCCCCGCGGACAGCGTGCGCACGGAAGAGATGCTGAATTACTTCCGTTATCAAGGCGCAGCGCCCAAGGACAACGATCCCTTCGGCGTCACTATGGAG
The DNA here is from genome assembly GCA_902789795.1 of uncultured Eubacteriales bacterium. Lineage (GTDB taxonomy): Bacteria > Bacillota > Clostridia > Christensenellales > Aristaeellaceae > UBA4246. The sequence continues at coordinate 28,544 of CADAPM010000005.1, forward strand.
CTGACGGACTGCCCCTGGAACGAGCAAACGAAGCTCCTGCGCATCCTGCTGACCGCCAGGGAGATCCCGGAGACCGAGCGGACGCCCCGGCATCTGATCTTCCTGATCGACACGTCGGGCAGCATGGAAGGTCCTGACCGCCTCGACCTGGTAAAGAGGGCCTTCCTGATGCTCTTGGAGAACATGGACGAACAGGATCACATCTCCATCGTGACCTACGCGTCTCAGGAAGCCACACTCTCTGAATACACCTCCGCCGCGGACAAGACGAAGCTGATGGAGACCGTCTCCGACCTTGAAGCGATGGGGTACACGAATGGCAGCGCCGGCTTGATCCGCGCCTATGAGATCGCGGACAAGTACGCCTCCGCCTCGCAGAACACCAGGATCCTGCTGGCGACCGACGGCGATTTGAACGTGGGCGTGACCTCCGAAGGCGATCTCGCCCGCCTGGTGATGGAAAAGAAGCAGAGCGGCACGAGCCTGACCGTCCTGGGCTTCGGCTACGGCAACTACCAGGACGACCGCCTGCAGGCCCTGGCCAATTACGGCGACGGCAACTGCTATTATATCGATACGATCTATGAGGCCCGCAAGGCGCTGATCACCGAGGCCGGCGGCACCTTCGACCCGGTCGCCTCCGATGTGAAGATCCAGCTGGATTTCAACCCCTCCAAGGTCCGGGGCTACCGGCTGATCGGATATGAAAACAAGCTGCTGAACGCAGAGGACTTCGCCAATGACGAAAAGGGCGGCGGCGACATCGGCTCCGGACAGCAGATGACCGCCCTGTACGAGATCGTCCCGGTCGACAGCGATTTTGATTTCGGCGCAGTCGAAAGCAAGTACACCCTGCCCCAGCCGGACAACAACAGCGCAGAGTGGCTGACCCTGAATCTCAGGACCAAGATCCCGGGTGAGGCAGAAAGCCAGCTGTACTCCTATCCCCTGCTCGGCTTCGGCACAGAGCCGCTAAGCGCCGATTCCCTCTTCGACGCGGCCGTCGTCGAGGTCTGCATGAATCTGAGGGACAGCGAATACAAGGGCACCTCCAGCTGGTCTTCCGCTTTAGAGCTCCTTAGGGCCAGCAATCCGTCCGGGGACCCGTACAAAGAAGAATTCGTCTATCTGGTGACGCTATTGGAAAGAGCTGAAGCCGCAAAATGAACATAAAGAATGCCGGGGCATCGAGCCTCGGCATTTTTCATGTTTACGCTTAATTACTGGACCGCTTTGATGTCCTCCGCCGGGTCTCCGAACCCCATCAGGTTCTTGACCAGGCCGTCCCCGAACCGCTGGAACATCAGAAAACCCATATCGACCACGCGCTCCACATCCTTGATGGGCGGGCAGCCTTCCGAACAGGGCAGGATCGCCTGGTAGCGCACTTCCCCATCGTTGAAATCCAATTCAAATTTGCCGACCTTCAGGCCGTAGTTGGCGCGTATCAGGTATTCCGCCACCTGCGGGCGCACATCCTCCGTGGCCTTGATGGGGCACGTGGTAAAGCACTGGATGTCCCGGTCGTCCACGACCACCAGGATGCGGCAGGTGCTCAGCTTCCCCCGCAGGTTCATCCCCAGCGCGGCAATAAAGCGCTGGTCGTCATTCTGCTTGACTTCGTAGTGCCATTTCTGTGATTCAAGATATTCCAGCGTGATGCTGGTCAGGTTGTCCTTCTGCGACACTGTGCGTCACCCCTTCCAACCATGATTCTGAGGTATATCATATTCGGCGAATGGTGTCAAGGTTTCTGTTCCCCGCAAACAGTTCCGGGAGAAGAATTTTCAAAAGATGCAATAAAACCACGGGCTGTGCCGTCTAAATAGATGAGCCGTTCAGAAAATGGACGCAAAAAAGCAAAAACAAACTTTTTCGGAGGTTTTATTATGCTGAAGAAGATCCTTTCCCTGGTTTTCGCGGTGCTGGTATGCGTGTCCGCCTATCATTACGCATCCTCTGAGAGCCTGTTTACGGAGCCCTGCGCCGCCCTGGTCAAGGCACGCCAGCTGCTGGAGGAGAAATACGGCCTTAACCAGAGTCTTGCAGCCTACTTTACCGAGGCCGTGCTCAAGGAAGAGGACGGATACAAGGTCGTTTTCTATTCTAACTTTGAGGATCTGGATTATGTCCTCGGCCGCTATACCGCGACCATCAAGGGAGAGGACGCGTCCATCTCCTGGTCTTGGGATGGTAAAGAGGTCCCCTATGCCGGCAACGGCCTTGCCTCCCACGCCTGGGGCAAGGATCAGCTGCGCGAGATCTGGCTGATCAACAAGCAATCGAGCCGCATGAGCGAGTACGCCACGATCGCACGCGATATCGCCTATGCCGGCGGCTACGATCATGCTGGATACATCGCGCCCCTGCCGGGAAACGGCGAAGAGCCCGATACACAGGACTATGATCCTGCCAAGGCCAAGATCACGATCGAAGACTCCAAGAAGATCGCGCTCGACGCCCTCAAAGAGGCCTATGGCCTGAGCGATGAGCAACTGAACAGCATGCGGCTGGGCATCGACGGGGATTTCACCTGGTACGAGGGAAACGCCAAAGGCGAGCCTGTGACTACCATCGTTTACGTGCTCTGGGATGAGCACAAATGGGAGGATGGCAACGGAAACTATTACGTGACCGTCAATCAGGCCAACGGCCTGGTGGAGGAACTGTACTATCTTGACGGAATCATCGGAAACGGCTGAAATAATCGCATCGTAACAGATTTGTTATGCTTTGTTGATGGTAATGCAATGAAAGAAAGGTATAATGTTCACGACAGGATGCGGAAAACCGCGTCCGGGAGGAAATGATGATGAAAAGAATGCTTGCGGCTGCGCTCGTTCTGGTGCTGCTGGCCGCTGCCATACCGGCCCTTGCCGACCTCGGCACAGGCACTGTAAAAGGCGGCTGGCTGCGCATGCGCTCGGCACCGACGACCTTGGGCGCGGTCATCGGACGCTACTATACCGGCACGAAAGTGACCGTCCATTCGCAGACCGGTACCTGGTACTATGTGACCGCGCCGGACGGGAAGGTCGGCTACATGAGCCGCAATTATGTGACCCTGACCGGCGGCGGATATACCCCCTCCGACGGCAGCTGGTCCGGTGTCCCCAGCGGGGAAAGCGGCTATGTGACCAGCCAGAACGGCAAGGGCGTGCGCCTGCGTTCTTCGCCCTCCGCGGCAAACAGCGGCAACGTGATCGGGCTGTATAATGTCGGCACCAAGCTGACCGTTCTGCAGCGCGGGGTCGGCTGGCATTATATCCAGATCGGCAGCCAGACGGGCTTTATGATGTCGAAGTTCATCGTCATCGGCGGTTCTCCCGCTCCTGTTCCCCCGATCGACCCCATCCCGGACACCCATTACACCGCTTATGTGACCAGCCAGAACGGCAAGGGCGTGCGTATGCGCACGGGCCCCAGCACTAGCTACAGCACGATGGGCACCTATCCCGTCGGCACCAAGGTCACTGTACTCAAAAATCTCGGCTCCTGGAGCTATATCCAGATCGCCAGCAAAACCGGCTATATGATGAGCCAATTCCTGACCACTTATGCGCCGACGCCGGTGCCGCCGGTCGGACCTTCCGGGACCATCGAGACCGCGCAGATCACGATCCAGAACCCCATCATCGGCGACAGGCTGTACGTATACGTGACCCCGGAAAACGCGGATTATAACGTGCACTGGTACAACGAGCTGGGCACGCTGCTCGGCTCCGGCAACGGCTACCCGGTCAAGAACTCCGACACCGGCCACCGCATCCGTGCCCGGGTCACGGGCCGCAACAACTGGAACGGTTCCGCGGACACGCTGTTCACCGATATCATCAGCTCCAGCAAGCCAGGTCCCACCCTGCCGCTCACGGGCTCCATCAAGCTGCCGACCGTCGTTCAGGTCAATGAGCAGCTGACCGCTCAGGTCTACGACTGCAACGCGACAGCCCTCGATTATACCTGGTATGTGGACGGTATGGAGTACTCCGAGAAAAAATCCATCAAGACCACCTCCGCCATGGCGGGAAAATCCGTGCAGGTCGTGGTGACCGCCTCCGGGTTCACCGGATCCCTGACCGCGGTGACGATGGTCCAGGCAGCCGAACCGGTCACGCCGCCCTCTGACTCCGGTGTGGAGTTCATCACCCCCGACAGCAAAACAGCTGAGCCGGAGACACCGCCGATCGTCGAGGCCATTACCCCGGAGCCCCTGCCGGAGACGGAGCCCTCGATCATTGAAGTAATCCCGCCCCTCGGAGCTGAAGCGATCACAAAGCCTGAAGCTGAGGCCGTGAGCCCTGAACCGGAGACCATCGTCCCGGTCGCTGAACCTGCCGAAGTGGAGCCGATCGTCGAGGCGATCATTCCTTAATAAAAGCCCAGGAAGCCGCCTTTCAAGCCTGAAATCCGGCTTCTTGGATTTTATTAAATCTCCCCTATTCCCATGAGAAAGGAAGTCCGATATGAAGAAACTCTCTTTATCCATCCTGCTGATCATGACGCTGCTCCTGGTCTTCATTCCCGCCATCGCGGATGAAGGCATCAGCTTCAGCGAAAGCAGCGTGTCCCTGTATGAGAATGACGAGTTGCTGCTGGTCCCCAACGTCAGCGACGAGCTGAAGGGCGCGGACATCTCCTACATCTCCAGCAATAAATCCGCCGCCACGGTCAATAGCAACGGCGAAGTCAAGGCAGTCTCCAAGGGCAATGCCACGATCACCGTCACGATCAAGACGGCCAAGCAGACCTTCAAAGCCTCTGTCAAGATCACGGTCCTGCGCGCCGTGACCAGCGTCGAGCTGAATGACGAGGGCCTGAAGGTGCTGACCGCGGAAGACGGCATCCCCTTCGTCCTCGCTCAGAGCCTGCTCAGCGACGGACTGCCGGAAGAGGATTATGAGACCGCGATGGCGCTGGAGCAGATCATCCTGCTGAGCAAGGGCAAGTCCGTCCAGCTCAGGCCGGTGCTCAAGCCCGCCACCGCGTCCGACCGGACGGCCACGATCATCTCCTCCAACATCGATGCCCTGGAGGTCAATAAACAGAACATCAAGGGCGTCGAAGAGGGCGCGAGCATCGTGACGATCGCCAGCGTCTCAAACCCGGAGATCGCTTTGAAGTGCGGTGTCCTGGTCGTCACCCCCGTGACCAAGGTCATCGCGGATACCGTAAAGCCAACCATCGGCGTCGGCGCAAGCACTCAAATCAACGTGAGCTTTGAGCCCGAGGATGCCACCTTCAGGGCCGTACAGTGGACCAGCGAAAGCCCGAAGATCGCCTCCGTCGACGAAAACGGTCTGGTGACCGGCGTCGCCAAGGGCAAGACCGTCATCCGCGCGAAGGCCCTCGACGGCAGCAACAAACAGGACACTGTCACCATCACCGTGCAGATGATGCCGACCTCCGTGGAGATCAGCGGCGATAAGGAGCTGTCCCTGGCCACCGGAAAATCAAAGACGGTGAAGGCAACGGTCAATCCCACCACCGCCACCAACCGCAACGTCACCTGGTCCAGCTCTGATCCCAGCATCGCCAAGGTCAATGCCAGCGGCTACGTGACCGGCGTCTCGATCGGCAGCTGTGACATCATCGCCACCTCCAACGCAGATCCCGATCTCAGCGACCGGATCCACGTTTCCGTCATCCAGGAAGTGACCTCCATCAAGTTCACCCAGCGGACCCTGGATGTGAACGTGGGCACCCTGGCCTTCGCCCAGGTGGAAGTCGCTCCCGCCAACGCTACCAACCCCGTCGTGACCTACACCGTGGACAACAGCAAGGTCGCCACCGTCGATGAGAACGGCACGATCCATGCTTTGGCCAAGGGTACCACCACCATCCACGCCAAAGCCACCGACGGCAGCGGAAAGAGCGGCACCATGACGCTGAACGTGATCCAGCCGCCCGAAAGCGTCACCCTGGACAAGACCTCCGTGACCGTCAACACCGGCCGGTCCGCCACGCTGCGCGCCACCGTGCTCCCCAAGAACGCGAACAACACGCACGTCACCTGGGAATCCACGGACACCTCCATCGCGAAGGTGAACACCGAAGGCCAGGTGACCGGCGTCAAGGCGGGCACCTGCCAGATCATCTGCAAGGCCAAGGGCGACGAATCTGTGGTCGCCATCGCGGATGTCACCGTGCATCAGCTGATGACGAAGCTCACCGCGGAGGAACGCACCCTCAACGTGAACGTCAAGGAAACGGCCCGTATCCGCTGGACCGTCGGCCCGGATGACGTGACCGATCCCTCCGTGACCCTGACCAGCAATAAGCCCGCCATCGCCACGGTCGATCAGGACGGCACCGTCCACGGCATCAAACGCGGCGAGTGCACCATCACCATCAAGGCGGTGGACGGCAGCAGCAAGTCCACGACCGTCCGCATCAACGTCCTGCAGCCCGTGGAAGGCGTCTATATGGAGAAGAGCAATTACGAGGTGGACGTGGACAGCTCTGTCCGTCTGACCGCCAAGCTGATCCCCTCTGACGCCAGCAACACCAAGATGCTGTGGCACAGCATGGATGAGAGCATCGCCACCGTGAGCGGCAAGAACACCCGCCCCACCGTGACCGGCCGCCGCTGGGGCACTGTGGAGATCACCGGCTATACCGAGGACGGCGGGTACTCCGCCAGCACCTATGTGACGGTGCAGAACTACAACACCGCGATCCGTCCTACCGACCTCTATACCTCCAACAACGAGGTCAAGCTGACCCTGGTCAACGTCAGCAATCTGCAGATCGCCCAGGTCGAATTCAAGATCGAGTGCTTCGACATCTATAACATCCCCCTGGCCTGCAATACGAACGGCTCCAACACCTTCAACGGCACCTATTCTCATCCCCTCGGCGAGGGCGAAAGCACCCGCCACGGCCGGTTCAGCTTCAACCACTATCAGCAGCCCGACTTAGAGATCGGCCGCGTCGTGCTCACCGTTACCGGCTATCGCGTGCAGGAAGGCTGGCGCTATGACATCCCGGTCAACAAGCAGAAGCCCATCGAGTACCAGAGCCCCAACTATATCGGCCACGTCCCGACCAATGAACCTCTTATCACCCCTGTTCCTGACGAAACCCAGATCGAGCCCATGGGCTGATCGAAGCTCAGATTTAACCAAACGACCACCGGCAGCTTGCTGGTGGTCGCTTTTATATCCAATTGTTTATTTGGATAGACAGAATAAGAAGGCTCTTCACGAAAAGTTAGGGAATGGCGGATGGAAGATGAACACCCTCATCCGCCTCACTGCGCTCGGCACACACCTGGGCCTGCCGGCCCGCTCTTCACTGAGATCGGTCCACCGGACCGATCTCTGGGCGTTCAGAGCCCCCCGAGATCGGGGGAAGCCTTATGGTCACCTTTTTTAGAATTATGTGCCTACAATCGCAGTGCGTTTGTTTGCTCAATATAGCAGAGGAACCCCGATAGAGCCTTCCCCCATCCATGGGGGAAGGTGTCGCGCCAAAGGCGTGACGGATGAGGGCTCTCGAATCGGGCTTTTCAGTTGTTCCCTAAGAAAACGTGAAGAGTCTTTCTCAATGCCCGTCTATAATACCCTGATAAAAAGAAAATCCCGGATGAATTATCTTCATCCGGGTCATGCATGCGATCTTTACTCGACCGTGTAGGGCAGCAGCGCGATGGCACGTGCGCGCTTGATAGCCTCAGACAGCTGGCGCTGATGCTTAGCGCAGTTGCCGGTCACACGACGGGGCAGGATCTTGCCGCGTTCGTTGATATAGCGATGCAGCCGATTCGCGTCTTTGTAATCGATGTATTCGATCTTGCTGACGCAGAAGTCACACACCTTGCGGCGCGGACGGCGGCGAGCGCCATGCGGACGGGGTTTCCGTTCGCCGCGATTCATCAGAATGGAAGTTCTTCGTCATCAACCTGTACAAAGCCACTGCCCTGGGGCGGTGTCCCGACCGCGCCGTATCCATCGGCGGAGCCGGACTGTTCACTGCCGGGGGCCATGCCTTCGCCCTTCGGAGACAGGAATTCGACGTCGTCCGCGTTCACTTCAAGCGTAGCGCGGGTGTTTCCGTCCTGGCCCTGGAAGGTGCTTACAGATACACTGCCGGTGACTGCGACCTTGCGGCCCTTCGCCAGGTACTTGCTGCAGTTTTCGCCCAGCTGGCGCCATGCGGAGACGCGGAAGAAATCCGCATCCGGCTGGTTGTTCGCCGCGCTGTTGGCGCTGCGGCGGCGGTTGACCGCCACCGTGAAGCTGCAAACGGAGATACCGCTGGACGTGGTCCTGAGTTCGGGGTCACGCGTCAGATTGCCGACGATAAACAGCTTGTTCATAAGCTACTCCCTTACTCTTCGGCCTTGGGCTCAGCTTCCGCAGCGGGCGCTTCGGGAGCGTTCTGCACCGGGCGAGGCGCGCGGGGTTTCACGTTGGAACGCTTTTCCAGCACGCGGATGACCTGATAGCGGATCACCTGGTCGATAATGCCCAGGTTGCGCTCGATCTCACGCGGCATGTCGCCGTTGCCATTGAAGTTGACCAGGACGTACCAGCCCTCGGTCTTGTAATCAATGGCGTAGGCGAGACGGCGTTTACCCCAGTCTTCCACCTTGATCACTTCTCCGCCGTCACGGACGATCAGATCGTTGACACGCTCACGGAGCGCTTTGCGGCCTTCTTCGTCGACGTCGGGTGCGATGATGTACACCAGTTCATACTTGTTCATGCACTTTCACCTCCTCATGGACTTATGGCGCCGCATTATCCTGTGGCGCAAGGATGTGCCAGTTGTGTATAATATCACAGTTGAAACTAAATTGCAAGTACTTTTTTAGCGTTCTTCGCGGAAATATGGCAGGCCCAGGCTGGCGGGCGGCTGGTTTTCCCGCTTGCGGCGCATGCTGGTGATGACCAGCACGATGATGGTGACCACATAAGGGATCATTTTGTACAGCTCCTTGACCGCCAGGTTCATGCCGGTGGGGATATACATATGCAGGATGTACAGACCGCCGAAGAGGATGGACGAAAGCACGCCAACGTTGGGACGCCAGATGGTGAAGATGACCAGCGCGATGGCCAGCCAGCCGCGGTCGCCGAAGGCGTTGTTGGACCAGATGCCGCTGGAATAGTCCATGACATAATACAGGCCGCCCAGGCCGGCCACCATGGAGCCTACGCAGGTAGCCACATACTTGTGCTTCGTGACCGAGATGCCCGCCGCGTCCGCCGTGTTGGGGCTCTCACCGACCGCCCGCAGGTGCAGGCCCGCGCGGGTGCGGTTGAGCACATAGGACGAGACCAGCGCGATGATGATCGCCGCGTAGGCCAGGAAGCCGTAGGAGCAGAACAGCTTGCCGAACCAGCCCCAGTTGTCCGCGGCGGGGATATAGGCCCGGAAGGCCGAGCTGGTGGCAGACAGCGCCAGGTAGGGCATGCTGTTGCCGGACAGCTTGATCAGAGAGCCGCCGAAGAAATTGCCGAAGCCCACGCCAAAGGTGGTCATGGCAAGGCCGGTCACATTCTGGTTAGCGCGCAGGGTGACGGTCAGGAAGCAGTAGAGAAGCCCCATCAGGAGGCTGCCCAGCAGGGCGCAGAGCAGGCTGATGAGCACCGCCGGGAAGGCCCTGAAATCCGCAGGAGAAGCCAGCGACGCCTCGTAAAAGAAAGCGCCGATGACGCCGCTGATGGCGCCCACATACATGATGCCGGGGATACCCAGGTTCAGGTTGCCCGATTTTTCAGTGAGGGTCTCGCCGGTGCTGCCGTACATCAGCGGGATGCCCTGCATCACGGCGCGCGGCAAAAAGGACAGGAAATCAAACATGCGCTTTGCCCTCCTGCTTGCTCGCATGTCTGAACGACACGCGGTAATTGATGAAGAACTCGCTGCCGATGATAAAGAACAGGATGATCCCGCTCAGGATATCGGAGAAGGACTGGTTCAGGCCGAAGTTGGTGGAGATATCCCCCGCGCCGCGCTCCAGGAACACCAGCAGGAAGGAGGTCGCGATCATCCAGATAGGGTTAAACTTGGCGAGCCAGGCCACCATGACGGCGGTAAAGCCGCGGCCGCCCGTGATGGAGGTGGTCAGCGTGTGGTCCGTACCGCCCACCAGCAAGAGGCCGGTCAGCCCGCAGAGCGCGCCGGACAGGATCATCGTGCGGATGATCACCTTGTTGACCTCGATGCCCACGTACTTGGCCGTTCTTTCGCTTTCGCCGACGACGCTGATCTCGTAGCCGTGCTTGGAATAGTTCAGGTAAATGTACATCACCACGGTCAGCAGCGCGACGATGATGATGTTGAGCAGATACTTCTGGCCTCCGATGGAAGGCAGCCAGCCGATCTGAGAGCTCTGGTTGATGATACCGATCTTGCCGGCGCCCTTGGGCACCTCCCAGACGATGATGAAGTAGGAGACCAGCTGGATCGCCACATAGTTCATCATCAGGGTGAACAGGGTCTCATTTGTGTTCCACTTGGCCTTGAACAGCGCCGGGATCACGCCCCAGACCGCTCCCGCCACGATGCTGGAGATCACCATGCAGACGATCACGAGCCAGTTGGGGAACACGTCTCTTAAGCAGATCATGCAGGCCGCTGTCGCCAGGCCGCCCACCAGCATCTGGCCTTCGGCGCCCAGGTTCCAGAACCTCATGCGGAAGGCCGGGACCACCGCCAGTGAAACGCTCAGCAGCATGGCGATATTCTGGAACAGGACCCAGGTGCGCCGCTGCGTGCTGAAGGAGGCTTTGAAGATCGTGGCAAACACTTCAAAGGGATTCTGATGTGTCATCAGCGTCGTGATCAAAGCGCAGACGATCAGGGCCAGCACGATAGCGCCGCCCCGAATGCCCCAGGCTTTATACCACGGCAGGACACTGCGCTTGGTAATATGGAACAGCGGCTCCCGCTTCGTTTCATTCCGCATCCGTCTGTCCTCCCATATGGGTCATCATCATGCCGATCTTGCGCTTGTCCGCGCCGCGTCCGGGGACGATGCCGCTGACCTTGCCGCCGCAGAGCACCAGGATCCGGTCTGCCAGCTCCAATAGCACGTCCAGATCCTCGCCGACATAGATGACGGCCACCCCATTTTCCTTCTGCTTGTTCAGCAGATTGTAGATCGTGTAGGAAGAGTTGATATCGAGCCCGCGGACCGGGTAGGCCGCCATCAATACCTTGGGCGTATACGCGATCTCGCGGCCCACCAGCACCTTCTGCACGTTGCCGCCGGAAAGCTTGCGCACCGGCGTGGAGGTGCCGGGCGTGACGACCTCCAGCTCCCGGATGATCTGTTCCGCCAGGTCCCGCGGGCGCTTCCTGTCCAGGAAGCCCTGGGGACCCTTGCGGTAGCTGCGCAGCATCATGTTATCGGTCATATCCATATTTCCGACCAGGCCCATGCCCAGGCGGTCTTCCGGCACGAAGGAGAGATGGATGCCCAGCGAACGGATCTCCAGCGGCGTCTTGTTGCGGAGGTCCATGATCTCATCTTCCCGGAACAGGACGTCCCCGGACTCGACCCGTTTGCGGATCTCGCCCATGCTCATGCCGTCAAAGCTGACCGGCTTGCCCTGCTTATCGTGGAACATGCCCTCTTTCGCCAGCTCGCGCACCCGCTTCATGCTCTTGTGGAAGAAGGTGACCGGCTTGTCCTTCTTGGGGTTATGGAAGATGATATCGCCCTTTTCGATGGGCTGCAGGCCGGAGATAGCCTCCAGCAGCTCCTTCTGGCCGGAGCCTGCGATGCCCGCGATGCCGAAGATCTCACCGCTGTTGACCGTGAAGCTCACGTCATCCAGCTTCAGGATGCCGTCATCGCTGCGCACGCTCAGATTCTTGATCTCCAGGCGCGGCGAAGGATCCTTCGGCTCAGGCCTGACGATGTTCAGGGCCACAGCATGGCCGACCATCATGTTGGTCATTTCCTGGGCGTTCGTATCCTTGGTCATCATTTCCCCGATGTAGGCGCCCTGACGGAGCACCGCCACGCGGTCGGAGAGGGCCTCCACCTCGTGCATTTTGTGGGTGATGATGACGATGGCCTTGCCGTCCTCGCGCATGTTGCGCAGCACCGCGAACAGCTTTTCCGTTTCCTGGGGCGTCAGCACCGCAGTCGGCTCGTCCAGGATCAGGATATCCGCGCCGCGGTACAGGACCTTGACGATCTCCACCATCTGCTTCTGGGAGACAGACATATCGTAGATTTTCTGGGTCGGATCCACTTCAAAGCCATAGGTATTGCAGATCTCGGCGATCCTGGCGGTGGCGGCCTTCAGGTCTTTCCTGCCCTCCAGGCCGAGAATGATGTTTTCCGCCGCGGTCAGGACGTCCACCAGCTTGAAGTGCTGATGGATCATGCCGATGCCCAGGTTGAATGCATCGCGCGGGGACGCGATGACCACCGGCTTCCCGTTGACCAGGATCTCGCCCTCGTCCGGGAAATAGATGCCCGACAGCATGTTCATCAGCGTGGTCTTGCCGCTGCCGTTCTCCCCCAAAAGCGCCAGGATCTCATGGCGGCGGATGGTCAGGGATACGTCGTTATTGGCGGCGACCGACCCGAACCGCTTGGTGATATGGCGCATTTCAACTGCTATTGCCTTATCCAAGGATATACCTCCATCATGGTCTGTTCTCACGTTAAAGCGGCGCATGGGGCGCTGTTTTAACCTGAAAATAGCTCCTCAAAACATAAGCAATAGGAGAGCCTCAGCCGCATCGACTGGGGCTCTCCATAAAGGATTCTGATATCAGAACTTGGTGTCCAGCAGGGTGATGCCGTCGATCTGGAGATCGAAGTAAGGCGCAGAGCGGAACTCAGACTCATGGAAGTAGCCATCCGCGATGACTTCGGTGTCCTTTTCATAAGCAGCGTCGCTGTCCACATCGGCCAGGTAGCTGGTCAGGGTCTCGCCGTTCACGGTGAAGGTGGCGGTGTCGAAGACCTTCAGTTCGCCGGCTTCCATCTTGGCCTTGGCTTCGGCGATGGCTTCGGCTGTGCCGGGAGCCGCAGCGTTTTCGTTCAGGTCAGTCAGCAGCACAGACTCGGTCGCGATGGTGCCGGTCCAGTCAGCGGGGATTGCTTCGCCGTTGGCCACAGCATTGATGATGTACTCGAAGTAGGGAGCCCAGTTGATGCGGGAAGCCACGATGTAGGTGTTGGGGCAGGCAGATTCCGCAGAGCCGTTGTAGAACACGAAGGGCACGTTGTTGTTCTCGCACTCGGAGGGAGCGCCCATGGAGTCCGCATGCTCGGAGATAACGACGCAGTTGTTGGCGATCAGCTTGGCAGCGCCTTCCTTTTCCAGGGTGGGCTCATACCAGGAACCGGTGAAGGTGACTTCCATGGTGGCGGTGGGGCACACAGAGCGGGCGCCCAGGAAGAAGGAGGTGTAGCCGGAGATAACTTCCGCATAGGTGTAAGCGCCGATGTAACCGAGCTTCGCCTGGTCAGCGGTGATCTTGCCTTCCGCGATCAGCTGGTTCAGCTTCATGCCGGCCGCAATGCCGCCCAGGAAACGGCCTTCATAGATGGAAGCGAAGGCGTTGTGATAGTTGCTGAGGCCTTCGGTATGGGCCCGGGTGCCGGTGGCGTGGCAGAACTGAACGTTGGGATATTCCTTCGCCGCCTGGATCATGTAGTCCTCATGGCCAAAGCTGTCCGCGAACACGATGTCGCAGCCGCTGTCGGCCAGGTCCGCCGCCGCTTCGTAGCAGGCTTCGGTCTCTTCGATGCCGGTCTTCAGGATCGGCTCGATACCGAACTTCGCGCAAGCTTCCTTCGCGCCGTTGATGAAGTTGAGGTCATAGGTGGAGTTCTCGTCGTGCAGGAAGATGAAGCCGATCTTCACTTTCGCGGGTTCGGCTGCCATCGCGGCTACGGCGCCCAGACAGAGGGTCAGGCAGATGATCAGAGCGATGAGCTTTTTCATGAATTCTCCTCCATTAAATAATGTTGGTGAAGTAGAGTATATTGGATCAGTCGTCTTCGAGGATGATGCTGCCATCACGGATCTCTTTGACAACTGCCAACGACATGAGGTCGATGCCGCTTTCGCGCAGCTCCTGCCCGCCGGACTGGAAGCCCTTTTCGACGCCGATGCCCACGCCGACGACCTTGGCCCCCAGCTCCTCTACGATCTGGGTCATGCCGCGAACGGCATTTCCGTTCGCCAGGAAATCGTCGATGATCAGGACGCGGCTGCCGATGGGGATATAGCGTTTATCCACACGGATCAGGTTATCGTTGTTATGGGTAAAGGAGTGCACCAGCGCGGTGGCCATCTGGTCGGAAGCCTGGTTGGAGGCGGCAGCCTTTTTCGCAAACACTACCGGGATGTCATCGAGCGCCCGCGCGGCGGCGATCGCCAGGGCAATGCCGCTGGATTCCACCGTCAGGATCATCGTGGGCCGCTGCCTGCGGAAGTGTTCTGCCAGTTCTTCTCCCATCTGGAAGAGCAGACCGGTATCGATGCGGTGGTTCAGGAACATATCGACTTTCACGATGTCCTGACCGATCCCCCGGCCGTAAGTGCGGATTTCTTCGTTCAGTGCCTTCACGTTCTGCCTCCCATAAAAATCCGAACATTATTTTCGGAAACATGGGTTATTATACGGTAAAGCCGGTCTAAAATCAAGTATCATTTTGGAAATATTACGGAATATAATAGAATTGTCTCTTTTTACTTCGGAAAAAGCTTTTCGGCAAAAGTCTTGACTTTCTTTGACCTTTGAGTATAATATAATCAAGGTTCAGGAATGAACCGAGGCAGACTTAACAAGCTGCCGGAAACTATTACGATCACAGCCTGATGGCTTATGAATGGAGGTTGTATTATGAGTACTTATCTTCCTACTTTGTTTGGTGAGAATATGATGGATGTTTTTGACATGTTTGACCGCAACTGGGGTCGTCAGTTCCACGATATGGACCACGCGCTCTACGGACGCCACGGCGACCGGCTGATGAAGACGGATATTCAGGAGAAGGATAACGAGTATGTGGTCAGCGTGGATCTGCCCGGCTTCAAGAAGGATGAGCTGAAGGTGGAGCTGAACAACGGCTACCTGACCATCTCC
The DNA here is from genome assembly GCA_902789795.1 of uncultured Eubacteriales bacterium. GTDB lineage: Bacteria > Bacillota > Clostridia > Christensenellales > Aristaeellaceae > UBA4246. Next base: position 43,613 of record CADAPM010000005.1, read on the forward strand.
GCCGAGAAGGCCCTCAACAAGGACGATGAGGACAACGGCAAGCTGATCCGCCAGGAGCGCTATTCCGGCGCGATGCAGCGCAGCTTCTACGTGGGCAGCAACCTGACGGAGGAAGATATCCATTGCGCTTACGAAAACGGCGTGCTGAGGCTGACCCTCCCCAAGAAGGATGCCCGCAAGGTCCCTGAAAAGAAGACCATCATGATCGAGGGCTAAGCGCTCTCCCCTCTCCCCTGCTGACGCAGGGGACTTTTTTATTTCCTTATATAATATGTAAAATAATACGTTTTACATGTCCTTCCCCCGATCCTGTGGTATAATGGTTTAGCAACATGCCGATCCGTTCGGCGAAAAAGATTGCGGAGGTACAATCTGATGAATAGAAACATAGCCATCCTGCTGGCCGTCATTCTGCTGGCATTGGCCCTCACGCCGGCTTTCGGCGCTGAATCAGAAACGCGCCTGTCGGCCCTGATCGACACCGGAACCGAGCTCCTGTTCAATGCGTCCAATGTCACGATCACGGGAAAGGCGGAATTCCGGTATGACGGCACCCGCTTCAAGACTGCGGAGATCCGGTATGTGCAGTCCGATTACAACTCCTTCTGGCAGGAAAAACTGTTTACTCCCCGGGAATACTCCTCGGACCGGGAAACAGGCTTTACAGTGATCTCCAACGATGGAGATATTGCTGTGATGGAGCCCTACACGCCCGGCACTTACCGGACCGGCTGGGATGATCCGCAAAATACCATCATCCACGAAAGCCTCGAATCGCGGCTGCTGGTGTCCTTCCTGAAAACAGCTGCCAGGCTGGCTGAACCAGATATTTCGAAGTACATCACAACCCATGATAATGGCTGGACCCTGACGCTGACCGGGGAGCAGGTACCCGATCTTCTGAATGAAGCGCTGCTGATGAGCGGCCGCTTCGTAGCCAAGCGCCTGTTCAATGTCGATTATGATGTGGGCCTGCATGACAGGTCCGACTGGTCGATCACGTCCACGACCCGGGAGATCATCTTTATGACTGAAAGCTGCGCCGTCAATGAGGCTTCTGTTGATTTCAGGTTTGACGATCATGGCAGGCTGTCCGAGATCAGCGGGCGAGCTGTGATCGACCTGCATGATACGGATCGGGAGATCCATGAGCTGGGGGCTGATTTTGAGCTGCAGATCGGCGATTACGGTACGAGCATTGTCAGAAACTTTGACCCGGAAGAATACCAGGTCATCCCTAAAAAACGGGGCAGCCAGCAGCAAGAGCAGCCAGTGGATACAGAACAGCTCGAAAAGCTGGAAAAGCGAGCGAAGGAGGTCGTCAAAGCCGCAGGGTTCAGCTGCGCGGACAGACTCGAAATAGATAATGTGTATATCAATGACGGTGAATGGCAATTGAGCTTCAAGGATCCGGAAGACGAAGCTTCCCCCGGCTTCTGGGTGCAGATCACAGATATCGGCAATGTTTTGCATATCTCCAGCATGAACGACAGCTGGAGACAGGACGATCCATCATCTGCAAATGCCGAAGTCACCGAGGAAGTCATGGAACAGCTCCGTCAGTTTGTAAAGCTGGCCAATCCAGCCTTCGACTTTGGTGAGCTTTTTGTCACTGAACAGGAAGCGATCGATGATACCCTGTATGTGACCCTGGAGGAAAGCGAGCCTACCGGGCTGGTACTGATCGTGCAGCTTGCTCCCACCCTGCGGATCGAGGAGTATACCTGTGTTGGATTCGGCTGAGCGATGTATTACAATTTTCTCAACAATTCTCCGCATCGCTTGATTTTTTGGAGGGTTTGAATTATCCTTATATGAGCCGGACAAAAGATTCGGCAGAATCTTGCAAATCCATCATCATAAGGAGGAAACACATGAAGAAACTCAGTGCTGTTCTCGCTGTAGTAGCATGTATCGCGCTCATCTTTGCCGTCGTATTCGGCGTGCAGAAGGGCAATCTCCAGACCGAGATGAAGACTGCCGCTGATCAGGCCGCCGCCAAGCTGGCCGAGGTCGAAGGCGCCGCCAAGACCGCTGCCGACGAAGCTGCCGCCAAGCTGGCGGACGCTGAAGCCGCCGCCAAGACCGCTGCGGATGAAGCCGCTGCCAAGCTGGCCGAAGTCGAAGCCGCCGCCCAGGCTGCTGCGGACGAAGCCGCAGCCAAGTTGGCCGACTCCGAAGCTGCTGCCAAGACCGCTGCTGATGACGCCGCCGCCAAGCTGGCCGAGGCTCAGGCTGCCGCTGAGGAAGCCGCCAAGACCGCTGCCGACGAAGCCGCTGCCAAGCTGGCAGAAGCCCAGGCTGCTGCCGAAGAAGCTGCCAAGACCGCTGCTGACGAAGCCGCCGCCAAGCTGGCGGAAGTCCAGGCCGCCGCCGACGAAGCTGCCGCCAAGCTGGCCGAGGCCGAAGCTGCTGCCAAGACCGCCGCTGAAGAGGCTGCTACCGCTCTGACCGCCGCCCAGAACGAGGCGAAGCTGAACGCTGACAAACTGGCTGAGCTGACCCGCATTGCCGAGCCCGCTTTCGGCGAGTACTACAAGGGCAAGACCGTCATCCTGCACTCCAACGACGTGCACGGCGCGCTCAACGGCTATGCCTACATCGCTTATCTCAAGAGCCTGTATGAATCCTACGGCGCCGAAGTCATCCTTGTGGACGCCGGCGACTTCAGCCAGGGCACCATCTATGTGAGCACCAACAAAGGCGAAAAAGCCATCGACATGATGAATGCCGCCGGTTATGACGTCGTGACCCTGGGCAACCACGAATTCGACTTCGGCTATGCCCAGCTGATGGAGAACCTGAAGGGCGCCCAGTTCAAGACCATCTGCGCCAACGTGATCCTTGACGAGACCGGCAAGTCCATCCTGCCCGCCACCACCACGATCGAAAAGGGCGGCGTGAAGATCGGCTTCTTCGGCATCGAGACCCCCGAGACCGCCACCAAGGTCAATCCCGGCATGATCTCCGAGATTCACTTCACCACCTTCGGCGATCTGTATACTGCGGCCCAGGGCGCCATCGACGAGCTGGCAGACGCCGACATCGTGATCGGCCTGACCCACCTGGGCGTGGACGATGAGTCCGCGGCCAACGGCTACCGTTCTACCGACCTGTATGCCAACATCACCGGCGCTGACTTCCTGATCGACGGTCACTCCCACACCGTGATGACCGCGGGCGAGAACGGCGAGCCCATCCAGTCCACCGGCACTGCCTTCTCTCATGTGGGCGTCATCGTCATCGACAACGAGAAGAAAGCCATCGTTGACAACTATCTGGTCAGCACTGCCGGCATGAAGACGGACGAAGCCGTCGCCGCCAAGGCCGCAGATATCATGAAGTCTGTTGACACCGAATACGGTGCCGTATTCGCCGAGACCGCTGTCCGCCTGAACGGTGACCGCGACCCCGGCAACCGCACGCAGGAGACCAACCTGGGCGACCTGATCACCGACGCCATGGTCTGGTCTGTGGTCGACGCAGGCGGTATCTCTGAGGATATGCTCAAGAACGTGGTCGGCATCACCAACGGCGGCGGTATCCGTGCGAGCATCGAAGCCGGCGGCATTTCCAAGAAGGACATCAACACCGTCCTGCCCTTCGGCAACACCGTGGCTGTGATCTACGTCAAAGGCAGCGAGCTGCTTGAGGCGCTGGAAGCTTCCACCTTCTCCACCCCGAAGGCCATCGGCGGCTATCCGCAGACCAGCGGCATCACCTGGACCATCGACACCACCAAGGAATATGCCCAGGGTGAGATCTACAAGGATGCTGCCGGCAAGGAATCCAGCTACTACGGCCCGGCTTCCATCAACCGCGTGACCATCGAAAGCGTCAATAACGAAGCCTTCGATCCTGAAGCCACCTATGTGGTCGTCACCAACAACTTCTGCGCTGCCGGCGGCGACACCTACAACGTGTTCATGCGCGCCTACAACGACAAGGAGAATCCCGGCTTCGACACCGGCATCCCGATGGACGAAGCAGTGATGGATTACATCTACACTGAGCTCAACGCCAAGATCGGCGAAAGCTACGCTGAACCGCGCGGCACCGAGACCCAGATCCGCGAAGAAGCGGCCAACGCCGCCTGATCAAAGGCAGCAAAAAGGGAGACCTTCCGCAAGGAGGGTCTCCTTCTTTTATTGCTCTTTAGTTATTCCTTACTGATTCAGAAGCTGATCCGGCTGATGAAGCTGTTGCCTCCGTCGGGATGGCGGCCGATCAATACATATCCATCCGGAGTGTCCGCGCCGAGGATGTCCAGCGTCTCCCCCAGCAGCGCTTCCTTGGCGTAGGTGATCTCGAAGGTCTTGAAAGGCCTGCTGACCAGCTCGTCCGGAAGGAAATCGTCGATGATATTGCCGTAGTTCGCGCAATACACATGCCTGTTGGCGTCCAGATCCGTGTATACGATCTTGCGCTGTCCCAGCGTCTCCAGCTGCTCCGGCACCGGGATCTGATTAAGGGGCGGGCAGTCCACTTCCCTGTCCACCCACTTCGGTTCATGCTTGAGGGCCCGCGGCCTCAGGATGCGGTGATTCTGCGGGTCGCACAGCAGCCAGGCGCTGCGGCCCTCGGCGATGGTCTCGCCCTCGGGTGTTTCAAAGCGGTGATTCCTGTTGAAGAACACCGTCTCCAGGCTGTGCTCCCAGGTCATGGCCTTGAGGGTCTGGTAGCACTTCGGCGGGTCAGTGACCTTCAGCACGAAGCGGTTCACCAGGAACACCTGGCCCTCGCTGATCAGCTGGTCGCGGCCCAGGCCGCGCTCCTCATAGTCATCACCGGCCAGGCCGGCCATCCAGGCGATCCAAACGGACAGCTTCACATGCTGGTCGCGGTCCGTATCACGGAAATCCACATACAGCGGCTCCTGAAAAATGTTGTGTTCGTCCCGGTGTCCGTTCATAGCGCTCCCTCTTCGGGGCTCAGTCCCATTTCCAGCCTCGCGGCATTCAGCTGACGCAGGGCGCGCAGGCGGTCGATCCGGTATTTGAGGCGCACGGAGGTCAGGGCCTTGCTCTTATACCGGTCCAGGAAGGCCCGCACGCCCAGGGCAGCGGAGACGCCCGCGATCGGCCCGCCGACCGTCATGGCGGCTGCGCCTGCGGTCATGGCGGCGCCGGTCTTGACCATGCGGTAGGCCGCGTCCGTGAGTCCCGTCTTCTGATCCTTCTTGCCCAGGATCACCTTCATCTCTTCGGTGACGGCGATCACGGCAAAGGGCAGGACCGTGCCCGCTGTGTCCAGAAGCTCCTGGCTGAGGCCCGTATCCGTCAGCAGGCCCGCGTCCGCGGTCACGTTTTCGGCGCAGCTCAGACCCAGGGCCACCTTGTCCACCAGGTTGTCCTTGGAGCGCTTTTTATACTTCCTGACCAGGGTCTCGTAATCTGCCAAAGGTCTCACCCCCCGATAAGCTTCAGGATCGTCACGATGATCCACGCCCCGCCGGCCACACCCACCAGCACGGTCAGCTGGCGGATGACGCCGGAAAGCGTTTCCATCTTGTTCTTTTTCTTTTCTTCCGCTTTCTTTTCGATCTGTTCTACGGTCTTCTGCAGCTTCAGCACGCCTGTTTCCAGCGCGCCGATCCGCTCGTTCGCGTTCGCGACTGTTTGAGAAACCTGCCTTATGGTCTGGTCCAGCTCTTCCCGGTCCACCGTCTGCTGGGCAGCGACGGACTGGCAGAGTTCGTGCAGCTTTGCCTGATCCTCGCTGAGCCCCTCCGCTACGAGGGTCATCTCCGAGGAGAACTCTTCCACCAGCGTGCTCAGGTCCTTCCCTTTGACGGTGTTCAGGGCGTTGCCGAAGAAATCCTTCGTCGCCTGTACAAAGCCCACCGGTTTTTCAGCCGGCAGCGCCTCCGCCGGGGAGGGGACCATCTGCTGTTCCTGATTCAGCTGTTTTTCAGCATTCATGGCTTATACCAGTCTCAGTCCGTTTTTCGTTTGTTCTTCGCGGTAGTTGTTGACCAGGTTCTGGATGCGCTTGAGCGGGGACAGCAGGCCGCTGATGGAGCGGTCGTGGTTCAAGGTCGCGATCAGGTACGCGATGTACTTGCTGATGTCCGCCTCGATATGCCATTCCGTATCCTTCAGCTCCGGCCGCAGGTAAGCGCCGTTAGTGGTGATAACGCGGTAGATCAGGCCCTCCTGATACGCGCGTTCAAACTCGTCGATGCCGTTGGTGAAGAAGCCGAAGGTCGCCATGGCGATAATGCGCGCCGCGCCGCGGGACTTGAGCTCCTTGGCCAGCTCGATCACGCTCTCGCCGGAGGAGATCATATCATCCACTACGATGATATCCTTGCCTTCCACGGACGCGCCCAGATACTCATGGGCCACGATGGGGTTGCGGCCATTGACGACGGTGGAATAATCGCGGCGTTTATAGGACATGCCCAGGTCCAGGGACAGGACGGATGCATAGAAGATGTTGCGCTGCATGGCGCCTTCGTCGGGGCTCACAAACATCAGGTGGTCCTTGTCCAGCGTCAGGTCTTTGACGTTTTTGAGGAGCGCCTTGAGCATCTGGTACGTCGGCATGATGCTCTCAAAGCCGCCCAGCGGGATGGAATTCGCCACGCGCGGGTCGTGGGCGTCGAAGGTGATGATATTGTTGACGCCCATATTGCTGATCTCCTGGAGCGCCATCGCGCAGTCCAGGCTCTCGCGGGACGTCCTGCGGTGCTGCCGGCTCTCATAGAGCATCGGCATGATCACCGTGATGCGCTTGGCCTTGCCGCCCAGGGCGGAGATGATGCGCTTCAGGTCCTGGAAGTGGTCGTCCGGAGACATGGGGACGGTCTGACCGTACATTTTATAGGTCACATTGTGCGCGCAGACATCCACGATGATGTAAATATCATACCCGCGAACGGTTTCCTTGATCACGCCCTTGCCCTCGCCCGTTCCAAAGCGCGGGCACTGCGCCTTGATCAGGAATGAGGAATGGCTCTTGCCGGTAGTCGTATAAAAATCCGCGTCGTTCTCTTCCTGCTGCAGATGCCATTTTTCCAGCCAGTTGCTGATCTTTTCACCCATTTCTTCACAGCCGGCCATGGCGATCACGCCCAGGGGGCCAAAGGGTATCGAGCTGATATCGTTCTTCCAATCCTGCGTCTGATTCATTCCGTCCGTCCTTTCTCGGTGTTCCCGCTATTCCCTGAATAAAGACCCACGGAAAATATATCATATTTTCTTCGCTATGAAAAGCTTTTTTTGATAAACAATTACGTCAAAATTCAGCGTACATCTCATCTGAGACAGGGGCTTTGGCATACCTTCCCTGTTGAATCAGCGCAATAAGCGATCAGCATCCAATACATGAAAAATACACGAAAAACAGCGGAAGGCTATTGATTCCGCCTTTTCTTTTGTATACAATGATACAGTCATTGGAAACGCCCAGGAAACACCTGTTTCAGGTGACCGAAGGAGTAAAACTCTCAGGTAAAGCGGACTGTGCGCGGATGACACTCTGGAGAAGCCCGGGTCGCCCCGGGTGCCGAAGGTGCAAAACCGGAAAACCGGTGAATCTCTCAGGCAAAAGGACAGAGACAGCGAGTGGTATTTATGTTGCTGCGCATCTGGCTTCATTGAGAGATTCTGCTTCGGCGGAATCTTTTTTCCTTTTATTCATTTATAACAAAGCGGAAAGGAAGGCACGACATGAACAGTTTTGCGCAGACGATCGCCCAGATCAATGACAAGGTCAACAGCGTGGTGTGGGGCGTCCCGGCCCTGGTGCTCCTGATCGGCACCGGCATTCTGATGACGGTGCTCACCAAGTTCTTCCAGTTCACCCGGTTCGGACACATGTGGTCCAACACCATCGGCGGCCTCTTCAAGAAGGAAAAGGGCATCCGCAAGAGCCACGACAGGCACTCCATTTCCCAGTTCCAGGCGCTCTGCACGGCGCTGTCCGCCACCATCGGCACGGGCAATATCCACGGGCAATATCGCGGGCGTGGCCTACGCCATCACCATGGGCGGCCCCGGCGCGGTGTTCTGGATGTGGATCGCCGCCATTGTCGGCATGATGACCAACTACTCCGAAAACGTGCTGGGCATCTACTTCCGCCGCAGGAATGAGAAGGGCGAATGGAGCGGCGGCGCCATGTACTACCTGAAGGACGGCGTCGGGAAGATGAAGTACGGCAAGATCGCCGGCCCCATCCTGGCGGTCCTGTTCTCCCTGTTCGCGATCCTGGCGTCCTTCGGCATCGGCAACATGGGTCAGGTCGCTTCGATCACCGAGAGCATCAACACCCTGATCACCGCCGAGCCCTCCACGGTCAACCTGGTCACGGGCCTGGTGCTGATCGTCCTTCTGTCCCTGGTCATCCTGGGCGGCCTCAAGCGCATCGCCACGACCAATGAGAGGATCGTGCCCTTCATGGCCGTGTTCTTCGTGATCGGCTCCCTGGTCATTATCATCATGAACATCCAGATGGTCCCGGCTGCCTTTGCTTCCATCTTCAAAGGAGCGTTCAATTTCCAGTCCGCTGCCGGCGGCGTGGGCGGCGCGATCATCGCCCAGGCAATGACCTGGGGCTTCAAGCGCGGCGTGTTCTCCAACGAAGCCGGCCTGGGCTCTTCCGTCATGGTACACTCGGCGTCCAACGTGAAGGAGCCCGTCGTGCAGGGCCTCTGGGGCATCTTTGAGGTCTTTGCCGATACCCTCATCGTCTGCACCTGCACCGCCCTGGTCATCCTGACCTCCGGCGTCGTGGACCTGCAGACCGGCGCGTCCATTTCGGGCGCGACTAAGCTGGGCCTGGCTACGGAAGCCTTCACCAAGAGCTTCGGCACCCTGGGCGGCGTGTTCCTGGCCGTGGCAGTCTGCCTGTTCGCCTTCACCACGATCCTGGGCTGGAGCTACTACGGCACCAAGGCCTGGGAGTACCTCTTCGGCACGAAATCGACCCTGGCCTACAAGATCATCTTCATCTCCATGGTCGTGGTCAGCGCCACCATCAACGTCTCCCTCGCCATCGACCTGAGCGACACCTTCAACGGCCTGATGGCGATCCCCAACCTGATCGGCGTGGTGTGCCTGAGCAGCCTCGTGGTCAGGATCACCAAAAACTATACCGCCCGCAAGATCACAGAAGCCGAACCTGACCTGGAGCCCATGTACTCCGCTTTCCCGGAGATCCAGCAGGCGCAGGAAGCCTCAGAGAACAACTGAGAACCACATTCTTCAGCCACCGGCCTGCAGCCGGTGGTTTTTTATCACCTTTTACTTGCTTTTCAGCGTCAAACGTGCGATAATAGCTGCATCAATCCATGAAGGAGTGTGTTTTGCTATGGCTAATTTTATCGTCGAAACCTCTGCCCGTCACGTACACGTCACTCAGCAGGATCTGGAAACCCTGTTCGGCGCCGGCTATGAACTGCATGTCAAGAAGATGCTCTCCCAGCCCGGCCAGTATGCTTCCGAAGAGCGCGTCGATGTCGTGGGCCCCAAGAAGACCCTGACCGGCGTTTCCATCCTCGGCCCCGTCCGCAAGGAATCCCAGGTCGAGCTGTCCCTGACGGATGCCCGCTCCATCGGCATCGCGGTGCCGATCCGCGAGTCCGGTGACCTGGACGGCAGCGCCGGCTGCAAGCTGGTGGGCCCCGCGGGCGAAGTCGAGCTCAAGCAGGGCGTCATCGCCGCGAAGCGCCACATCCACATGACCCCCGAAGATGCCGAAGTCTTCCAGGTCAAGGACAAGGATATCGTCTCTGTCAAGGTCGACACGGAAGGCCGCAGCCTGATCTTCGGTGACGTCGTGGTCCGCGTGAGCCCGAGCTATGCGCTGGCCATGCACATCGACACCGATGAGAGCAACGCTGCCTGCGTGGGCCGCGACACCAAGGGCGAGATCGTTCGCTGACACCTGAACCGGAAGATAGGAGGAGATTCCCATGAAAATTCTGATCGTCAACGCCGGCAGCTCATCCCTCAAATACCAGCTGATCGACATGGACGACGAGAGCACCCTGGCCAAGGGCCTGGTCGAAAAGATCGGCCTTGATATGGGCAAGCTCAAGCATAAAGCCGGCGACAAGGAATTCGTCGTTGAGCAGAAGATCGACAACCATGTGATCGCGACACAGATGATGCTGGACGCGCTGACTGATAAGGATCACGGCGTGGTCAAATCCATGGACGAGATCGGCGCTGTGGGACACCGCGTGCTGCACGGCGGCCCCAACTTCACCGAGTCCGTGATCGTTAATAAGGAAGTCGAAGACGCCATCGAGGAGAACATCCCGCTGGGCCCGCTGCACAATCCCGCCAACCTGGCCGGCATCCGCGCCTGCCAGGCCGTCATGCCCAACACCCCCATGGTCGCCGTGTTCGACACCGCCTTCCATATGACCATGCCCCCCAAGGCCTACCGCTATGGCGTGCCAAAGGATTACTATACCCGCCTGAAGGTCCGCCGTTACGGCTTCCACGGCACTTCTCACCGCTATGTGAGCGCGCGCGTGGCCGAATACCTGGGCAAAAAGCCTGAAGAGCTGCGCATCATCAACTGCCACCTGGGCAACGGCTCCTCCGTCTGCGCCATCAACGCCGGCAAGTGCGTGGATACCTCCATGGGCATCACGCCTCTGGAAGGCCTGCTGATGGGCACCCGCTGCGGCAGCATGGATCCCGCGGTCGTGCAGTACATCTGCAACCAGGATCACATCGACGTCAATGAGATGCTGACCATCTGCAACAAGAAGTCCGGTCTGCTGGGTGTTTCCGGCGTGAGCAGCGACATGCGCGAAGTCACCACCGCCGCCAAGGAAGGCAACGAGGATGCCCAGATCGCCTGGGACATGCTTGTGGAAGGCGTGCGCAAGTACATCGGCGCTTACGCGGCGGTCATGAACGGCGTGGACGTCATCTCCTTCGCTGGCGGCATCGGTGAGAACGATACCGAGACCCGCGGCAAGATCCTGCAGGGCTTCGAGTTCATCGGCGCCAAGATGGATATGGAAAAGAACGCGAAGACCCGCGGCGTCGAGGCCGACCTGAGCGCACCCGACAGCAAGGTCAAGATCCTGGTCATCCCGACCAACGAAGAGCTGGCCATCGCCCGCGACACCCTGGCGCTCGTCACAAAGTAAACAGCCTGGCCCCGTTCCTCGCGGATGGGGCGCATCATCCCGGGTTGCCCCGATCAAAGGGGCAGCCCGGGCGAATTATGGAGTACTCTCTTGAGCATGTTACTTTCGCTGCTGAGCAGGCTGCATTTTACCAACGGCGTCATCGACCTCAGACTGTCAGCCGAAGATGTCGTCAGCGAAGAGTGCGGTATCCAGGACGGATACGTGTTTTATATTTACAAGCACCATGGGCTTTGCAAGATGGGCTATGTGAGCCTGCGTTTGGGCGAGAGCCCTTCTTTATATTATCTGGGCCACATCGGCTACAGGATCGACCCGCCCTACCGCGGACACGGGTACGCGCGGCAGGCCTGTGAGCTGTTAAAGCCCCTGATGGCCGAGCATGGGCTCCGGTCCGTGGTCATCACGACAGATACGGACAACCTGCCCTCACGCCGGACCTGCGAGCATCTCGGCTGCACCCTGGAATCCATCGCGGATGTTCCCCATGAATACCGCGTTCTCTGTTCCGGCTCCGAAAAGAAATGCCGGTACATATTCTTTGCATCGGAGGCTGACCAATGAAGCTCGATCTCATGGGCGTCCAGCTGCACATGGAGCAGTACGGCAGCGCCGGACCGCAGCTCCTTCTGCTGCACGGCTGGGGCTGCGCGATCGGACATTTCAAGCCGATCATCGAGGACCTGAAGGACAGCTACCGGATCACCGCCATTGATTTTCCCGCCCACGGGGAGTCCTCCCAGCCGCCTGAACCCTGGGGCATGCATGATTTTTCAGCGCTGGTCGCGCGCCTCATCGAGGAATTGCAGCTCCAGCCCGTGCACATCGTCGCCCACTCTTTCGGCGCAAGAGCTGCCATCTGCCTGGCCTCGGAACGCCCGGAGCTCGTGAACCGCATGATCCTGACCGGCGCGGCCGGCATCCGCCCCCAGCCCTCTGAACAGGGGAAGAAAAAGAGCAATGCCTATCAGCGCGGCAAGCAGCTGGCGCAATTACTCGGCAAGGTGCCCGGGCTGCAAAAAACCGCGGACGATTTGCGCGAAAAGCTGATCCAGAAATACGGGTCGGCGGACTATGCCGCCCTCTCCCCCGAAATGCGGCAGACCTTTTCCAAGATCGTCAGCGAAGACCTATCCCCCCTGCTGCCCAAGATCAAAGCCGAGACCCTGCTGGTCTTCGGCTCCAACGACACTGAAACGCCCCTCTGGATGGGCCAGAAGATGGAAAAAGAGATCCCCGATGCGGGGCTGGTCGTTTTTGAAGGACGCAGCCATTTTGCCTACCTGGAGGAATGGCCCCGGTTCTGCGCCCTGATCCGTGAATTCTTGATTTGAAAGGAATCCCATGCATCTTCTTGAGATGATCCCGCCTTTGGTTGTCTGCGCCGGAGCGCTCCTGCTTTCGCGGCGTCTTTTGCATTATTTCCAGCTGGAAAGCTACCAGTTCCGCGGCTTTTTCAAGACCCTGAACCGTCAGGCGGACAAGGCGCTGCTGCCGGGGCTGGTTTTCGGTGCCGTCGTATTCGTCCTCCTGCTGATCGGCTCCTTCTTCCGCCTCTCCGGCGCGGGTGCGATCGTGCTGCAGGCCGTGCTGGGGCTTTTGATCCTAGGCGCAGCGCTGATCCTGCGCAGCAAGCTGCTCAAAAACAGCAAGGAAAAGAAGCCCTTCCGGGCGACCGCGCGCGTGAAGCGCCTGATTTTCTGGCTCTGCTTGATTTTGTTGGCAGCCGCGCTCCTGATCTGGGTGCTGTTCCGGCCGTCCGGGCTCTCCCGGGTGATCTACAGCCTCATTCCCCTTTTCCTTCCTGTTTGGGTCACGCTCGCGGCCTTGCTGGCGATCCCGCTGGAAAAGCTGATCTACGAGGCGTATTTCCGTGACGCGCGAAAAAAGCTGCTGGCCAATGACCGCCTGATCCGCATCGGCATCACCGGCAGCTACGGGAAAACCAGCACCAAGTTCATCCTGCGCGAGATGCTGAGCCAGAAATACAACGTGCTGGCCACGCCCGACAGCTACAACACGCCCATGGGCATCACCGGGATCATCCGCTCCCGCCTGACCCCGGCCCATCAGGTCTTTATCGCTGAAATGGGCGCGCGCCATCCCCACGACATCCGGGAGCTCTGCCGCCTGGTGCACCCCACCGTCGGCGTGCTGACCAGTGTGGGCCCCCAGCACCTGGACACCTTCAAGACCATTGAGACGATCAAAAATACCAAGTATGACCTGATCCGTGCCCTGCCCGAAGACGGCCTGGCCGCCTTCGGCAATGACGACGGGATCGTCACGGAGCTCTATAGCGCCACGGACAAGCCGAAGATCCTGGCCGGAAAGGAAGAGACCGACGCCTGGGCCACCGACATCACGGTGGATGGGCGCGGATCGAGCTTCCTGCTGCATCTGCGCGGGCAGGAGCCCATCCCCTGCACGACCCTGCTGCTCGGGCGGCACAACATCGCCAATATCGTCCTGTCCGCCGCCCTCGCCTCCAAACTGGGCGTTACGGCCAAGCAGATCCAGTCGGCCATTTCCCAGCTGAAACCGGTGGAGCACCGGCTCAGGATCGTCACCAGCGCCGGCGGCGTCACCGTGATCGACGACGCCTTCAACACCAACCCCGTGTCCTCAAAGTCCGCGCTGGATGTGCTCAAAATGTTCGCGCCCAAGCGCATCATTGTGACCCCGGGTATGGTGGAGCTGGGCGCAGACGAAGCGAAATACAACCGTGAATTCGGCGAATACATGGCCGACTGCGTCGATATCGCCTTACTGGTCGGCAAAAAGCATACGGAGCCCATCCGGGAGGGCCTGCTCTCCAAGGGCTTCGACGCGGAAAACATCCACAGCTTCAACACCCTGGACGAAGCTGTGGCCGCGCTGAAAACCATGACTGCTGAAGGCGATACGGTGATGTATGAAAACGACCTGCCGGATTCATACGCAGAAGGAGAATGACATGGAAAAACTGCATTTAGGCGTACTGTATGGCAGCCGCAGCTGCGAGCACGAGGTGTCTATCATTTCCGCGCTCCAGCTGATCCGGGCCATCGATCGCAGCAAGTACGACGTGACCCCCGTGTATATCACCCAGCAGGGCGAATGGTACACGGGCGAACGCCTGATGGATATGGCCCTCTATACGGATTTCGACCCCTTCAAAGCGGGGCTCAAGCGGGTGTCCCTGGACCTGACCGCAGGCTCCGGCGCGCTGATCCACTATGAACCGGGCAAAGGCCTGCTGCGCGGCATCCGCGAGGAGGTCGTGGCGCGGATCGACTGCTTCATCCCCGTCTTCCACGGGCTCCACGGCGAGGATGGCTCCATCCAGGGCCTGCTGGAGCTGGCGAACATCCCCTACACCTCCCCCGGCATCGTCGGTTCCGCTGTGGGCATGGACAAGATCATGATGAAGCACTTCTTCCGCGGCATGGGCTACCCGGTGCTCGAAGGGGTGGACTGCCTGCGCTCCCGCTGGCAGGCCGACGCCAAAGGCATGATCAGCGAGATCGAAGCCAAACTCCCCTATCCGGTGTTCGTCAAGCCCGCCTGCCTCGGCTCCTCCATCGGCGTGAGCCGCGCGGACGACCAGAAAGCGCTGCGCGACGCGCTGGAGCTGGCCTTCAGCTATGACCGCCGCGTGCTGGTGGAGCAGGGGCTGGACAAGCCCGTGGAGATCAACTGCTCCGTGCTCGGCTATGACGGGGAGACCGAGACCTCCGTGCTCGAAATGCCGCTGACAGATGTCGGCACGCTGGATTTTGAAACGAAATATCTGCGTGGCAGCCATTCCTCCAAGGGCATGGCCTCCATGGGCCGTGTGCTGGATCCCGATATCGGCGAAGATGTGAGCGAGCATATCCGCTCCCTCGCGGTCTCCATCTTCAACGCCCTGGACTGCAAGGGCGTCGTGCGCATCGACTTCATGATCGACCGCGTGAGCGGCAAGGTCTATATCACGGAGATCAACACCATCCCCGGCTCTCTCGCCTACTACCTCTGGGCCAAAAAGGGCGTCACCTATCCCGTCCTGATCGACCGGATGGTGGACTGTGCCTTGAAAGCCCAGCGCGAGAAGGACGAAAACAGCTACGCCTTCCGCTCCAGCATCCTGAAAAACGTACAGCTGGGCGGCAAGACCCCCAAGGGCGGAAAGCTGTAACAGGATCATAAAAATGACTCCGGCGGTTGTAAATCCAATCCGTCGGAGTCTTTTATTATTCGTTATTCAGTTCGCCTGGATCAGGCGCACGCCGCGCTCCGCCACGTAGTCCAGCGGCAGCCAGTACTGCGCGCCGTCATAACCTTCCGTATCGATATAATACAGGAGGCCGGGGATCTCGGCGGGAGACGAGAGCGGCACATACTGTCCGCTCTTTTCGTCATACAGATAGGGCGTTTCGCCCGTGATGCGCTCAAAGGTCGCGCTCGGCGCCGAGTCGATGATATGACACATCGTCCCGTCTTCGCTCAGCCGGTCGATCAGGGCGATATGGCCTGATACGATGCCGAAAGAGAACATCGCGCCTTGGGAGAACTTCTTGACGATATCGCTTTTGCTGGTATACAGCTTGAAGCGCGTCTTGTAGCCGAACTCTTTGCCCGCGTTGCCGATCAGGGTCGAGTTCAGGGTGCCCCCGTCCACCAGGCAGAAGGCGTAGGTGACTGCCAGCTGTTCCGGCTTGCTGGCGGGCTCGTCATGCCCCAACAGCTGCAGCGCGTGGCTGAGGGCAAAAATGGCACAGCCGGATTTCTCCAGGTTGCTCTTTCGATAGCCCTTGTTCCTCCAGGTCCCGTCCATTTGGCTGTAGGGACGGAACACAGCGTTTTCTTCCTGTCCGGCAGCGGGATTGATCAGCAGCGACCAATGGACTTCCACCTGCTGATCCCCGATCCTGAGCGCTCCGGCGTTTTCAGGGGATACGGGCAGGGTCCATCGGGCATAGCGTCCGCTTTCGTCCATCGCGCGGTCGATCCGGGCGTTGGCCGCACTGAAGATCGCGGTGACAGCCCCTTCCTCGTTCAGGACTGTGATCTCTTCCGCAGATCGTGTCGTAAATACGTTGACCGTAGAATCGTTGATTGTTCCTGAGGCCAGCCCGACGAAAGCCGGGGCTTCGCCCTCCACGTTGAGGGTCGCCAGCGCTTTCTTGCCGCTGCCGTCCTTATTGACGGCAGAAAACAGCCAGGATTGCGCGCCGGCGCCGGTCAAGGGCACCTCAAAGTCCCACTGGAGCCCGTCCTGATACGGCTTTGCGTATTCCATACCGGAGTATGAAATCGTAGCCGCCTGGTCGATCGCGAGCGTCACGCTGTCAGCCGACGCATCCGTCAGGACACGGACGCGCACCAGGTCCTGATAGGCCCGGCCCCGGTCGCGGTTCAGCATTACCTCGCGGACCGCAGCGCCTTTTGCCGGCGCTTCCTGAGCGACGCCGATGACGGCGCTTGCTTCCCCGCTGCGCAAATAGATACTCGCGTTCAGGAATCCTGAGGATGTATTCCCATCGACGCTGACGGTCAGCCGGTCGCCATCCTGATTGAGGTGCAGATAGTCGGCCTCCGTTTCTGCCGTCCAGCTGCCGCCGGCTGTGATCTGTGCAGTATAGAGGCCGCCTTTCGCCGGGACCATCCAGGACAGCGCAGTGTGTCCGTCCACTTCGATCCAGTCCGAAACCTCCCCGAAGAGGAGGACTTCCGTTTCTTCCGCGTTCTCTTCGGTCTGCCGGATCGTGATCCTCCGGCTCATGCCGAGGCTGGAAACCGTGATGATCCCCGTCCGGGATCCCACGGTGGAAGCACTGACCGCATAGGTCAGGGCGTCGCCGGCGTTTCCGCAGCTGTTCGTCAGTGTGATAAAATCACTGTCCGACCGGGCGGTCCAGGGACCGGGAGACTGGACCTCCAGCGAGCGCATCTCCCCCTGTACGAGGACCGCGCTCAGGTCGCCCTCCACGTCCACGCCCGCGAACCCGGCCACATGGACAGGATCCGCCGCAGCGGAGGCCGTATTCCCCAGGGAATCCGTCACAGATACTGACAGCAGCAGATCGCCTTCCGCGAAGGGGACAAACTCAAATACGCTTTCAGCGCCCTTCTCCCGGGCGATCCGTACGGTGCCCTGCCAGACAGAGAATTCATATTCCTTTTCCGGGGAGCCGCCCAGGGTCTGGGCGTTCAGGGAAATCATCTCACCGGCTTTGACAACGGTCTGGTTCAGGCTCAGACTCACAGACAGCTGATCGTAAACGTTGAATTCAGCGGTCTCCGGCGCTGATCCCTCCGGCGTGATGACCAGGGTATAATGGCCGGGAGTCTGCGGATTGAACGCGGCGCTTTTCGCTTCGGCGCTCGCACCGGTGTTGATCTGCTCGCCCTCCAGATAGAGCGCGTAGGTCCGGCGGGGCGCGTCATCACTGGCCTGGATCAGCAGCCTGTCGCCGACCGTCAGTTCCTGGGCGCTCAGCGTCAGATGCCCTTCAGCCAGAGCGATCGCCGCACACGCCCCCAGGATCAGGAGCAGAAGTGTAAAGGATAAGAGCTTGCGCATCATCTATTTCCTCAGCGTCAAAATCGTGATTCATGCTTGTATATGCAGGCGGATCACGGGTTCCCGCCACAGATACGTGTGCCATTATACCCGGAATTTGGCATTTTTTCAATATTGCGCTTGTAAACCTGGCCAAAATTAGGTATACTGTTGCTGTTGAAGGGATGTGAAGACCATGCGGGTCGGGATTTTCGGGGGATCCTTCGATCCTCCGCACAAAGGGCATCTGGCGGTCGTTGAAGCTGCTGTAAGGACTGCCGGGCTGGATCAGGTGCTCGTCATCCCGTCCGCAGGCGCATATAAAGAGAACATGACCGTTATTGCCTCAGCCGCTGACCGGCTGAACATGTGCAGGCTCTGCTTCGGCAGTGAACCGCACTGTTTCGTTTCAGATATAGAGGCGCACCGCAACGAATGGATCCCCACGATCGCGACCGTGGAACGGTTCAAAAAGCTGCAGCACCAGAATGATCAATTGGTCCTGATCGTCGGAGCGGATAAGCTCAACACCCTGCCCCACTGGAAGCGGGCCGAAGAACTGTTCAAGCTATGCGAGATCCTGGTGTTCCCAAGGAACGGCATCGATCCCGGGCCCTATGTCACGGAGCTCCGCTCCGCCGGGGCCAGCGTGACTGTGATGAACACCGCCGAAGCGCCGGGGGCCTCCAGCGAGATCCAGTCCCTGCTGAAAAAATATGAATGTCCTCAGTATCTGACCCCGGAGGTGGCCGGTTACATCGCCGCCCATTGGCTGTATCTGGATAAAAACATCCTCACCGCCGAAAAGCTGATGACACCGAAGCGATGGAAGCACACCCTGGGCGTGCGCAGCCAGGCCGTAGAATACGCCCTGCTGCATAACATTGATCCCGTAAAAGCCGCCTTGGCCGCCATGCTGCACGACAGCGCCAAATGCCTGCCCTTCGAAGTGATGCTGAGCTACGCCTACGAGGCGGGCATCTCGGAGCCCACTTTCCTGAGCAGCCCCGCCATGCTGCACGGCCCGGTCGGGGCCTGGATCGCCCGGAACAAATACCACGTCTCTGACCCCGACGTGTTGAACGCCATCACCTATCACACGGTCGGCCGCGCCGATATGAGCAAGCTTGAAATGTGTATCTTTGTCGCCGACGCCACCGAGCCCGGGCGTGAGCAGTACCCGGGTCTGAAGCGGCTGAGGCGGCTCGCGGAAAGAAGCCTGGAGGCCGCCGTACTGCTGAGCCTCAATCTGACCAAGCAGTATGTGCTCGGAGCCGGCAAAACGTTCAATCCCATTTCCGACGCCACCGTCCGGTGGATCACTCCA
Source organism: uncultured Eubacteriales bacterium (assembly GCA_902789795.1). GTDB lineage: Bacteria > Bacillota > Clostridia > Christensenellales > Aristaeellaceae > UBA4246. The sequence continues at coordinate 62,580 of CADAPM010000005.1, forward strand.
CTGGTGCCTGAAGAACTGCTCCCCCTCACCCGTGCGGCTCTGCCGTAAACAAGAAAGGAAAGAAGTATGTCTGAAGAACCTATCCTGGTCAAACAGATCGCGAAAGTCCTCGACGACAAGAAAGCCCTCGACATTATTGCCCTCAATGTAGGCCATTTGACCGTCATCACCGATTACATGGTCATCGCCAGCGGCCGCAGCGTCCTGCAGACGAGATCTCTGGCGGACGACCTCGACGACAAGATGACCGAACTGGGCATCCCGCTGCGCACCCGCGAGGGTTATCAGGAAGGCCGCTGGATCGTCATGGATTACGGCACGGTCCTGGTGCACATCTTCCATCCCGAAGCCCGCGAGTATTACCACCTGGAACGCCTGTGGGCCGACGGCACCAACGCCATCGATCTGAGCGGCGTTCTGGTGGACGACGAAAAGCAGAACTGACGAATATGCCGAATATTCAGATATACTTTGTCAAGCGCAGCTTTGACGTGCAGAAGGCCGAGCGCTTTTTCAAGGAGCGCCGCGTCCCCTTCCAGTCGGTCGATATGAAGCGCCATGCGCCCGGAAAGCGGGAGCTGGAGCTCTTTGCCAGGGCCGCCGGAAGCGTGAGCGGCCTCCTGGACCGCGAAAGCACGAAAGTGCTGTCCCATCCTGCCGCCTATATGCACGATGAGAGCGCGGTCCTGGAGGAACTCATGGAGGATCCTTCCCTGCTCCGCGCGCCCATCGTGCGCAACGGCCAGAAGGTCACCATCGGTGTGCACGAAGACGTCTGGGCCCAGTGGCTCGTATGATCCTGTAAACCGAATAATAAGATACATAAAAGGATTGCCACCTCAATATCTGTGGCAATCCTTTTTTCAGTCCGCGCTATCGCTGCTATCTGAAAGATCTCACTCAGCCGTGTAGTAGTAGCGGCTCGTGATGTTCAGAAGCTCGGTGATGGTCACATACTCATAGTTCCTGTCCTTGAGGGCTTCCATCAGCTTCTTGTAGAACCCAAGGTCGTGTTTGTTGGCGTGCATCAGGATGATGGAACCGTTTTTGATCGTCTTGAGCGCCTTGTCCAGATCCTTGGTATTATCCATATCCCAGGTGATGATATGATCGAAGCCCGCGCTGTGGAGCCACCGGCCGATCTTGCCGCCGCCGCCGTCCCCGGCGCCCGCGCCGAAGGGAGGACGCACCGTCAGGAATTCGTAATGGTATCCGAGCACCTCGTCCAGTCTCTTCTGGTACCGGTTCAGGTCCGAGGTGATCTGGCCGTAGCTGCGCTCCGTCAGCTTTTTGTGCTGGAAGAAATGGGAACCGATCTCATGGCCCGCGTCGAGGGCTGACTGCCAGAGCTCCCGGTCCTCCACCTTCAGGTTGAAGCCGCTGGGATACAGGGTCATTTTGACGCCATATTCCTCCGCGACCGCCATGAACTGGGGCAGCCACTGTTCCGGATAGTACCAGTCATCCACCGTGATGGCGACCCTCGGCTGTTCACGGTCACCGTGCTTATAGACCCTCGCCCAGCGCGAACGGGTGGGCTCCGCGGAAGCGGTCAAAGAAACAAGGCTGATCAGGATCAGTAAAAGTGCGATCGTTCTTTTCATCATACATCATCCTTCATATCGGGAGCATTCAGCTTGACATACACCCGGCGGTCGCTGTTCAGATCGTCAGAAGGCGCTTTGACCGTCATGGCTTCGTCCAGGTACAGCTCGTATTCATAATCTCCGGTCGACAATGCGACCCCGTAGCCCTTGGCGCCGGTCACGGAGATCTCTTTCTCGTGCATAGTGCCCGGGTACAGCACATAGGTGACGGTGCGCGCATTCGCGCCGGTCGCGTCCAGGAACGCGGCGAGGAAGCCCACCATCTCCTTGACGTCCTGCGGCATTTCCGTATCATACAGGGCCTGCTGGGCGCTCTGGAGGTTGTCCGTGCTGAAGAGCTGATAATAGAGACCCTCGCTGAGCGGCCTTCCGTCCGCATCCAGCACCGTCTCCACATCGCTCCTGAGCTCCAAGGTCTCGCTGTCGAGCGTGTAGACCAGTTCGCAGTAGGAGCCGGCCTGGTAGCCCTCACCCCAGGCGTCCGTAAAGTCCTCCCCGGTCAGCCAGGTCGTCAGCGTCAGGACGCCGTCCTTTTCTTCGACCTTCTGCACCTTTTCCTTTGCCGTCACTTCGGTGTCGTAGAGAAGGTCGGTATTGGATCCGGCTTCGAGATCATAATACCCGCTCTCTCCGAGACCGGAATCCAGCAGGATGAACGGCACCGGGTAGACGCCCTCAGCAAACTGCATATACATGAGCATCAGGCAGTGGTCTTTCGTCATCAGGGTCTCGCTGTCGCCTTCCCGGATGCTCTGGTCCTGGCGGTTGGCGGTATACCGGACGTCGCGGTTCACCCAGACGGCGCTTTCATGGCCGTTGATCGTCTGCAGCAGGGCCACGGAGCTGTGGCGCTTCAGCAGGTTAGCCGCGGCATTCGCTTCCATGAACTCCTCGATCGTCAGCTCCCGGGCCATGGCGGAGGAAGCTGTCAGCAGCAGGATGCAGCAGAGAATCGCAAGGTTTTTCTTCAGCATTCTTTTTCTCCTTCCTCCAGGGCCGCGACGACCTCGATCTCGCACAGCGCGCCCTTCGTCAGATCGCGCACGGCCACGCAGGATCTGGCGGGCTTCGTCACGAAGTATCTCGCATAGACCTCGTTAAATGCGGCGAAGTCGGCCATGTCCCTGAGGTAGCAGGTGGTCTTGATTACGTGAGCGTAATCGGTCCCCGCCGCCTGCAGGATCGCGCCCACATTGCAGCAGGCCTGTTCGGCCTGGGCTGCGATATCCTCACCCTTGATCAGGCCCGTGATGGGGTCGATGGCGATCTGGCCGGACGCGAACAGGAGCCCGCAGGCTTTGATCCCCTGGGAATAGGGGCCGATCGCGGCGGGCGCTTTGTCGGTATCGACTTTCGTCATTCTGTTATCCTCACCGCGGCTGATTGCTCCAGAAGAAGAGCGTCATGATGCCGGGGCCGGTATGGCAGCCGATGATCGTGCCGACGCGCTGGAACTTGATCTGCACGTCAGGGTTGATCTCGCGGACCTTCTCAGCCAGGAAGTCCGCATCCTCCGCGCAATCCCCGTGGGCGATGAACACCGTGTTCCAGCGGCTGCGATCCGCCGTCTTTTCATACCGTTCCGCCATCGCCTTCAGGGAGCGCTTGCGGCCGGCCACCTTTTCCTGGGCGATCAGCTTGCCCTCAAAGTTCACGTTCAGAACGGGCTTGATGCGCAGCATATCTCCGACCACTGCCGTGGAGCGGGATACGCGGCCGCCGCGGTACAGGTAATCGAGCTTATCCACCGTGAACCAGTGCATGATGTGCTGGCGGTTGTCGGTCACCCAGTCCGCCAGCTCCCGGGCGTTCATGCCGTTCTTCCGCTGCTCCAGCGCATACCAGATCAGCAGGCCCTGGCCGCTGGCCGCACTCAGGCCGTCCACCACGTAAAGCTGCGCGCTGGGATTCTTTTCCATGACCATGCTGCGGGCCAGCACCGCCGTCTGGTAGGTGCCGGACAGGCCGGAAGAGAGGCTCACATACAGCACCTCATGGCCCTGGTCGGTCAGCCTGGTAAATACGGACAGATAATCGTTCAGGTTGATCTGCGCCGTCGTGGGCACAGCGCCTTCGCGCATCTGGTCGTACAGGTTTTTCAGATCCGGAGAACCATCATAGCAGGTGAAGACATATTCCTTGCCGTTGATGGAATAATTCATCGGGAACACGAACAGGTTTTCCTGACTGTCTACGAACTCCTTGTCCAGGTCGCAGGCAGCATCCGTCAAAAGATAAAAAGCCAAGCAAAATACCTCCGTTCTTGTGAAAGTCCATCTTATTTTATACGCTGACTGTAAAACTGTCAAATAATTCTTGCAGTTTTCCGGTGATTTTGATAAGATATATGGGTCTTTGGACAGATTTTCAATGGATCCGTTCAAGGCCTTGCAGCAGGCGCTTTGGAGAAGCTCCGCCGCGTCTGCGCACACGAAAAACTCGGAGGTAATGGTAGCTAATGAAGTGTCCCCAGTGCGGCGCCTGGAACCAGGCATCCCTGCCCAGGTGTTTCCGTTGCGGACAGCCGCTGTCCCGTAATGATTCCGTCAGTCCTGACTGGCGGAATGATTTTGCTGGAGAAGACAGCCGGGAAAAAATCATCTACGATGTCGATAAAAGCGAAGAGGATGTAAATCTCAAGGACGAAGGCGACAAGCTGGCCCAGGAAATGCAGAGCCTGCGCGAGCGCAAGCTCCGCGGCCAGGAGATGCAGCGCGACCTGCGCGGGATGGAGACCCGGCCCTACAGCGCCAAGGTCGCGGGCCGCGTGCAGCAGTCCACCACCCGGAGACGGTATGTGGTCGAGGACATGGACGAGATCCGGCAGCCCTCCCGCCGCCAGCGCCGCGCCAGCTTTGCGGAAAATCTGCCGCAGAAAGAGCCGGTCCAGCGCATCGATTACGACGATTATCACGCGATGGGCAGCACGTCCTCCTACACGCCGCTCAATCACGAGGGCAAGCCCATCCACTCCCTGTACAGCGACGATCAGCCTGTGCGCGCGATCCAGCACAGGCAGTTTCGGCCCATGCGGTTTTTCAGGATCATGCTGATCTGCGTCGTTGCCCTCGGCCTGACCCTGGGCGGGCTGTACTATTTCAAACTCCCGCCCTTTTCCCTGGCTGAAACGGAGCCCCTGCAGAACCGGGTGGAGATCTCCACCTCGATCTATGACGACCTGCCTGCCCACATCATCCGCATCCCCGCGGAGGACGGCAGCGAGATCTATATCAAGGAGCTGCATACCACCGGCATCGCCATCGGCGGCTACGCCACCTTTGAGGTGCCCGACTACAAATGGTATGAAAACCTGACCGATATCGAGGACGCGATCTATACCGTGACCATGACGCCCTACCTCAAGACGTCCACGGGCCAGCAGCGCCTGATGGATGTGCTGCACTTCGATATCGAGATCCCGCTGTCCCCCATCACGCTGGTCACCCCCGACGTGCTGTACGTCGAAGTCAACAGCCGTCCCAAGTACCAGATCCAGTTCAAGGTAGAGCGCGGCAGCACAGTCACCATCAACGGGGAGAACTATTCCGACCTCGTCTCCTCCCAGGACGGCCTGATCTCCTACAACGCCACAGTGCAGGCCATCGGGGAAAACAAGATCGTGATCGAGTGCGCCACCAAGTATTACCGCAAGAACGTGGTGACCATGGTCCTGTACCGCGAGCCCCAAGACATCCTGCTGGAGCTGGATGATTCCATTTCCGAGCGCTGGAGCGGCGACGAGAACGTCATGGAGGTCACCGGCACCACGCTCAACAAGGCGACGATCAGGGTCCTTTCCGATCATAAGGACCTCGACACGTCCAAGTTGCTGTCCACCGGCACCTTCTCCTTCAAGGCGATCTTCAACCGCATCGGCACCAACACGATCACCATTGAAGCCTCCTACCCGGGCAAAAAGACCACGGTGGTCAACTTCGACGTTTATCACGTCCCGTCCGCCAAGAACTATACCCCCAAGGCCTGGCCCATGGACGCCTATAACTATACCCAGTATCTGGATACCCTGGCCACCCGTGTCCGGACCACGACCATCTACGTCTGCAAGGGCACGATCACCGAGATCCTGTCGGATTCTCCTCAGCGGGCCCTGATGGAGACTGGCACGCCCACCACGTCCCGCCTGGTGCTGTTGGACAACCTGTCTAACGACACCTGGGCAGTCGGTGATACCCTGCGCGTATTCGGCGACGCCTACGGCGCCTATGACGGCAAGCCCTGGCTGATCGGACGATACACATATTCCTATAAACCATGACTGACCACTGATCGAAGGAGGAAGATACTATGCGCAATAACTTTGGCGGTTTCCCCGGCGGGAACATGCAGCAGCTCATGCGCCAGGCCCAGAAGATGCAGCAGCAGCTGACGGAGGCCCAGGAAGCCCTGGACGCCCGTGAGTATGAAGCCAGCAGCGGCGGCGGTGCGGTCACCTGCAAGGTGTCCGGCAAGCGGGAGCTCCTGAGCCTTACCATCAAGCCCGAAGTCGTCGATCCCGACGATGTGGAAATGCTGCAGGACCTGATCATGGCGGCGGTGAACGAAGCGCTGCGCACCGGCGAAAAGACCCGCGAGGAAACCATGAGCCGCATGGCCCCGGGCGGGATGGGCGGCCTGCTGTAACCTATGAACCAGCAACTGGAACCCATCCAGCGCATCGCGCTGCAGCTGTCCCGCCTTCCGGGCATCGGCCAGAAGAGCGCCATGCGCCTGGCGTACCATATCGTCTCCCTGCCGGAGGACCAGGTCCATGATCTGGCCGTGGCGCTCTGGGAGGGCCGCAAGGCCGTCCACTTCTGTGTCCGCTGCGGGAATTATACAGACGGCGAGCTCTGCTCCGTCTGCTCGGATCCCGAGCGGCAGACAAACCAGCTCTGCGTGGTCCGGGACCCCAAGGATGTGGCGGCCCTGGAGCGCATGCGCGACTACCGTGGCCTGTACCATGTGCTGGGCGGCACCCTGTCGCCCATGAACGGCGTCGGGCCCGAGGATATCCGCATCCGCGAGCTGCTCGAACGCCTGTCCAGCGAGCCCATCGACGAGGTGATCCTGGCGACCAACCCGGATATCGAGGGCGAGGCCACCGCGACCTATATCGCGCGGCTGATCAAGCCCCTGGGCATCCGGGTGACACGCATCGCCCACGGCGTGCCGGTCGGCAGCGACCTGGAGTACGCCGACGAGGTCACCCTGGCCAAGGCGCTGGAAGGGCGCAGAGAGGTCTAAAATGCCGGATTTGAACATGGTGATTCCCTGGCTGCCGGTGATCCTGGGCGGGATCCTCTTGATCCTGGCCATCCTCCTGCTGGTCGGTCAGCACCGGCTGAACAAGCGGTTCATGCACCGCTTCGACCAGCATGAGCGGCTGATGATGGACGCCCTGACCGAGCTTAAGCGCATGACCGTCACCCGGGAGGAATACATCTCCCAATGGCAGGCGCTGAACCAGCAGATCACAGCCGAGAGCCACGAGCTGAACCGCACCCAGGAAGCCCGCTTCGACGCCGTGGATGCCCGGGCCGAGCGCGCGGCTCATGCCCAGGACCTGCGGGACAGCCGCCTCAGCCAGGCCATCGAGCAAAAGCTCAGCGCCCTCACGGCCCAGGTGACCGCACAGCAGGCGCAGCAGAACAGCCAGATCAGCGACATGCGCGCCGTTCTGGACCGCAACGTCAACGCCCTCCGGGAGGAGAACAGCCGCAAGCTGGATGAAATGCGCCAGGTCGTGGATGAAAAGCTGCACCAGACCCTGGAGAAGCGGCTCACCGAAAGCTTCCGCCTGGTCTCCGAACAATTGGAGACGGTGGCAAAGGGCCTGGGCGAGATGCGCACCCTGGCCAGCGGCGTCGGAGACCTGAAAAACGTCCTGACCAACGTCAAGACCCGCGGCATCTGGGGAGAAGTCCAGCTGGGCAGCCTGCTCAAGCAGTTCATGGCTCCCTCCCAGTATGCGGAAAACGTGGAAGTCTCCCCCGGCAGCGGCCAGCGCGTGGAATTCGCGGTGCGCCTGCCCGGACAGGGCGAGCAGCCCGTGTACCTGCCCATCGACTCCAAATTTCCCATGGAGGCTTACGAGCGGCTGCAAAGGGTCAGCGAGGCAGGAGACGCCGCAGCCGTACAGGCGGCTGAAAAGATGCTCCGCGACGCGATCCTCACGGAAGCCAAGCGCATCAGCACCAAGTATATCGTACCGCCCTATACGACGGATTTCGCGGTCATGTTCCTGCCCACGGAAGGCCTGTATGCGGAGGCCCTGCGTTCCCCCGGCCTCGCCCAGGAGATGCAGACCCGCTGGCACATCCTGGCCACCGGCCCCACCACTCTGACCGCCCTGCTGAACAGCCTGCAGGTGGGCTTCCGGACGCTGGCCGTTGAGAAGCGGTCCGTCGAGGTGTGGAAAGTGGTCGCCACCCTGCGCAGCGACTTCGGGCGCTTCCACGAGCTGCTGGACGCCACGCAAAACCGCTTGCGTCAGGCCGCCGAAAGCCTGGACAAGGCCGCGCAGCGGACCCGCACCATCGAAACGCATCTGCGTCAGGCCCAGGAAGAACCCCTGGACACGGGCTCGGATCAGACGCTCCCCGGCCAGCAGACGTTTTCCGGTCTGCTGCCGGAGCAAATAACAGCCAACCGACAGGATTGAGAAGGAGGCACATCTATGGATGATCAGAAAGTCACTGACAGCTTGAAGAAGATCCTCATGGCCGGCTTCGGCGCGGTCAGCTCCGGCGTGGAAAAATCCCAGGAGATCCTGGACAACCTGGCCGAAAAAGGCGAGAGCGCGTATCAGCAGGCCGTCGCGGCCGGCAAGGAAACCGCGGACAAGCTGAAGAAAGCCTATGACGAGAGCGGGATCAAGGAGCTCTTTGACAAGGGCATCTCCTTCCGCAAGGAAGATCTGCTGACCATGGCCGAGACCCTGCCCGTGGAGGATATCCTCTGGCTCCAGAGCCAGCTGACGGCCCTGGCGGTCAAGAAGGCCGCCGAGCAGCCGGCCGAAGAGGAAAAGGCTGAAGAACCCAAGACCGAACTGTAAGACAGTTTCACCGCAATTCAGCGGCCGTTTCGGGCGTATGAGCGAATGCGCCTGATGCGGCCGCTGAATGTTCTTTCCCTGTACTTCGCTTGACAACCGGGAGTCGAAAGTCTATGATGTGCTAAACGCAATGACCGGTGTCAAGTAGGCTTTGGTCAGCCAGCACAAGAGAGCCGTCGGATGGTGCGAGACGGCGCAGCTCCAATGACGAAATACCCACCGAGAGCGTCCTGCCGAACAGCGTTCCGCCCAGTAAGCACAGACGGCAAGCCGACCGTTATCCCGGCAGGGTATGATACGTACCTGGCAAGGGCGCAGGCCGTGAGGCTGCGCTGAACAGAGGTGGTACCGCGGAGTAACACACCGCCCTCTCAAGTCCGTTGGACCGGGGCGGTGTTTTATTTGCTCCGATCACGAAAGGAGAAACCCCATGTTCATCAAGATCCTGATGCTGGTCATTTTCTTCGCGGTCATGCTGAGCGTCGGCATCTACTGCCGCCGCCACTCCACAGACGTCAACGGTTTCGTGCTCGGCGGGCGCGCCGTCGGCCCTTGGCTGACCGCCTTCGCCTTCGGCACCAGTTATTTTTCCGCCGTCATCTTCGTCGGCTACGCGGGCCAGTTCGGCTGGCGGTACGGCATTGCCTCCACCTGGATCGGCCTGGGCAACGCCTTCATCGGCTCGCTGATGGCCTGGGCCATCCTGGGCCGCAGGACCCGCATCATGACCCAGCAGCTGGACAGCCGCACCATGCCGGAGTTCTTCGGCACGCGCTATGATTCCAAGGCGCTGAAGATTGCCGCCTCGGCCATCATCTTCATCTTCCTGATCCCCTATACCGCCTCTTTGTACAACGGTCTGTCCCGCCTGTTCGCCATGGCCTTCAATATCGATTACACGGTCTGTATCGTCATCATGGCGGTCCTGACCGGCGTGTACGTGATCGCGGGCGGCTACATGGCCACCGCCATCAACGACTTCATCCAGGGCATCATCATGCTGATCGGCATCGTAGCGGTGGTCGCAGCCGTGCTCTCCCAGAACGGCGGCTTCCTGGGCTCCCTGGACAAGCTGGCCCAGGTCTCCGATCCCGCTGTGTCCACGACGCCCGGCATCTTCGCTTCCTTCTTCGGGCCGGATCCCTTCAACCTGCTCTGCGTGGTCATCCTGACCAGCCTGGGCACCTGGGGCCTGCCCCAGATGGTGCAGAAATTCTACGCCATCAAGACGGAGAGCGCCATCACGAAGGGCACCATCATTTCCACCCTGTTCGCCGTGGTCGTGGCGGGCGGCTGCTACTTCCTGGGCGGCTTCGGGCGCCTGTATTCGGACCGCATCGACATCGCGGCCAACGGCTACGACTCCGTGGTGCCGACCATGCTGGAGAGCCTGTCTCCCTTCCTGATCGGTGTCATCGTGATCCTGGTGCTGTCCGCCTCCATGTCCACCCTGTCCTCCCTGGTGCTGGCCTCCAGCTCCACCCTGACCCTGGATTTCCTCAAAGACAACATCATCAAAAAGATGGATGAAAAGAAGCAGGTCCTCATCATGCGCCTGCTGATCGTGGTCTTCATCCTGATCAGCGTGATCCTGGCCGTGATCCAGTACCGGCAGAACGTCACCTTCATCGCCCAGCTCATGGGCGTCAGCTGGGGCGCGCTGGCGGGCGCTTTCCTGGCGCCGTTCCTGTACAGCCTGTACATGAAGCGCACCAGCAAGGCCTCCGTCTGGGTCTCCTTCATCTTCGGCGCGGGCATCATGACGTTCAACATGCTCTTCCGCTCCGCCTTCCCTGCCTGGCTCCAGTCTCCCATTAACTGCGGCGCCTTCGCCATGCTGGCGGGTCTCGTGATCGTACCCATCGTCAGCCTGGTCACTCCGGCCCCGAACAAGGCAGCCATCGATTTCGCCTTTGCCGGGTACGACCGCAAGGTCACCGTTCAGGCGCGCGAAGCCCTGGGCGACGAAAAACCGCAATAACGCTTATATAAACCGCATTTTAAAGGGGGCTGCGTCAGCAGTCCCCTAATAATTTGATGATATTTCCGCTGAAGATCTTCTTAAGCGCCGTTTCGGAGAGGCCCATTGCCAGGAGCGCCTCGATCTCCGGCCCCGCGTTCCACATGGGGAAGTCCGTGCCGAAGAGCACCCGGTCTTCCCCAAAGATGCCGATGAGCTCCTTCATCCGCTCCGGGCCGACCGCAAAGAGCGAGCTCGACGTATCCACATAGACGTTGGTGTCGGCCAGATACCGGGCAGCCTCGTCCCACTCGCTGTATCCACCGAAATGCGCGCAGATCAGCTGCAGGCGCGGATGCTTTTTGAGGATGTCCGGGATCAGGGAGGGATTGGAATTGTGGTAACGCTTGTCCCCCGTATGGAACATCATGGGACAGACGCCCTCGCAGGCCTCAAACAATCGGTCTGCGCCCTTGTCGCTCAGGCTGAAGTGCTGCATGTCCGGGTGCAGCTTGATGCCCTTCATGCCCGCTTTCAGCACCCGCTCCACCTCCGCACCGGGGTCTTCCATATCCGCGTGCAGGGTCGCGAATCCCCACAGATCGTCCGGATGCGCATGGACCGTGGAGATCAGGAAGTCATTGATATGGGACACGTGCTGCGCGTCCACAGCCACCGCCAGCGCCAGGCTGCGGCTGATGCCGACCTCCCGCGCCTGGCGGATCAGCGTGTCCACCGTGCCGTCCCGGTCCATGGGGATCCCGTAAAAATCCCCGATGCTCCTGACCGCCTTTGCGGCGATCTTTTCAGGATATATATGCGTATGACAGTCGATGATTTTGTATCTGGTCATAATTCCTCCGCCCGAGTCAATGCCCGGCAACCGGCCTCCCGGCGCCGCGACCTATCATACACCTGATATGACCGAAAAGGCAATCACCGGAACAGCAAGAATACAGTAAAATCCTTAAATCTTTGTAATATAATAGACTTTCGGAGGATTCTTGTGTATAATGTTTTAGAAATATTTTGGTTTTAAGCCTGACACAAAGAGGAGGCGATCTGTCCGCATGGTGTACGATCTGCAAAAGGCAAGCCTGTGGAAGAGAGCCTCCGCTTTTTTGTTTGACTTTATCATGTTGGGCATCATCGCCGTACTGTTCGCCCTGGTCCTCTCCTGGGTCACGGGCTATGACGGATACCAGACCACCTTTACCTCCGGTTACCAGCGCATCGAGGAAGAATACGGCATTTCCCTCAATGTATCCTACGAAGAGTATCAGGCCCTGACGGAAGATCAGATCGCCCTCCTTAACGAGGCCTATGAAGCTCTGCGTCAGGATCCTGCCGTCATGCGCGCCTATCAGATGATTCGCACCCTCTCCCAGCTCATCATCAGCCTGTCCATCCTGATCGCCGTACTGGTGTGGGAGTTCCTGATCCCCCTGAAGCTGGGCGACGGACGCACCCTGGGCAAGAAGATCTTCGGCCTCGCGGTCATGAAGACCAACAGCGTCAGGATCAATGCCGTTTCCTTGTTCATCCGGGCCCTGCTGGGCAAATACACGATCGAGATCATGATCCCGGTCCTCATCATCATGATGATCTACTGGGGCGCCATCGGCATCATCGCCCCGATCATCCTGGCGCTCATCGCCATCGTGGAGATGTGCGTGATGTTCTTTACCCAGACCAACTCCCTGATTCATGATCTTCTGGCCGACACCGTGGTGGTGGATTATATGAGCCAGATGATTTTTGATACTTATGACGCCATGATCGCCTACAAAGAAAAGATCGCGGCGGAATTGGCCCAGCGCGCGCCCTACTGACCCGATCTTAAAAGGAGGTACAGACCGCCCATGAAAGTCGTCCTGCAGAACCTGACCAAGATCTTCCCCAGCCGCAACAAAAAATCCAATGAAGAAGTCGTCGCTGTCAACAATTTCAACTTTGAGATCCCCGACGGCAAACTGATCGGCCTCCTGGGCCCCTCCGGCTGCGGCAAGAGCACGACCCTGTACATGATCAGCGGCCTGCTGAAGCCCTCCAGCGGCAAAATCTTCTTCGGTGACGACGACGTGACCGAGCTCTCCACGGAAAACCGCGGCATCGGCCTGGTGTTCCAGAACTACGCTCTGTATCCCCACATGACCGTCAAGCAGAACATCATGTTCCCGCTTGAAAACCTGAAGGGCGCGGACCGGCCCAGCAAGGAGCAGATGCTTGAGCGCGCCTACGAGGCAGCCAAGCTGGTGCAGATCGAGCAGCTGCTGGACCGCAAGCCCAGCGAGCTCTCCGGCGGCCAGCAGCAGCGCGTCGCCATCGCCCGCGCCCTGGTCAAGATGCCCCGGGTCCTGCTCCTGGACGAGCCGCTGTCCAACCTGGACGCACGCCTGCGCCTGCAGACCCGTGAGGAGATCCGCCGCATCCAGAAGGAGACGGGCATCACCACCATCTTCGTGACCCACGACCAGGAAGAGGCCATGAGCATTTCCGACTACATCGTGGTCATGAAGTCCGGCCTCGTGCAGCAGATCGGCGCTCCCCAGGAGGTCTATGACGATCCGGCCAACCTGTTCGTCGCCCGCTTCCTGGGCACCCCGCCCATCAACGTATTCACCGGCAAGATCAAAGGCGGCAAGGTTTATCTCGGCGACCAGGCAGTGCTGGATGTAGGGAACCTGCCGGATCAGGAAGTCTATGTCGGCATCCGTCCGGAAGGCTTCATCGTGGACGAAAACGGCCCCATGATCTGCCAGCTCCAGGACGTGGAAGTCATGGGCCATGCCACCAGCATCCTGACCACCCACGAAGCCTCCATGAACCCCATCATCCGCACCCTCAAGGATTCGGACGGCCCCAACCAATTCAAGGACGGCGTCGTCCGCTACTCCATCAAGCCCCATAAGATCTTCCTCTTCAAGCACGATGAGACCGAAGAACGCATCCGGGTCGAGGTGAAGTAACATGGTCGAAAGCAAACAGCAATGGAAAGCCTGGTTATACCTTGCGCCGGCCATCGTCCTGCTGCTGGTCTTCACGGTATGGCCGATCATCAATACGGTCGTCATGGCCTTTATGGAGGATTACAGCGGACTGGCCAGCATCGGCGGCGAGACCTCCTTCCGCATCGGCCTGGGCAACTTCACCAAGGTCGCGCAAAACGCTGATTTCCAATCGGCGCTTCGCAATACGATGCTCCTGTGCCTGATCACCGTGCCAGTCTCCACTGTGCTCGCCCTGCTGATCGCTGTGGCCCTGCACGCCATCAAGCCTTTGCAGAAAGCCCTGCAGACCATCTTCTTCCTGCCCTATGTCACCAACTCCATCGCCATCGGCATGGTCTTTGCCGCCATGTTCAACGTGATCGGCTCGGTTGGCACCCGCAGGCCGCTGATCAGCAGCTACGGCATCATCAACGATGTCATCCGCTTCTTCGGCGGCAACTGGGTGAACTGGATCAACAGCGGCTCGGATTACTGGGCCAACATGTTCGTGCTGATCGTCTACATCGTCTGGAACGCCCTGCCCTTCAAGATCCTGATCCTGCTGGGCGGCCTGACCAGCATCAATAAGCAGTACTACGAAGCCGCGAAGGTGGATTCCACCCCCCGCTGGCGCGTGCTGTGGCGCATCACCGTCCCGCTCCTCTCCCCGATGCTCGCCTACGTGATCATCACCGGCTTCATCGCCGGGTTCAAGGAGTATACGAGCATCGTCGGTATATATGGCGAGAGCATGGGTCCTGTGCATGCCCCGCACCGGCTGAATACCATGGTCGGGCTGATCTATGATTCCCTGGCCAGCAACAACCAGGGGCGCGCCAGTGCTGCCGCCCTGATCCTGTTTGGCATCATCCTGGTGGTCACGCTGATCAACCTCTGGGTGAGCAAAAAACGGGTCCATTATTGAGGAGGTGAGCGCGATGGCAGAGCAAACGACACGGGTCATGCAGGCCCGCGATATGCAGAAAACCTCCATACAGCAGAAGATCGCCTCCTTCCTCGGGAAAGCGGGCATCTATCTGTTCCTGTTCCTCATGGCGGGCATCGTCCTCTTCCCCTTCTACTGGATGATCAACTCCTCCCTCAAGTCCTTGGCGGAGTACCGCCTGAGCCCGCCCACCTTCTGGCCCAATCAGGTATTGTGGACCAACTATGCGGACGCCTTCACCACCGCCAATCTCGGCACCCTGTTCAAGAACACCATGATCGTGGGCATCGTGAGCACCCTGCTCTCCCTGGTGATCACCGTGCTGTCCGCGTTCGCGTTCGCACGCCTGGAGTTCAAGGGTAAAGAGCTCCTGTTCGCGGCGCTCCTGGCCACCATGATGATCCCCGGCGAGCTGTTCACGATCACCAACTTCGCCACTGTCACCAACCTGGGCTGGCGCAACACCTACACCGTACTGATCGTGCCCTTCCTGGTCAGTGTCTTCTACATCTATCTGCTCCGGCAGAACTTCCTGCAGATCCCGAACGAACTGTACCTGGCCGCCAAGGTGGACGGCACCAGCGACATCAAGTACCTCTGGAAGGTCATGGTGCCTTTAGCCCTGCCCACGCTGATCTCCATCACGATCCTCAAGATGATGGGCGCCTGGAACAGCTACATCTGGCCGCGCCTGGTCGCGAACGACGAGGCCCACCGCCTGATCACCAACGGCTTGAGGAACGCCTTTACCGATACCACGGGCGATGTCAATTATCCGGTGCAGATGGCCGCTGTGGCCCTGGTATCGCTCCCCCTGTTCCTGGTCTTCGTGTTCCTGCGCAAGTATATCATGTCCGGTGTCAGCCGAAGCGGCATCAAGGGCTGATCGATATCGGTATCCTGGCAAAAGCCTGATACATACAAAACAACATCCACAAATGGAAGGAAGGAAACCAAGATGAAAAAGCTTGTATCCCTGCTCCTGGCGCTCATGATGCTGCTGGGCATTGCCGGCATCGCGTCCGCCGAAACCGTTCCTGCCTATGACGGCAGCGAAGTCACCATCACCTTCTATCACACGATGGGCAGCAACCTTACGACCGTGCTGGACCAGTACATCGCTGAGTTCAACAAGCTGTATCCGAACATCCATGTGCAGTACACCTCTGTCGGCAGCTATGACGACGTGCGCGATCAGGTATCCACCGAGATCACCGTCGGCACCCAGCCCAACATCGCCTACTGCTATCCGGACCATGTGGCCCTGTACAACCTGGCCAAGGCCGTGCAGACCCTGGACGGCTACATCGACAGCACCGCTGAAGTCACCCGTGCGGACGGCACCACCGAGATCCTGGGCCTGACCGCGGAGCAGAAGGCCGACTTCATCGAAGGCTACTACAATGAAGGCCTGCAGTTCGGCGACGGCAAGATGTACACCATGCCGCTCTCCAAGTCCACTGAGGTCCTCTATTACAACAAGACCTTCTTCGAGGCCAACAACCTGAAGGTGCCCACCACCTGGGACGAGGTCGCTGAGGTCTGCGAGAAGATCCTGACCATCGACCCCATGTCCATCCCGCTGGGCTATGACTCCGAGGGCAACTGGTTCATCACCATGACCGAACAGCTCCAGACCCCCTACACCAGCGCCACCGGTGACCATTTCCTGTTCAACACGCCTGAAAACCAGGCCTTCATCAAGGAATTCCGCGAGTGGTACCAGGAAGGCTATCTGACCACCCAGAAGCTGTACGGCGCCTACACCTCCGGCCTGTTCACCTCCACCTCCGAGATCAAGAGCTACATGTCCATCGGCTCCTCCGCCGGCGCTACCTACCAGCGTCCCGCCAAGGGCGATGACGGCAACTATCCCTTCGAAGTGGGCATCGCCACCATCCCCCAGGCCAATCCGGACAACCGCAAGGTCATCTCCCAGGGCCCCAGCGTCTGCATCTTCAAGAAGGACAATCCGCAGGAAATGATCGCTTCCTGGCTGTTCGTGAAGTACCTGACCACCACCGTGGACTTCCAGGCTGAGTTCTCCATGGCCTCCGGTTATGTGCCGGTCATCAAGTCCGTGGCCCAGAACCCCGCTTACGCTGAATTCCTGGCGAAGGCCGATGGCGGCGACTATGTGTCCGCCCTGAGCGCCAAGGTCTGCCTTGAGCAGGAAGACGCCTACTACACCTCTCCCGCCTTCAACGGCTCCTCCACCGCTCGTGACGAGGTCGCCGGCCTGCTGACCAAGTGCCTGACCATCCCCGATGGCAGCGATGTCGACGCCGAGATCCAGAAGGCCTTCAACGAAGCTGTGGAAAAGTGCAACTACAGCCTGTAAGGCCGTGAAACACCAAAAGATCTTATGTCTCGCGCTCCTGGCACTGCTGACCTTGTTCAGCTGTGCCGGAGCCGCGGCGGAAGCCGGGGAGACCGACTACGCAGCCAATGTACAGCCTGACGCTGCCGGCCGTACGCTGCAGATCGAAGCGACCGTGCTCAGCTATATCGACGGGGACACGACGCACTTTTACGTTCCCGGCTGGCCGGACGACGGCGTCCTGAAGGCGCGTTATCTCGCCTGCAACACGCCGGAGTCCACCGGGAAGATCGAGGAATACGGCAAAGCCGCGGCCCGGTTCACCCGGGAAAGGCTCGAGACTGCCGAAAAGATCCTGATCGAATCCGATACGGACGCCTGGGTCAGGGACTCTTCCGGCTCCCGCTATCTCGTTTGGGTCTGGTATCAGCCGCCCGGTGAAACAGCTTACCGCAACCTGAACATTGAGCTACTGCAAAACGGACTGGCCATCGCCAACTCCTCCGCGCAGAACCGCTACGGCAAGACCTGCATGGATGCCATTGCCAGCGCACGGGCGCTCAAAAAGAACATCTATTCCGGTCAAAAGGATCCTGACTTCTTTTACGGCGACGCGATCGAAGTCACGCTGCGCGAGCTGCGCCTGAACCCGGAGGAATACGAGGGCAAGAAGGTCGCCTTCACCGGCGTCATCACCGCGAACCACAAAAATACGGTGTACCTGGAAAGCTATGACCCGGAAACGGAAATGTACTACGGTCTGCCCGCCTATTATGGCTTCAACATGAGCGGCGGCGGACTGGAGGTGCTGAGGGTCGGCAACGAAGTCCGCATCATCGGCACCTTGCAGTACTATGAGGCCGGCCAGGCCTGGCAGGTCTCCGGCATGACCTACCGCATGATGAAGCCCGACGATCCCGGCAACATTCGGATCATCAGCCAGGGGCATGAGCCCGCCTGGACGCAGATCGATTCAGACGCATTCGTCAGCGAAAAGGTCATCGAAACTGATGAAGGCCCTGTGGCCTGGGATCTCGCGTACCTGATGCTGGATACTTCCGTATCCTTCAGCGGCTACGCCAACGTCGTGGACAGTGATATCGATGGCCTCAAATGCCTCGAAATGTCAGACTGCGGCGAGGAGTTCCTCAGAGTATACGCCCCCGCCCTGCCGGATCAGGAGATCGGCGACCATGTCATCCAAGTGCACGGCTTTGTGCACCAGTATGACGGCAATTACTGTATCCGCGTCTATAACAAGGACCATATCACCTTTCTGGACTAACACAAAGGAGAATGAACATGAAAAAACTGTTTGCGCTGCTTCTGGCGCTGTGCCTGGTGCTGAGCATCGGCGCTGCCGTCGCTGAAGAAAACCAGGGCCTCAAAGATGCCCGCAGCTACATCAACCTCATGTACAAGAACAAGCCCCAGAGCACCCCGAAGGACTATGAACTGGTGGGTTCTGTGCCTTCTGACGGCGATCCCTACGTCGTTGAGTGGACCACTGATTCCGATACCATCACCGTGACCCGCCTCGAGAGCGGCATGGTCAAGATCGACGTGGATGAAGACAACACCAAGGAAGTGCACTATGTGCTGACCGCCACCATCACCGACGGCACCGACAGCCTCTCCATCTCCTTCGACCGCTTCGTGCCCGCCGCCATCAACCTGGACATCATGAGCGAAGAAGAGATCGTGGAAGTGGCCTACACCCTGGAAGACCAGGCCAAGCTGCCCGGCGCTACCGCGCTGCACGGCAAGGTCGTAGCCATCCCCTCCGCCTACAGCGAGCAGTACGGCAACATCACCGTCAACATCCAGGTGGGCGAGCTGGCTGACAAGATCATCCAGTGCTACCGTCTGAAGGGCGAGGGCGTCGCCGAGCTCAAGGAAGGCGACGAGATCGGCGTCTTCGGCGTCATCAAGAACTACAAGAGCACCATCGAGTTCGACGCCGGCTGCGTCGTCATCCCCGTGGAATCCTGCCAGAGCGCCCGCGTGGCCGGCTACGGCTACACCCTGGAGGAAGGCGCGACCATGACCCGTGAATCCACCCTCACCGGCGTCATCTCTGCCATTCCCAGCGCCTACAGCCCCGATTACGGCAACATCACCGTCAACCTCGACGTGCCCGGCCTCGAAGGCTACACCGTCCAGGCCTACCGTCTGGCGGGCGGCGAAGATCTGGCCGTCGGCGACACCATCACTGTCACCGGTACCCTGACCAACTACAAGGGCACCATCGAGTTCGGCAAGGGCTGCACCTACACCAAGTAATCCCACAATACAGAATCGCCGCGGAGCTGCTGCTCCGCGGCGTTCTTCTTTTTGATCTTTACGTTTTCTTAGGGAATCTGCGTTCTATTGAAACGCGGCTGATAGTAAACGTAGGTGAACACCCTCATCCGACCCGCTTTGCAGGCCACCTTCCCCCGAGATCGGGGGAAGGCTTTTGGATGGTTCCCATTAGTGTGTGCCAAGCACAGTGAAGCGGATGAGGGCGTTCAACTTGTGTTATTCTTTCTATCATTCCCTATTTTTCCGTAAAGAATTTCTTTATGTGCCTTACATCCAGCCCGTATTCTCTTCCTTGTATTTGCGCACCGCTTCGTCCGCTTCGCGGACCAGCTGTTCGGCCTCCTCGCGGCTGTACACCGTCGCGCCGCTGGCGCAGGCGTGGCCGCCGCCGTGATGGCGCTCCGCCAGGTGATTGATGGTCATGAAGCGGGAGCGCAGGCGCACGCGGGTCCCGTCCTCCGGATGCTCACCTTCGATAAAGGCCAGCCAGCACAGGCAGTCCCGGATGCCCTCCAGGTAGCTGATGACATTGCAGGCCGCCTCAAAGCTCAGGCCGAAGTCCTCCTGCATCTTCCGATCCACATAGATATATGCCGCGCCGCCGGGAGTCCGCTCCATGTGCTCGTACACGTAGGCCCGGAACTTCAGGGATTCATAATCCTTCAGGTACAGCTGGGCGTAGAGGGTCTCTGTGTCGATGCCCTGGTCCAGGAGCATGCCCGCCAGCCGCATGGTGCGGCCATTGATGCCGCCGAACCGGAAACGCCCCGTATCGGTGACCATGCCCATGTAGATGTAGGTGGCCGCCAGCGGGCTGATCTTCCATTCGATCCGGTTGTAATCATACAGGGCCGCGATCATCTCGCAGGCGGAGGGGCAGTCCTCATCGACCCAGTTCAGGACGCCGTAGGCGTCCACCGGGATATGGTGGTCGATCTTGATGACCTCCCGGCAGAGGGCGTACTTCTGGTTGGAGATCCGATCCCGGTCCGCCGTATCCACGACGATGGCCAGGGCTTTCCGGTAATCCTCATCGGCAGCCTCGGCCTCATCAGCCGGCAGGAAGCCCAGGTACTCGGACTTCTGCGCATCCACGATACGGACGGTCTTCTCCGGGTAGGTGAGGCTGAGGATCTCTCTCAAGCCCTTGGAAGCGCCGACGCAGTCCCCGTCCATGCGGATGTGACGGAAGATCATGATGCTGTCATAGCTCCGGATCTTCTCGGTGATCGCTGTCAAGATCTCGTGATTCATGCCTTCTGCCCTGCCATTTCATCCAGATCCGCCAGCATACGCTCGGCGTCGTCCCAGGTCTTCAGGGTCGCGCCGCTGGCCTTCGCGTGCCCGCCGCCGCCGTATTTGACGGCGATCGGGTTGATATTATAGGGACCGGAGCGCAGCTCGCACAGGATGCCCTGCTCCGTCTCGGTAAAGTTGACCCAGATGTCCACGCCGGTCACATCCGCCATCACCCCGACCATGCCCCGGGACGCCGTGAAGGAGTCACAGCCGAGCTTATTGAGCTCCTCCCGGGTGGTGCGGATATAGGCGACGCCATGCTCCGTGAGCTGGATCCTGTTGATGAATTCGGCCTTCAGCTTGAGCTGGCCCAGATCGACCGAATACAGATCCCGGTACAGCTTTTCGGTATCCACAGGCTGTTCCCTGAGGAAGGAAGCGAGCCGGAAGGTCCGGGCGGTGGTCGCGTCGTAGCGGAACCGACCCGAGTCCGTGACCATGCCGGTATACAGGGCCGTGGCGGCCTCCGGCGTCAGCTTCCAATTAAGCTCCAGTGCCATATGCGCAATGAGCCCACAGCAGCTCTCATAGCTGCTGTCGGTCACTTCCACGTCCGCGATCTTCTCCACGAACAGGTGATGATCGATGCGTACGGTCCGGTGCGCCTTGGTATAGCGCTCGTCGCTGATCAGCGCCCGGGCGGACGTATCCAGGATGAAGGCCAGCGCGTCAGGATACAGGCTGTCCTCCACCTGATCCATCACGGAATCCGCCATGAAGCCGTAGCGGCCGGCCTCATCGCCCACCATGTACACCGTTTTCGCCGGGAAATTGTTGAGGATCAGGTGCTTGAGCCCGATCTGGCTGCCCAGGGCGTCCCCATCCGGATGGTGATGCCGATGGATGATGATAGTATCGTGGTTGAGTATTTCTTTGAGTACATTTTCAAACACAGTATACTCCTATTACATAAAAAGCTCCTCCCGAAGGAGGAGCATGCTTGATTGTTGATTACTCGGCAGCCTTCACAGAAGTGATGTGGGGGTTCGCGCCGTCATACCAGTAGAGGAAGCCCTCCATGTCGATCACGTCGCCGACTTTCAGCGCTTCGACAGCCTTGTACACATCAGTGCCTTCGGCGCAGAGATAGGATTCCACGGTGAAGGTATAGGTAGCGCCGTTGAATTCCACATCAAAGTACAGGTCGTTGTTGTTGCCGGCAGCACCGGAGCCGTCCCAGTTGTACAGGAAGGCCGCGTCATTGCCGTTGACATCTTTCTTCGCGACGACCTTGCCGCCCTTGAAGGAAACCAGTTCGTTCTGGTGGTCGATCAGCTCATCGGTGCCCAGCAGCGCCGTAGCATCGAAGGCCTCGGCAAAGAACGGTTCCGCTTCCAGGATCTCGTAGGTGGCATCGATGATCTCGACTTCGCCGCTCCACTGGGACTTATAGCCGTGTACACGGATCTTGGTGCCGGGAACCAGGGCATCATACTCTTCCTGAGAAAGAGGCATATCGTAGAGGAAATAAGCGCCGTCTTCAGCTTGTGTATAAATCCTGGCTTTGTTATCCCACCAGCCCTGCTTGGCCTGCACATAGGTCTCAACAGTCACTTCCTGCTCGATGGCCTGGCCCGCTTCATCTTCGAGGGGCAGCGCAATAAACTCAGCATGGGTCAACACCTTTGCTTCTTCTTCCGCGAGAGCGGCGCAGGAAGCAAACACAGCCAGCATCAGGGCGATCGCGATCAGCTTTTTCATGGGTATCAGTCTCCTTTCGTGCGTTCAGGTACCGCATCGGTACTGAAAACATTATACTCATTTTTCACAATGAAGTAAATAGATTTTTCCGGTTTTTACGAGGATTTGCGTTTTTTGAGAGCGTTTTTCAGCACGTACAGACCCATCAGCAGCCAGACGGCCACTAGGGCCGCCAGCAGCGTCACCGCGGTGCCCGGCAGCGGGCCCATATCGGAGGCGTCCTTATCCCCCTCGCCGGCAGCCGCTCCGATCTGATCCAGGCGGTACAGGGAATTGATCTGATCATACAGCGAGGTGATGAAGGCGTCGTCCACGGTCTTCCTGCGGCGGACGCCCTTGGCCACCTCTTCGATCAGCTGGCCCGCCGCGTCGCGCAGGGAGGCGGAGCCGTTGAACACCGGCGTCACAAAGGTATCCGCGGTGTGGTCGATCAGGAGCTTGGTGGCGTCGATCTTCACATAATAATGCTCGTTGTTGTCCTCGCCGGACCGGGCCAGATAATCCTGGTATTCCGGGGTCTGCTGGGCTTTCAGTGTGACCGGCGAATAACCTTCGGTCTCCGCATAGCTGATCTGCACTTCGTTGGTGATCAGGAACTGCGCGAACAGCCAGCTGGCCAGCACCTCCTGGGGATCCTTTTTGTTGAACACGCAGATCGAGGGACCCTGGGAGATCATCTGCGGGTGTGCGGGATCGATCTGCGGGATCGGCCGGACCACCGTTTCAAACGGCACCACCTTGTCCGCTGCGATGTCCATCAGCGGCGCGTCGGTGCCCATCCAGGTGGCGCCCGCGGTGGAGTCGATGGCGAAGATGCACTGGCCGGCGTTTAAGAAGTTGCCGGGATAGCTGGAGATCTTGAAGGTGGAGAAGGCGCCGGTCTTCACGTGGGCCGCCACGGTCTTCAAATGCTCGCGGGTCACATCGTTGAAGATCTGGATCTTCCCGTTCTCGGTGGAGTATCCCCCGCCGCTCTGGCGGAGCAGCTGGATCATCATGTTGTCGGTGGACTTGTAAATGAAGGGGATCATGACCTTCTGGCCGTTGATCAGGTAATTGCCGTCCTCCCCCTTGGCCGTCGCCGCGTCCGCGACCTCCCAGATCCAGTCCCATGTCAGGACGTCGGGCACGGTATAGCCCAGCTTTTCCACATAGGTCTTGTTGATATAGCAGGCTTCGGTGGATCGCATATAGGGCAGCGCGTAATAGTGGCCGTTGATGATGCACTCGTCCAGGAACTGGGGCACCACCTCCGCCCGGGTGGGGCCGTCGAACTTTAGCTCGCTGCCGCCCAGGCCGTAGCGCGGATCGCTGAACAGGTCGTCCAGCGGCGCCATGACATTGTTGCCCGTCAGGTAGGTGGCGATATGGTCCGGATAGGTGATGCACACATTGGGGGTCGTGTTGGTGGCGATGTTGGTGATGACGTCGTTATAGATGCGGCTGTAGTCCGAGTACAGACGCATATTGACCTTGATGTTCGGATACAGGGCCT
This sequence comes from uncultured Eubacteriales bacterium, assembly GCA_902789795.1. GTDB lineage: Bacteria > Bacillota > Clostridia > Christensenellales > Aristaeellaceae > UBA4246. The sequence goes on from CADAPM010000005.1 coordinate 86,256, forward strand.
GGAAATCCGCGATCGCCTTTTCATACACGGCGGTCTGGGTCTTGTTGGTATCGTTCTTCGCCCAGAAGGTCACCTCATAATTGCGCCCGGTATCGAAGGTCTGGGGGATGACGAAGGCACTGGAATCCTGGGAACCGTGGCAGCCGGTCAGCGTCAGGCACAGGACCAGCAGGAGCGCGAGCGCCAGGTATCTGATAACGTTTTTCATCCTTTCAGACCTCCCCGGGACACGCCGGCCATGATCTTTTTGTGGAACACCAGGAACAGGATGATGAGCGGCACGGAGATGACCACCACCGCCGCCATCATGGCTGGGATGTTCTCGCGGCCGAAGCCGTTCTCGCGGATCTCCTGAATACCGTTGGACACCAGGAAATAGTTGGGGTTGTCCGTGATCAGCCGTGGCCACACATAGGAATTCCAGCATTCGATGACCTTCAGGATCACGATGGTCACCAGCGTCGGCTTGCTGATGGGGATCATGACGCGGGTCAGGTACTCAAAGTCCGTGGTGCCGTCCACCCGGGCGGCCTTGTACAGTTCATCCGGGATCTGCTCAAAGTTCTCCTTGAGCAGGTAGATGTAGAAAACGGAGGTCACCGAGGGCAGGATCAGACCGGTGAAGGTATTGCGCAAATGCAGGTTGGTGATGGTCACGAAATTGGTAATGATCACCAGCTCGTTGGGGATCATCATCAGCGACAGGAAGATGGTGAAGGCCAGCTGCTTGCCCTTGAACTCCAGCCGGGCGAAGGCGAAGGCCGCAGGGATGATCACCACCATCATGAGCCCGGTGGTGACCACCGTGTAAATGATCGTGTTCAGGAAGTACCGCGCCAGGGGCACCGCCGTAAAGGCATCCACATAGTTGCTGAGGGTCGGGTTCAGCGTAAAGAACTGCGGGATATACTCTGAGTTATACGCGCTGTAGCTCTTGAGCGAGGAGAGCACCATCCAATAGAAGGGGAACAGCACCAGGATGGCCCAAAGGACCAGGAAGCAGTAGTCCAGGCCCGTGAATACGCGCTTACGCACAGCGGCGTTGCGCTCCACGCGCTTGAAATCCAGATTCATCTCCAACTCCGTCACCTCCTCAGCGATAGACGTGCTTCTTGCTGATCAGCAGATTCACGCAGGTGATCGTGAGCACGATCACAAACAGGATCAGCGCTGCCGCAGAAGCGAAGGACGGATAGCCGCCGCTGTTGCCGTAGAGCATGTCGTACACATAACCGACGATGGTGTTCATGCCCGCCGCGTTCAGGTCCGTGCCGAACAGCGCCACGGCGTCCGAATAGGCCTTGAACGCGCCGATAAAGCCGGTGATCACCAGATAGAAGATCATGGGAGAGATCATCGGCAGGGTGATCTTGGTGAAGATGCGCCAGTTGGGCGTCGCATCCAGCCGGGCCACGCTGTAATAATCCGGATTGACGGAGGCCAGCGCACTGGTCAGGATCAGGATCTTGAAGGGCATGACCACCCAGACGGTGTAGAAGCACAATACGAACATCTTTGCCCAGTACGGGCCGTCGATGAAGTCCACCGACTGCCCGCCGAACCACTGGATCATCAGGTTCACCAGGCCGTCCGTGTAGGCCGTCTTTTTGAACAGGATCATAAAGACGAGGCCCACCGCCAGGGTGTTGGTGACATAGGGCAGGAAATAGATGGTCTGGAACAGGTCGCGCAGCGGCTTGATGGCATTGAGGCCCAGGGAGATCAGCAGCGCGATGCCCGTGGAGACCGGCACCGTGATGATGACCAGCAGGAAGGTGTTGCGCACCGCTTGCAGGAAGTAGGGGTCGTGGAGCACGTAGGCGTAATTGTACAGCCCGATCCCGTGATAGGTCTGGGATGCGGAGTTGTACCCCTCCTCAAAGGAGTACACCAGCACGTCGATCAGCGGGTAGACCATGAAAACGCCTAAAAACAGGATCGCCGGCAGCAGGTACAGCCAGCCCTTGAGGTCGTTCTTTTTCATTTTCATTCCCCGTCCTTCAGGTCGAAGCGGATCCTCGCGCCCGTCTCCGCGTCAAAGATGAACACCTTATTCGGATACAGGTCGAAGGTGACGTTGCTGCCGTCCTTCACCAGCTTGCTGTTGGCAGAGATGATGGAGCGGATAAAGGTGTTTCGGCTGTTGGGATGGGTGGACACGACGCTGGTGTCGCGGCCCATGACCTCCACGCGCTCAAGATGGCTCACGAACCTGCCGCCTGCCTTCGGGATGAAGCCCTCCGGCCGGATCGCAACGGAGACCGGCTGATCCTTGACGCCAGGCGTCTCCAGGATCGCCTTGTCTCCGACGTACAAAAGCCCGTCTTTCACGCTGCCGTCGAAGGTATTGATGGGCGGCGTACCCAGGAACTGCGCCACGAACAGGTTGGCCGGATCGTCATAGACCTCCTGCGGCGCGCCGATCTGCTGGATGATGCCGTCCTTCATGACCACGATCATGTCGGAGATGCTCATGGCCTCGTCCTGGTCATGGGTCACGAAGACGGTGGTGATGCCCGTCTCCTGCTGGATGCGGCGGATTTCCTCGCGGGTCTGCAGGCGCAGGCGCGCGTCAAGGTTGGACAGCGGCTCGTCCAGCAGCAGGACCCGGGGCATCTTGACCAGGGCCCGGGCGATGGCAACGCGCTGCTGCTGACCGCCGGACATCTCGCTGGGCTTGCGCTCCAGCAGACTCTCGATCTGCACCAGTCGGGCCGCCTTGAGCATGCGCTCGCGCATTTCTTCCTTGCTGAGCTTGTCCTTGCCCCGCAGGTTCTGCAGCGGGAACATGATGTTCTCCTCCACCGTCAGGTGCGGGTACAGGGCATAGTTCTGGAACACCAGGCCTACGCCGCGGTTTTCGGGCGGGAGATGGGTCACGTCGTCGTCACCGAACAGGATCTGGCCGCTGGTGGGCGGCTCCAGGCCGCAGATCAGGTTCAGAGTCGTGCTCTTGCCGCAGCCGGAGGGGCCCAGGAGGCCGATCAGCTTGCCGTCGGGAATCTCGAAATCGAAGTTGTTGACGGCGATGACCTCCCCGCCTTCCTTTTTGTTGCGGCTCGGGAATACTTTGGTCAGGTTTTTTAGGACGATCTTCATGGGTGCGTCATTCCTCCTCGTTGATGAGCATGGTCAGTGCAGGCCTACATTTGCGGACGGAACAGTCATCTGAAAAGCGCTGGAAAATAAAAAAGACAAGTCAGAATAATTTGCTGATTCTTCCCTGTCATAAGATAACCGCCTTTCCGTGTTCCAGAATACGCGAGTTTCCCGAATTTTCACGTATATTGAACCACAGAACGGCGGCTGTGTCAAGTATTTCCGCGGTATGCGGGCAAGGTTCCCGCGGCTTTTCAGGCCGTTTTCCTGAGCAGCAGTTCGTCCCCCTCGCGAGCCCGGTAGTCCTCGCCGATTTCCAGGATTTCTCCGTTTCTCCTGATCAGGAGCAGCGCGGCGCGGGCGTCACGCTCGACCTCCAACGCGGTCATTCCCTTCCAGCGGCTGTCCAGCTCCACGGTCACGGTCACCAGGCCTTCCATCAGGCTGCCCTTCCCCTGAGCCCGCCTGTACTGCTCCACGAAGCCCGCGGAGATGATGCCGGTGGGGATCGCCACCGCGCCCACGCCCAGGAAGGAAATGATCACCGCCAGGATCCTTCCGGTCACCGTAATCGGGTATATGTCCCCATAGCCCACTGTCAGCAGGGCGCTGACGGCCCACCACATGCCCGAAAGGGCGTTGGCGAATTTGTCCGGCTGGGCCTCATGCTCCGCGCTGTACATGCACAGGGAGGACGCCAGCATCAGGATCAGCACGATGAACAGGGAGGACAGGATCTGATTGCGCTTTTCCTTGAGGACCGAGGTGATCACATGGAAGGAATCATAGGTGGCGTTGATCCTGAACAGGTGGAAGATGCGCACGACTCTGAGCATTCGGAACGCCACCGCACCGCTCAGGAAGAAGAAGGGCAGGATCGTCAATATCTCCACGATACCGTCATAGGACACCATGAACCGGAGCACCGCCTCCGTCCTGGTCCTGCCCGGATAAAGGTACTCGGCGGTCCAGAGCCGCAGCGCGTATTCGACGCAGAAGATGAGCACCGTGATGCTTTCCACGGCATCAAACAGCCCTCGGTAAGGGGCCAGCTCATCAAAGGTCTCCAGGAACATGGCCAGGATGTTGGCGATGATCACCGCGACCAGAAAATAGTCGAAGGCCCTGCTGGGCCAGTCGCTGACGTTGCCCAGCTGGATGATATCGAATATGCGGCGCTTACGGCTGACCTTTTTCATCCGCTCCGTCACCCTTTCAATAAAACAGACCGCGGTTTGTTTTACCTCCCCGCGGTCTTAAAAATCAGTTCAGTTTCGGGACTTCAGCGTCCTCCAGACGTTCCGGCCGGTTCAGGATCGCCATGAACTCTTCGCCGGTAATGGTCTCGCGCTCCAGCAGGTATTCCGCCAGCTCGTCCAGCTTTCCGCGGTTCTCGGTCAGGATCGCCTTCGCCTTTTCATGGGCCTGACGGACGGTATTGTTGACCTCCTGGTCGATCAGGGCCGCCGTTTCAGGGCTGCAGGCCAGGCTGGTATCGCCGCCCAGATACTGGTTGGTCACCGTTTCCAGTGCCACCATATCGAACTGGGAGGACATGCCGTAACGGGTGATCATGGCCCGCGCCAGGCGGGTCGCCTTCTCGATATCGTTGGACGCGCCCGAGGTGATGGAGTTGAAGACGATCTCCTCGGCGGAGCGTCCGCCGGTCAGGGTCGTCAGCTGGATCATGGCCTCGTCGCGGCTCATGAGCACCTTTTCATCTTCCTCCACCTGCATGGTGTAGCCCAGGGCTCCGCTGGTGCGCGGGATGATGGTGATCTTGGTGACCGGCGCGGCGTTCTTCTGCTTGGCCGCCACCAGGGCATGGCCGATCTCGTGATAGGCGATGATCCGCTTCTCCCGGTCGGAGATGACCGCACCCTTGCGCTGGTAGCCGGCGATGACCGTCTCCACGCTCTCCATCAGGTCATCCTGGGTCACCAGGGAATGGCCTTCACGCACCGCTCTCAGGGCCGCCTCATTGATGATGTTGGCCAGCTCCGCGCCGGATGCGCCGGAGGTCGCCCGCGCGATGGCGGACATATCGATGCCCGGCGCCATCTTTACGTCACGGGCATGCACGTTCAGGATGGCGATGCGGCCCTTCAGGTCCGGCAGCTCCACGGGGATGCGCCGGTCGAAACGGCCGGGGCGCAGCAGCGCGGGATCCAGGATCTCCGGACGGTTGGTGGCCGCCAGGATCACGACGCCCTTCGTGGCGTCAAAGCCGTCCATTTCCGCCAGCAGCTGGTTCAGGGTCTGCTCGCGCTCGTCATTGCCGCCGGAAATGCCCGCCGCGGCGTCGCGCTTTTTGCCGATGGTGTCGATCTCGTCGATGAAGACGATGCAGGGCGCTTTTTCCGTGGCCTGCTTGAACAGGTCGCGCACCTTGGCCGCGCCCATGCCCACGAACATCTCCACGAATTCCGAACCGCTGATGGAGAAGAAGGGCACGCCCGCTTCTCCGGCCACGGCCTTGGCCAGCAGCGTCTTACCGGTGCCCGGAGGGCCCACCAGCAGCGCACCCTTGGGCAGCTTCGCGCCGATCTCCCGGTAGCGGTCGCCGTCGTGCAGGTAGCTGACGATCTCCTTCAATTGCTCCTTGGCCTCGTCCTGGCCGGCCACGTCGTTGAAGGTCTTGCCGGTCTGGGATTCGATATAGATCTTCGCGTTCGCCTTCCCCAGGGAAAGCACGTTCTGGTCGCCCACGCCCTTCATCATGCGCGGCAGGATGAACTGGCCGACGATCATGAACATGATGATGGGGATGAACCAGGAGATCAGGAAGGACAGCATCGGGCTGGACTGGGTGGGGATGCGCACCACGATCTTCACGTTATGCTCCGTCAGACGTGACAGCAGGCTCTCATCATCGGGCCAGATGTTCGTGGTAAAGTACCGCGCCTCGCTGGTGGTGGGATTCTCCATCTTGTAGACCAGCGTTCGGTGCGTATCGTCCAGGCTCGCTTCCGTGATCTTAAAGCCATCCTTGCCGTTTTCCAGAGCCTCCATGAACTCCGTATACGCGACCTCCTCCACCTGCTCGCTCAGGATGCGCGGGAAAAGGAAGGCGTTCGCCAGGATGATGATCACCGCGACGATGATAAAATATGAAATGATCGGTTTTAATTCCGGTCTTCCCTCTTTCATGGACTTACCTCCTCTGATTACTCCGGCAACTAAACATTTCCGAAATCTGCTTGTTCAAAGCGTCGGCTGCTTTGTCGTCGTCAGTCGCCGATGCTTTGGCATCGCCTTCCTCCTCCTCCGCGCAATCCGGTGCTTTGTACGGCGCATCTTCCCGGAAACGTTTAATTGGCAGCGCAATATGTCCGATACCGGCACGGGAAAGCCCCGTACCGGTCATAAATATTATACGCTTTTCCATATCGGACATCAACTATTTCCCGGCCTAAATCAGCCAGGAACCCGTCAAAAACGTGGCAGCGGTCAGAACAGCTTGACCAGCGTTCCCTCATAGAGCACGCCGGAATTTTTCGGGATGATATGGGTGATATCGCCCTGGGTGGAGATGACCGTGACCTGGGTGAAATAGTTGTTGCCGTATTCATCCACGATGACCACGCCGGTCTGCCCCATCTGGTTGTACAAGGCCCTCGTGGGCACCGTCAGGCTGTCCACGTTCTCGCCCAGCTGCACCTGACAGGAGCGGATATACAGGATGTCGCGCACGTCGCCGTCATTCACGCTCAGGCGCACCAGCAGCTCGCCACCCGCCCGGGTAAAGCTTTCCACCGTCGCGTCCACGACGGTGTTTTCAAAGGACTCGATGAGCAGCTTGTAGGTCTGGCCAGTGATCGGCGTCCAGTCGGCATCGTCGCAGAGCATCAGCACCGCCCACTTCCCATCCTTGACCAGGCGGTAGATGGCCACCGTGTTCCTGGTCGCCGCCGGGTTTTCCGGGATGTAGCCGTTGTACATGTTCCGGACCTCGCCGGGCGAGAAGTTGAGATAGGTGTTCAAATTGAGCACCGGCTCGTAGCCGTCGGTATAAAAGCTCACGATGCCATTGGACGAGGCCGCATACTGCTTGGTCCAGCTGGAGATGCGCTGCAGCTGGTTGTTCTCGTCGTCATAAAGGCGCGAGAGCTTCTGATCGTCCGGGTACTTCTGGCGCAGGTAGCTCTGGCGGGACTGGAGAATCTCCGTCATCATCTCTTCCTGATTGAGCAGATTTCCCCGCCCTTCCTGGATCATGGTGCGGGTGGTCTTCGCCTGCTCGCGCACCTGGGTATCCAGGGTGGTCAGGCGCGCGTCGCGGGCCGCGCCGGAGGAAGAGATCAGGGTCTTGTGGTAGTCCTTGATCTGGTCCCGGTAGCGCTTCAGCGTGGTCAGCTCGCGGGTATTGAAGCCGGAGGTATATACCGTACAGATGACGGTCGTGCGGTCCACGTCGGTGCCTTCCTCGGCGATATAATCGATCTGCGAGATGCTCTCCTGGGTATAGACGGTCTCGTCCCGCACCAGCATGGCGCTGCCGGTATAGCGCGAAGACAGCACGCCCGCCGAGACGTAGCCGTACATCGCCTCCTGGGGCGCGAAGTGGCGGATGGCCGCAAAGGCGGTGATGCCCAGCACCGCGACCGCCAGCAGCACATAGGGCACGCTGGAGCGCTTTCTCCGGGTGACGACGCCGGTGCGCGGGACATGATAGCCCGGCTTGGCGGTTTTCCATTTCCCGGTGCCAGTCGGGTTATCCTGGGGCGGCACTTCCTCCTCGTCCGGATCTTCCTGGAATACGGGCGGCGCCTGGCCGGCCGCGCGCTGCGGCGCGGCCCCCTGCGGGGCATAGCCGTAGCCGTTCTGATTCATGCCGGGCATGCCCGCGGGCTGCTGATATCCGCCCTGGCTGTATTCCGGGGCCGGGGTATAGACCGGCGGCCCGTCATTGCCCAGCAGGGACGGATCCAGCTGAACGGGCGGCGGCACATTGCCGGCCTGCCGCTGGTTCTCCTCCTGGGGTCCGCCCATGCGGGTAAAGAATTGGTTATCGTCCTGATACGACGGCATAGCTTTGGTCTGACTCCCTTCCTATACTCGTCTGATTACTGAAAGTGGAACGCAGTAACAGAATCCTCGTCATCGTCCTCTGTCACTTCCCAGTATTCGGGATGCTCCTCCCGGTAGCGCTCCGTATACTTGAGCAGCGCCAGCTGGGTCTGCTGCCCGGCGACGCCGGTCTGTTCGATGCCCTGGGATTTCTGGAACGCGCGGATCGCCTCCGCGGTGTGGTTCCCGTAGGTGCCGGTCACATAGGTATCGCTGAGGAGGCCTACATCGTTGAGCATCTGCTGGAGATCCGTGACCTTGCGGCCTTCACAGCCGCCTTTGATCACCAGGTCCGCCAGATCGTGCACGGTGCCGTAGCCCAGGATCGTTTCCTCCGTCAGCTTATAGGCCGTTTCCTGCACGCGGTCCGGTTTGTTGCCCTCGAGGGCATAGACCAGCACGTTCCCGTCCCGATCCCTGGTGCAGAATTCAACCATGGCCACGTGGGTCGTATCGCTGGCGGAAGACTGCGAAAAGAAGGCCCAGTCCCCCGGCTGCGGGATATACCCGTTCTTGCCGATGGCCTCCTCACTGCCGCGGTACCACTGGGAGCCCCAGCCCGGCACCGTGCCGCGCCTGGCGATATAGCGCCCTTCCTTCAAAAACCAGCGCATGCCGACATTCTTGCTGCTGTACCTCGGGTAATAGACCGTCAGGATCTTCCTGCCGGTCAGCTGATCCACCTGATCCACGCACCAGCACAGGTATTCGGCGCACCATTCCGCAGCCGGATCGCCGGCCCATTTCCCGTATTTGGTGATATTGCCGCGCTCTTCCGTATAGCCCAGCTCCGCCCGGGCGATCTTCAGCAGCTGCCGGACGTGCTCGGGCACCGGCTCGACCGGGTCGATGATCGTCTCATGGGCGGCCTGCAGCTTGTTGAGCAGGTCCTGCGGCAGATCGATCCAGTCCGGTTCCGCGCCGGCGGCCGCTGTCAGCAGCACCAGCGTAATCAGCAGCGCCGCCGTATGTTTTAACCAATGTCGCGTCATTGATCAGAATCCATCCTCGTCATAATGATTGCGGTCGGTCCTCCTCCGCCGGGTCGTTCCCGGCATGGGCGTCGGACCGGCGGCCGGGCGTTCCTGCGCAGCCGGAGTTTCAGCCTCCTCGTTCGTCACTGCAGGAGCTTTTACCGGCATGTCTGGCCGCCTGAAGGGCCGGGTGCCGTCGTCCGTTTCCCGCGCGGCGGCGGTCTTGGTCACCGGCGGCACGTATTCGCCTTCGTCCCCGGGGCCCCGCGCACCGGTAGGTGCGGGCTTCGCGAAGGATTCGAGGTCGTACCCCGCCGGTGCGTCGCGCCGATAGGTCCGCGGCCTGCGTTCATTATCGGTCTCCGTTTCAGTATGCTGCTGACGGCGGCGGATCGCCTGCGCCCGCTGCATGGCCTGGCGGCGCTTTTTGCCGCGGTAGGCCTGCCAGGCGAAGAGGGCTCCTCCGCCCACCGCCAGGACACCCGCGCCGATCAGGATCGCGCCGAAATTGATGCCGCCCGTCGCATTGGGCTGGGGCGTACGGTCCAGGTTCGTGATGATGGTCGGCTGAGGCGTCGGCGGCATGGTGACCGCTGTTGTCGGCGTCGGGGTCGTCACAGAGGCCACGGCAGCCGGCGTCACATAGGGGTTGAAGGGCTCAAAGGAAGCCGTGAGGGAAGGGTTCGTCCACTGGTTCACCAGATAGGTCTCGTAGGACTGGATCGAGTCCGCGCCGGTCACGGTCGTTTCCGTCGTGTTGGCGGACTTAAACTCCTCGCTGGTCACCACACTCGTCAGCTCGCCCTGGGTCAGGATCTGCACATAATCCGCGCGGATATAGCCCACGAGGCCGTTATACATGACCTGGTCCCAGACCTGCTGGTCCTCGCCCAGGAAGCTGCCCTGGACCTGTACGAACTCGTTGCGGCTCATCAGGCGCAGGGAGGTACCGGAGGTCAGGCTCGCTTCCGACCGCAGGTTCGCGCGGTCCGGCTTGATGATGCCCCAGCAGGACGCCATGGCGCTCTGGGCCCGGGGCGTGGCCGTGACCACCGGTGTCGGGGTCGGGCGGGAGTGATTCGCCTCCAGGTACGCGACGATCTCCATATCAGTCATCTGGCGCAGCATGTCCCTGCGCACGTAGCCCAGATACATGCCGTTCTGGATCAGGCACCAGCTGGCGCCGTCTTCGGCTGTGGACTGGCGCAGCACGCTCACCACATCCCCCTGGTAGAGGACGGCGATGTACTGCGCGTTGGAGTTCATCTGCTGGCGCATCGGCGCGCCATCCATCAGGATCACCGCATAGCCCGTGAAGGGCAGCGGCGTGTTTTCCGGGGTCGGCATCGGCGTGGCGGTGGCCAGGGTCTCCAGATAGTCCTGGGCCGCTTCGTTGGACACATGGAAGAGCCTGTCGTCCTCCACGAAGCCCGTGACGCCGCTGGACACGACGCGCACGGAATCCCAGCAGACGCCGTTGATATAGGTCTGCCCCTGCACCATCACCAGCGTCTCCCCGTTCAGGGTCGCCAGCGCGGGATTGTCATTGCTGAGCCCGCCCCGCACCACGGCCCGGGTGTTGGTGATCGCATAGCCGGTATAGGGCAGCGGCGTGGCGGTCATGAACGGCGTGGGCGTCAGAGGCGCGAGGGTCGGCGTCGGGGTCGGGATGAAGGCAGTGGGGGTCGAAGTGGGCACCCTCGTGGCCGGCGCTGTATGGGTGGGCACCGCCGTGGGCAGGGAAAGCTGCAAATTCTGGCTCTCAGCGGCGGAGTAAATATCCACAAACTCCGACATGATATAGCCTTCCTTGCCGTTAAAACGGACCTTGCACCACAGGGTGCCGTCCTCGTCCGTGATCTCATCCACGAATACGCGGACGTTTTTCCTCAGCTCCTGGAGCTTTTTGCCGTTAGGCGCTGCGCGGAACCAGACCTTCTTGTTGGTCTGCGCCCAGCGCTCCACATAGCCGCTGTCCCCGAAGCTGTTTTCATCATCCTTTGTGCCCAGCAGCACCTGGACATCCGCGTCCGATAGCTCGTTCACCACGCTGGCGCTCACATAGCCCTGGCGCTCGTTGACGCTGACATAGTACCATTTTCCGCCGGCGGTCGCGGTGCCCTTGATCTCGATGATGTCCGTCTTGCTGATCTTGCCGATGATATTGCTGTCGTTGGCGGTGCTCGGCGAGGAGCGGAGGTTGACGGAATCATTCTTGGACCGGGCGTAGCCGGTGGCCGGGATCACCTGGTAGCTGTCCTTGGGCTCATCCTCGGCCTTGGTCTTGCGGTAATAGAAGGTCACCAGGTCCGCGTCCGCGTGGCCCTGATCGTCCACATTGACCGTCAGGGAGGGGGTCAGCTGCTCATAGCCTTCCTGCAGATCCACGGGCGAGGCGTAGATGGTGTTCTTTCCGAAATCGAGGGTCGTGATCGTGGAGGTGGCGATCTGCGTCCCATCCTCCGCGAAATACTGCACAATCAGCTCCGGCATCGTGACTGCATTGCCCTCTGGCGCATAGATGAAGGTGATCTGGTTCGGCTCCGCCCGGCCGTCTGCGTCGAGGGTGACTGTCACCTGCTCCGCAGAGATCAGCCGGTAGCCTGTGCGGATGCCGTCCGCGCCGCTCAGCACGGTGGTGCCTTCGTACACGGTGATCGGTTCAGAATAGTCCAGGGAGGAATCGCCCTGATAGACATAGGACACCTGAACAAAGCCGACGGCGCGGGCCGGCTGGGGCGTCGCCGTGGCCTCGGGCTCCGGGGTGGCGGTGGGGGCCGCCGTCTGCGGGATCTCCAGGCGGTAACGGAAGGTGACCGATACGCTCTCTCCGCTGGCGGGCAGCGTCACCTGCTTGACCTCATCGTCGTCGAGCACGTAGTAGTCCTGCAGCTGCTCGGGCGCGCAGTACACGGTCATCTCCTGACCGGGCGCTCCGCTGAGCCAGCCCTCCTGGGCCACGTCACGGCCATCCGTATCCACATACCTGACCGATACCAGCGCAGGCGCGGGCGTGGCGGGTGCCTGATAAGTATAGAAGAAAATGATCTCCATGGGCTCGCCCGTCATATTCGTGGTGATCTGCTGCACGGACTCGCTGGTCGGGACATAGTTTTCCTTCAGGTCCACAGGAGAAGCATAGATCTCCTGCACGGCCCCGCCGGGGCACATAACTTCGGTATCCGACGCCACCGGCACGCCGCCGACGTCGCGGTAATGCACCGTCACTTTGACCTGAGGCGGCGGGGGCGTCGGCGTCGGACGCACATAGACGAACACCGTCTCAACGGTATCCGGTGAATCCTCCGCGATATCCACATAAACCAGCGAATCGCCGGTCGGGATCCAATCCCCCTCCAGCGTCTTCGCATATACCGGCACGGACGAACCGCGCAGGCCCATATAGCTGTCGTCCTCGGCGATCGGCGTGCCGTCCGCCGTCTGGTAGTGCACGATCACATTGACCATCGAGGCCGGGGCGGCCGTCGGCTCTTCCATAGGAACAGGAGTTTCCGCCACGGGCTCCGCAGCCGCAGGCTCCAGATAGACGTGCAGGACGGCGAAAGCGCCTTCCCCCGCGTCCCACGCAAAATCAAACTGTGTATCGCTGACGGGCGTGATCTCGCACTCGATCAACAGCCGTTCCACCGCGCCGGTCTCTTCCGAAAGCACGGTCTGGTAGATCGTCAGCGGGGGCAGAGCATCCGCCGTCAGAGAAACAGAGAACTGGCCCTCTTCGATTTTCTCGGCATAGACCGCCTGTTCGAGGCCCGTTCCGTCCGTCCAGACGGCCATGATCTGCCCGGGCATCCACTCCGCTTCCGCAGCAAAAGCCGCCCCTGCCGTCATAAAGGGCAGGAGCAAGCACAGAAGCAGTATCCGGGAAATGATTCTCTTAATCAATGTTATCCTCCACAATATCACCGGCACGGAACCGGAGGACGAATTCCTCCGGCAGCCAGCCTGAAATACCTTCCGCCGTCACGGCTTCGAGCCAGCCGTTTTCTGCTTCGGAGCAGGTCAGGAGTTCGCCCTCATGGACCCGCGCGGCGGCAGCCGACGCATAATCGGCCTCGGTATACAGCACGGCTTCGCGCACCGTCACTTCGCACCGGGTGCCATACAGCACATCCTGAGACGCGGCGGAGGCTGTGATCTCGGCCATTCCGTCGCCGCTCCCGGTCAGAGCGACCCGCCAGATATCCCCGCTGGACACATAACCCAGCTGTTCACCCACGGACACCAGGGAATACTTGCCCGCAGGCGTCTCAATATCCGCGTACACGGTCAGCTCCGTGCCCTCGTCGAGCGTGCCGACGACGGAAGCATCCGGCGCGGGGAACACATAAAGGGCCGTCGCCGATGCGGTATTCCCCTGGCAGGGCAGGGTAAGATCCGTTTCTTCACCCGCCAGAAGCGCCGCGGCTTCCACGTCATTCAGCTCTTTCATCTGGCTGTCGTGCACAAAGCCGACGGTGCCGGTCGCAAACCTGTAGATCAGGTCGAATTTCTTGCCGTCCGCGGTGACCTGGGTCAGCACCATCAGCAGCTCGTCCACGGGCGCTGCCTCCAGGATCGCGTCCTTGGGCGTCCCCACGGTGGTGCGGATGTTGGCCTTGTACGCCGTTTTTACGAAGCGGACGCCGTCCGCCTCCTGCTCTGAGAGGAAATAGGCCTTGAAGGCCTTATCCGTATCGGTCGTCATGATCCTGACGTTGTCTTTTGCCATGAAGAACGTTTCACCGGCGACGCGGATGCAGGCATACTCCCGGTTGGCGGGCTGGCAGGTATACAGCACGAATACTTCCGTATCGGCCGCCAGCTCTCCGGCTACTTCAGCCGTGCTCATGGGCTCGGTCAGCAGCGCGGCCGTCCGGGTCACGCGCCCCCACTTGCCCTGCGCGCGCATCGCGCGGTAGCTCGGCTCCGCTTGAGGCGCATAAGCGGCATGGCTCGCATACAGGCGGATCCTGCCGCTTTCGTCCGCGCTTTCGATCACGATATATCCGGCATCTGTCGTGACAGCCCCCGCGTCCGGCAGAGACAGAGCGGTCCCGTCGGCGGGCGTAAAGGCGGAATCTTCCTGACCGGCCAGCCGCAGCACGAGCCCGTCAAAGCCGCTTCCTTCGGGCAGCCGGGCCCACCATGCCGTTTCGTCATCTATCGTGAAGGACGTCATTTGGGCGGCCTGACCGTTGGCGTCAACGATCTCCACCTGCTGTCCTTCAGCGGCCGCGCCTGCCGCGGCCATCAGACCCGCCGCGGCCAGCGCGGCTATCCTGCGTAACATGCTCATACATGAATCACTCCCATTGAAATGAATCATGTCAATTCTATTACGAAAACCACATTTCGTCAATAAAGATGAAAAAACGTTTACAGTCTCCATGACATTTGTGATTTACTGTGTTGATATTGTCACTTTAATTTGTAAGAAACGGTGATTAATCATCCACAAAAATCATTATTTGTATTGACATTCTTATGGCTTTTTGGTATATTGATTACAGTTATTAGTAAGATGCGTAAAATCAGTGAAGTTCTATTGTGTTGTATAGTGGTTTCTTGCTAAAGAAACTCATTATAAAAAAGAAAGGAGACATCCACATGAAGAAACTCGTTGCTCTAATCCTGGTCCTCGCGCTCTCTGTTCCCTTCTTTGCGTTAGCTGATGATGCAGTTGATTTCGACTCAATGACTTTTGATGAACTACTTGCCGGTGCAGGCGGATATATGCAAACCGCCGGTCTTCCGGACTACTGGACCGACTGGGGCCATAGCTTCGAGGTTATCAAAGAAAAATATGGCATCGAACGCAACGTTGACCCCGACCTTTCTTCTTCCGACGAAATTGCTCTATTCCTCGCCGAAAAAGACGATCCCACCATGGACGTTGGTGACATCGGCTTTGCCTTTACTGTAACTGCAGTAGAAAAAGACTGCCTGCAGCCATACACCGTTGATGTATGGGATCAGATCCCGGATTGGGCCAAAGATCCAAACCATCTTTGGGCTGTTTCTTACACCGGCACCTCTGCTTTCATCTTTAATGATGCTGCAATCGACGAAGAACTGCCCACCACTTGGGCTGGCATCCTTGACGCCAAATTCCCCGTCAGCTTTGGCAATGTAACCACAGCAGCTAATGCTCAACAGTGCCTTGTGGCTCTGAACTTTGCCATGGGTGGTGACTGGGATAACGTACAGCCCGCTATCGACTTCTGCAAGAAGCTTCTTGAACAGGGCCGTCTGCAGCGTAACGAAGCTACCCAAACCGACTTTGAAACTGGCGAGTGTGTTGCCTGCCTCTGCCGTCTGGATTTCACTGGTACCCTTTGGGGCGCTCAGTTCAACGGCAAGATGGATGGTCTGCATTATACCACCATTATCCCGCAGGACGGCGCTGTAACGACCGGATATGCACTGGTACTCAACAAGTGGGCGCCTCATCCCTATGATGCCCGTGTGGTGCTGAACTACCTGTTCAGTGATGAAGGCCAGATTGACCGCGCCCGTGGCGGTGCCCGCCCCATCCGCGCTGAGTATATTGATATTCCCGAAGACTGCCCGGTTCTTGGCAATGAATGGTATACCAACACCATCTCTGCTGATAACGCTGAGATCCTGAACAAAACCTGCAGACTGATTGCCGACGCCTGGGAAGAGGAAATTGCTCCGTTCATGGAGTAACGCTCTAAGTCTGACATGTTCCGGAGGGGGAGGAAAGATCTCCCCCTCCATTCTCAGTTTTTTGTCCCCAAATCTATACAAGGGGGTATGCTTTAGTGAGAACGATCAAAAAAATAACACACAGAATACTCCAACTCGCACCGACACTCCCTTTTTTCATCCTGGCAGTATGCTTTCTTGTTCTACCATTTATCAGTATGGTGAGCCGTAGTCTCACGGATGAAAACACAGGCGCTTTCACTTTCAATAATTATACGCTTTGTTTTACCAAAAACGTATATAAAGTAACGATTACCAACAGTTTGCGTATTTCATTTATCGCCACATTTGTCGCAATGATAGTAGCATTTTTTGTTGCTATGGCGATTTACAGCACCGGATTACGGACTCGCAAATGGTTTATGCCAGTTATGCACATGTCCCAGAATTTTGCCGGCTTTCCACTTTCCTTTGCGTTTATTTTGATGGTCGGCAAGCAGGGCTTCATACGACTTTCATTGGAAGCTGCCAATATTGGCATTCTGAAAAACTATAATCTGATGACTTACACCGGCGTCATTCCTGTGTATGTCTGGTTCGGCATTCCGTTGGGTGCACTGCTTCTTCTCCCCGGATTTGAAGCCGTAAAAAACGAATGGAAAGAAGCGTCTAAGTTACTCGGATGTTCCAATGTCGGATTTTGGTTTAGAATTGGAATTCCAAATCTAATGCCTACGCTACTGGGTACTCTGAGTATTGTATTCGCCGATTCGATCACCACATATACTACATCCTATATTCTTTTCGGCGGTACAGCACTTCTGTTACCCATTAAAATTGCCAACATGTTCTCAGGAGACTTAAAGGCTTCTGAAGAAGTCGGCTGCGCTCTTTCAGTCATCCTGATCCTTATAATCCTGCTGGTAATGATTATTTGCAACATCGGCAAAAGAATCAGCGCGAAAAGAGGTGTTACCGCTTGAAAAAGAGTAATGCACTCCATTATGTCGTGCTTATCGTGGCGACGATCATCTTCATCGCTCCGCTGTTGTTCGTGCTGATATACAGTTTCTCCAACGGCTGGATGAATCTGCTGCCAAATGAGTTTCCTAATACTCAGTTTTGGCACGAGCTGTTTTTCGAATCAGAAACCTTCTGGGAAAACGTCGGGCGAAGCATTATTCTGTGTATCGTTCCAATCATTATCAGCCTGTTGTGCATGATTCTTGCCATGTACACGATTGTCATGCATTTTCCACAGCTCGATGGCATTGTTCAAACAATCTCTATGCTCCCCTACACCTTGCGAGGCGTTGTGCTTGCTATTTCCATCCTGACGCTTTATGCAGGCAAGGGCACCATCTTTTCGGATCGCATCGTAATGCTATTCTGCGTATATGCAGTTATCATACTCCCCTTTGTATACAGAGGTTTGCGTAATAATCTGTATGCAATCAATACAAAACAGATCGTAGAAGCAGCTGAGCTATTAGGAGCGAGCGGCCTTTACACATTCTTCCGAATCATTGTCCCTAATATGCTGACTGGTATAGCTGTTTCCGCTCTGCTTTCCTTCGGCGCAATCTTCACAGACTATTCCATCGTTAAGCTCATAGGTGGCAATCGTTTTGAAACGGCCCAAACATTCTTGTATTACCAGCAAAAATCAGGGTATGGTCCAAAGACTGCCTCCTATATTATCATGGTGTTCATTATAATCTTCAGCATAGCCATAATATCCTACCAGCTGCAGAAACGAAATGACAAGGATCAATCCAAATAATTAAAGGAGCTTATCATGGCGTACATTCATTTTGAAAAAGTTAATAAGTTTTTCGGTACAAACCATGTACTGAAAGATATCTCACTGGACATTGAACAGGGCCAGTTAGTATCTTTTCTCGGTCCTTCTGGATGTGGCAAATCCACATTGCTTCGCTGCCTTTCTGGCCTTGAAAGCGTTACAAGTGGACAGATCTTCCTTGATGGTAGAGACGTGACCGATGTTGACCCACGCCGCCGCGGATGTAGCATGGTGTTCCAGCAGTACAGTCTGTTCCCAAATCTAACCGTGCGTCAAAATGTAGCATTTGGTCTAAAAATGCAGAAGGTTCCGAAGCATGAGATTGACGCTAAAGTCACTGAAATGCTCCAAATGGTCGGCCTGTCTGAAAAAACCAACCAGTATCCCCGTGCACTTTCCGGCGGTCAGCAGCAGCGTGTCGCCCTCGCCCGCGCGCTTGTAGTACGTCCCAAGGTTTTGTTGTTGGATGAACCTCTGAGCGCCATTGATGCGCTTCTGCGCAAAAACCTCCAAATCGAAATTCGCAAGCTGCAGAAAGACTTGGGGATCACCACTCTTTTCGTCACCCACGATCAAGATGAAGCCATGGTCATGTCTGATAACATTTTCCTGTTTAATACCGGATCGATAGAACAGACAGGCTCCCCCATTGAAATGTATACCAAACCCGCGTCCAGATATGCCGCCTCATTTATTGGCCATTATAATATCATCGAACGTGATTCATTCAACGCTAAAACCAGGTTGGGCCTCACTTGCCAAACTATCGCCATACGTCCCGAGATTATGGATATCACAGCCGAGCCGCCCAAAGATACAGACGGACTGATCGTGATGAAGGGAAAAGTGAATACATCTATTCCTCACGGTAACATCATCCGCTTTACAGTCGATATGGGAGATTTCAATCTGGATGTTGATATCCTCTTTGATGCTACAAAGACTTTTGCGACTGGCGATACAGTATATGTATCCGTGCGGGAAATGGATATATTAAGAATTGATTGATCATCTTTTTCAAATGCGATCCTGAGCAACCGGGACCGCTTTTTGTCGCGATTGCCCTACTGCTAATCACATTTTATGGAGGGATGACATGAAAACCATTCTGTGCTATGGCGATTCAAATACATGGGGTTATATCCCAGCTTCTGCCGAAGAACGGTATCCACGAGATATCCGCTGGACGGGGATTCTGCAGAAAATGCTGGGAGAAGACTATTATGTGATCGAGGAGGGACTTAACGGCAGAACAACCTGCTTTGACGACCCCACATGGCCGAACAGAAATGGGTATGCACAATTCTATTCCGCACTAGAAACTCATTTTCCCATTGATCTTGTCATTTTTATGCTTGGAAGCAATGATGCCAAGCATATATTTCCCGGTAAACCATATGCTTGCGGCAGGGCTCTTGAGCAGTACTATAAACAAATCCACGGCGGTGGATACGGTCCGGATAAAAGTGATCCACAATTCCTGGTTATATCTCCTCCATTGATCAAATCATGCGTTGTCAGTGATTCCTTTGACTCAATCACCAGCGTAAAGTTTGTCAAACAACTGAGCAGCGTATATAAGCGCTATACTGATATGCTGGGAATCCATTATATGGATGCCGCTCCTCTTGTTGAAGCGGACGAAGCTGACGGCCTTCACTTGAATCCTCAGGGGCATTCAGTACTTGCCAACGCTATATGCAAAGAAGTGCAGAGAATACTGTAAGTTATATAGTATCATTGACTACACGACATTCTTGTAAAGGAGCAGTTCGAGAACAGTATTATGGGAAAACTTATATTCATCCTGGTAGACGCATTGGGTTTCGACGTTGCCACAAAACACTTTGGTTTTCTCGAACATATGGCAGAAACAGGACAAGCGGCGAAATATCGTTTGTATGGTGAACTACCGTCTCTTTCCCGACCCATGTATGAAACATTACTAACGGGTCTGCCCGTATGGCAGCACGGCATTACTGCTAATGAGGTTTGCCGCAAAAGCCGAGTTGAAAACATATTTTCCATGACCCGTAAAGCATCACTGACTAATGCCTGTGCAGGTTACAGTTGGCTATTAGAGCTTTATGGCGATCGTTCTCTCCCTTTTGATCTATACCGTGACCGCTACTGCTTGGATGGCAGCGGTGATATTATGCACGGCATATTCTATTGCTCAGATGATTATCCCGATTCTCACCTGTATTCAGACGCAGAATTCTTACGCAGACAATACAAACCTGACTTTCTCATGATTCATCCCATGGGCGTGGATTTTGCCGGGCACCGTTTCACTGCATTATCGAAGGAATATGCTATGCAGGCAGCTCATAGTTGTGTGCAAATCGCAACGCAATGGGAAAACTGGGTGCGGGATGGTTACCAGATTGTTGTAACTGGTGATCACGGAATGGATCATCTTGGCTTGCATGAAGGCAACGAACCCATTCAACGCGAAACACCGCTTTATATTATTTCTGATCGAGTCAAGTATGGAGATTTTTCTGGCGGCGAACCAGTGCTGACAAGCTTGGATGTATGTCCGCTCCTTTGTGCTTTGCTCAATATACCCACCGTGCCAGGCATGATAAAAACAAAAGTCCTCTTCAGAGGTAATTAACAACATATAATTGCTTATAATAATAGCCTTTTTCACAAAAACCTCTTGCATGATCCCGAAAAATGTGCTATATTATGCCCCGACTATGCGCGTGCGCTGATCCGCTGCTTGTGCCGACGTCTTTCTCACGGACGCGGTGAAAGGCGGAGATGAGGCGTACGCCAGGTAAAAACAAGGAGGAGAAACCCATGAGCGTCATTTCCATGAAGCACCTGTTGGAGGCCGGTGTACACTTCGGCCACCAGACCCGCCGCTGGAACCCGAAGATGGCCCAGTACATCTTCACCGAGCGCAACGGCATCTACATCATCGACCTGCAGAAGACTGTCAAGAAGATCGATGAAGCGTACATGTTCGTCCGCAACCTGGCGATGGAAGGCAAGACCATGCTGTTCGTCGGCACCAAGAAGCAGGCTCAGGAGAGCATCCAGTCTGAAGCCGAACGCTGCAACATGTTCTATGTCAACAACCGCTGGCTGGGCGGCATGCTCACCAACTTCCGCACCATCCGCACCCGTATCGACCGCCTGAACGAGATCGACAAGATGGAAGAGGCCGGCCAGTT
Source organism: uncultured Eubacteriales bacterium (assembly GCA_902789795.1). Lineage (GTDB taxonomy): Bacteria > Bacillota > Clostridia > Christensenellales > Aristaeellaceae > UBA4246. The sequence goes on from CADAPM010000005.1 coordinate 107,057, forward strand.
TGAAGTGCTCCCCAAGAAGGAAGTCGTCAAGCTGCAGCACGAGCGCGAGAAGCTCGTCTCCAACCTCGGCGGTATCCGCAAGATGAAGAAGCTGCCCGACGCGCTGTTCATCGTTGACCCGCGCAAAGAGCACATCGCCGTCTGCGAAGCCCGCACCCTGGGTATCCCGATCGTCGCGATCGTCGACACCAACTGCGACCCGGACGAAGTCGATTACGTGATCCCCGGCAACGATGACGCTATCCGCGCCGTGAAGCTGATCGCCGGCAAGATGGCGGACGCCATCCTGGAAGGCAAGCAGGGCGAGCAGAGCGACGAAGCCGCTGATAAGTAATTCTTAACCGATTGATAGAGGAGGATACCTACGATGGAAGTTACCGCTGCAATGGTGAAAGAACTGCGCGAGCGCACCCAGGCCGGCATGATGGATTGCAAAAAGGCCCTGGTCGCCAGCGATGGCAATATGGAAAAGGCTGTTGAATACCTGCGCGAGAAGGGCCTCGCCGCCGTCGCCAAGAAGGCCGGCCGCGTCGCTTCCGAGGGCATGGTAGACAGCTACATCCACATGGGCGGCAAGATCGGCGTTCTGGTGGAAGTCAACTGCGAGACCGACTTCGTTGCCAAGACCGACAAATTCAAGGAGCTCTGCCACGACGTCGCGCTGCAGATCGCTGCTGCGAATCCCCTGTACGTGACCAAGGAAGAAGTCCCCGCCGAGGCTCTCGAAAAGGAAAAGGAGATCCTCCGCGCCCAGGCTCTGAACGAGGGCAAGCCCGAGAAGATCGTTGAGCGCATGGTGGAAGGCCGCATCGCGAAGTACTACAAGGAAGTCTGCCTGATGGAGCAGGATTTCGTCAAGAATCCCGACATCACCGTGGCGACCCTGGTCAACGAGTGCACCCTGGCTTCCGGCGAGAAGATCTCCATCCGCCGTTTCGTCCGCTTTGAGTGCGGCGAGGGCATCGAGAAGAAGGAAAGCAATCTCGCTGATGAAATCGCTGAAATGACTGGCAAGAAGGATTGATCCTTAAGCCCCTCTGCCCCGCTCATATGAGCGGGGTTTTTTCTGGACTGATACTATATTTCATCTATTTCAGATGGGATTCAGCATAAACTGGAGGAAACCATGAGTAAACGCATCATCATCAAGCTGAGCGGCGAAGCCCTGGGCGGCAGCGGCCAGGTGTTCGATTTCAATCAGGCCGAAACGGCTGCGAAGGTGCTGGTCCAGGCCGCCCAGGCCGGGAATCAGGTAGGCGTCGTGATCGGCGCGGGCAACATCTGGCGCGGACGCCAGGGCCAGGACATGGACGCGGTCACCGCTGACCAGATGGGCATGCTGGGCACCGTGATCAACTGCCTGTACATGGCGGACGCCGTGCGCCGTCACGGTGCGAAGGCCCGGGTCATGAGCGCCATCGAGATGCCACGCGTGGCTGAGGTCTTCCACGCGGGCCGCGCCATCGAATACATGGAAAAGGGCGAGATCGTTTTCTTTGCGGGCGGCTCCGGCAACCCCTTCTTCACCACCGACACCGCGGTGGTGCTGCGCGCAGTGGAGACGAAGGCCGATATCATCCTGCTGGCCAAGAACATCGACGGCGTCTATACCGCGGACCCGCGCAAGGATCCCACCGCGACCCTGATCAAAGATATCACCTATGAGGAAGCCGAAGCGAAGAAGCTGCGCGTGATGGACACCGCCGCTTTCACCATGTGTGCCGAGCAGAAAGTGCCCCAGGTGCGCGTGTTCGGCCTGGACGATCCCGAGAACATCCTGAAGGTTCTGGCGGGCGACATGATGGGCACGGTCCTTCATCCCTGAACATCTGAAAGCATTTGCGATGATTTTCAGTGATTTTCGCCCTCGCAAACATTGACAAGCCCCGCACATCTGCTATAAAATAATCTGCTGTCCGGTCCCCTGACGGTGTCCAGACAGCATTTCCAGTTACAGAACTTCCCACCTATCAGGAGGCACATTTCTTGTCCAATCTTCAGCAGGAAGTCGAACGCCGCAGGACGTTCGCGATCATCAGCCACCCCGACGCCGGCAAGACCACGCTGACCGAAAAGCTGCTGCTCTATGGCGGCGCGATCCGCCAGGCGGGCAGCGTCAAGGCGCGCCGCGCCGAGCGCTTCGCCACCTCGGACTGGATGGAGATCGAGAAGCAGCGCGGCATCTCCGTCACGTCCAGCGCGATGCAGTTTTCCTATAACGGGTATCATATCAACATCCTGGATACCCCTGGCCACCAGGACTTTTCGGAGGATACCTACCGCGTGCTGGTCGCCGCGGACAGCGCGGTCATGCTGATTGACGCCGCGAAGGGCGTCGAGGAGCAGACGGTCAAACTGTTCAAGGTCTGCCGGATGCGCGGGATCCCCATCTTCACCTTCGTCAATAAGATGGACCGCGCGGCCAAGGATCCCTTTGAGCTGATGGAAGAGCTGGAGCGCGTGCTCGGTATCCGCTCCTGCCCGGTCAACTGGCCCATCGGCGTGGACGGGGACTTCCAGGGCGTGTGCCACCGCGACGAGCGCGCTGTGGAACTGTACTTCTCCGGCGATCACGGCCGCACCCAGGCCCAGAAGACGGTCATCGGGCTCGACGATCCCGCCCTCGAAGGCGCGCTGAGCGAACGCTACCGCAAGCGCCTCCAGGACGAGCTGGAGCTGCTGGACGAAGCGGGCGACCCCTTCGACCTGGACGCCATCCGCAAGGGTGAGCTGACGCCCATGTTCTTCGGCAGCGCGGTCACGAATTTCGGCGTGGAGCCCTTCCTGGACCGCTTCCTGCGCTACACCCTCTCCCCCTCGCCCCGCGAGAGCGACCAGGGGATGGTGGAGCCGACGGACGAGCATTTTTCCGGCTTCATTTTCAAGATCCAGGCCAACATGAACCCCGCGCACCGCGACCGTCTGGCCTTCCTGCGCGTGGTATCCGGCACCTTCACCAAATCCATGACCGTCTGGCACTCGGGCACCAACAAGGATATCCAGGTCAAGCAGCCCCAGCAGTTCATGGCGGACGAGCGCGAGAGCGTGGAAGAAGCCTACCCCGGCGACATCATCGGCCTGTTCGACCCCGGCATCTACCGCCTGGGCGACACCCTCTGCGTGGGCCGCAAGCTGCGGTTTGAAAAGATCCCCGTCTTCGCCCCGGAGCGCTTTGCCCGGGTGCGGCCCCTGGACAGCATGAAGCGCAAGCAGTTCCAGAAGGGCATTTCCCAGCTCTCCGAGGAAGGCGCTATCCAGACCTTCCGCCGGGACGAGACCGGCCTCGAGGAGTTCATCGTCGGCGTCGTCGGCGAGCTGCAATTCGATGTGCTCAGCTACCGCCTGAAATCCGAGTACGGCGTGGACCTGGTCATGGACCGCCTGCCCTACCGCTATGTGCGCTGGGTCGTGAGCCCGGACACGGATGTGGACAATCTGAGCCTGACCAGCACCACCGCGCGCGGCTATGACGCGCACGAAAACCGCGTGCTCTTCTTTGAAAACGACTGGTCCATCCGCCTGGCCGGTGAAAAGAACAAGAACCTTGAACTGGCGGAGATCGCGCCCCGGGAAACCGCTTAAGGAGGAATGAATCCCTTGATCCGTGAAGATATCAGAAACATTGCCATCATTGCCCACGTCGACCACGGCAAGACCACCCTGGTGGACCAGATGCTCAAGCAGGGCAACGTGCTGCGCACCAACCAGCAGATTGCTGACCGCGTTATGGACTCTAACGACCTGGAGCGCGAACGCGGCATCACCATCCTGGCCAAGAACACCGCCGTGCACTACGGCAACACCAAGATCAACATCGTGGATACTCCCGGCCACGCCGATTTCGGCGGCGAGGTGGAGCGCATCCTGAAGATGGTGGACGGCGTGCTGCTGCTGGTGGATAGCTTTGAAGGCCCCATGCCCCAGACCCGTTTCGTGCTCTCCAAGGCGCTGGCGCTGCAGCTGCCGGTGCTGCTGGTCATCAACAAGGTCGACCGCCCCGACGCCCGCTGCGACGAGGTCGTGGATGAGATCGTGGACCTGCTGGACGACCTGGGCGCGGACGCGGATACCCTGGACCGGCCGATCATGTACGTCTCCGCCCGCAAAGGCACGGCCACCGATGACCTGAGCAAGCCGGGCACGGACTTAAAGCCCCTGTTCGACACCATCCTCAAGTACATCCCCGCACCCGAAGGCGACGACGAAGGCCCCGCGCAGGTGCTGATCTCCACCATCGACTACAACGATTACGTGGGCCGCATCGGCATCGGCCGCATCTCCCGCGGCAAGCTGACCGACGGCATGATGGTGGTGCGCACCAACGCCTCCCATCCCGACCAGGTCACCCAGCCCTGGCGTCTGACCGCCCTGAGCGTGTTCGACGGCCTGAAGCGCGTACCCGCGCAGGAAGTCTCCATGGGCGATATCGTGGCCCTGACCGGCCTGCAGGACATCTCCATCGGCGACACCGTCTGCGATCCGGAGCATCCGGATCCCCTGCCCTTCGTGGCGATCACCGAGCCCACCGTCACCATGACCTTCTCGGTCAATGACTCCCCCTTCGCCGGCCGCGAAGGCGCTTACGTGACCTCCCGCCACCTGCGCGCGCGCCTGTACCGCGAGCTGGAGACGGACGTCTCCCTGCGCGTGAAGGACGGCGATACCCCGGATTGCTTTGAAGTCTGGGGCCGCGGCGAGCTGCACCTGTCCATCCTGATCGAGACCATGCGCCGCGAGGGCTATGAGTTCCAGGTCAGCAAGCCCGAGGTGCTGTACAAGACCATCGACGGCCAGCGCTGCGAGCCCATCGAGCGCATGGTGGCCGACGTGCCCCAGGCCTATGCCGGCGCGGTCATTGAAAAGATGGGCCGCCGTCACGGCACGCTGGAGCACATGAGCGGCCTGGACCGCGTGCGCCTGGAGTTCCTGGTCCCCAGCCGCGGCCTGTTCGGCTACCGCAGCGAGTTCATGACCGATACCCGCGGCGAGGGCGTCATGTCCTCCGTGTACGATCACTATGAGCCCTTCAAGGGCGATATCCCCCACCGCAACGTGGGCGCGCTGGTCTGCTTCGAGACCGGCGAGACCACCCAGTACGGACTCTTCTACGCCCAGGACCGCGGCACCCTGTTCGTCACCTCCCAGACCCCCGTCTACGCGGGCATGATCTGCGGCCAGAACAGCCGCCCCGGCGACATCGTGGTCAACGTCTGCAAGCAGAAGCACGTGACCAACATGCGCAACGCCTCCGCCTCTGAGGACAGCCTGCGCCTGGTCAGCGTCCACCCGCTGACCCTGGAGGAATGCCTGGAGTTCATCGACGACGACGAGCTGCTGGAGATCACCCCCAAGTCCCTGCGCATGCGCAAGCGCGAGCTCTCCCACGAGCAGCGCGCCAAGGCGGCAGCCAGGGCGAAGCAGTAAGGATAATGGAATAGTGAAACAGGGATGCCGAGATGGCATCCCTGTTTCATATTCAGAGCGTTTTCCAGCCCTTTATTTCTAAATAATGTTGAAGAGGAAATATCCTCCTATTCGTAATATCAGGCAAATCGAATTCATATCAAATCACGATCATCAACCCTGACCGATCACGTCATTATGGTCATTCTGCTTGATGGTCTTCCACTGGTAGTGGGGCTGCTCAGGCTGTTGGGCAGGCTGGCCCAGATGGATGGCCGTGCGGTCGGGCACCGGCTGCTCCATGCGCCGGGCGGGAGCTGGCGGCTGCTGGCGGACCTCCTGCACTGCCGGGGCCGTCGCGTTGGGCAGCATCCGGGTGGCTCCCGGAGCGTCGCGGTATTGGCGCGTCTTTTCCGGCACGGTCCGCTTGACCGGCGGCGCGAACCTGTTGGGCCTGCGCGGAGTTCCGGGCCGCTGATACTGGGGGCGCGCATTGGCGAGCCGTACCGCATGGGCGATCTGCAGGACGCATCCCACCGCAACCAACAAGAGCGGCAGCCCCACCACGAAGCGGATCAGATCACTCGGCTCGAGGCTGTACAGCCCCAGCAGGCACCCGGCCCAGTACGTCAGCCCGCACACCGGCAGCGCGATCACACAGGCCGCCGTCTTTTTCCTCTGACCGATGAGGATGAAAGAGAGGATGACCAGCCCCAGCAGGAACATGAGCCTGGCCGCCAGCTGGCGCACCGGCTCGCTCTCATTGAACATCGTGAACAGGTACTGGAATACCGGGATGCCCATCTTGCGGTTCGTTTTGATGATCCCGTCCAGGAAGGCGCGGCTCACATCGATCTGCATATAGGCGGCAAACCCGCTGGTCAGGATCAGGGCAAAGGTCCCGTACAGGATCAGTCGGCTCCCCCAGGTCGGGGAAGCCGGCTTCATTGTCGTCATCGTCCGGCGCATAGAGCCTCCTGTTACTGATCGATGAGCACTTCTTCAGCCTCCGGCAGACAGACCGGAGTCTCGTTAGTAAGCATGATCATGCCCTCCGGGGAAACGTGGGCGGACACATGGTCGCCCAGGTGGATCTCCCCCTTCAGGAGCGCTTCGCTCAGGGTGTCCTCCAGCTTCCGCTGGATCACCCGGCGCAGGGGCCGCGCGCCGTAGGCTTCATCATAGCCTTCTTCTGCCAGCATGGCGATGACATCCTCGCCGCAGGTCAGACTGATGCCCTGCTCCTTCATCCGCGCTTCCACCTCGCGGGTCAGCAGCGCGGAGATATTCAGGATGTCCTCCCGCGTCAGGGAGTGGAAGACCACCGTCTCATCGATGCGGTTCAGGAACTCGGGGCGGAAGCTGTGCTTGACCTCCGAGAGCACCTTTTCGCGCATCTGCGGGTAGCTGTAGGCCCGGCCTTCCCCGCCGCCGAAGCCGATGCCGCCGGAGCGGATGGCCTGGGTGCCGGCGTTGGAGGTCATGATGATGACCGTGTTCGCAAAGGAGGTCACATGGCCCATGTTGTCTGTGAGCCTGCCGTCCTCCAGGATCTGCAGGAGCACGTTAAACACGTCGGGATGCGCCTTTTCGATCTCGTCGAACAGCACCACGCTGTAGGGCTTTCTGCGCACCGCTTCGGTCAGCTGGCCGCCGTCCTCATAGCCCACATAGCCGGGCGGTGAGCCCACCATCCGGGCTGCGGTGTGCTTTTCCATATATTCGGACATATCCAGGCGGATCATGGCGCTTTCGTCCCCGAACAGGGAAGCAGCCAGGGCCTTGCACAGCTCCGTCTTGCCGACGCCCGTCGGGCCCAGGAACAGGAAGGACCCCATGGGCCGGCGCGGATTCTTGAGCCCCGCCCGGGAGCGGCGGACGGCCCGGCTCACGGCGCTGACGGCCTCCTCCTGGCCCACCACCCGGCGGTGGAGCTCCTCCTCCAGCCGCATCAGCCGGTCGGCCTCCTGCTCCGTCAGGCGCGACGTGGGAATGCCCGTCCACAGGGCCACCACGTTGGCGATATCCTCCGCCGTGACCTGGCCGCACACTTCGCGCTTTTTATCCTCCCAGGCCACGCGCTCTTCGCTCATGGCCGATTCCAGATGGGCCTCCTGATCCCTTAGCCTCGCCGCGTGCTCATAATCCTGGAGGGTGATGGCCTCGTCCTTTTCATCCCGGATCTGGCGCAGCTCTTCCTCCTGGGTGCTCTGGTCCAGGGGCATGGGCATGCGCATGCGCACCCGGGACGCGGCCTCGTCCATCAGGTCGATAGCCTTGTCCGGTTCAAACCGGTCCTGGATATACCGCCGGGACAGACGCACAGCCGCCTCCAGCGCCTCATCTGTGATCTTCAGGTGATGATGCTCCTCGTACAGATGACGGATGCCCTCAAGGATCCTGAGCGTCGTCTCGTCGTCCGGCTCCTCCACCGTGATGGGCTGGAAGCGCCGGCACAGGGCGGCGTCCTTCTCGATATACTTGCGGTAATCCTCCCTCGTGGTCGCGCCGATCATCTGGATATCGCCCCGGGCCAGCGCGGGCTTCAACATCGAGGCGGCGTCCATGGAGCCGTCGGTGCGCCCCGCGCCCACCAGCTGCTGCATCTCGTCCACGAACAGGATCACGTCGCCTGCTTTCTTCGTGTCCTCGATCACGGCATGGATGCGCTCCTCCAGGTCGCCGCGGAACTTGCTGCCCGCGATGATCCGGGATACATCCAGGCTGATCAGCCGCTTATCCTTGAGCACGGCGGGGCTCTGGTCGCTGACCATTAGCTGGGCGAGGCCTTCCGCGACGGCGCTCTTGCCGACGCCCGGCTCGCCGATGAGCACGGGATTGTTCTTGGTCCTCCTCGAGAGGATCTGGATGATGCGGTCGATCTCCCGCTCCCGGCCCACCACCGGGTCCAGCTTGCCCTCCCGGGCTTCCTGGGTCAGGTCGTGGCCGAACTGCAGGAAGGCTTCGTCCTCTTTCTGCTTGGCCGTCTCCCGCTGCTCGCCCCGGGCGACGGGCTGGACATTGATCTGCACGGTCGCCTGCTGCTCCCGATCGAAGGTGACGGACTGCCTCAGCTCATCAACATTGCAGCCCATCCCCGTGAGGATCCTGACGGCGCTGCTGTCATCTGCGTCCAGGAGGCTGGCCCACAGGTGGGCGCAGGTCACCAGGGCCTCGCCCTTCCGGGCCGCGCTGATGATCGCCTGCTCCATGATGTGCTTCAGCTGCTCGCTCAGCTCCAGCTTGGAGGGCAGCTCTTTTCCCTCGCCCAGGATCTGCAGCATGGCGTCCGTCACGGATTTCACGTTCACCGTCGGCGGCATGGCAGGCACAGCGCTGCGGCCCACTGTCAAAAGGCCCAGCAGCAGGTGGTCAGAATCGATATAATGGTGCTTAAAGCGCATCGCGGTCTGGCGAGCCACGTTGATCGCGCTTTGAGCCCTGTAATCCAAACGTCCGAAAATTGCCATCGTTTATTTCCTTTCCCGAATGATCAGAGCGGTGGTCCCCCGGTGCTCAGACTGGATGCGGCGGATCACCGTCAGGAGCATGTTCCGCATGATCTTGGCCCTCAAGGCGGATTTCATTTCCTCCGGAATGGGCACCGCCAATGACTGGGGCGACAGCGCCGCAGCGATCATGGACGCATCCGCGGCGGTGATCGTGTTGCTGACCGTCAGCTGGCGCAACAGCAGCCGCGCCTCCGGCTCCGTCAGGCTGGTGCCGACCCGCTCGCGGATCAGGTAATCCACATGATCCGTCGGGCTCGTCTCCACATGGATGATGCGGATGCACCCGCCCCCGCCGCGCCGGGATTCGATCATATACCCATGCTCCGGCGTGAACCGGGTGGACAGCACATAATTGATCTGCGAAGGCGCGCAGTGGAAATACTCCGCCAGCTCGTTCCTTCGCAGCTCGATCCCGTCGTCCTCCGCCGCGCCGATCATCTCTTTGATAAAGCTCTCTATCGAATCACTCAGTCTCATATCTCTCGCCCGCTTTCCGGTCTTGTCATTGAAGCTGTCAAAGTGTTTGACCTACTTTGACCTATATGGAGTATAGCACAGGTTTTGACGGAATGCAAGTTCATATATCAGGGTTTTACAACTATGACAAATTTTTGGCAATACTTGCATTTGTATTTTTTTCGTGTTATAACGTCTTTGTTCCTGGCCGAAAGGCGCAGGCTCATTGTAATGTAAAGGAGCATCAGTATACATGGTCAAGATCAATGTCATTTCCGGCTTTCTGGGCGCCGGCAAAACGACCCTTATCAAAAAACTCCTGACCGGCCGTCTCCGCAACGAGAAGGTCGTGCTGCTGGAGAATGAATATGGCGAGATCGGCGTGGACGGCGCGTTCCTGCAGGACGTGGGCATCACCGTGACTGAGCTGAACGCCGGCTGCATCTGCTGCACCCTGGCCGGAGACTTCCAGGCCGCCATCGATCAGCTGATCGACACCTACCATCCGGAGCGCATCCTGATCGAGCCCACCGGCGTGGGCAAGCTGTCCGAGATCCTTTCCGCCGTGGAAAAGGCGAAGCAGCGCCATAACGACATCGAAGTCGGCGGCAGCGCCACCGTGGTGGACGCCGGCAAGTGCCGCATGTACCTGAAAAACTTCGGTGAATTCTTCATCGACCAGGTGAAGAGCGCTTCTACCGTCATCTTCAGCCGCACCCAGCTGCTCTCCGCCGAGCGCGTGGAAAAGAGCCGCGCCTTGATTGCCGAGACCCATCCGGACGCCCGCATCATCACCACCCCCTGGGACGACATGGAGCCTGACTTCATGCTGGACGTGATCGAGAACGGCAAGCCCATCCAGTTCGAGGCCATGGAGGATGAGGACGAGGATGAGCATGAGCATCATCACCACGATCATGACGAGCACGATGAGCATGACCACGAGCATGAGCATCACCACCATGATCACGATGACGACGATGACGATGAACACGAGCATGAGCATCATCATCACGAGCATGATGAACATGACCACGATGAGCACGAACACCATCATGATCATGACGAGCATGAGCATCATCACCACCACCATCATCATGAGGGCGAGCATGATGCCGACGAGGTCTTCCAGAACATCGGCGTGGAGACCGCGCAGCGTTACACCCGTGAGGAGATCAAAAAGATCCTCGATCAGCTGGGCGACGAAGAGGAATACGGCCGCATCCTGCGCGCCAAGGGCATCCTGCAGGATGAAGAGGGCAAGTGGTTCCAGTTCGACTATGTGCCCGGCGAGTGCGACTTCCGTGACAGCGGCGCTGACTACACCGGCCGCTTCTGCGTGATCGGCACCCAGATCGACGAAAAGGCGCTGCGGGAGTTGTTCCACGTATGAGCGAACAGGAATTCATCCCGGTCTATATGCTGACCGGCTTCCTCGAGAGCGGCAAGACCACCATGGTCAAATCCATGCTGGCGGACGAGGGCTTCTCCTCCGGGCAGAAGACCCTGATCATCTGCTGCGAGGACGGCGAAAACGAGTACGAACCGGAGTATCTGAAAAAGTACAATGCCGAGCTGGCCATGTTCGACGAACAGGAGGAGATGACCAGCCTGAAATTGAAGGAGCTGAACCGGAAAGTCCGCCCCGAGCGCGTGATCATCGAGTTCAACTCCGTGTGGGGCATCGATTTTATCGGCCGCCTGCGGCTGCCGCCCCTCTGGGAGTGGGTGCAGGTCATCACCCTGGCGGATGCCACCACCTTTGAAAACTACATGACCAACATGCGCAACATCATGACCGATCCGATGAAGGAAGCGGATCTGATCCTGGTCAACCGCTGCCAGCCCGATTTCCGCAAGAGCTACTGGCGCAAGCAGATGCGGGCCATGAACAATTCCGCCACCATCCTGTTCGAGAATCCGGACGGGACCACCGAGGACGGCGTGACGGACGAGGACCTGCCCTACGACGTGAACGCGCCGGTGATCGAGATCAGCGATGATCACTTCGGCGTCTTCTACCTGGACGCCATGGAGCACCCGGAGCGCTACGACAAGAAGGTCATCCAGGCCGTCGGCCAGCCCTTCCCCCATGCGCGGCTCTCCAAGGGCTTCTACTTCTTCGGCCGCTACGCCATGACCTGTTGCGCCAACGACATCCAGAAAGCGGGCTGGATCTGCAAAGGCAGTCAGACCCCCAGCGCCAGCGCCTTTATCAAGCTGACCGCCCGGTGTGAAAAAGCCACCGATCCCGACGGGCAGACCGCGCTCATCCTGCGCGAAATGAAGGCCGAAAGCGCTCCCGCGCCCAAGGACAAGTACGTATCTTTCATGAACATCTGAGCAGGTATTTATGGACCGTGTGATCCCCATCTGGCAGGATACCCCGCCCGGCTTTGAAGAAAGCTATGGCCAGGCAGCGCCCAGCATGACCCTGTACCCTGTGGAAAACGCCAAAGGCGCTGTGCTGGTGCTGCCCGGCGGCGGTTATGAGCATAAAGCCGCCCACGAAGGCGCACCTATTGCCCGGCGTCTGAACGAGGCCGGCATCTTTGCCGCCACGCTGGATTATCGCGTCGCGCCCTATGCCGCGCCTGTCCCCCAGTGGGACGCCATGCGGGCGGTGCAGCGGCTCAGAAAACTGGCGCCGGAGTACGGGTATCAGGCGGATAAAGTCGGGATCCTGGGCTTCTCTGCCGGCGGACATCTGGCCGCCAGCGTTGCCTACATCCCGACCGCGCTCCCGGACGCGGAGGACGAAAGCCTTTTTGAAGGCCTCTCGCCCGTCCCGGACGCCGCCGTCCTCTGTTACCCCGTCATCACCATGGGCAGCTATACCCACGCGGGGTCCAGGGACAACCTGCTCGGCCCGAACGCGGACGAAGCGTCGATCCGCCATTGGTCCGTCGAGCAGCAGGTGAGCGACGGGGCCTGCCCCGCCTTCATCTGGCATACGTCCGATGACGGAGCGGTCCCGGTCAGGAACAGCCTGCTGATGGCCTCCGCCCTTGCGGCCCATCAGATCCCCTTCTCCCTGCACATCTGGCCCCATGGCCGGCACGGCCTGGGACTGGCGGAAGACGTCCCGGACGTGAGCCGCTGGCCTGAACTGGCCGCCGAATGGCTGCACGACCTTGGCTTCTGAACGATATGAATTGCAAACAGTTTTCTTAAAGAAAGGGTGATCAGCTTGGTACGCACCGGTAAAGTAGTGAGCGCCGGTCCGGATGCCATCGAAGTGTGCTTTGAGCGTCCCGAGATGTGCGCGCAGTGCGGCGCGTGCATGGGCCACAAGCCCCATGAAACCACCGTCAAGATCCAGGGAACGGCCGAGATCGGCGATACCGTCGCGGTGGAAATGCCGGACGCCAATATCGTCAAGGTCTCCCTGATCGCCTATATCATTCCGGTGATCGGGCTTCTGCTCGGTCTGATGATCGGCCAGATCGTTCTGAAAAACGACGTCTGGGCCGCTTTGGCCGGGATCGTGGGTCTGACCGCAGGCATCCTGATCGCCCGCGTGTTCGATAAAAAACTTGGTTCCCAACCGAACTGGAAGCCCAAGCTTCTGGCTGTACATCACCCAACCGAAGAAATCAAGGAGGAAAAACCATGAGCGAGATCACTTTGACGTCCGATAACTTTGAAGAAAAGGTCCTGAAGGCGGATAAACCCATCCTGGTGGACTTCTGGGCAGTATGGTGCGGCCCCTGCCGCATGATGGCGCCCATCGTCTCCGAGATCGCCGAGGAATATGCCGGCAAAATGTACGTCGGCAAGCTGAATGTGGATGATGCGGGCGACATCGCTGCCGAATACGGCATCAACTCGATCCCCTGCTTCATTCTGTTTGAAAACGGCGAAGAAAAAGGCCGCGCCGTGGGTGTGCAGGACAAAGCCCGCCTGCTGGCTGCCCTGAACGCGTAAATTTTTGTAAAAATTAAAAATTTTTCAAAAAAAATTTGCGAAAACGCTTGCGAAAAAAGCAGAATCGTTCTATAATAGTCCCCGGTTAGACAATCGGGTCTGTGGTTGTAAGCCGATGCCAGTCGCAGGCAAAGCGGTCCACGTAAGTCGTCCAAAGCGTCGATGAGCATGGTGCGGTTTAGAAGTAAGTCCGACCGGGATTCCCGAGAGAGCAGCGTGAGGGCGCTATAGCGCAGAGCAAAGCTCCTGTCGGCGAGTGTGGGGTCAAAGACCAGGTCAGCCGGTTATCACCAAATTATTTATTTTTATTCAGGGGGTCTAGTTTACCATGTATCAGGACAAGACGCTGGTGTGCCGTGACTGCGGTAAGGAATTTGTGTTCACCGCTGGTGAGCAGGAATTCTATGCTGAAAAGGGTTTCCAGAATGAGCCGTCCCGTTGCCGTGAGTGCCGCATCGCTAAGAAAACTCAGCGTGGCGGTCCCCGCGTGATGTATGACGCAATCTGCGCTCAGTGCGGCGCGCCCACCAAGGTGCCCTTCGAGCCCAAGGACGATCGTCCGGTGTACTGCAGCGAATGCTACGCGAACATGCAGCGTCGGTAATTCATCAGTAAAACCTGACAACAACGAGGGAGGTGCTAATAGCACCTCCCTTTTTACTGCGCTTTTTTCCGCCTTATGGGCAGGCCAGCAGGGCGTCCGCCCACGCCTGGGGCACAGTATAAACCGAAGTCCCGTCCACAGTCAGGTACAGCCGCCCCATCGCGCCGGAGTAGAGCGCTGTCGTGATGGTGCCGGTGCCGTCCTCCGGAGTCACGCTGACCGTGACCACCGGCACATCCTCGCTGGACGGATGCCATACGGCCCCCTCCTCGGACGATTCAGTCCGCGTCAAGGCGCTGTCCAGCGCCATCAGCTGCGCGTAGTATTCGCTGAAAGCGTAGGCATCCACATCCTGGCCGTTCTTTCTGACGCGCATCTCATACACGATATTCCCGTATTCGTCCGTTTCAAACTGGTTGTTGGGCAGCACGCGCTCCACGTAGCGAATCTGGTATTTCTTCTCCGTTCCCTCCGATACGACCGTCACTTCCGACAGGTTGTTCTGCTCATAGACGAAGGGGTTCGGGGATGCATAATTCTGCCAACTGAGCCTCCTGACCGCGCTGAAGGTCACGGTCGTGCCCACCAGGATGTCTCCATTATAAATATAGTAGTCCGCCGTCTCCGAATACGCCCGTCCGAGGAGGATCGTGATATTGCTGGCAGGGATCTCGAAGGTCTGGTCCCTGCCCTCCTCGTCCGGCACCGTCAGCACAGAGGGCGCAAAGTCCAGCGACAGACGCCGCATTGCCCCTTCCAGGCGCAGCTTGTGCCGGTTCCGTTCCGTATCTTCCCCCGCCCAGGTCGCGAATCGCAGCTTTTCAAGGCTCGACAGCAGGCTTTCCACCTTGTCCGCGGCCACCGGATAACGGAACGGCGCGCTCAGCATCCAGCCCGCGGATGTCCGTTCGATAGCGAACTCCGTTTTGCCTTCTTCGTCCTCCACGGCGATCCGGTCGATCAGCTCCGCGTCGATCGCCAGGGCCGGCACGGGGTGCAGGGTCGTGAACTGCACGTTCAAGGCATCCATCACGTCCGAGGTCACCGTATATACGTTCCCCCGGCCGCTGACGGCGGCGTAGTAGCGGATCTCGTCCATCGGCGCGGCGTTGCCCAGGAGGATCGTGTACTCCTCCCCCGTCGTCAGCGCCACATCCACCGAGCAGGTGGGCTGCTCAAGTCCGTAATCGCTCATTTCAATCCGGCCCGCATGGCTTTTCCCCGACTCGGCGACCAGTTCTTCCGCGGTCAGATGGCTCGCGTTATACAAGAGCACCTGCACTGTCTGCTCCCGGAGCGGATAATCGGGATCGTTTTCCAATGCGGCTGTGCCTTCGTTGACCACGAGGGTATAGGCCTCGGTCCTGCTCGGGTGCACCGTGATCCGGCTGATCAGGCTCTCGTCATGATCCAGGAGGGTCAGGGACGCAGCCTGATCCTCGTCCGGCGGTTCCACCGTCTGGGCCGGGCGCAGCAGGAAATACAGCGCCGCGCCGACGGCGATGAGCAGGGCCAGCAGGATCAACAGCAGGGCCGGTCTGCAAAGGCCGGTCTTCTTTTTCGTTCTGACCGGCTGCATTACAGGTGCCTCCTCGGCAGCAGGACGATCAGCGCCGCCGCCAGGATCACCAGCGGCAGCAGCACGGCCGCCCAGACCGCCCAGTCAAGCGGCTTCAGCCCCAGCCCGGCCCGGGCGGCGCTCTTCACGCTGATATCCAGGGATACCGGCTGCCGGGTGCCCAGGGCCTTCATGAGCGCCCGTAAAAACGCATCCGTATAGGTGTTTGTATAGATCCATTCTTCGGTGAACATGGCGGAGCAGCCTACCGCGATCACGGTGCCGGAGGTCCGGTCCTCGTCATAGCGCCGCGCCAGGGCCGCCAGGTCAAAGTACCCGGTCTCGTCCCCGTCCTGGCGTTCCAGGGTCTCCAGCCCGTCCTCATAGGCCCGGATATAGGCCTCGCCGCTCTTCAGGAGCGACCCGGTATAGATCGAGATGTCCCGGTCCTCCGAGATCGTGACGGCCCGGGCGCCTGGCATCAGCAGGATGTCCTGGCGGCTGGCGAGCAGCTCCTGGGTCTCCGGCGCGGCCTGCATATAGGGCAGCAGGGAGACAGGCGAATCTCCGTAATAGCTGGTCTGATCCGTCCCGGTGGCGACCACGACGCCCGGACGGAAGCCCAGCCCAAACTCCCCGAGCAAGGCGTTGAAGCGCTGCAGATCCACGGGCGAGGTATAGCCGGTGATATACAGGATCCCGCCATCCGCGGCCAGGTATTCACGAAGCCAGGTGAGCTCCTGCTCCGTCAGGTCGAAGCGCGGGCAGAGGATCAGCAGAGGCTGGTCTACGTCCAGGCTGCTCTGATCGTGCAGACTGACCCGGACCGTCTGATAGCCCGCGTCATGCAGGTGGGATTCCAGGGCGGCGGTCTCCCCTGCCCCCAGTTCCCCGTGGCCGGTCAGGATCTGCACCGTGGGCGTCTCCGCGTCGGACACGTAGATGATGCCTTCCGTCAGCGCCTTCTCGACAGCGTAGCCGGATACGGCATAGCTCTGGCTGTCCAGGTCGTACTGCAGCCGGAGGAAATTGTCCGACGTCAGCATCCGGGCGTGATCCGTTCCCGGGCAGTAGACGATCACGCAGTCGGTAGTGACCTCTTCGCCGTTCAGCTGTTCGGAAAAGCGCGTCGACCAGTTCGGGGAGCGGAGCAGACTCTCCTCCCGGAAGCTGATCAGCGGGTTCAGGCTCTGGTAGCGCTCCAACAGGGTCCTCAGGTCAGAGCGCAGCAGCGGCGAATCGCCAAAGGTGTCCGCCGTGACCGCCGTCAGCAGATACAATTCGATGGGCTGTTTCAGGCTCGAAAGGGTCTCTTTCGTCGCCGCGGACTGGAGCGTCAGCGAATTGAAGGACAGGTCCGCGCTCAGGGCGTACCGGTGCTCCAGGGCCGTCGCCAGCCAGTTGACACCGATGAACAGCAGCAGCACCACCACCGTCAGGACGGCGGTCATGGCCAGGGCATTGCGTTTCCTGCGCAGGGAGGGACGGACATTATTCTTGCTCATAAGCCCACCCTCCAGCGCCGGAGCTCCAGGGAGCGCACGCACAAAAACAGCATGAGCGCGATAAAGGACAGATCGAAGATGAGGTCGCTCAGGCCGATCCGCCCGCTCATGAATGGCGAAAGCCGCCGATACAGGCTCACGGCTTCGCCGACGCTGCTGAGCACCGGCACGCTGACTGCCTTCCACAGCAGGTCCGAAAGCCAAATGAACAGGTTCACGCCGAAGCCGGCCACCAGGGCGATCGCCGGCGTTTTCGTCAGCGACGCCACCAGCAGGTCCACCGCCAGGAAGGCGGAGCCCAGCAGGAAGAAGCCCAGGTAACCCGCCAGCGTCTCCTGCCAGTACAGCGTGCCCGTGAGCGCAATGATCAGCGGGTACAGCCCGCTCAGAAGGATGGCCGCCAGGAGTACGGTCACAGCGGCCAGGTACTTGCCCAGCACGATGCCCGCGATCGGCAGCGCGGAGTTATACAATAGCTGGTCTCCCCCCGCGTCCCCCGCGGACAGCAGGCGCATCGTCAATACCGGCGTCAGCAGCATCCACAGATAGCTCATGCTGGAAAGCAGGCTCAGCATATCAGAAGAACGGGCAGCGATGTTGCCGATCACAAAGAATACGCTGCTCAGGCCCAAATAGACGATCAGAAATATATACATGACGGGAGTATAGAAATACCCCTGCATTTCCCGTTTCCAAACCAGGCTCATGTCTCTCCCTCCTCCGGCGTTCCTTCCGTCAGGGCCGACAGGAAGAGCTCCTCCAGTTCGCTTTTGACCGGACTTAAGCGCATCAGCACCGTTCCCGTCTTCGCCAGCGCCTGGGAAAGCTCCCGCTCCATGGGCGCGTCAAAGCTGCCGGTGATCAGCGCCCCGGTGATGCCCGGCGTCCGGGCGGGCAGCAGCTCCGCCCGAGTGACCGAGGGCAGATGCTGAAACAGCTGTTCCGCCGCCTCCCGGCCCATGGCGATCTCGGCCCGCAGCGTCCGTTCCGACTGCCCTTCCTCGCTGATCCGGAGGTCCTTGATGAGCCTTCCGTGCTCCAGCATCAGCGCCCGGGTGCACAGGCCGTCCAGGTCCCTCAGGATGTGGGTGGACAGGATCACCAGCTTTTCCTTCGCCAGGTCATGGATCAGGCTGCGGATTTCCCGGATCTGCACCGGGTCCAGACCGGTGGTGGGCTCGTCCAGGAGCACCACCTCGGGATCCCCGGCCAGGGCGGCGGCGATGCCTACGCGCTGGCGGTAGCCCTTGGAAAGGTTACCGACCCGGCGATGAAGCACGTCAGCGATACCCGTTTTTTCAGCCAACTCGCCCAAATGCCGTTCCTCATCCTCCGGCACGACACCCTTTAAGCGGCAGACGAACTTCAATTGCTCTCCGACCGTCATCTCATCATACAGCCCCGGCTTTTCCGGCAGGTAGCCGATCAGGGGCCTGGTCTTTTCCGGCTCCCACAATACGTCACAGCCGTTGACCTCCACCGTCCCGGAAGACGGGGCCAGCCGTCCCGCCAGGATATTGAGCAGCGTCGTTTTCCCCGCGCCGTTCTGGCCGATCAGGCCCACCAGCTCCGCGCTGCCGCAGGCAAAGCTCACGTCCAGGAGCGCCTGCTTTTCCCCGTATTTTTTACTGACCGCATCTACTGACAGCATGTCCATCCTCCCGGTCATTGCAGCGCCGCTTTCAGGAGCCACAGGATCAGCAGATGGCCCGGATAGGCGATATAGCTGAGCCAAGCCGGGTGCCGCCTGGACCAGCCGATGGGGAACAGGATCAAGGGCAGGCTCAGCACCGCGAAATTCTGCAGCCGGAACACGGCAGAATAGAACGAAGAGGAATAAGCAGTCAGCGTCTTGAGCCCCGTAAGGTCGAGCCCGAAAAGATGATTGAGCAGGGAGGTGCCCTCGCCCCAGAACAAGCAGAAGGCCACCATGGTGCCGATCAGCGCATGTTTCGTATCCTTGGCCAGGTAAAGCAGGATCACCACCAGCACGCCCTTAAAGCCGTAATCCACCTTCAGGATCAGCGATACCGCCAGCGCCAGGGCCGGGGCCCAGAACTGGCTGCCGAACTTCCTGCGCTGCAGGCCGTACACCGCCAGCTGACCCAGCCACAAAGTGAAGATCACATTGAATTCCGTGATCCCGTGGTTCAGCGCTTTCATATAAAAGAACTGGGAGATGACCGCCACGGAAAGCAGGCGCAGGCTGTACCGGATGGGATTGCGGGTATAGCCCATGCCCACCACCAGGCACCAGGCGTAGATCGGGAACGCCAGGCGGCCGATCACGCGCCATTCCATGACGCCCCGGAAGAAGATGACCCCGCAGTGGTCGATCACCATCAGGATCAGCGCCAGCACCTTCAAAAAGGCGGTCTTCTCGTTCCCGGCGGTCCTGTAGCCCGTATATCCTTTATCGTCGATCATTCTCAGATCCATCATTTCATCCTCATGCAAAAATGTAAAATCGCACAGCAGAAACCATTCACAAACCAAATCGAACGGCTGTTTCCGCATTATACCATTTAATTTCCCGGCTCGCAATACGCTTGACGTAACAACGCTTCCGTTGATATAATATAGACGGTTCATCCAATTGGTCCACCAATTAATTCGTGAACGTGGATGCGGTGATATAAGTGGTGAGAGACAAGGAACGAAACCGCAGGCGTACCCGAAGGTACGGCAAGGTTCCGTGACGCAGGATACCACCGCTTAGATCATCGCAGATAGTTCAGGAATTAGTTGGGGGATCAATAACATGTGATTCTGACGGGAGGCTCACCATGCTGTCGACGGCTCTTTCCTGCGCCCTGAGCGGCGTGGACGGCGTGCTGGTGCACGTGGAGACCGATATTGCGGGAGGCAAATTCAACCTCTCCCTGGTCGGCCTGCCCGACGCCGCGGTGCGCGAGAGCCAGGGCCGGGTGCTCCCCGCCATGCGCAATTCGGGCTATATGTTCCCTTCGAGCCGGATCACCATCAACTTAGCGCCCGCCGACCTGAAAAAGGAAGGCGCGTCCTTTGATTTGCCCATCGCCCTGTCCATCCTGGCGGCCAGCCGGCAAATCCCGCCCCGCGCTCTGGAAAACATCCTGCTGTTCGGGGAGCTCTCCCTGGACGGCCGGTTGAACGGCATCCGCGGCGCCTTGCCCATGGTCCTTTCCGCAAGAGATCAGGGGATCCGGGAGATCCTGCTTCCCGCCGACAACGCGCTGGAGGTGGCCGCGGTCGAGGGCGTCCGGGTCTACCCCGCCCATACGCTGACGGAAGCCGCCCAGCATCTGACCGGCGAAAGGCCCATCCTCTGCCAGGAGCAGATCCCCTTTGAGGAGATCCGCCGCCAGCGCCCAGCCGCCGCCTATGACCTCAGGGACGTGAAGGGCCAGACCGGCGCGCGCCGGGCCCTGGAGATCGCCGCCGCGGGCGGACACAATATGCTGATGGTGGGCGTGCCAGGCAGCGGAAAGACGATGCTGGCCCGCTGCCTGCCCGGCATCCTGCCCGAAATGACCGCGCAGGAGGCCTTCGACGTCACGCGCATCCATTCCGTGGCTGGGCTCCTGCCCGCTGGGCAAGGGCTCATGACACAGCGTCCCTTCCGCACTCCGCACCATTCCTCCTCCATGCCCGCGCTGATCGGCGGCGGGCCGGACGCGAGGCCCGGAGAGATCTCCCTGGCCCACAATGGTGTCCTTTTCCTGGACGAGCTGCCGGAGTACCCCAGGCAGGTGCTCGAAGCCCTGCGCCAGCCCCTGGAGGACGGCTTCGTGACCGTCAGCCGCGTCCGCGCCCGGTCCCAGTACCAGGCACGCTGCATGCTGATCGCTTCCATGAACCCCTGCCCCTGCGGCTATTACGGCAGCCGCGTGCGCACCTGCCGCTGCAGCGAGCACGAGATCCGGCGCTATCTGGAGCGCATCTCCGGCCCGCTGCTGGACCGCATCGACCTGCAGGTGGAGACGGACGCGGTGCCCGTGTCCGAGATCCGGCAGACCGGCGACTGTGAATCCAGCGCCCAGGTCCGCGCCCGGGTGCAGGCCGCGCGGTCGAGGCAGATCGCCCGCCTGGCCCACACGGGCATCACCTGCAACGCCCAGGCCACCGGCAGCATGGTGCACGAGCTCTTCCCCCTGCCCGCAGAATCCGCGCAGGTGCTGGAGAAGGCTGTGGACAAGCTGCATCTGTCCATGCGGGCCTACACCCGTATCATCAAGGTCGCCCAGACCATCGCCGATTTGGAGGGAGCGGACGGCATTTCGCCCGCCCACATCCTCGAAGCGGTGCAGTACCGGACGATCGACCAGAAATACTGGCAGAACTGAAAACAGAACTGAGGTGATGAATGTATGAAATGGCGTATCGTAACAGATTCCAGCTGTGACGTGCTACCCGCCCTCGAATGGGATGACGTCACCTATGGCAAAGTCCCCTTTGTCTTTCAGATCGGCAGCCGTGAAATAACGGATGACGAGAACCTGAGCATCCCCGAGATGCTCACTGAAATGGAAAGGTGCCCGGACGCCAGTCATTCCGCCTGCCCCGCGCCCGGCCTGTGGTCGGAGCAATTTGAACAGGCTGACCGGGTCATTGCGCTGACTATCTCCGCCAACCTGTCCGGCAGCTATGAGAGCGCCGTCGTCGCCCGGGAGATGACCCTGGAAAAGCACCCGAACAAAAAGATCCTGATCCTCAACTCCCTGAGCACCGGTCCCGTCCTCAATATGGCGGTGGAAAAGGCGCTGGGGCTCATCAAGACGGGCTTCTCCTTTGAGAAGATCAGCACGGTGATGACCGACTATATCCACAGCCTGCACACCATTTTTGCCCTGTGCAGCTTCAACAACCTGGTCAAGAACGGCCGCGTGAGCCGCCTGGCGGGGCTGATCGCCGGCAAGCTGGGCATCTGGGGCATCGGCATCGGCGACAGCGAAGGCAAGATCGAGATGGCCGCCAAGGTGCGCGGCACCCGCCGCATCATCCAGACCATCACGGACAATATGAAACAGAACCACTTTTCCGGCGGTCAGGTCGTGATCTCCCACTGCCTGAACCCGGACTTTGCCCTGCAGCTGAAGGAGGGCATCCAGAAGGTCTGGCAGAACGCCCGGGTCATGCTGACGGAGACCGGCGGCCTGTGCAGCTTTTACGCCGAGCGCAGCGGGCTGATCGTGGCCTATTGACAGGAGTGCGACGATGACGGAAGAGAGACTCAAGTACCTCCAGCTGCTGGGCGAGCGCTACCCGAACGTGGAAGCGCTGTGCACCGAGATCACGCGCCTGAGCGCCCAGCTGAGCCTGCCCAAGGGCACCGAGCACTTCATGAGCGACATCCACGGGGAATACGAAGCCTTCTGCCATATCATGAACAACTGCTCGGGCGTCATCCGCGAAAAGGTGGAGCTGTGGCTGGGCTCCCAGCTCACGCGCGCGGAAGCGGACGAGCTGTGCACCCTCATCTACTACCCCCAGTCCGTCATCCGCAAGCGCCAGCTCCAGCCTGAGGATATCGACAGCTGGTACCGCACCCAGACCCACCACCTCGTGCTGCTGGCCAAGATGCTGTCCAGCAAGTATACCCGGGAGAAGGTGCGCAAGGAAATGGCCCCCGAATGGGCCTTCCTGATCGACGAGCTGCTGCATTTCCAGGATGACGAGAGCGCCATCCACACCGAGCAGGACCGCAACCGCTTGAAATACCACGACGCCATCGTCGACACGGTCATCCGGACGGAGAGCATCGACGGCCTGCTGATCGCCCTCACGGACCTGATCAAGCACCTGGCGGTGGACCGCCTGCACGTGGTGGGCGATATCTTCGACCGCGGCCCGCGCGCGGACAGCATCATGGACATTCTGATCCGCCACCCCTCCGTGGACATCCTGTGGGGTAACCACGACATCCTGTGGATGGGCGCGGCGGCGGGCTCCGAGGTCTGCATCTTCGGCGTCCTGCGCAACTCCCTGGCCCACGGCAACACGGTCATCCTGGAGCGCGGCTACGGCATCCCCCTGCGCAGTCTGACGCTGGCGGCCCAGAAGATCTATCCCGACATGGGCGCGGACCGGGCGGCCCTGCACTTCATCAACATCGTGCTGTTCAAGCTCGAGGGGCAGCTGATCGACCGCAACCCCGATTTCGGCATGGAGGGGCGCAAGCTGCTGCACCTGGCGGATTTTGAAAATGGCGTGATCGAGATCGGCGGCAAGACCTGGCCGCTCAAAACGCTGCCGCACAACACCATCGACCCCGCCGCGCCCTATGAGCTCACCGAAGAAGAGGCGCTGGTGGTGCGCGAGCTCAGCCACTCCTTCCGTCACAGCCTGCGGCTGCGCGAGCACATCGCCTTTTTGTACCGCCGCGGCTGGATGTACCGCGCTTACAACGGCAACCTCATGTACCACGGCTGCATCCCCCTCAATGAGGACGGCAGCTTCCTGGAGGTCCGTCTGCACGGCCAGGCCCTGAGCGGGAAGAAGCTGATGGATTACGCGGACCAGATGACGCGCCGCGCCTATTTCTCCCACGACCGGCAGGCCCTGGACTTCATGTGGTACCTGTGGTGCGGGGTCGACTCGCCGGTCTGTGGGCGCGAGGTCAAGACCTTCGAGCGCGCCTTCATCCCCGACAAGGCCGCCTGGGAGGAGCCGCGCAACGCCTACTACACCTGGTACAACGACGAGGACGTCTGCCTGAACATCCTGCAGGAGTTCGGCCTGGACGGCCCCTTCGCCCATATCATCAACGGGCACACGCCCATCCGCGTGACCCACGGCGAAAGCCCTCTGAAGGCCGGCGGACGGCTGATCGTCATCGACGGCGGCTTCTGCAAGGCGTACCAGAAGACCACCGGCATCGCCGGCTATACCCTGATCGCCAACAGCCACGGCATGCGCCTCATGTCCCACCAGCCCTTCACCTCGCTTAAGGAGGCCCAGGAGCTGGGCCAGGACATCCACTCCCAGTCCTTTGAGTTCACGGTCTATCCCTCCCGCCGCTATGTGCGGGATACGGACTACGGCCAAGCCCTGAACGAACGCATCGAAGAACTGACCGACCTGCTGAAAGCCTGCAGGAGCGGCCAGATCCACCTGAAATTCTAATAAGGAGGCCCCGCATGAAAAAACAGATGATCGCCGCCATGATCGACCACACCCTGCTGAAGGCAACCGCCACCACCGCCCAGATCGAACAGCTCTGCAAGGAAGCCAAGGAATACCAGTTCGCTTCTGTGTGCGTGAACCCCGTGCACGTGGCCTGCGCCGCCGAGCTCCTCAGGGATTCCACCGTCAAGGTCTGCACCGTCATCGGCTTCCCTCTCGGCGCGAACACCAGCGAAGTCAAGGCCTTTGAGACCATGAACGCCGTCAACAACGGTGCGGATGAGATCGACATGGTCTTGAACGTCGGGGCCGCCAAGGAAGGCGACTGGCTCACCGTCGAAAGCGACATCCGCGCCGTGGTCAACGCCGCCGCGGGCCGCCTGGTGAAGGTGATCCTGGAGACCTGCTACCTGACGCCCGATGAGATCGTCTGCGCCTGCAAGGCCGCGGCCAAGGCCGGCGCGAACTTCGTCAAGACCAGCACGGGCTTCGGCACCGGCGGCGCGAAGGCGGAGGACGTGGCGCTGATGAAGAAGAGCATCCCCGAGGACATGTGCGTCAAGGCCTCCGGCGGCATCCACACCTATCAGGAAGCCTTGGCCCTGATCGAGGCCGGCGCGTCCCGCATCGGCGCCAGCGCGGGCATCCAGATCGTCCGGGACGCCGAGGACTGACAAATGGATACCGAAGCGCTCGCGCGCCTCAGTGAGATCACGAAAAAGGCCAAGAACATCGTCTTTTTCGGCGGGGCCGGCGTCTCCACCGAGAGCGGCATCCCCGACTTCCGCAGCGTGGACGGGCTGTACAACCAACGCTATGCAGAACCGCCGGAGGAGATCCTGAGCCACCATTATTTCATCTCGAAGCCGGAGGAGTTCTTCCGCTTTTACCGCGACAAGATGCTCTATCCGGACGCGGAGCCCAATGCCGCCCACAAACGCCTGGCACAGTGGGAGCAAGAAGGCCGGCTTTCCGCGGTCGTCACGCAGAACATCGACGGCCTGCACCAGAAGGCGGGCAGCAAGACCGTGTATGAGCTGCACGGCAGCGTCTTGCGCAACCACTGCATGCGCTGCAAAAAGTTTTATGACCTGCAGTTCATCATGCGCTCCAAAGGCGTCCCGCGCTGCGAGTGCGGCGGCATCATCAAGCCTGACGTGGTCCTGTACGAGGAAGGGCTGGATGAGCGCACCATCCGCGGCGCCGTGTCCGCCATTTCCCGGGCGGATGTGCTGATCATCGGCGGCACCTCGCTGGCGGTCTATCCCGCCGCCAGCTTCGTCAATTATTTCGAGGGCGACCACCTGGTCCTGATCAACCGGGACCCCACGCCCCAGGACCGCTACGCCTCCCTCATCATCCGGGATCCCATCGCGCAGGTGCTGGGCGCTTTGTGAGACAGGCCCCATCATATTTATGCCTTATTTTTGTCAGACTTTGTCCCCTGAATGATTTGAACCTGCCCGCATAATTGATTATAATAAGTTGGTCGGAGTCTATCCGGCCAACTATTGCATCAGGCGGTAAGTATGTTTGGCTATATCACAGTAAACAGCGAGGGACTCAGCGATCAGGAAAAGGCCCGGTACAGGACGTACTACTGCGGCCTTTGCCGCGCATTGCACCGGAAATACGGCACGCTCTCGCGGCTGACCCTGAGCAATGACATGACCTTCCTGGGCCTGACCCTGAGCTCCCTCTATGAGCCGGCCGAGCTGCAGAACGCCGGCATCTGCCCCGTGCACCCGGTGCGCAAGCAGGCCTACCTAAAGAGCGCCGCCCTGGATTACGCGGCGGACATGAACATCCTGCTCTCCTGGTACGTGAACCAGGACCATCTGCTGGACGACCATTCGGCCAATGCAGGGCTGATGATCCGCAGGCTGAAGCCCTATTACACCGAGCTGAGCCAGCGTTACCCGGACAAGTGCAAGCAGATCGAGGTCTGCCTGGACCGCATCCACGTGCTGGAGGCCCAGTCCTCCGTCCAGCTGGACACCCTCTGTCACCTGTCGGGCCGCATCCTGGGCGAGGTCTTCCGCTGGAAGGACGATATCTGGGGCGACGCCCTGCGCTGCATCGGAGAGGCCCTGGGCGCGTTCATCTACCTGGTGGACGCCATGGATGATTTTGAGAAGGACCAGCGGCGCAGGCACTTCAATCCCCTGACGGAATTGCACAGCCAGCCGGACTATTTTGAAACGATGCGCCAATCCCTGACCCTGATCGCCGCCCAGGCCGCCGAAGCCCTGGAATCCCTGCCCCTGGAGCAGGATATCGGCCTGATCAGGAACGTGATCTACAGCGGCATTTGGGTCCGGTACGAGCAGCTGCTGTCCGCATCCCAAAAGAAGGAGAAGAAGTCATGAACGGAGACCCGTTCCAGATCCTCGGCGTTTCTTCCCAGGCGACGGAGGACGAGATCAAGAGCGCTTACCGCAAGCTGGCCAAGAAGTACCACCCCGATCTCAACCCCAACTCCCCCACCGCCGAGGCAAAAATGAAGGAGATCAACGAGGCCTATACCGAGGCCATGCGCATCAAGAAGGGCGGCGGCAGCTCGGGATCCTGGTACAGGAGCCAGTCCTCCGACTACCAGTACAGCGGCTTCAATAACTGGCAGTACGATTACCGGCCCAATGACGCCAGCCAGTTCCAGCCCCAGTTCCAGGCGACGTACGATTATATCAGCACCTCCCGCTATTATGACGCTTTGCAGATGCTGCACCAGATCCCGGATCGCAACGCGCTGTGGAACTATCTGGCCGCCCTGGCCAACATGGGCCTGGGTAACCGGTTGACGGCCGTCAATTATGCCCGGAGCGCCTACCAGATGGAGCCCGGCAACGCCCAGTACAGGGAGCTGTATGAGCAGCTGAGCGCGCCCGCGCGCAGCTACCAGCAGCAGGGCACCCATTACGGCTATCCCATGAACAGCCTGTGCAGCAATCCTTTCATCTCATGCATCGCCATCAACCTGTTCTGCAACTGTTTCCGCTGCGGGCGGTGCTGCTGATATTCTCAGGAGGTTTTTACCATGGACTTTTTCAACAAACTCAGGTGGCGTTTACAGCAGCTGATGCAGGGCCGCTACGGCCCCGACCAGCTGACCCGGGCCCAGCTCTGGACCGGACTGGCCTTTTATGTGCTGAACCTTTTCCTGCGCTGGCCGATCCTGGTCTATCTGTCCCTTGGCATCTACATCTGGGCCGTGTACAGGATCTTTTCCCGCAACCGCGTCGCCCGCGCCAAGGAGAACCAGCGCTTCCTGGAGATCTGGTACAAAGTCAAGCAGAAGCCGGCCCAGTACAAGCTGCGGATGCAGAACAGCAAGGAATACAAGTATTTCCACTGCCCCAAATGCCACACCGTGCTCCGCACCCGCCGCGGCGGCGGCAAGCGCACCATCACCTGCCCTAAGTGCGGCAACCAGTTTGAAAAGAAATCATAAGGATTTATAAAAGCGCCCTTTGCAGGCGCTTTGTTATTATCCGCATGTACAGGAGGTCCGACATGAAGCACACTGTCAGCCTGTTGACCATTATTCTGTTCATTGCCCTGCTGCCTGTTTTCTGTACTTCTGAGTCGAAGGATGAGAGTACCCCTTCTCCTATCCTGACCGCTGAGGATGCAGACGCCTTCATCCGTGTGTTCCTGAACGGCGATGCGTCTTCCCTGGACGGCGAAGTGCTGATGACGGAACAAATGGCGCAGGCCGTCAAAAAGTCCGGCGGATTTCAAGGTCTGGCCGCTTCTCTGAAGGCGATGGGCAAGGCCGGCAGGATCTATCCTGTTCAGGAAATGGAGTTGGGAGCACTGCACGCATACCGGATCCCATGCCGCTTTTCCCTGATCCCGCTGGATCTGGTGCTGACGGTCCAGGACGGCGCACTGGCCGGCCTCGTGACTGCTGAGTTTACGGGCGTGGAAGCAGAAGACTCGGGATCCGTTTCCAAAGAGCTATACAGTGAACAGGAACTCCCGCTGCCCGTGCCCGCCTTGAACGGAGAACTGCCCGGCACCCTGCTTTTGCCCGATGGCGACGGTCCTTTCCCGGCCGTGGTACTGGTGCACGGCTCCGGCCCCAATGACCGGGATGAAACGATGACGGCCCAGAAACCCTTCCGGGATATCGCAGAGGGACTGGCAGAAGCGGGCATCGCCGTCTACCGCTATGACAAGCGCACCTATGCCTATGGCGCTGCCTTGGCCGGCGATACCGCGTTGACTCTCCGGGAAGAAACCATCGATGACGCCGCTGCAGCGGTTCAGCTGTTAGCCGCCCAGGAAAAGATCGACAAGAGCCGGATCTTTGTGCTGGGACACAGCCTGGGCGCCATGGCGGTACCGGCCATCAACGAGGCATTGATGGACGCGGGAACAAAAGCCTGCGGCTTTATCCTGATGGCGCCGTCCGCCCGGCCTCTGGATCAGCTGATGAAGGATCAGCTCGACTATCTGTATTCGCTGCTGCCCGCCATCAGCGAAGAACAGCGGGCTGTACGAGAGCGGCTGTTTGCTGACCTCGAACAGCTGAAGGACCTCGACGAGCTGCCGGATGATACCCTGATCGCCGGTGCCTACGCACCCTATTGGCGCTGGCTTGACGGCTATGACCCGCTGGAAAGCGCCCGCGGGATCACAGGACCCTGCCTGCTCCTGCAGGGAGAAGAGGACTATCAGGTCACCATGGAAGATTATTCCCTGTGGCAAGCTGCTCTTAAGGATCTTCCCAACTGGCAGCTGATCTCTTATCCCGGCTTGGTACATAGCTTCACCAAAGGCCAGAAGACAGAAGGATCAGCCGCCTATATGCGATCCGAAAAAGTCAGTCAAGAGGTCATAAATGATATCGCGGGTTTCATCACTCAATGAGGAATAATCATGGCACTACAATTCTGTTGTTGTACCGTGCCCGCATCCATGCCAATCTCTCCGCCCTCTGACTCGGGCTTTTTGCTCGTTACGAATTCAGTGTTTGCAATATTTGATAAAGTGTCCTAAATCATGCTTTGCGAAGCAAGCTACCGCTTCTTTTCTCTTTTCACTCTCCCCTCTTCACTTGTACAAGCCTCTGAGAGAAAAGTGAAGAGTACAAAAGAAAGAAGTCGCTTTCGCGACTTCTTTCATTTGGTGCGCCATCAGGGACTCGAACCCGGGACACCCTGATTAAGAGTCAGGTGCTCTACCAACTGAGCTAATGGCGCATAATGTGAGGAAATTTGCTGGAGCGGGTGATGGGAATCGAACCCACGTGACCAGCTTGGAAGGCTGGAGCTCTACCATTGAGCTACACCCGCACGCTGGATTTGGAGCGGTAGTGGATTTGGAGCGGTAGACGAGGCTCGGACTCGCGACCTCCACCTTGGCAAGGTGGCGCTCTACCAACTGAGCTACTACCGCAGGCTGTAATAAGTGCGGGCGAAGAGACTCGAACTCATACGCCTTGCGACACCAGATCCTAAATCTGGCGCGTCTGCCATTCCGCCACGCCCGCACGGGCGAGCACTTTACATGAATGGTGACCCATCGGGGATTCGAACCCCGGACACCTTGATTAAAAGTCAAGTGCTCTGCCAACTGAGCTAATGGGTCAGATTGGCTGGGGTGGCAGGGATCGAACCTACGAATGCGGGAGTCAAAGTCCCGTGCCTTACCTCTTGGCGACACCCCATCATTCTAAGAAAAGAATGGGGTGGGTAGTGGGACTCGAACCCACGACTTCCAGAGCCACAATCTGGCGCTCTACCACTGAACTACACCCACCATAAGGTTAGAGGCTGGCGCGCCTGAAGGGATTCGAACCCCCGACCCACGGCTTAGAAGGCCGTTGCTCTATCCAGCTGAGCTACAGGCGCAAGCCGCGGAGCGATTTCCTCCGTCAACCTCATAGTTTTGTCAAGCACTTTTTTCAGGTTTTTCACAAATTTGTCAAACAACGCTGAATGGGCCGATATTTCGCTCGATCGGGCAGGTTCAGCGCTTGTAATTTTTGTAATTCCATAATATAATGGTTTGAACGGTCGAAGAATCGTCCGTCTCAGGGGGAGAAACTATGTCAGAAATTCAGGAAAACAAGAATTTTATCTGGGAAGCGGTGGAGCAGGATCTGGCCTCCGGCCGCTATGAGCGCGTGCAGACGCGCTTCCCTCCCGAACCCAACGGCTATATGCATATCGGTCACTGCAAGGCGCTGATCATGGACTTCCTGACCGCTGAAAAGTATGGCGGCCTGTGCAATCTGCGCTTTGACGATACCAACCCGGCCAAAGAGGATATGGAATATGTCCGCGCCATCCAGAAGGACATCGAGTGGCTCGGTTTCCATTGGGCGAACATCTTCTACGCCTCCGACTACTACGACAAGTGCTACGAGATCGCGGAGGACTGGATCCGCCGCGGCCTGGCCTATGTGGACGAGCTCAGCAAGGAAGAAATGCGCGAATACCGCGGCACCCTGACCGAGCCCGGCAAGAATTCCCCGTGGCGCGACCGCCCGTGGGAGGAATCCCTGGACCTGTTCCGCCGCATGCGCGCGGGCGAGTTCCCGGAAGGCAGCAAGACCCTGCGCATGAAGATCGACATGGCGTCGCCCAACATCGTCATGCGCGACCCCGCCATGTACCGCATCCTGTACAAGGAGCACTGGCGCACCGGCAGCAAGTGGTGCATCTACCCCATGTATGATTTCGCCCATCCCATCGGCGACGCCATGGAGAACGTGACCCACTCCCTCTGCTCCCTCGAGTATGAGATCCACCGTCCGCTGTACGACTGGGTGGTGGAGCACAGCAAGGATATGCTGCCCGGACGTCCGCGGCAGATCGAGTTCGCGCGCCTGAACCTGACCCAGACGGTCATGTCTAAGCGCTACCTGCGCGCCCTGGTCGAGGGCAAATACGTGCGCGGCTGGGACGATCCCCGCATGCCCACCCTGACGGCCATGCGCCGCCGCGGCTACAGCGGCGAGGCCGTGCGCGACTTCGTGAACCGCATCGGCCTCAGCAAGGCGGACAGCGTGGTCGATTACGCCATGCTCGAAAGCTGCGTGCGCTCCGATATGGACGATAAGGCCACCCGCGTCATGGCGGTGCTCGACCCGGTCAAGGTCGTCCTGACCAACTGGCCGGAGGGCGAGACCAAGACCCTGACGGTGGAAAATCACCCCAAGCATCCCGAACTGGGCACCCACACCGTCACCTTCGGGCGCGAGCTCTGGATCGAGCGCGAGGACTTCCTGCCCGAACCCATCAAAGGCTTCAAGCGCATGTATCCGGGCAATGAAGTGCGCCTCAAGGGCGCGTACATCGTGCGCTGCGACGATTACGTCACGGACGCGGACGGCAAGGTGACCGAGATCCGCTGCACGGTGGACCTCTCCACCGAGAGCGGCACCCCCGGATCCGAGCGCAAGATCAAGGGCGCGACCCTGCACTGGGTCAACGCCGCGGACTGTGCCGAGATCGAAGCGCGGCTGTATGAGCCGCTGCTGACCGCCGATACCGACGAGAACGAAGCCGCCCCGGAAGCCGCCGAAGCGGACGCCCCGGATGAGACCGAGGAGCTGAACTCCACCGAGCGCAAGCTCCGCGAGTTCATCCGCCGCCTCAATCCGGACAGCCTGACGGTCAAGAAGGGCTATGCGGAGCCCATCGTCCGCGAAGCGCCGTCCGGCAGCACCTACCAGTTCCTGCGCACCGGCTATTTCTGCAAGGATCCTGACTCCACGGACGCGCTGCCGGTCTTCAACCGGACCGTGAGCCTGAGAGACAGCTTCAGCAAGCAGAAGGCCGGAGCCTGACCCTACGAACCCCAAAGAACAAAAGAAGGAACCAACCATGCAAGTAAGAACGAGATTTGCCCCTTCCCCCACCGGCTTCATGCACTTAGGCGGCGTGCGCACCGCGCTGTACGCCTACCTGCTGGCCAAGAAGCATAACGGACAGTTCATCCTGCGCATCGAGGATACGGACCAGGGCCGCCTGGTCGAGGGCGCGGTGGACGTCATCTACGACACCCTGCGCGAATGCGGCCTCAAGTGGGATGAAGGCCCCGACATCGGCGGCCCCTGCGGCCCCTATGTCCAGTCCGAGCGCAAGGACCTGTACCTGCCCTACGCCCAGCAGTTGGTCAAGACCGGCCACGCCTACTACTGCTTCTGCACCAAGGAAGAGCTGGATGCCCGCCGGGAGGCCGCCGAGGCCCGCGGCGAGGTCTTCAAGTATGACAAGCACTGCCTGCACCTGAGCCAGCAGGAGATCGACGAAAAGCTGGCCGCGGGCGTCCCCTACGTCATCCGCATGAACGCGCCCACCGAGGGCGAGACGGGCTACCATGACCTGGTGTTCGGCGACATTTCCATGCCCAACGACACCCTGGACGACATGGTGCTCATCAAGGCTGACGGTATGCCCACCTACAACTTCGCCAACGTGATCGACGACCACCTGATGGGCATCACCCACGTCATGCGCGGCATGGAATACCTGTCCTCCACGCCGAAGTACAACCTGCTGTACCAGGCCTTCGGCTGGGAGATCCCGGAGTACATCCACCTGCCCACCGTCATGCGCGACGCGCAGCACAAGCTGTCCAAGCGCGACGGCGACGCCTACTACAGCGACTACATCGACAAGGGCTTCCTGACCGAGGCGCTGATCAACTACCTGGCGCTGGTGGGCTGGAACCCCGGCGACGACCGCGAGTTCTTCACCCTGGACGAGCTGGTCCAGGCCTTCGACGTCAAGGGCATCAACCGCGCGCCGGGCATCTTCGACCCCGAGAAGCTCAGGTGGTTCAACTTCGAGTACATCCGGAAGCTGCCCTTCGAGGAGTATCTTGAAAAGGTAACTCCCTGGTTCGACAAGGTGCTCAGCGCAGACCGCTTCGACTACAAGCGCCTGGCGGAGCTGATGCAGGACCGCACGGAGACCTTCGGCGAGGTCCCGGACAAGGTGCGCTTCCTGGCCGAACAGCCCGAGTATGACACGGAACTGTTCGTGAACAAAAAGCAGAAGAGCTCCCTGGAGTCCTCCCTGGACGCCCTCAAAATGGTCGAGCCGATCCTTAAGGACCTGCCCGAATGGACCGAAGCCGCCCTGCACGACACCGTGATCGCCGCCATCGCCGAGCACGGGCTCAAGAACGCCACCGTTCTCTGGCCCATGCGCATCGCGATCTCCGGCCAGCTTTCCACCCCCGGCGGCGCGTTTGAGATCGCCTACCTGCTGGGCCGGGAGGAGACCCTGCGCCGCATTGAAAACGCTATTCAAAAACTCTCCTGAACCATAAATCAACGATCAATACTGGAGGTATCACAATTATGAAGTCTGTCACCATAAAACTCACCCAGGCCGAAGAAGTCAAGGAATTCGTCAACACCGTGAACCGCTATGAATACGAGATGGACCTGCGCGCGGGCCGTCACGTGGTGGATGCCAAGTCCATCCTGGGCATCTTTTCCCTGGATCTGTCCAAGCCCATCTCCCTGGAAGTGTACTCCGAGCAGTGCGACGACCTGCTCCGGGACATCCAGCGCTTCACCGTCTGATCGGGAACATCCTGAAAAGAAGAAGGAAGTACGCCTTTGCTGAAGACTTTGGAACTGCTGTCTGACAGCTATATCGCTGTATTCGGGGTCAATGACCAGCTGTCCGGTCTGCTGGAGGAAAGCCTGAACGTCCGTCTGCGCACCCAGGACGGGACGCTGATGATCGAAGGCGATCCCGACCAGGTGGAGCTGGCGGCGCAATGCGTGGACACACTGATCGCTATGGCGCGGACCCGGGCCATTGACCCTGCCACCTGCCGCCTGGTGCTGCATTATGCCCGGGAGGACCGGCTGAGCGAGCTGGATGAGCTGCTGAACCGCGTGGTGGCTGTGACCGCCCACGGCAAGCCCATCACCTGCCGCACCGCCGGCCAGCTCAAATATGTGAACGCCGTGCACAAGCATGAATTGACCATCGCGGAAGGCCCGGCCGGCACCGGCAAGACCTATCTGGCGGTGGCCATGGCCGTGACCGCCCTCAAAAACCGGGAAGTAGAGCGCCTGATCCTGACCCGCCCCGCCGTGGAAGCCGGCGAGCGCCTGGGCTTCCTGCCCGGCGATATGAGCCAGAAGATCGACCCCTACCTGCGTCCGCTCTACGACGCGCTCTATGAGCTGACAGGCAGTGATTCCACCCAGCGGATGCTGGACCGGGGTATCCTGGAGATCGCGCCGCTGGCCTTCATGCGCGGGCGTACGCTCAGCCACGCCTTCGTGATCCTGGATGAGGCGCAGAACACCACCTCTGAGCAGATGAAGATGTTCCTGACCCGTCTGGGCACCGGCTCACGTTTCGTCATCACCGGTGACGCGACCCAGGTGGACCTGCCGGGCTCCCAGATATCCGGCCTTCGGCAGGCCCTGGAAGTGCTCAAGGACGAGCCGGCCGTCAGCATCGTGCGCCTGACCGCGGAAGACGTGGTCCGGCACGAGCTGGTGCTCAAGATCATCCAGGCCTACGAACGGTATCAAAAACGCTGACAGAAGGGATGTGACTGCTGTGAAGCGGCCCGAAAGCGCCCGAAACAACCGGCCTGAAAGAAGCGAAAAACTGCGCTGCGCACTTTTGTGCGTAGCTTTTCTGCTGCTGATGCTGCTGATCTTCATCGTCAGCATCATCCCCACGCGCTATGACATCCGGCTGGGCCAGGTCCCCAATGTGACCATTGCCGCCACGAAGGACGTGGTGGACGAGATCACCACCGAGCAGCTGCGGCAGATCGCAGCCGCCAGCATCAACCCGACCTACCAGTATCAGGACGGCGTCACCGAAAAGGTCCTGCAGCAGCTGGACCAGCTGTTTGCCGAACTCAAGGTGGTGCGCCAGTACGGCGAGACCCTGAGCAAAGAAGCAGGCGAGGATTACACGCGCGAAGAGCTCGAGTACGCCCGGAACATCCTGACCGGCGTCACCCTCCGGGATTACCAGCTGGAGACCCTGCTCAACACCAGCGCGGAGGAATTCGAGGCCTTATATAACTCCCTGTACAGCGCCGTGCGCGGCACCATGGACAGCCATGTCACCGAGGGACAGGAGAGCGAAGCCATCCAGTCCATCAGCATCATCGTGGGCTACACCACGGACGCCGATCTTCTGCAGAATGTGGCCCTGCCCATCCTGCAGGCCTGCATCGAACCCAACATGATCATTGACCAGGAGGCCACCGAAAAGCTGCGGCAGGAAGCCGCCGCTGCGGTGGACGACGTGATCTACAAACAGGGCCAGAACATCGTGGTCAAGGGTGAAGGCCGTATCACGGCGAGCCAGATCCGCATGCTCAGCACCCTGGGCCTGCTGAATACCAGCGATATAGACCTGACCTTCTATCTGGGCGCGGCGATCATCGTGTTCCTGGCGACGCTCCTCTATTTCTGGACGCTGCGCATCCTGGACAAGCGGGTCACCATCACCTTCAAGTACCTGCTGGTGGTGCTGTCCGTGCTGCTTTTGACCATGCTCCTGTGCGTGGCCGCCAAGCGCATCCTCTCCTACTCCATGCCCGTGATCATGGCGGCGATCCTGCTGGCGTCGCTGATCGGCGCCAGGACCGCCCTGGTCAGCAACATCTATATGGCCATCCTCGTCACCGCGCTGTCTGCGGGCGGCAACGAATCCTACATGTCGGAGATGATCCGCATCTTCGTTTCCACCGTCATGGGCGGCACCCTGAGCGTGCTGATGATCAAGCGCAGCACCAGCCGCCTGCTGCCCCTGCTGACGGGCGCGGCCGCCGCGGTAGTGACGCTGGCGCTCACCTATTCCATCGGATTGCTCACGGACTCCTCCCAGTCCGGGATCATGTCCAACGCTTTCCTGAGCATGATCGGTCCCGCCCTGTCCGGTATCCTGGTCCTGGCGGTCCAGCCGCTGTTCGAGACGATCTTCAATCTCCCGACGCCCATGCGCCTGCTGGAGCTGAGCAACCCGAACCAGCCGCTGCTCAAGAAGCTGATGGTCGAAGCCCCCGGTACCTATCACCACAGCATCCTCGTAGCCAACCTGGCGGAAGCCTCCGCCGAAGCCATCGGCGCGAATCCCCTGCTGGCCAGGGTCGCGGCCTACTACCACGACATCGGCAAGCTGAAGCGCCCCGCCTATTT
This sequence comes from uncultured Eubacteriales bacterium, assembly GCA_902789795.1. GTDB lineage: Bacteria > Bacillota > Clostridia > Christensenellales > Aristaeellaceae > UBA4246. The sequence goes on from CADAPM010000005.1 coordinate 143,277, forward strand.
CAGCGAAAACCAGATCAACGGCGAAAACATCCATGACCACACGGAGCCCGAGGTTTCTGCGAAGATCCTGACCGCCCACCCGCGCGACGGCGTATTGCTGGCCCGCCAGTACCGCCTGCCGGTGGAGATCCAGCGCATCATCTCCGAGCACCACGGCAACTCCCCCGTCATGTACTTCTATCACAAAGCGGTGCAGCAGGCCAACGGCGAGGCCGTGGATATCAACGATTTCCGCTATGACGGCAACCGCCCCTCCTCCAAGGAGAGCGCCATCATCATGATCTGCGATACCATCGAGGCCGCCGTGCGCAGCCGCAAGAGCAGCATGAGCCAGAGCGAGCTGGAGGAGTACATCCTGAAACTGGTGCGCGGCAAGCTCTCCGACGGCCAGCTCAGCAACGCCCCCCTGACCCTCCGGGACATCGACGCCATCTGCGCATCCTGCGCCATCGTGCTCAAGGGCGTCAACCATGAGCGCGTCGCCTACCCCACCGATCAGAAGAACAAGCGCCGCATCGGCGGCAAGCGTCCCGGCCGTCTGCAGCCCAGCCCGAGCGCAGACGGCAAGGACGAGAGCAAGTCTGAAACTTCCCCGGCCAGGGAAGCGGCAAAAGCTAAGGTTTCGCCCGTGCCCATGACCACCGGCGAGAACCTGGTCATCCATCCTGAACCTGCCGCGGCCCCGGTGCCGGTGGACAGCATCCTGGAAGAGCCCGAAGAGATCCGCGAGGTGCGTCCGGAAGAGACCGAGCTGCCGCCTGCCTACATCGGGCAGAAGGAAAACGAGCCCGAGCTGCCCGATCCCGCACCCGAAGCGATCCTGCCGGATCAGGAGGGAGCGGAAGGATGATCCTGGACCTTGAATGCAGGAACCCTGCGGAGCTCAGGGAGGATTGGCTGCCCCTCCTCCATACCGCCGCGGATGCCGCGCAGAAAACGGAGGGCGTCGCCATTCCCCTGGCAGTCCATGTGCTGATCACAGATGATGAGGAGATCCACCGGGTGAACCGCGAACAGCGGAAGATCGACAGGGCCACCGACGTGCTTAGCTTTCCGGCCGTCGCCTATCCCCCGTCCCGCCACGCAGCAAACGCCCAGGAACTGCTGGAACAGGAATACGATCCGGATTACGGCGCGGCGTATCTGGGAGATATCGTCATCTCCATGGATCACGTCCGCGCCCAGGCCCAGGAGTACGGGCACAGCCTGGAGCGCGAGCTCTGCTACCTGCTGGTCCACGGCCTGTTCCATCTGTTTGGCTACGACCATATGGAAGAAAATGATAAGCGCCTGATGCGCGAAATGGAGGAAAAGACCTTGTCAGACATCAAAGTGGAGCCCTACGACCGCAATGAGCTCATTGCCCGGGCGAAGGCGGCGATGGAGTATTCCTATTCGCCCTATTCCCACTATCGCGTAGGCGCTTGCCTGCTGGGCAAGAGCGGGAAGATGTACACGGGCTGCAATATCGAAAACGCCGCCTACGGTGCCGTCAACTGCGCGGAGCGCACCGCCCTGTTCAAGGCCGTCAGCGAGGGCGAACGGGAATTTACCGCCATCGCCGTCGCCACGGAAAAGTTCCTGGGATGGCCCTGCGGCATCTGCCGTCAGGCGCTGTATGAGTTCGCGCCGGACCTCATGGTCATCGTGGCCTGCAAGGACGAGGTGGACAGCATGCCCCTGAAGGAGCTTTTGCCCCACGGCTTCGGCGCCGCACCCGACAAGTTAGGGAAGGAGTAACCATGGCTTTCCATTCCGGATTCGCGGCCATCATCGGCCGGCCCAACGTGGGCAAATCAACGCTTCTGAACCGTTTTACCGGCTTGAAGGTCTCCATCGTCAGCGCCAAGCCTCAGACCACGCGCACCCGGGTCCAGGGCGTGATGAACCGCCCCGATACGCAGATCGTATTTGTGGACACGCCCGGCATCCACCAGCCGCGCACCCGCCTGGGCGAATACATGGACAAGTCCATCTCGGAGGCGCTGAAGGATATCGACGCGCTTCTGTACGTGGTGGATACCTCCCACATCACCGAGAAGGATTACGAGCTGGCCGAGGCCTATTCAAAGGTCAACTGCCCCAAATACCTGATCCTCAACAAGATCGACCTGGTACCCGCGGACACGCTTTTGCCGGCCATCGAGCGCTTCCGCGCCCTCAGCTATGACGACTTTTTCCCGGTCAGCGCCGAGTCCGGAGAAGGGATCGACGAGCTCGAAACCGCGCTGATCAAAGCCATGCCGGAAGGGCCCATGTACTACCCCGAGGATATGCCCACCGACCAGCCCGAGCAGTTCATCTGCGCCGAGCTGATCCGCGAAAAGGCCCTGCGCCACCTGCGGGACGAGGTGCCCCACGGCATCGGCGTGGAGATCCTCCGGTACGAGAAAAATGGCAATCTGCGCGTGATCGACGCCACTATGTACTGTGAAAAGGCTTCCCACAAGAGCATCATCATCGGTAAAGGCGGCCAGACCCTCAAGGAGATCGGCTCCGAGGCGCGGCGGGATATGGAAAAGCTGACCGGCGAGAAGATCCACCTGCAGATCTGGGTCAAGGTCCGTCCCGGCTGGCGCGACAACGCCGATGACCTGAAGACTCTGGGCTATACCATGAAGAACTGACGGGGACGATATGGAGATCACAGGAAAGACCATCGAATTCGATTATGCGGGCCGTCACCTGAAGCTGTGCAACCAGCGCTGCCGGGATTGGACCCACCCTTACGGCTACCTGGATAACGACAACACCCTCTCCCACGCGGGCTGCGGTATTTTTTCCATCGTGAACGCGTCCCAGTGGCTGACGAGCGTTTTCCATGACCCGGATGAGCTGGCCCAGTTCTCACTGGATCACGGCGGCCGCGGCGACGACGGCACCGACCGGCCCGTATTGCTGCAAGCGATGCAGGATATGGGCCTCGCCCGGGAATTCGGGTTTTCTTACTGCAGCGACGGCCTGCGCAATGACCTGCCCGTGCTCTTTGAGCACCTGATGAAGGGCAACGCCGCCCTGTGCAACCTGCGGGTCGGGCACATCGTTGCCCTGGTAGCCGCACGCGAACAGGACGGAGTCCGTCAGGTACTGGCCGCTGACCCCTACAGCGAGAGCATGGACAGCCGGGTGATCGAGCGCGTGTGCGAGGTCATCCCCGGTTCCGAGATCGTCAGCCCCGCCGTTAATGACCGCGGGCTCACCGTGGGCTGGCAGAAGAGCTATGCCCTGTTCTGGGCAGAGCTCGACACCGTCCGCGATTTCAACCTGCTGCACCGCTTATGAAGCAGTCGGTCGTCCTGAAACGCCTTGCGGCGATCCTGCTCCTTCTGTGCCTGGTGCCGGTAAGCGCTTTCTCGGCAGCCAAGCAGGATGACAGGATCCGCGTGCTGCTGACCAGGTTCTCCTCCCTCAGCGAGCTTTCCGTCAACATCTCCGGCAGCTACAGCTGCGGGGATATGTACTTTCAGCGCGGCATGACCGTCAACCTGGCTCCGGGCGCCGCCAAGGACCAGCTGATCCTGATATATGAGGGTCTGGCCTTGGTCCACAAAGGAGCACTGACCTTTACGCGGCATCAGGCGGACGGCGAGAACGGGCTGCGCTTTCAGGGCAGCATGAGCCTGTATCACGGGGACCTGACCGTCAGAAACCAGAACGGCCAGCTGCGGCTGATCCTTTCTGTTCCCCTGGAGGAATACCTGCTGGGCGTGCTCCCCTGGGAAATGAGCTCGGCCTTCCCGCTGGAAGCCCTAAAAGCCCAGGCGGTGGCCGCTCGCACCTATGCCCTGACCCGCAGGAACAGCGCCCAAGACTATGACATGACCGACAACACCAATGATCAGGTGTATGCCGGCGTTCCCGATAACGCGGACATCATCCGCAGGGCTGTCGCCGAAACGGCGGGCATCTGCGTCTATTACCAGGACCAGCTGGCGACCTGCTATTATACCGCCAGCAACGGCGGACGGACCGAGACCGCCGAGCGCGTGTGGGGCAAGTCCTCCTCCCCCACCGGTCACACGGTCGCCAAGGCGGATCCCTACGACCTGGACAACGACGAGAGCGTCGTGCGCCAGGCGGAGATCCCCAAAGACCTGACGGAAGACGACCTGCCCGCCCTGCAGGCGCTTTTGGCTGAAAAGGCCGCGCCAGTCCTCAAACAGCTGGGGTATTCCGACGCGCCGGAGGACATCCGCATCCGGGAGATCACTGACATCACTGCCAACGAGAAGGATCATGTGGCGGAGAGCCTGACCTTTTCTCTGCGGGTCGCCGGTGTCAGGACAACGGATTGGGACGAGGAGGAAACCTCCTTCCTGACCGGTGATGTATTGGACATACCGGTGCAGCCAGCTGCGTCAACTGCTGAAAAGCAGTTCTACAGCCTGAGCAATCCCATCTCAGTGACTGTGCCGATCTTTCCCGAGCTCGAGGCGGCGCTGGAGCTGAGCATCAACAGGACCCCCAATGAGGTCTGGACCGTACGGTCCCTGAAGAACAGCTTCGTCATCGAAGCCCGGCGCTTCGGCCACGGCGTGGGCCTGAGCCAGCGCGGCGCCCAGCGGATGGCCGCTGCCTTCGGCTGGAATTATAAGCAGATCCTGCACTTTTATTACTCGGGCGTCACCCTGAAGCAGACGGGCCTGACCGCCTTCACGCCCGCGCCGAAGGTCGATTTTGACTACGACGCGACGCCTGGCCCGCGCCCGACGCCCACCCCGCGGCCCACCCTGATGCCCGTGTCCTTGAAGCCGGGCAGCAAGGAGACCCTGGTCGTGGTGGACGGCGTCGCGGAGGATTCAAGCCTGAACCTGCGCGCCGCGCCGGACACCGCCTCGGATATCATCACGCGCCTGTATTACGGTCAGCAATTAGCGGTCATCGAAGCCGCCGACGGCTGGCTGCACGTGCGCACCGACGTGCTGGAAGGCTACGTCATGGAAAAATTCGTCTCATCGATCGAATAAACAAAGAGGTCAGCATGGAAGCAAATCCGCAGCTCAAACACGTGATCCTGTATACCGACGGTGCCTGCTCCGGCAATCCCGGCCCCGGCGGCTGGGCAGCTGTGCTCAGCTACGGCGGGCACCAGAAAGAACTTTCCGGCTCCATGGGCTCCACCACCAACAACCGCATGGAGCTCTTTGCGGTGATCAGCGGCCTGGGGGCCCTCAAGACCCGCTGCCGCGTCTCCGTTTATTCCGATTCCACCTATGTGGTCGACGCCATCAATCAGCACTGGCTGGACAGCTGGATCAAAAAGAACTGGAAGAACGCGGAAGGGGATCCGGTCGCGAATCAGGACCTCTGGAAGCTGTTGCTGATCATCCTCAAAAAGCACGAGGTCACCTTCTACAAGGTCAAAGGCCACGCCGATGACGCCCTCAACAACCGCTGTGACGAGCTGGCCCGGGCCGCCATCAAGGAATACCGCCAGCGCAATCAGGACCTGTTTCCGGAAGGGAACGAATGATGGCGGAGGGACTCGTGCGCGCGGCTGTGATCCTGCTGGCCGTGCTGATGCTGTACTGGAGCAAGGTGCGGCTCGACTGCCTGTTTTACAGCGCGTTCGAGTTTGCCCAGGCTTCCCTGATTCGGTCTGCCCTGCCCCTCGCCGCCCGCGCTTTCTGCGCGGAGCATTGGTTCTACAGCCGCTTCTTCACCGGACACAAGGCCGTCCTTCTGGGGGGCTATTATGCTTCCGCCGCAGCGATCCTGCTGTGCATATTCCTGCACGGCACGGTCCTGAATGTCTTTGGCATCCTGTTTGCCGCCGCAGCCTTCGGCGCAGTCATCTATTGGCATCTGAGCCGGGTGACCTGCAGGGGCGGAGAGCGGCACATCCCCTATAATGCGTTCGCGCCGCTGACTGAGCATCAGCGGCGCGAATTGAATCAACAGCGGAACCAGCTCCGGCTCACCCGGCTGTTCCAGAGGATGGACCTGTTCAGGTCCGGCATGAAGCCTGATATCAGCACAGCGGATCGCCAGGCTGTCGCCGAAAAATACGGGCGTTACTGAACGACGCGCAATACCGCGCTCGTCTGCCCGTCCAGGATGACCGCATTCCCATCCTGCGCGGCCTCCCCCATGCCGACGGCTTCGCAGAGGACAGCGGTCATGCCCTCGGGAAGCTCCAGCCTCTCCTGGCCCTTCGTCGTGTTGTGCAGCACGATGACAGAACTGCCCTGCCAGGCGCAGACATATCCCCCGGCCTTCGTATTCTCAAAGCTCAGCGCAGTCAGTGTACCGCGGGCGATCTCAGGATGCGCTTTCCTGATCATCAGCAATCGCTTGTAGTACGTCAGCGGACTGTCGCTGCGCTTTTTTTGCTGCTGCACGGTAAATTCCGTCTGCTTCGTGTAGGTCGAGCCCACGGGATCCTGCACGGTATCCCCGTCGCCCCACACCATGGCCAGGCGGCGGTTCGCGTCCGTATTCGCGCCGCCGCGGGACCCGCGCAAGCCGATCTCCTCGCCATAATAGATGAAGGGCGATCCGGGCGCCAGCAGGTACAGGTTGGCCGCCATCTGCATCTGCCCGCTGGCAACCGTCAGGTATCCCGCCGCGCGGTCCGTATCATGGTTGGCGATGAAGGGGATGTTCATGGCCTCCGGGTTGATGCTCCTGATCCGCTCCTGGTTCTTTTCCAGATAAGAAGCATAGCGGTTCACATCGCCCGCCTGGGCGGTCTCGGTGATGAGCCCGCTGGTCTGGCTGGTGGTGAAATTGAAGCAGTTCATGGCGGGAAGATAGAGGTCGGTGATGCCCTCGCTGTCCCAGACCTCCGCCACCGTATACAGATCCGGCTTGATCGCCCGCAGGTCCGTAAGATAGTGTGTCCAGAAGGCCAGGTTCCGCTCGTGGTCGTTCAGGTATAGATACTTGGCGGCATCGAAGCGGAAGCCGTCCACGCCCAGATCGAGCCAGTATCTGGCCACATCGACGATCTGGTCATAGACGTAAGGATCATCAAAATTGAGCTCGGGCATATCGTCCGAGAAATTCGACTCATACAGCAGGTCCTGGTTGCCGACCTTCGTGAAATGGCGGCCTGCGGGCCGCGCATCCGCGGAGGTCAGCCAGGTGTAAAAGTTATACCACGTATTGGTGTCGTTATGCAGCATATGGGCGTTCAGGAAGTTCTTGAACCACCGGTTCTGACTGCCCGTATGGTTGATGGGCAGATCCAGGATCACCCGGACATCCCGCTCGTGGCACAGATCCACCAGCTCCTTCAGGTCCTCGTTGGTGCCGAAGGCGGGATCGACCGTATAGTAGTCCGTCACGTCGTACTTGTGATAGCTCGGCGAAGTGAACACCGGCGTCAGCCAGATGCCCTCGACCCCCAGGCTGAAGCCTGACTGCGGATCGCCGTCGTTCAGGTAATCCATCCGGTCGATGATGCCGCGCAGGTCGCCGATGCCGTCGCCATCCGAATCCGAGAAGGACCCGACGAAGATCTCATAAAACACCCGATGATCATCCCGGACGTCCCAGTCCCCTTCAAAGGTGACGTCATTGACCTGCGCCTCCCCGTTTTCGTTGACGGGGTAACGGAACATCAGCATGAGCAGCTCATCCTCGTCCTCCGCCAGGGAGAGCGGGGATGAAAGCGCCAGCAGCCCGCAGAGCAGGAAACACATATACCGCACGATCATTCTGTTCATAATCCGCCTCGTTTATTCCACCGTCAGGTCCGCATATTGAGCGCCGATCAGTCCGCACAGGTCATCCGAGGACAGGATCACCTGTTCCCCACGCTTGCCCGCGCTCACGGATATCGCCTCGAACAGCTGCGCCGTTTCGTCGATATAGGTCGGGAACGGCTTTTTCATGCCGATCGGGGAGCACCCGCCGCGCACATAGCCGGTCAGGGGCAGGAGCTCCTTGAGCGGCAGCATCTCCACCCGTTTTCTGCCGGAGGCGCGGCCCGCCTTCTTTAAGTCCAGCTCCTGGGTGACCGGGATGCAGCACACCACGTGCCCGCCTTTGTCATCCACACAGACTAGGGTCTTGAACACGCTGTCGGGATCTAATCCCAGCTTGTGGGCCACTGAGTTCCCGTCATACTGTCCTTCCTCGACCTCGTAGGACATGGCGCGAAAGGCGATCCCCTGGGCCTCCAGGACACGCATGACGTTGGTTTTCGTATGCAATTCCACATTGAACTCCCGTAAACTGATTGAGGAGCGGAGACAAAGTCCCCGCTCCTGCAATTTTGATCTTATCAGCCGTAGATCAGGTTCCGGCTGGTCTGCGGATCAAAGAAGTGCATGACCTTGCCGGAGAAGGTGATGTACAGCTCCCGGCCATAGGCCAGCATCTTGCGCTGTTCCTCGTTCAGCTCGATGGTGGGGACGCGGACGATCAGCTTCGTATCGTCCTTGGTCGTCATGTGCAGGTGCACCTCGCTGCCCATCATCTCGTTGACTTCCAGCTTGCAGGGGATGCTGTTGGCACTGGGCTCGAACAGCAGGGTCATGTGCTCCGGACGCACGCCCAGCGTGACCGTCTGGGGCTGGACATTCTTGGCCTTCAGCTCCTCAGCCTTCGCACCGTCCACCTCGATCTTCGCGCCGAAGGGGTTCACATACCAGCGGCCGTTCTCGCAGGTAAGCTCCGTCTTCATCATGTTCATCTTGGGCGCGCCGATGAACTCGGCCACGAAAATGTTTTCCGGCTTCTCGAACACTTCCATCGGGGTGCCGACCTGCTCGATGATGCCGTCGCGCATGATGACGATGCGGTCGCCCAGGGTCATGGCCTCGGTCTGGTCGTGGGTCACGTAGATGAAGGTGGTGTCCAGCTTCTGCCTGAGCAGGATGATCTCGGCGCGCATCTGGTTGCGCAGCTTCGCATCCAGGTTGGACAGCGGCTCATCCATCAGGAAGACCTTCGCATTGCGCACCATGGCGCGGCCGATGGCCACGCGCTGGCGCTGGCCGCCGGACAGGGCGCGGGGCTTGCGGGTCAGGTATTCGGTGATGCCCAGGACCTCCGCCGCGCTGGTGACCTTCTCATAGATCTCGTCCTCCGGCACCTTCTTGAGCCGCAGGGAGAAGGCAATGTTGTCATACACCGTCATGTGCGGGTACAGGGCGTAATTCTGGAACACCATTGCGATATCGCGGTCCTTGGGCTGCAGGTCGTTGACCACCACGCCGTCGATCTCCACGGTGCCCTCGGTGATGTCCTCCAGACCGGCGATCATGCGCAGGGTCGTGGACTTGCCGCAGCCGGAGGGGCCGACGAAGACCACGAACTCCTTGTCCTTGATCTCCAGGTTGAAGTCATGCACGGATGTGACCTTATTGTCATAGACCTTTTTGACATCGGTCAGTTTTACACTTGCCATTTCGGTTTCCTCCTCGCTTATCCTTTCACAGCGCCGCCGGTGACGCCCTCGACGTAGTACTTCTGCAGGCACATGAACAGCACGGTCACGGGGATCGCGACCAGCACGCCGCCTGCGCAGAACATGGTATAGGACTTGGCGATCTGGTCCTTGTTCAGCCAGTTATACAGACCGACAGCCACGTTCATACCGGACGAAGTACCGAATGATACGTACCGCGCGAAGACAAAGTCGCCCCACGGCCCCATGAACGCCGTCAGCACCGTATAGATGACGATGGGCTTGGAGAGGGGCAGGATGATCTTCTTGAGCACCTGGAAGCGCGTCGCGCCGTCCACGCGCGCCGCTTCATCCAGCGATTTGGGGATCGTGTCAAAGAAGCCCTTGGAGACATAGTAGCCCATACCGGAGGACGCCACATACACCAGGATCAATCCGGGCAGGGCGTTGGCCTGGGTCAAGCCCAGGTCGCTCAAAACGCGGTACAGGATGATCATGGTCAGCATGCCCGGGAACATGGACAGAATCAGCATGAACCGCATGAGGCCCTTGCGCATCTTGAAGCGGAAACGGGAGAGGGTGTAGCTCATGCAGAGCACGATGATGGTCTGCAGGATCGCCGTGAAAAGGGCGGCGATGAAGGTATTCGTATACCAGCGCGGGAAATCGGTTTTGAACAGCGCACGGTAATTGTCCAGGCCCCACTGCTTGGGGATGACGTAGCTTTCCTGCCAGGTGCTCTCCACGCGGAAGGACTGCAGGACGATGCAGATGAAGGGGATCAGCCAGACGACGCTGATGACGACCAGGAGCACATAAATGGAGGTGTTCGCAAGGGTGCGTGACGCCTTCAAGCCCATGTGCCGCTTGACCGGCGCGTCGGAAGAGCGATCCAATAATCGATTTTCACTCATCACTGGAAGTCCTCCTCATTCTTGATAGACGGCAGCAGGTTGTACACGATCAGCGAGATCAGCGCCACGACCACGAAGACCAGGATGCCGACGACGGAGGCCAGGTAATACTGGGATTCCGCGCCGGTGGTGATCTTGAACAGCCAGGTGATCAAAAGGTCCGTATAGCCGACCGCGCCTGCCGCGCCCGAGGCTGCCGGGTTCGTCGGCGCGCCGCCGGTCAGCAGGTAGATCACGTTGAAGTTGTTCATATTCCCCGTAAAGCTGGTCAACAGGTAGGGACCGGTGACGAACAGCATGTAGGGCAGGGTGATCTTGGTGTACTGCTGCCACGGGTTCGCGCCGTCGATGCGGGCGGATTCGTACAGGTCCGCCGGGATATTCATCAGGATACCGGTCGCCACCAGCATCAGGTACGGGATGCCGATCCAGACGTTGATGAGGATCACGGTGATGCGCGCCCAGGTCGGATCATCCCAGAAGGGCAGCGCCTGCTGGATCCAGCCCATGCTCATCAGGAAGCCATTCAGGATGCCGTTCTTGGCGAACATCTTGGACACGTACAGCAGGCTGATGAACTGCGGGATGGCGATGGTCAGCACCAGGACCGTACGCCAGACCTTCTTGAACTTGATGCCCTTCTTGTTGATGGCCATGGCCACGAACATGCCCAGGAAGTAGTTGGTGAAGGTGGCAAAGAAGGCCCAGATCAGCGTCCAGGTCAGCACCTCACCGAAGGTGGCCGCGTAGGACTGGGTGCCGCCGCCGCTCTTCACGTTCCAGTTGAGCATCGTGTTGAAGTTGTCCAGGCCGACCCAGGTGAACAGGTTGTTGGAATACCCGTTGTGCGTGCCGTCATAATTGGTGAAGGCCACCAGGATCATGAACACGATGGGCAGCACCGTGAACACCAGGATGCCCGTCATGGGCAGGGCCAGCAGGGTTTTGTGGAACTGGTCATCCACCAGGGACTTGAGATCGTCCTTCCCGCTCTTCAGGGGCTTGCCGGAGGCCAGGATCTTTTCGGCCAGCTTGTTCTGCTTCACGTTCTGCCGCCAGGTGTAGATGAAGGCGATGATGAAGAACATCGTCAGCACGCCGTAGAGCAGGATCTTGAAGGAGTTGTCGTTGTAGGTGGTCGTGTAGATATCCAGGACCTCGTCATAGGTCTCGGTGGGGCCCACCTTGCCCAGGGAGGGCAGCATGGACAGCCAGTATCCCCCGGCCAGGACCATATAGCCGATGAAGACCACCTCAAACAGCAGGAAGAGCAGGCCGCGCAGGATCTGCCCGCGGGCCAGGTTGCCAAAGCCCATCACGAGGAAGGAAAGCTTGGTCTTCCAGTCGCCGTTCACAAAGGTCGACCAGATATCCGCGGCCTCGTTTTTGACCGCCAGACCGGCACCCTTGATGCCGCCCCAGATCCTTTTTAACAGATTCAGCAGCGCTGTGGGGATGCCCGTGAAAAACCGGGCGCACTTGTACCCGGCCTTTTGCCATTTCGAAAGCTTCAGGAATTCGAGATCGCTGTATTGCGTCATACCATCACTCCTTTACAAAAGCGGCTGGAACCAATCAGAACTGGCTCCAGCCGCTCGTTATTCCGATTGCCAGGAGATAGCTTCCCTCAGATCAGGAGGCCATTCAGCCTGTTACTGAGCAATCAGAGTAATGGTGCCTTCAGCAACATTCAGCTGAACCTTGTAAGTGCCGTCAGCTTCGACTTTGACGTTCGCGCCGTTCAGGCCGTCAGAGCCATAGTTGACATCCCAGGAAGCGCCCTGGCGGCACTTGAACTCTTCGCCGGCATGCAGCTCGAGGGCTTCAGACTCGAACACATCCGTCGCAACTTCCGTCATGGGGAAATCTTTGTCCCACATGGTGCCGCCGATGCTGCCGATCACGCCCCAGGCGTTCATTTCTTCTTCGCTCATGGTGAACAGGGCAGCCATCTTGTCTTCGTAGTTCTGCAGCGCCTGCTGGAGGCCGGCTTCGTCCGTAGCAGCCTTCACGTCATCCGCGATGACCTTGGCGATATCCCACCAGGAGCCGTGGATCTGGCCCTGAGGCAGAGAGTACGGGGACTGCTTGTACAGGGCAGCCAGACCGGGGTTGGCCTGGACCTTCTCAGACTGCTGGGCAGCCAGGTTGGCCGGGCCCCAGGCGCGCGCTTCGAAGCGCTGCATCTGGCACTCTTCACCGGTCAGGTAACGGGCCAGACGATGGAGGGCAGCCGCCTTCACGGCATCTTCCTGGGGCTTGACGCCCATCAGCTTGCAGCCGTTGAAGGAACCCAGGTGATACTGCTGACCGTCCACTTCAAAGCTCGGCAGGTCGGTGACGCCCATGTTCTCGCCCAGCATCTTTTCGATGTCAGTGTAAGCCCAGGTGCCGGTCACAACGATCGCGGCGTTGGAAGCGAAGGAATCCTGAGAGGAGGAGTTCAGATGGAAGGGAGAATCCACCAGCTTCTTCATGCCCTTGGCGGCGATCAGGCCGGCGGGGCTGTTGAAGGTATCGTGTACGGAGATGAACTTTCCGGCATCGTCCGTCTTCCATTCGGACACGCAGCCCGTGCCGAAGAAGAAGGAGGCGGCATACCAGGCGGAGGTGTTCATTTCAAACGCGAAGTACTTCTGGGCGGCTTCGCAGTCGGCGATCAGCTTTTCCAGGCTGTCCACATCCTCATCGGGGATGTAGCGCTTGTCATAGTACATGAAATAGCCGTTGTCGGCGGTCATCGGGTAGGCATAGAGCTCATCACCGGACTTGGCAGCGCCCACGACACCGGCGTCATTGGCGGCGGAGACTTCTTCCGCGGCAGCTTTGCCCAGCTTGGCCAGAGCGCCAGCCTGCACAAGGCGGGAAAACTGGTCCTGCGCGAAGCAGTAGATATCGCCGCCGGCGGCGACATCAGTGATCATGTTGGTGGCGGCATCCGCTTCGGATACGGGCTCGATGGTCGCATTGATCACGATGCCCGCGTCATTGGAAGCGTTGAAAGCCTCGACCTGCTGCTTGGTCAGGTCCACGATCTCGTTCGCGACCCAGATGGTCACGTCATAGGTGCCGGCCAGGCTGGACGCGCCCGCGAAAGAGCACACGGACAGGACCATCATAGCGGCCAGAAGGACACTCAGAAATTTCTTCATACAAAAACTTCCTTTCCTAAATATTATTCAAAGGCGTTAAGCCTCGGAATACAACATTGACAATCATTTTGTTCCTTTGTACGGAAGTATTCTAATGGTTTTTCGCCGTTTTGTCAATGCTTTTGTCAAAATTCAGGAAAGGAAGCTATTATTTATGACGCAGGATCAGACGCGGATCAACCCCAGAGCACGGCCAGGGCGGGAACGACCTGCTTCTTGCGCGAGACCACGCCCGGCAGGAACACGTGGCCCTCCCCGGCGTCATCCAGGCCGAAGGCCTGGCGGATGATCTCGCGTTCGCCGATATACACCAGCTCCGTGCCCTCTTTGAGCACGTCCGTGATCATCAGCAGGTACATGTCATAGGCTTTTTCATCCCGGAAGGCCGCCATTTTCGCGGACAGCTCGTCGATCCTGTGCATCATGCGCTCAGAATCCATGGTGGTCACCTGGCTGATGCCGATGCGGTGATCACCCAGGTGGAATTCCTTGAAGTCCGTCTTCAGCAGGGTCTCGGCAGGCTTATCCCCCAGCTGGCTGGCGGAGAAGACCTCCTTGCCCAGGGTTTCCAGATCGAGGCCCGCGATGCGCGCCAGGCGCTCCGCCAGGCGGCGGTCCCGGGGCGTGGCGGTGGGCGACTTGAACATGACTGTGTCAGAGACGATGGCCGCGGCCATCAGGCCCGCCAGTTTCTCCCCCGGCATGACACCCTGCTCCTGGTACATGGTAGCCACGATGGTGGTGGCGGAGCCCACCGGCTCGTTGCGCATGAACACCGGATAGCCCGTCATGACGTCGCCCAGGCGGTGGTGGTCGATGATGCCGATCAGCTCCGCCTGCTCGAGCCCAGGCACCGACTGGCCGACCTCGTTATGGTCCACCAGCACCACCCGCTTGCGGCGCGGCCGCAGCAGATGGTAGCGGCTCAGGGCGCCGACTACGTGCCCGTTATCGTCCAGCACAGGATAACTGCGGTGGCGGCTCTGGAGCACGATCTCCTTGACATCGTCCAGGAAGTCGTCCAGATGGAAGGTCACCAGGTCGTCCGTCTCCGCGATGCGGCTGACGGGGATCGCCTGATAGATGAGCCGCGCCGCGCGGTAAGCCTCGCAGGGCGTGGCGATGATGCAGGTCTCCGCGCTGCAGTCGCGGTATTTCTCCGCCAGGGTGCTCTGGCACAGGATCACGGTGCTGGCGGGCAGCTCCAGAGCCTTCTCCAGCACGTCTTCCTGCTGACCGCAGATGACGATGGAGCCGGGCTTCACGCCCTTCAGGGGCTCACCGCCCGTGGGCAGGGCGATCACCACCTCGCCCGAAATGGTATCGAACAGCTGGTCCTCGCTGTTGAGCACGTGGCCCTCCAGCGCGGCCAGCACATTGAAGACGGGCACGTCCTTCACCACCGGCGTGCGGATGGAATCCATATCGCTCTGGGCGATGCTGCCGGAGGTCACGACGCCGTAGAGGGTGCTGTCCTCATTGGTGACGGGCAGGATGTTGAAGCCGTCCCCGTCCTTCAGCACCTCCCAGGCGTGGCTGACCGGCACGTCCTTGCTGAGCAGCGGCGGCTGGTCAAACTCGATATCCCTGACCTGGGTGCGCACGGTGGACAGGAACATGGGCGGCTCAAAGCCGAAGCGCTTGAGCAAAAAGGTGCTCTCGTCGTTCGGGTGTCCCAGGCGCGCCGGCACGTAACCGTTGTCCCCCAGGGCGTTCATCAGGCTGGCATAGGCGATGGCGGACACGATGGAATCCGTGTCGGGATTGCGGTGTCCACATACATAAGTCGTGTTCATTTCGGCCTCCGTCACTCAGGTCATACAGCGGCTAAGCTCATTCTTCCTCGACGACGATCCTCGCGCCTTCGATCTGCACCACGCGCACGGTCTTGCCCTTGTCGATAAACTGGCCTTCGGATACGACGCTGACCCGCTGCGTATCGAACAGGACGATGCCCGCCGGACGCAGCATGGTCTCCGTGACACCCGTGTCGCCGACGCTCAATTCCGCCTCGGCCTTGACCGTCTCACCCGTGGTGCCGTCCTCCTTCAGGAACACCTTGGAGCGGCTGAGCTTGCCCTTGGACGCGGAGCGCAGGGAGACGATCAGGCATATGATGGTCAGGATCAGCACCGCGATCATCATCAGCGAACCGGCCATGGCACCGTAGTTGATCCAGGTGAAGGCCACCGCCCCGCCCAGGAGCAGGATGCCCGAGAACCCGACGAAGCCGAAGCCCGGCAGGAACATCTCGATGACGATCAGCACCAGACCGATCAGGAGACAAAGGATAGTCGGCAGATTATTGACGAAAAACTCCATACTTGTTACCTCCTGTTATGATTGTTCCGGGACAGGCTTTACGAATCGGCCTGTTCCCGCTGTGCAAGCTCGTTCAGTTTGTCGCGGACGGCCTGCAGGTCGTGCCAGGCCTCCCGCTTCTTGATACCGGTCTCGTCCCTCAACAGCGCCGAGGGGTGGTAGGTCGGCATGAACCAGACCCCGTTCTTTTCGACGAAGCGCCCGCGATCCCGGGTGACGCGGAAGTTATCCCCCAGCGTATATCTGCCGGCGGTCGCGCCCAATAGCAGAATGACCTGAGGTCGGACCAGGGAGAACTGCATGCGCAGGTACGGCAGGCACGCCGCCGCTTCTTCCGGCTCGGGGACGCGGTTCCTGGGCGGTCGGCACTTGACGATGTTGCAGATATACACCGCTTCGCGCTCCAGGCCGATGCTTTTCAGCATCTTGGTCAGCAGCTGCCCCGCCGGACCCACAAAGGCCAGGCCGCTCTTGTCCTCCTCGAACCCGGGTCCCTCGCCGATGAGCATGAGCCGCGCATGTGGATCGCCCTGGCCCGGCACCTTGTGATGGATCTCCCGGCACAGTCCACACTTCTGGCAGCCGGAGATCATTTCGTTCAGGCTGTCCCAGCTCACGTTCATTGCAGGCCTCCCATCAGGGTGTTCAGGAACACGGTCGCGCTCTGCCGCACGAAAGCAAACATGCTGAACAGCAGCGCCAGCAGCGCAAACACCACGATCGCGCCGATCAGCCAGGCGTAAAAATCCCCCACCCGGCTCACATTCCGCCAGAAGCGCAACCGCTCCCTGCGGTTTTTGCGCTCTTCCTCGGCAAACGGATCAAACACGGCTCACTCCTCCAGCTGGGGCAAGATGCTCTGGTACTCGCTCTCATAGGCGTGGGCATTGGGCGTCTTCTTCATGATCTGCGCCACCTCCTGCGCGGCCTTGGGGATCAGCTGCACCGTACCCGCGCCGCCGATACAGCCGCCGGGACAGGCCATGCCCTCCAGCAAGTAGCCGTTCAGCCGTCCCGCCTTCGCCCGCATCAGCATCTTGCGGCACTCGTTCAGGCCCTCGGCGCGCTCCACATTGATCTCGCGGTCCGGCGCGATGTGCTTAAGGCAGTTCATGACCGCGTCCGCCACGCCGCCGCTCACGGAGAAGCCGCGGCCGTCCGCGCTGGCGTTGCCGGGCACGGGCGCGGCCTTCAGCGCGGCAAAGTCCACGTTCTTCGCTTCAAACATGCCCATGACCTCTTCAAAGGTCAGAACAAAGTCCACATCGCTGCGGACGGAACGGCGGCTGGCCTCCAGCTTCTTGGCCGCGCAGGGGCCGATGAAGGCGACCTTGCAGCCGGGATGCTCCTTTTTGATCAGGCGGCCGGTCAGCACCATGGGCGTCAGAGCCATGCTGATGCAGTCAGCATGCTGCGGGAATTCCCGCTTCGCCATCACAGACCAGGCCGGGCAGCAGGAGGTGCCCATGAAGGGCAGGCGTTCGGGGACCTCCTTGAGGAAATCCTCCGCCTCCTGGATGGTGCACAGGTCCGCGCCGATGGCGACCTCCACCACGTCGTGGAAGCCCAGGGCCTTGAAGGCGGCCCGCATCTTTTCCGGCGTCAGCTCCTTGCCGAACTGCCCGGCGATGGCCGGAGCGATAGCGGCGTACACCGGCGTTTCGCTGCGGATCGCCTGGATGCACTGGAAGATCTGCGCCTTGTCGGCGATCGCGCCGAAGGGGCAGTTAGCCAGGCACATGCCGCAGCTGACGCACTTTTCCTGGTCGATATCAGCGCGGCCGTACTCGTCACTGCGGATGGCTTTCATGCCGCAGGCCACAGCGCAGGGGCGCTCCAGGCGCATGATGGTGCCGTACTGGCACACACTCATGCACTTGCCGCACTTGATGCACTTGTCCTGGTCGATATGGCACTGCCCGCGCTCAAAGTAAATGGCATCCTTCGGGCAGACCTGGCGGCAGGGCTGCGCCAGACAGCCCTGGCACTGGTCCGTGATGACGACCTTGTTGTCCGGGCATTTGTGGCAGGCGAACTTGATGATGTTGATGAGGGGCGGCTGGTAATATTTTTCCGGGTGGACGCACTCCGCGGCGCCCTGGGACACCGGCGCGTGCTCCGCGGCGGTGCGCAGCGGCAGGCCCATGGCCAGGCGCATGCGCTCCTTGACGATGGCGCGCTCCAGGAAGACGCTCTCGCGATAGGTGGATTCCTCACCGGGAATGATCCGGTAGGGGATGTTCTCCATATCGGAAAGGTCGCCGCTGTATTCATACGAAAGCCGTGCGACTTCCGAAAACACCTTCTTGCGGATATCGTTGATCGATGTGTGAATGCCTCTCATGCCCATAGCGGCGTCTCCTTTTTCTTAAACATAATCCATCCAGGGGAGTGCTTCGTCGTCCCGGCCCGTCAGATGGCCCTCGGCGCTCAGGTTCGCAAAATCCTGCTGCCGGAGGGCCTCATACAGCACGATGGCCACGGAGTTGCTCAGGTTCAGCGACCGCGCCTCCGCCCGCATGGGGATGCGGATGCAGCGGTCATAGACGCGGCTCAGCAGGGATTCCGGCAGGCCCTTGGTCTCACAGCCGAACACCAGCACGTCCTCCGGCCCGTACCGGACCTCCGCGTAGGAGCGCGGGGCTTTGGTGGTGGCAAAATGGTAGTTAGCGTCCGGGAATTCCTCCATGAAACGGTCGAAGGAGGGCATCACGCGGATGTTCACCAAGCTGAAATAGTCCAGTCCGGCCCGCTTCAGGTACTTATCCTCCAGGCGGAAGCCCAGGGGCTGGATCAGGTAGAGATCCGTGCCGGTGGCCGCGCAGGTGCGCGCGATGTTGCCGGTATTCTGGGGGATCTCCGGGTTATAGAGGACGATCTTCATTCTTCGTCCCCCGTGAGCATCTGGCGCAGGCCCAGGATCTGTATATCCGTCATGGCCTCGGTCAGCCGGTCGGGCAGCCATTCGAGCTCCCGGAGGTCCCGGCCCCAGATCTCCTCATCCGCCAGCACCGCATAGCACAGGCTTTCCGCCTGCATATCCCAGCTCAGGGTGCTGAAGGAGCGCAGCGCCTTTTCGTCCCGGGTCAGGCACTGATCTTTTAAGCTCTCCTGGGGCAGATAGTATCCCCCGTTCCCCCGCCGGACCCCGGTAAACAGCATGATCAGCGCGGCAAAGGCCTGGATCATGCGCGGAGTGCGCTCGCTCATCAGGGGCAGGATATGCAAAGTCCAGCTGTCCACCAGGCCGTCCACCAGCTCGCTCAGCTTCATGGACGCCGGCTTGAAGGACAGGTAACGGCAGGCCTGGATGACCGCCTCCTCCCGCCCGTCCGCGGGCATCTGGGGCATGATCTCGTCCTGCAGCAGGTGTCCGAACCAGGGCCGGATCTCGGGATCGTTCATGCAATCCGCCACGGTATCCAGCCCCATCAGGATCCCGATGGGGGTCAGCAGGCATTCCGCCCGCGCCTTCAATAGCACTTCGGCACTCACGACCGAAAACTCACGCACGGTTCAACGTTCCTCCTCATTCAAACTGCTGGGCTGCTGGCGGTTCCAGTCGATCCCCTCCGCCTTTTTGGTGATATAGGCGTCAGACTCGGACATCCGCTTGACCAGCCTCCAGCAGAACACGAACATGGCGATGATATAGATGACGAAGATCGCCGTCACGCCGCCGACGCCGGTATTCGTGGCGATAAAGTCAAAGGCGCCGTGGGCCAGGGCAGGCGCCAGCACCGCCAGCACGTTCGCCTTCCTGGCGTTCGAGGACTCCCCGGCCAGCTCATATTTCCGGGCTGCGCCGTAAAACACTCCCATGAACACAGAAAAGCAGATATGGGCTGGGATCGAGACGATGCCGCGCATGAACAGCACGCCCCCGCCATAGCGGAACATGTACATGATGTTTTCCGCCAGGGCAAAGCCCGCGGACACCGCCACGGCGTACACCAGGCCGTCATAGGTGCAGTTGAAAGCGTCGCTGCGCCAGGTGCGCCAGCGCAGCACCAGGTATTTGCTGATCTCCTCGCCGATGCCCACCACCAGGAACCACTGCAGCAGCTGGAAGATGAGCGCATCTTCCGAAAACAGCCGGGTCAGCACGATCAGGCCGGCCGTCTCCAGCACCATCGCCAGCAGGACGGAAGCGCAGCCCAGGCCCACCAGCGTCCAGATCAGCCGGGGCGGTTCCGGCTCCAGCCGGTCCATTTTGCGGACGTACCGGAGCAAAAGCAGCGCGGGCAGCACCGCCAGCAGGATCATCCTCAGGATGGGCAGGGTAAACACCAGCTCAAACAGTAATTCGAACAGCAGTGCCAAATGAATGCGCCTCCAAATCCAAGGGGGTTCAAATATGCCGTTCAGCGCTCCGCCTCACGTGATCATAATACCATACTGTACGCCTGTACGTCAAACGGCTCGCAGGCTGCGTCCTGCCTCAGGTACAGCGGGTGATGGGGATGCCCCTTTTTGCTCCTTTTCCCAAAGGTGACCCATTGGGCCCCACGGTGCTCCGCGATCGGGATGAGATCCCGGAGCAGTTCCGCCAGGTAGGGGCGCTTTTCGATCATCGTCCCCCAGGCCGCCCAGACCACCGGGCGCTCGGAAAGCCCCAGGGCATATGCAAAAGCTTCCGCGTTGCTCTGGCGGAGGACGTCCGGGTACTGCGCGGCCATATCATCCGGATCGGTGGCCCGCTGAGCGCAGAGGTTGAGCATCATGAAGGAGTCGTACCCATTTTGAAGGGCGATGCGCTCCACGCTCTGCAGGGTGGGGTCCAGATGGTCCGGCCGGGCGGTGGAGGGGTTGATGCCGATGCAGATCAGCGGCTTCACTCCCCGGGTGCCCAGCAGGTACCGGTATTCCGTATACGCCGGCGGCACGAACAGCCACCGGGAGACGTCGTAATCCTCCCGGGGCTTTCCCGCCGCTTCGATCGCCTCCGAAAAGGGCAGGATGTCCATCTGTCCCAGGTCGCCGGACGGCACATGCCGCCTTCCCACAGGTTCCGACATGGCGGGCCTCCTCACTGCTTCAGGCGCTTATCCGACTTACGGGCCAGCCAGGTGCCGAAGGACTGGAACACCTGCACCAGGATGACCAGCACGATCAGCGCCGCGATCAGCACCGCCTGATTGTAACGCTGCTGGCCCTGGGTGATCGCCAGGTTGCCCAGGCCGCCGCCGCCCACCGCGCCGGACATGGCCGTGTAGCCGAGGATGGTGGTAATGGCCGTCGTAAAGCTGGTGATCAGCGAGGGCACGCTTTCGGGCAGCATGACGTGGAAGACCGTCTCCCAGGTGGACGCGCCCATGGACTGGGACATTTCAATGATGTTGGGGTTCACTTCCCGCAGGGATCCCTCCACCAGACGCGCCACGAAGGGAAACGCCGCGATGATCAGCGGCACGATGACCGCCGCGTTGCCGACCGCCTTGCCCACGATGGCACGGGTGATGGGCATCAGCACGACGATCAAAATGATGAACGGCGCAGAGCGCAAGAGGTTGATGAATCCGTTCAGGAAGCTCATCAGCGGCTTGGGGAGCGGGCGGATGCCCTTGGCATCGCCGGTCACCAGGAGCACACCCAGCGGCAGCCCGATCAGGATGGCGAACAGCGTCGCCATCAGCGTGATATAGAGGGTTACGCCGGTCTGGGCCAGGAAATCCGTCCTGATGACGTCCCAGGCCTTCGCCAGCTTGTCGGGATTGAAATAGGTCTGGATATAGTTATTCACAGTTCATCCGCCTCCTTTGCCGCGTTCTCCCGGGATTCCCCGTCACCGCGGGAAGCGTATTCCACATCGACCTGCACCGTGACCGAGGGCGTGGCGCTCAAGTACTTGACAGCCGCCGCCAGTTCGTCCGGTCCGCCGGGGATATTGAGGAGCATGTTCCCGTACACCTTGCCCCCCAGGGTCCTGGTCGTCGCGGAAAGGATATTGGCGGCCACACCGCAGTCGATCGCCATGGAGGCGATCAGCGGCTTCGTCGCCGCAGCAGCGCCCTGGAACACCAGGCGGACCATCTGCTGATGCTCCGCACCGAAAGAGTCGATGCCTTCCGTCATGTCCGGATAGACCAGCGCCTTGGTCGCCTCCGCCTTCGGGTTGGAGAAGATCTCGCTGACCTCGCCTTCCTCGACGACGGTGCCGCTGTCCAGGATCGCCACGCGGTTGCAGATCTCCTGTACGACGCTCATCTGGTGGGTGATCACGATGATGGTGATGCCCAGCTCCCGGTTGATCTGACGCAGGAGCTCCAGGATCGAGTGGGTCGTTTTCGGATCCAGCGCGGAGGTCGCCTCGTCGCACAAAAGGACCTGGGGATCCGTCGCCAGCGCCCGGGCGATGGCCACGCGCTGCTGCTGGCCGCCGGACAGCTGGGCCGGGTAGGCGTTCGCCTTCTGCGGCAGGCCCACCGTTTCCAGCAGGGCCATCGCGCGCTCCTTTGCTTCCGCCTTCGGCATATGGTTGAGCTTCAGCGGGAACATCACGTTTTCAAGGCAGGTGCGCTGCATCAGCAGGTTGAAGGACTGGAAGATCATGGTGATCTGGCGGCGGGCCTGGCGGATCTGCTTTTCGGACAGTGTGCCCAGGTCCACCCCGTCCCAGATGACGCTGCCCTCAGTGGGCCGTTCGAGCATGTTGATGCAGCGCACCAGCGTGCTCTTGCCGGCGCCGCTCATGCCGATGATGCCGTATATATCCCCGTCCTGGACAGTCAGGCTCACGTGCTTCAGCGCGTCCAGCGGGCCGTCTGACGTCACGAAGCTCTTGGAAAGGTTTCGCAGTTCGATCATGCCATCATCCTCCAGAGAATCAAAACAGCCGGCGGCACAGGCCGCCGGCGTTTCAAGCAGCTTGACAGTTTATTTTACCGGATTATCGGCAGTCTGTCAAAGCTTTTATGGGATCATTCAGCCGCAGCGATGCCCAGCTTCGCCAGGTCCGCCTGCTGGCCGCCATACAGGCCCATGGGTTCCACATGCACGCCCGCGATGGTGACTAAGTGGGTGTTGTTTTCCTCGTTGAAGGAATCCTGGTAGGGCTGGTGCGCAAAGTAGTTCGCGAACACGTCGCCGTCCTCGACGAAGGTGTTGGGGGTCACATAGTCGGTCACTTCGATCACTTCGAGGGTGATGCCTTTTTCAGCCAGGATCCCGGCCACCACGTCCTTGAGGATCTCTTCATGGGGCTTGGGGGTAGCGGCGATGGTGATGGTCTGGCCCTTGAGCGCCTCATAATCCACGGTGGGATCATAGCCGTCGGTCACGTTCTCGACCGCGATGACCACGACGCCGCTGTAGGTCGCTTCGATGTAGTCCAGCACCTGCTGGCTGGTAGCGGCCGCCGCCAGGGCTTTCGCCAGGTCAGTGTTCTCATTGCCTTCCTTGACGCTGATCACGTTGATATAGGGGTTGCCGATGGCCGCCTCAGTCACCAGAGCGTTCCGGGGATCCAGGCCCGCATCCAGCGCGTAGTTGCCATTAATGAACGCATAGTCCACATCCGTGAGGACGCTGGGGACCACAGCGGCTTCGACCTCATAGAATTCGATCTGGGCAGTGATGAATTCCGCGATGTCATTCTTGGTCGCAGTAATGCCCGCGCCTTCCTTCAGCTTGATCACGCCCGCGTCCTGCAGGATATTGAGCGCGCGGCCTTCATTGGTGGGGTCATTGGGGAGCGCGATGGTCACGGTCTCCGCCAGAGCAGAAACGCCGGACAGAACCACAAGGGACAGAGCAAGCAGAACAGACAGCAGCTTTTTCATGGAAATTCTCCTTTCGATCTTTCAATTGTTTATTTGATGGAATGCGGTACAGGGTCTGGTTATGAGCATCGCATTCGGTCAATCGCGCTTCCGATCCGGATCATGGTCTTTCCCTCCTTCAACAAAAACAGGCGCCCTTTGCGGCGCCTGTCATGAGAAGGTCATGCCTTCAAAACCATCACATCCGGCAGCAGCCGCAAGCAAGCGAAGAACGGCACATGCACATCTGCATGCACCAGCGGCGCATACCCATCATCGCGTTCAGCTTCATGTCGGCTGCTCCTTTCCTTAAAACTTGGGAATACACTATCACAATCGTTTTTCGATGTCAAGGGTTCTTTCGGACTCTCATTGTTTTTTGGCTGTACTGGCGCTTTCTTCGCAGACCTTCCTGACAAAGCCGTCCGTGACGTCCGCCAGGGCGACCTCGCTGTCTACCTCCCGCACCCGGGCCAGGTTCACGCAGGCAAAGAGCAATTCGCCCAGGGCCTGACGCGCCTCGTCCGATCCTTTCCCGGCCTTTTTTATCCGTTCCAGGGCGGCAGCGGCATGCCCGAGGGCCGCTTCCCCATTCTCCGTCTCGGCACCCAGGCCGTTCGCCTTGCGCAGCACCTTCTGGGCGCGCACGAGCGGCGGCAGGGAGGCGGGGATGTCGTTCAGCACGTCGCTCAGGCCCTTCTGCCCGCGCTCCTCGCGCTTGATGGCGTCCCAGTTCCGGGACACGGCTTCGGAGGTGTCCGCCTCGGTCCTGTCAAAGATGTGCGGGTGCCGATGGATCATTTTCCGGCAGATGGCCGTGGTGACGTCGCTCAAGGTCAGCGTGCCGTACTGGTCCCCGATATTCGCCTGGAAGACGACCTGCAAAAGCACGTCGCCCAGCTCGTCGGCCACGTGCAGCCAGTCCTCCTCCCGGATGGCCTGGGTCACCTCATAGGCCTCTTCCACCAGGTAGGGCCGCAGGGATTCGTGGGTCTGCGCCTTGTCCCAGGGGCAGCCCTCCGGCCCGCGCAGGATCTTCATGATCCTGACCAGATCGTGGACGGTATAGCGCTCCTTATTGGTCAGCGGCTGCGGGGCGAGATACAGGGCGGCGGTATGGTCATACTTCTTCTGCCGGTCCAGGTCCTGCAAGGGGATCTCTTTTTCCCGGCGCACCGGCTCTAAGGACGGCGCGTACCAGATGCAGGGGCAGTCCGCGCCAAACCAGTCGATCAGCCGGAGCTTGATCTCCCCGGCCAGGAGCGCGCTGTCGATCTCCACGATCAGCAGCTCCTCATCCCCCAGCGCAGTAGGAAGGTCCTCCGCCGCGCAGATGCGGGCGGCGGGATGCAGAAGCCTGAGGCCGTCGAACAGGCCGGCGCCGGGCAAAACCCTGACCTGCTCCGCATGGTTTTCCATCAGGTTGTGAACGCTCTCGTCCCACTGGGCATCCAGCACCGCGTACACCACAGGCGTGGCTTCGGCGGCCTCCAGCACGGCCTTTGTCAGCGCCGCGTTGAGCGCGTCAAAATCCTCGGCGTCCTCATACAGCGCGTCGAGAGTCTCGTAGGCGATGCCCTTCTCACGCAGATAATTCGCGGACGGCGTCTGCTCCGTGCGCAGGATCAGCCGCTGGGCCGATCTCATGGCCTCCAGCGACCCGAGGGTCAGGCTGTCCGGGCTGTTGCCCAGGCTGACCACGGTGATCAAATTCATGCTTGCCCGCTCCTTTCGTATCGGCTGAGCCAGACCGTCAGCACGGCGATATCCGCCGGGGAAACGCCCGGGATGCGGGAGGCCTGTCCCAGGGTGGCGGGCTGCTGGCGGGACAGCTTCTGCCGGGCCTCGATCCGGAGCCCGGAGATCTCCTGATAGGGCAGGTCCGCGGGCAGGGCCTTCGTCTCCATAGCCCGCGCCTGGGCGATGCGCGCCTGCTCCTTGCTCAGATACCCTTCAAACTTGATCTGCAGCTCGGCCTCCTCGATGGCCGCCTGCAGGTAGGTCCCCCAGTCTCCAGGCACCTGCAGGCGCTCCTCCGGCCTGCGCAGAAGCGCATCCATGCGGCTGTCGCGGATCCTGCGGGTCAGGTCGTCGATCTGGGCCCGCTTTTGCTCGGTCCTGCGCATGCGCTCGTCCGTGGCCAGGCCCAGCCTGCGGGAAAGCTCCGTCAGGCGCAGGTCCGCGTTGTCCTGGCGCAGGTACAGCCGGTATTCTGCGCGGCTGGTCATCATGCGGTAGGGCTCGTCGGTGCCCTTGGTGGTCAGGTCGTCGGTCATGACGCCGATGTAGGCCTGGTCCCGGCCCAGGGAGAAGGGAGCCTCGTTGCGCACGTACAAAACGGCGTTCATGCCCGCGATCAGGCCCTGGGCCGCGGCCTCCTCATAGCCCGAGGTGCCGTTGATCTGCCCCGCCGTAAAGAGCCCCGGCACGTGCCGGACCGCCAAAGAGGCGTTCAGGGCCGTGGGGTCGATGCAGTCATACTCGATGGCGTAAGCCAGGCGCGTGAGCACCGCCCGGTGCAGGCCCTGGATGGAGCGGTACATCTGCTCCTGCACATGGCGCGGCAGGCCGCTGGACATGCCCTGGATGTACCACTCAGGATAGTCGAGGCCTTCCGGCTCGATGAACAGCTGGTGCCGGTCCTTGTCCGCGAAGCGGATGACCTTATCCTCGATGGAGGGGCAGTAGCGGGCACCGGTAGAGTGCAGCTTGCCCGAATACATGGGCGCTAAATGGATATTGTTCCGGATGATCTCATGGGTGCGCTCGTTGGTCCAGGTCAGGTAGCACACCGCCTTGTTGACGGGCGGCGTGTCCGTCAGGAAGGAGAAGGGGGTCACCGGCTCGTCGCCGTTCTGGACCTCCATCTGGTCAAAATCGATGCTCCTGTAGTCAACCCGGGCAGGCGTGCCCGTCTTGAACCTGCGCAGGGTCAGGCCGCAGTCCAGCAGGGACGCGGACAGGCTGTTGGCAGGCAGCAGGCCCTGGGGCCCCTGTTCCCACATCTGGTCGCCGATGATGATCTTGCTCTTCAGGTAGACGCCAGTACAGACCACCACGGCCCTGCACTCGATCCTGCCCCCGTCCTGGGTCAGCAGGCCGGTGACGCGGCCGTTTTCCGTCAGGATCTCCGTGGCCTCCGCCTGGATGATCGTCAGGTTGGGCTGGCGGTACAGGGCGCGGAGCATGCGCAGATGGTAGGCCCGCTTATCCTCCTGGGCGCGCAGGGACCGCACCGCGGGGCCTTTGCCCGTATTGAGCATCCGGCCCTGGATCAGCGCGTCGTCCGCCGCCAGGCCCATCTCGCCGCCCAAGGCGTCCACCTCCCGTACCAGGTGGCCCTTGCCCGTGCCGCCGATGGAGGGGTTGCAGGGCATCAAGCCCACCGATTCCAGGTTCAGGGTGAGCAGCAGCGTCTCCATGCCCATCCGGGCAGCCGCCAGGGCCGCCTCGCAGCCCGCATGGCCCGCGCCGATCACCGCCACATCCGTCTTCATAATAATATCGTCACATCCGATCTCTCAGCAAAAAATGCGTGCCCCCGTTGCGCCGGGAACAGCGCCTCCATAATAACGAATCTTCACCAAAGTTGCAAGTATGAAAAGTTCAAAAATCGTGCATCAATGGGACATGCACTTGTATTCTCCTCTGACGGAGACTATAATGTCAATATCATCATAAGAGACGTTCAGGGAGGGACGGACATGCAGGCTGCTAAAACAGTTCGGAGGACCATGCTGAAAAGGCATCTGGTCTATGATGGGTGGAAATATCTGCTGATCATCGCGCTGTGCTGGTTCGGCTGGGACCTGCTGTACACCACCACCGCCTACCGTTCTCCCCAGGACAAGCGCATCGACGTCATGATCATGAGCGCTACTGCGTCGGACGAGGTGCTGGAGGCCTTCCTGAAGCCCATCTGGGAGACGGCCACGCCCGATATGGAGCTGGTGGAGGGCGTCTCCCTGCTGCCGGGCAGCGCGGACGACTATACCGCCAATGTGAACCTGACCGTCAAGCTGGCGGCCGCCGAGGGCGATATCTACCTGCTGCCCCACGACGTCTTCAAAAACTTCGCGCTCAACGGCTCCTTCATGGGCTTGGACCAGTTTATCGCTGACGGCGTGATCAATGTGGAGGGCCTGAAGCTGGACAGCGCGCGCCTGACCCTGCTGGATGAGGAAACGGGCGCCGCCACCACCCAGGTGTACGGCATCCCCACTGAATCCCTGTACGGGTTCATGGACGGGCTGCAATTTGACAACCGCAACGCGGTGATGGCCATCGCCGTCAATAACGGGAATGATGAGAACGTCGTCAAATTCTTCAACGCCCTGCTGCAGGCGGGCCGGGGAGAAAAGCCCGAGTGGCTGCAGGAAGCGGAGGCATCAGATTGAGTTGTGAAATTGATCCCAGGCTCTGCCCCATCGGCGTGTTCGACAGCGGAGTCGGCGGCCTGAGCGTTTTAGGGGAAGCCGTTAGGCAGCTGCCCCATGAGGATTTTATCTACTTCGGCGATACCTACAACGCCCCCTATGGCACCAAAGCGCCCGAGCAGGTCCGTGAGCTGGCCTTCGGCATCGTGGAAAGCTTCTGCGCCCGCCGGGTCAAGGCCGTGGTCATCGCCTGCAACACCGCCACCGCGGAGGCCGCCAAGGAGCTGCGGGCCCACTACAGCTTCCCCATCATCGGCATGGAGCCGGCGCTGAAGCCCGCTTCGGAGCTCGAAGGCCCCGGCCTGCGCCTGGTGCTGGCGACCCCCGGCACCCTGAGCAGCGAAAAGTACGCGAGCCTCTACGCGCGCTTCGGCCAGAACGCCGTGTCCCTGCCCTGCCCGGGGCTCATGGACTTTGTGGAATCCGGGGACCGCGGCTCCCCCGCCCTCCGGGATTACCTGGAGCATCTGCTCCAGCCCTATCTGCACGAGAACGTCACCGCCGTGGTCCTCGGCTGCACCCACTACCCCTTCATCCGTCCGCTGATCGCGTCCTTTTTCCCGGAAAGCACGCGCATCCTGGACGGGAACGCCGGCACCGTGCGCCAGCTCAGGCGCGTGCTCAGACAGAAGGATCTGCTCAAGACGGAGGGGACCGGCACCGTCACGCTGGAGACCAGCGGGAACGATCAGACGCTCACGCTGATGAAGGCAATGTTTGAAGAAGCAAAAGAAATGATCTCCTGAAGGGAGGCACTTCGTAAGGAAGTTGCCTCCCTTCGGCTTTTGTAATCAGCCAGAATGATTGAATTGCAGGAATCAATCTTATTTGGAGGATTACATCATGGAAAAGTACATCTACGACGAGAAGATTGGGCTTTGGTACGAGCTGCAAGGCGATTACTACATTCCTTGCTTGAAACGTTCCATCGGCATTTGGGGACAACGGCATCTGCGGTATCTCCGGCAACACCGCAAGGCACTGTACACAGAGCTGCTGACCTCCGACACGCTGAACGGTTATCTTGCCGATCTGAACAAACAGGCTGAATCTATGTTTCTTGAGCTGGTTAAGCAGATGGCGGCCCGTGAAGGCGTCACAGAACAACTTAAGGTCCAGGATCAAATGCTGTGGGTGCAGCAAATCAGGAAGTTGTGATTTTCCCGAAAATCCAAACTTAAAAGAAATCCAAACTTTTGGAGAGGAATCGTAGAAAACAGGTCAATTTCC
>CADAPM010000006.1 GCA_902789795.1 uncultured Eubacteriales bacterium
GACCAGCTCGAGCAGTTCGGGGTCATCCATCAGGTCGGTCTTGTTCATGAAGACCACGATGTAGGGCACGCCTACCTGACGGGCCAGCAGGATGTGCTCGCGGGTCTGGGGCATGGGGCCGTCGGGAGCGGAGACCAGCAGGATCGCACCGTCCATCTGCGCGGCACCGGTGATCATGTTCTTAACATAGTCAGCGTGGCCGGGGCAGTCCACGTGAGCATAGTGACGGGATTTCGTCTCGTACTCAACGTGTGCGGTGTTGATCGTGATGCCGCGGGCTTTCTCTTCAGGCGCCTTGTCGATCTCGTCGTACTTCATCGCCTGGGCCTGACCTGCCTTGGCCAGTACCATCGTGATGGCCGCCGTCAGGGTCGTCTTGCCGTGGTCAACGTGGCCGATCGTGCCGATGTTGACATGGGGCTTCGTGCGCTCAAAATGTTGCTTGGCCATGGGAATCTCCTCCTTAAAATCGCATAGCGCAATAATGTTTTAATAGCGCACGGGCTGCGCTATAAATGGAGCGGGTGATGGGAATCGAACCCACGTAGCCAGCTTGGGAAGCTGGAGCTCTACCATTGAGCTACACCCGCACGAGCACTATACATTTTAGACAATTTGATTCGCTTTGTCAAGAGGTTTTTCGGTGGTTCTGCGGCACTTGCGGGAACGGGATGGCTGATAACAGACCGGCCGGGACCCTGTGCGGATCCGCGGCCGATCAATTGTGCTTCAGCCCACCCGGTCGTCCAGCGCTGCGGTCAGCTGCAGGTCGGCCAGGTTATCCGGCGTGATCCTGCGGTTGCCCTGTTCGATCTGGGAAATCATTTCGGTCAGGCGCTTGTTGATGGGGCAGATGATGCCCGCCTCCGCGCCCTTGCGGACGATGTAACCGTTCAGGTACGGGACCTCCGTGGGACGCCCCCGCTCCAGGGATTGGAGGCTGGAGCTTTTGAGCCGGCTGTATTTGATGCCCATTACCCGGATCGTCAGGTGCCGGCGCATGCAGGCCAGCAGGCCTGTGCCCTTCATCAGGCGGTGATAATCGAGCTTGCCCGCATAGGGCGGGATGGTCAGCCCCTCGGCTTCCGCCACTTTCACGCCCTCGCTGATGACGCCCAGGAAGATGCGCCGCGCGTCCCGGCGCTGCATCATCTCGCCCAGGGTCAGCCCGCACACCGCGCCTAGGGCGGTGATGCAGGCATTGACGATCAGTTTGGAATACAGGTCCGCATAGATATCGTCCGAGATCACTGCGGTCACGACCGTGTCCATGATCTTTCGCAGCTCTTCGAGCCGGGCGGGACGGCTATTGTCCGGCAGGCCGATCCGGAAGGTGCCGGTGCTGGTCATTTCCAGCTCTCCTGGGGCTTTCATGGTCGCCCCGAAGCCGATGACGCAGCCCACGGTGCGGGCCGGGCCGACGACCTCGCTCAGCGCGTCGGTGCAGATGCCGTTCTGCATGCTGACCACCAGGGCGTCATCCGCCAGGTGCGGCAGCATTTTCCGGGCGCAGTCGGGCATGTCATAGGCCTTGGTGGCGATCAGGCAGTACTGGTACGCGCCTTCGAGTTCTTCGATGGAAGCAACGGCGGGCACGCGCACCTGCTCGTTTCCGCTAACGCCGCTGATGCTGAGGCCTTGGGTGTTGGAGATCTCTGCGATCTCAGGATGCTTGGTGACCAGGGTCACGCTGAGGCCGGCCTTCGCCATGCGGGCAGCGGTCACGCCGCCAATGGCACCGGCGCCGATGATACAGATTTTTGAGTCCATTTCTCTTTCCTGCGCAATATACCACGGAACGCAAAAAAACGCCGGCCAAACTGACGCGGCGCTTTGCTCGATCCGTCAGGCTATTTTATTCTTCCGCCGCCACCGCGACAGCTTCCTCAACGGGAGCCACTTTGATCGTCGGCAGAGCACGCTGCACATAGCCGCTGCGCAGGCAACGGGTGCAAACGTTGATGTGCATCGGGCGGCCTTCGATAACCACACGGACGCGCTGGACATTGGGAGCCCAGAAGCGGTTGGTCTTGCGGTTGGAATGGCTGACGTTATGTCCGGACATTTTGGCCTTCGCGCAGATCTCACAATACTTACCCATGTTCAATCCCTCCAGTTAGTGGCGCATCTCTATGTTACGCATTCTGCGGAACAGTCATCTGAGATAACCACATTATATTAGCACAGTCTTTTTCGGATTGCAAGCAAAATTTTCAAGCTTTTGAGGGTTGAATGCGGGAAAAGTCAGTTTTCGGTGAAGAGGGGGGTGGAATAATAGCGGTCTCCGCTGTCAGGCAGCAGGGCGACGATGGTCTTGCCCTCGTTCTCCGGCCGCTTTGCCAGCTCGATGGCGGCGTGCAGGGCCGCGCCAGAAGAGATACCCACGGAGATACCCTCCTTGCGCGCCAGGAGCTTCGCAGCCGCAAAGGCGGCGTCGCCGGTGACGGGGAAGACCTCGTCATAGACCTTGGTGTTCAGCACGTCCGGCACGAAGCCCGCGCCGATGCCCTGGATCTTGTGGGGGCCGGCATGGCCCTGGGAGAGCACGGGGGAGTCGGAGGGCTCCACGGCCACGACTTTGACGGCCGGGTTCTGCTCCTTCAGGTATTCGCCGGTGCCGGTCACGGTGCCGCCGGTGCCGACGCCCGCCACAAAGATATCCACCTTGCCGTCGGTATCGTTCCAGATCTCGGGGCCGGTGGTGGCCTTGTGGATCGCGGGGTTGGCGGGGTTCACGAACTGGCCGGGGATGAAGCTGCCGGGGATCTCCTTCGCCAGCTCCTCCGCCTTCGCGATAGCGCCCTTCATGCCCTTGGCGCCTTCGGTCAGCACGATCTCTGCGCCGTAGGCCTTCAGGATGTTCCGGCGCTCCACGCTCATGGTCTCGGGCATGGTCAGGATGATGCGGTAGCCCTTGGCCGCGGCGATGGCCGCCAGGCCGATGCCGGTGTTGCCGGAGGTGGGCTCGATGATGACGGAGCCGGGCTTCAGCTGGCCCTTGGCCTCCGCGTCCTCGATCATGGCCTTGGCGATGCGGTCCTTGACGCTGCCGGCGGGGTTGAAGTATTCAAGCTTCACGAGGATGGTCGCTTTCAGCGCCAGTTCCTTTTCGAGGTTGGCCACTTCCACCAGGGGAGTGTTGCCGATGAGTCCCAGGGTGCCTTTGTAGATCTTCGACATAATGATGACCTCACTTTATCTTTTTTTCCGGATGCTTCCTGTAATAATCATCCAATGCGTTCTGGATCGCCTCTTCCGCCAGGACACTGCAGTGCATCTTATAATCCGGCAGGCCGTCCAGGGCCTCCGCCACCGCCTGGTTGGTCAGCTGCATGGCGTCCGAAACGGGCTTGCCCTTGATCAGTTCGGTCGCCATGGAGCTGGACGCGATGGCGCTGCCGCAGCCGAAGGTCTCGAATTTGACGTCGCTGATGACGTCATCCTCGATCTTCAGGTACATCTTCATGATGTCGCCGCATTTCGCGTTGCCCACTTCGCCGATGCCGTCGGCATCCTCGATGATGCCCACGTTCCGCGGATGACGGAAATGATCCATGACTTTTTCGCTGTAGAGTGCCATAATCCTTCCTCCTTACAGGATAAAACTCTTTTTTCCGCTCATCAGATCCCGCCATACCGGGGAGAAGCTGCGCAGATAGGCCACGACTTCCTTGACGTTCCGGATGATGTACTCCACGTCCTCGGGAGTATTCTCTTCGCTGAGGCTCAGCCGCAGGGATCCGTGGGCCACGTCATGCACCCGGCCGATGGCCAGCAGCACATGGCTGGGGTCCAGGGACCCCGATGTACAGGCGCTTCCGGAGGAGGCGCAGATGCCGCGGTCGTCCAGGAGGAGCAGCAGGCTCTCGCCCTCGATGCCCTCGAAGCAGAAGTTCACATTGCCGGGCAGACGCCGGTGCGCATCGCCGTTCAGCGCGCCGTGGGGGATCTCCTTGAGGCCCGCGATCAGCCGGTCGCGCAGCACGGTCAGGCGGGCGGTGTTATCGCTCATCTTGCCGCTGATTTCCTTGAGCGCCTCCGCCATGCCAACGACGGCGGGCACGTTTTCGGTGCCGGCGCGCTTGCCACGCTCCTGGGCGCCGCCCTCGATCAGGTTGGTCAGGCGAAAGCCCTTCCTGGCGTACAGGAAACCGATGCCCTTGGGACCGTGAAATTTATGGGCGGAGGCCGACAGCAGGTCGATCTGCTGGGCCTTCACGTCGATGGGCAGGTGCCCCACGGCCTGCACCGCGTCGGTGTGGAAGGGGATGCCGCGCTCCTTGCAGATGGCGCCGATCTCAGCGACGGGCTGGATGGTGCCGATCTCGTTGTTGGCGTACATCACCGTCACCAGGCAGGTATCCTCACGGATGGCGGCTTTAAGCTCCTCCGGGCGCACCAGGCCGTCCTCGTGGACGTCGAGCAGCGTCACGGTGAAGCCTTCCTTCTCCAGCTTTTTCAGCGTGTGCAGGACCGCGTGGTGCTCAAAGGCGGTGGAGATGATGTGGGTCTTCCCGTTTCTTTTCCCGTTCGCTGCGGCGGAGCAAATGGCCTGGTTGTCCGCCTCGCTGCCGCCGGAGGTAAAATAGATCTCCTTGGGGTCCGCGTTGATGACCCGGGCGATGTCGGCCCGGGCTTGCTCCAGCACTTCCCGGGCGTTCTGGCCCAGGGTATACAGGCTGGAGGGGTTGCCGTACTGTTCTTCCATGCAGGCCGTCATGGCCTTGATCGCGGCGGGTGACATCCTGGTGGTGGCCGCGTTGTCTGCGTAGATCATCATGGGGTCGTTTCCTCCGTTTGCGGCTGTGTCCAGCCGTCTGAGTGCACTATACAACAAATAACCTATTTAGTCAATAGGTAAATAGGCGAAAGGACTTGTTTTTTTATTCTTTCTTCGTTATAATATAAAAGACGGATACCAAATTCTATCTGAAAAATGTACAAATGTCAGAAGGATTTTGTGTCAGGTCAAGGAAGACGTCCGAAAGCGTACCCGAAGGTTCGGTGAGGGCGGCTGACGCGGAGATGGCGCAAAAGCCTTTGACAGTTGTGCATGATTTAGATGGAATTTAGTATAAGGAGGTAATGGGATGATCTCGACCAAGGGCCGCTATGGGCTGCGGGTGATGATCGACCTGGCGGAGCACGCAGAGGACGGACACGTGCCCCTGAAGGAGATCGCCGACCGGCAGGGCATCTCAAAGAAGTATCTGGAGATCATCGTCAAGGAGCTGGTATCATCCGGGCTGATATCCGGCGTCAGCGGCAAAGGCGGCGGCTACCGGTTGATGAAGGCGCCGTCGGACTACTCCATCGGGGAGATCCTGGAAGCCCTGGAGGGCCCCATGAGCCCCGTCGCCTGCCTGTATTCCGGCGCGCAGCCCTGCGACCGCGCCGATTCCTGCCAGACGCTCCCGCTGTGGGCGGAATATGACCGCCTGACCCACGACTTTTTCTTCGGCAAGCGCCTGAGCGATCTCGTAAAGAGAAACTGAACCATTTGTCGCCTGACAAGCGACCTTTTCCCTCCCTGTTTTGTGTATGATCATGCTGCAAGGGAACAAAAGCCCCTGCGCACTACACGAACGGGAGGGTTTTTATTATGAAGAAAGATCTGACGGAAATGGTGTTTATTCTGGACCGCAGCGGCTCCATGGCAGGGCTGGAGGCGGATACGATCGGCGGCTTCAACAGCATGATCGCGCGGCAGCGGGCGGCCGAAGGGGAGGCGCTGGTCTCCACCGTCCTGTTCTCCTTTGACAGCCGGGTGATCCACGACCGCGTGGACTTAAGGCGGGTCGAGCCCATGACGGAGCGGGATTACTTTGTGGGCGGAGGCACAGCGCTGATCGACGCCATCGGCGGGGCAATCCGCCACATCGGGAATGTGCACAAGTACGCCCGGGAGGAGGACGTGCCGGAGCACACGGTGTTCGTGATCATCACTGACGGCATGGAGAACGCGAGCCGCAACTATTCCAGCGCGCAGGTCAAAAGGATGATCGAGCGCCAGAAGGCCATGTACGGTTGGGAATTCCTCTTCCTGGGTGCGAACATCGACGCGGTGGAGACCGCCGCAAATTTCGGTATCGGCAGCGACCGGGCCGTCAACTTCCACAACGATACCAAAGGCCAGACCCTCAATTACAAAGTGGTCGGCGAGGCGATGTGCCAGCTCCGCTGCCACGCACCCCTGGGAGCGGAGTGGAAAGAGGAGATAGAGGAGGACTTCAAAAGCCGAGGATAATAGGATATAAAGAAGTAGGAAGGAGGAAGTAGAAAGTAGGAAGTAGGAAGTAGTATTACTCCTGCTCATGGCGCAAGGAACGCCGAGGCAAGAACAATAATTACTTCCTACTTCCTAACTCCTACTTCCTACTTATTTGCTCTAACTTCTTGAGTGTTTTCTGATTCTCGTTCTTGCTTCTTGTCGTTTAAGCTCTTGCCGATTTCGTCTTGTCGGAGATGCGCAGGAACAGGAAGCCCAGCGCGAAGAAGACAGCCAGGGAGGCGACGGCGATGTTGATGGTGCCGCCGGCCAGCTTGACCGCGGCCAGCACCGCGGAGCCCAGGAAGCTCGCGCCCTTGGAGAAGATATCGTAGATGCCGAAATACTCGCCCGAGTTTTCCGGCGGGATGATCTTGGAATAGTAGCTGCGGGACAGGGACTGGATGGAGCCCTGGAAGCAGCCCACGCCGAAGGCCAGGATGCCGAAGTGCACCAGTGTCTTAAGCGTCAGCGCGTACAGGCAGACCGCGAAGTAGCCCGCGATGCAGACCAGGATCAGGGGGACGGTGTCATACTTGCGGGACAGCCGCGCGAACACCAGCGATCCGCCCCAGGCCACCACCTGGGTCGCCAGCAGGAAAATGACCTGGCCTACGGTGGGGAGCCCCAAGTCCGTGCCGATGTTGATGCAGTTGTCGATGATGGTGCCGACGCCGTCGATGTACAGGAAGAACGCGATCAGGAAGAAGAGCACCTTCCGGTCATGCAGCGCGATGTTCTTGAGGGTGCCGAAGATCTTGCCGAACACAAGGCGGATGGAGCCCTTCGTGCGCTCGGTATAGTTCTTCTGGTGGTAGTTCTTGATCAGCGGCAGGGTCACCAGCATCCACCACACGGCGGTGACCGTGAAGCCGATGATCTTGCCCAGCCGCGGGGAGATGAGCATCAGGTCTTCGCTCAGGCCGCCGGAGATGATGTAGGCGCCCAGCGCGAGGATGAAGGGAATGCAGGACCCGATGTAGCCCCAGGCGTAGCCGTAGGAGCTGACCTCGTCCATGCGCTCCTCCGTGGTCACGTCGTTGAGCATGCTGTCGTAGATGGTCAGCGAGGACGAATAGAAGACCTTGGCCAGCACGTAGATCACCAGGAAGCTCAGCCACCCGGTGGCAAAGCCGTTCAGGATGCAGCCTGCGACGCCCAGTGCCACGGTGGTGGTGAAGAAGATCTTCTTCATGTCCTTCCGATCTGCCAG
The DNA here is from genome assembly GCA_902789795.1 of uncultured Eubacteriales bacterium. GTDB lineage: Bacteria > Bacillota > Clostridia > Christensenellales > Aristaeellaceae > UBA4246. Next base: position 7,482 of record CADAPM010000006.1, read on the forward strand.
CGCGCCCACCACGGGCCCGATCAGCGCCACGATGATGGTCACCACCGCCACGGCCAGCGCGTAGTATGCCGTTGCATTGTCGCCCGAGATCTGGCCCGGCGCTGTGCCCACCGCCAGCTCCTTGAACCAGATGGGGATCAGCGAGCACGCCAGCATGGTGAACGCGCTGTTGCCTACGTCATACAGCACCCAGGATTTTTCAGTCTTCGTCAGGTTTTTGAACACGTTCGATCGTCCTTTCCTGTTGTTTGATTGTGACTGAATGCATTATAGCAGAGCTTTTGCGGATTTGGAAGGGGATTTGTCAAAAAGGGAGGGTTAAACGCTCATCCCGCTCTTTTTTGCCGTGTGTCCCGCCGCCGCGATCATCACGAGGCCGATCAGGCTCATGACGGCCCAGGAGGTGAAGACGGCGGTCCAGCCGAAGCTGTCCGACAGCCAGCCGACGAAGGAGCCGGAGAAGGCGCTGCCCACATAGATCAGCGCGTCGATCAGCCCCGCCGCCAGCGCTACGCGGTTAAAGCGGCTGTAGGCCATGGGCATGATGGTGACCAGCTGCGGGTTGACGCCGTAGGTCATGGCGGAGATCAGGATGATCACCGCCGTGCAGGCGATCAGGCTGTGCACTGCCGGCGTGAGCAGCAGGCTCATGACAGCGCCGATCAGGAACATGATGACGGCGGAAAGGTAGACGTTGCTGCCGGTCCGCTTGTAGATCAGCTTGCCCAGCTGGATGCCCAGGAAGTTGACCCCGGGGATGATCAGGATGATGCCCACCGCGCTGGAGAGGTCGATGCCCTGGGTGTCCATCAGCAGCTTGGTGGCCCAGTTGGTGATGCCGTCGCGCACGTAGCCGTTGGCAAAGCATGCGATCAGCAGGAGGGGCAGGTTGGTCCTGAGCAGCAGGTGGCTGATCGGGGCCTGCGGGGCGGTGCTGTCTGCCGCTGCGGGCTTCGCGGTGAAATCCACCGGCTGGCGCTTCATGAACAGGATGGAGGGGATGGCGATGGCAGCGGTCACCAGGCCCGAGGCCAGGAAGGCGATGCGCCAGGTGAAATGGCTGGTGAGCAGCCCGGACAGCGCCCAGGCGCTCAGGTTGCCCAATATCAGCGTCAGCGAGATGAAGAAGGCGGCGTTGTCCCGGACACTGTCGCGGAAGTGCACCGCTACGATGCGCACGATGGGCGTCCAGATCAGCGACTGCAGTACCCCGTTTAAGAGCCACAAGAGCACCAGCAGCGGGAACCAGGGGCAGAAGGAAAAAAGCACGTTGATGAGGGCCGAGCCCGCCAGACCGATGAGCATCAGGCGCGGCGCAGGATAGCGGTCCGCCAGGAAGCCGGAAAAGACCTGCCCCAGGGCGTAGGGGAGGGCGAAGCACGTGGGCAGCAGCCCCACCTCCGCCGCGCTGACCTGGAAGGTCTTCGCGATGGCGTCCAGGGCCGGGGCCAGGTTGCACCGGGAGATGTAGGCTGCCGTGTATGCGAACAGGCAGGCGATCAGCAGGGAAAGCTCCGTTTTCGTATAGCGTTTCATCGGGACCACCTGATCCAAAGTTGATGTCGGGAGGGCATGAAGCTTTAATCGCGTACAGGATAGCAAAGCGGCGCGCAAGTGTCAATAGAAGGACGACAAAAAAGGACGCCCATTTGGCGGAATGGGTGTCCTTATAGCGCAAAGAGCGATTTACTGGAAGCTGAACAGGTTCAGCCCGATCCCCTCGTCCAGCTGCCGGCCGACCTGGCCGGGGATCAGCCGCACCACCATCTCGCAGGTGGCGGAGACGTGCAGCTCGTTGGCGTGGCCGCCGTGGGCGTTGAGGTCCGTATCGCAGAGGGTGGCGTGCAGGTGCAGATAGGGCGCGCCGTCTTTGCGGGTCACGGTGCCGCAGAGGTTGCTCAGCTCCATGGCCTCGTTGAATTCTTTCCTATAGAAAGTCTTGGTCGGCACGTCGTACACGCTGACCACCGCGCGGTCCACCGCGCCCAGGGCGTCCACCTGGGCCAGGCGGATGTCCTCCTTTTCGCACAGCGCGGTCAAGCTTGCCAGGATCTCCTCGCCCCGGTCGATGCGCACCACATAGGTGTCGCCGAATCTCCTGTAGTCCATGGTGTTTCCTCCTTCATGCCCGGCAAGACCGGGCGAACGCATTCTTTCCACTACATTATAACCGCTTATTCGGGGGCTTGCAATATGCGTAGACTTGGGGTATAGTACGGGGGAATTCTCCACCTCTGGGCGTGCGCTGTGCCGCGAACGCCGGGAGCGGAACGATATATAAGGATAAGAGGGAGTCAATAATATGCGCAAAGCACTGTGCGGCATTCTGGAAGAAGCGGGGCGTGAGCTCCTGAAGGCGCGAATCTCGACCGTCTCAGAAAAAGAAGGCCACGCCAATTACGTGACTGACGTGGACAAACGGATGCAGGATATGCTCAAGGAGCGGCTGAGCGCCCTGTGCCCCGAAGCCGGGTTCATCGGCGAGGAGCAGGCGAACCAGCAACTGACGGACGCCCCCGCCTGGGTGGTGGACCCCATCGACGGCACCACCAATTTCATTCATGATTTTCATATGAGCGTGATCTCCGCCGCGCTGCTGGTGGACCGCGTGCCGGTACTGGGCTGCATCTGCCACCCGTACCTGGGCGAGGTCTACAGCGCCGAGCGGGGGAAGGGCGCCTTCCTCAACGAAAAGCCCATGCACGTGAGCGGCCACGACTTGAGCCACGCCCTGGTGGGCTTCGGCACCTCGCCCTATCACCCGGAGCTGGGGCTGCCCACCATGGATACCGCCCTCGCCTTCCTGCGCCGCGCCACGGACATCCGGCGCTGCGGCTCCGCCGCCATGGACCTGGCCTTCGTGGCCTGCGGGCGGCAGGACGTGTTCTTCGAGCTGACGCTGAAGCCCTGGGATATCGCCGCAGGCTCCCTGCTGGTCACCGAAGCGGGCGGCGTCTTTGACATGCCCCTGCTGGACAACCCGGACTACGACCGCTCCAGCGCCATCCTCGCCGCCAACGCCCTCTGTGCCGCCCCGGCGAAGGAAGTGTTGCTGGAGCAGCTGGAGAAGCATGGGATCGGGCAGGAAAATCTGGAAGAATAAAAAGCATCAGTTTGGTTTAAGTAGGAAGGATGAAGTAGGAAGTAGGAAGTAGGAAGTAGGAAGTAGGAAGTAATTCTACTTCTGCTCCCGGCGCACCAGACGCCGCTGCATGAACATGAATTACTTCCTACTTCCTACTTCCTACTTAAACTTAGTTTCCGCCCACTCGCTTTTCAGTACCCTTTCTTCAAATCCACCTTCCTCTTAAGTGTCCGTCCGGCGCAGTAGTTTTCGAAGTCCTCAAGGAAGAGGTCGATGATGCGCTGGCGGGTGTAGGGGAGGGTCATGTTGCCGGCGGTGTGGGGGGTGATCAGCAGGTTGGGGCAGGTCCAGAGGCTGTCCTCGGGCGGGAGCGGCTCGGTCTCGAACACATCCAGCGCGGCGGACAGCCGGCCCGAACGCAGCTCCGCTTCCAGGGCGTGCTGGTCGATCACTGGGCCGCGGCCCACATTGACGATGATGGCCCCGTCGGGCAGTAGTCCGAGGCGGCGCTGGTCCAGCATATGCCTGGTCTCCAAAGTGCCGGGCAGGGAGATGATCAAGAGGTCGGTCCGGGGCAGGACGCTGTCGAGTTCGGACTGGGGGACGACCTCATCGAACAGACCGTTCGGGTTCTTCCCGCCGCGGTTGACGCCCGTGAGGCTCGCGGGCCCGAAGGCGCGCAGGCGGATGGCCGCTTCCTGACCGATATCGCCGGTCCCCAGCAGGGTGATCCGGCAGTCCTTGATGGAGCGCACCGCCAGGTCGCGCTTCCAGCCCCGTTCCGCGACGATGGCGCGGTATTCGGGCTCGCGGCGCATCACTTCCAGCGTGACCATGATGATGTGCTCGGCGATGGTCACGCCGTAGGCGCCGGAGGAGTTGGTGAGCACCGCGTCGGGCGAGGCGAACGCGCCTTCCTTCAGGAAAGGATCCACGCCGGCGTTGGTGGTGCAAAACCATTTCAGCCGCGGCGCGTGCTTTGCCGGCTCCGGCTGGTTGGTCAGGATGATCTCCGCGTCCGCCACGTGGGGCACGGCGGCGGCTGCGTTCGGATAGAAATCGACGGTAAAGCCGTAGGCCCCTGCGGCATCGAGGATGCTTTGCTTCTGCTTGTCTGAGATCACGGGCACGGCGACTACGAGCTTGCGGGTCATGGGCACCTCCTGAAGGTCAGTCCGGAATGAGCTTCCATTTGAGGAAATCGCTGCTGTCCAGGAAAATGGGGTTCGTCCAGGCGCGGCGGCCCTCCGCGTCCTTCACCACGGCGCGGATATAGGGCGAGCTGGTCACGCACAGCGGGACGGAACCGGAAGTGAGGCCCGCTTCGCCCGGAGCGGCGCGGAAAATGGGGTAGGGCACGCGCAGATGGATGAACTGGATCTCGGAAACGGGCGAGCAGGAGATGTGCGCCACACCCTGGTCCACATAAAAGTCGTAGATTTCCGGCCCGCAGGAGGAATAGAACTTTCCCTCCTGCAGCGCTGCCAGGATGTCATCCAAATTGTTCTCGCTGTTCACGCGCACCCAGCCCTTGCAGTGCTGGGCCATGTTGTGCCCGTCGTCGGTAGCGATACCATAGATCTTCTGCCCCTGGATCAGCAGCTCGTCCCAATAGGCGGCGTTGTTGTCCTTGCCGCACTCCATGACGGTGCCGCTGTTCCAGATCTCCATGGCAAAGTTGCCCCGGAGCATATCGAACTCCCGGGCGGGCGTGCCGCTCCATTCGGGATGGCAGTAGGCGGTGATGTTTTTGTTGGCGTGCAGCCAGTCCAGCATCTCCTGGGTCTGCTCGGGGCGCTCGATCCGGTTGCTGGGGAAGCGCTGCTCCTGCTCAAAGCCGTTGCCGTCCTCGCGGGCGGGGCCGAAGCTCAGGATGTGGTGGCAGTGCACGCCGGGGCCGGGCAGGATCCAGTCCATCTCCATGCCGGGAATGATGGTCATGGGCACGTCGGCAAAATTTTTGTAGTTGTAGCAGCGGTGGTCCGTGACGGCCATAAAGTCATACCCCTGCTGATGGTGGTATTTGACCACCTCCGCGGGATCGTCCTTCCCGTCTGAGCGGGTGGTGTGGCAGTGCAGCGCGCCCTTGAGCATCCTGTGCTCACCGGTGAAAGCGGCCTGGCGTTTCATGGCGACCTCCTTGATGATACGATCTTTCGGTAACGGCATGGCATGCGTGATGAGCATGCTTTTTTTCTATAGGGATTATATCCCGTAGCGCCGGATTTATCAAGTGTTTTGTCGTGAGTCTGCATTATGAAAAAGACGCAGTATATCCGCGGTAGAAAGAGCGGGAGAACGGACTGCGTGCAACATAGTTGAAATGTTTTGAAATAAATGAAATATTTATATGGTTAAAGTGCAAAACAATTCAAACGCGGCTCTTGCATTGTCGGTTTTTATATGTTACGATACTTTCGACACCAGATTTGACAACCGTTACTGACTACACCCCATGTCCTCATTTATCGAAATCGACCGGCAGACCGTCGGTTAGATGAATAAAAAAAGGAGAAAGAAACATGAAGAAAGTATTGTCAGTCCTTCTCGCTGTGATGATGCTCGTGGGCATCACCGCCACCGCCATGGCAGACGTGTATCCCGGCAGCCGCGTCCGCATCGTGATCGGCTCCACCTCCGTGTCCGGCGACAGCTACATGGTCGCTGATACCGTGAACCGTTACCTGCAGAAGTACCTGGGCTGCGAATCCAAGGTCGACCCGGTTGGCGCCAACGCTGCTTTTGAAGCTGTCAAGAACGCCAAGCCCGACGGCCTCGAGTTCATGATCTTCCATGACATGACCTACCTGGGCGTGCTCTTCGGCTCCTATGACGAAGAATATGCGCTGGAAAACATGGTGGTCGGCCCCCGCGTTGGCCAGAACCCCGGCTCCTGCTTCGCCGCCAAGAAAGACGCTGAGTACAACGACATGAAGGAAATGGCTGACTGGCTGGCTGCGGATGCGAGCCGCACGGTGCGCATCTCCGTGGAAGCGGGCGGCGTGTCCAACATCGGCTTCGTCGTGTACTACATGTGGGTCAAGGAAGCCTACGGCGAGGATGTGGCCAACCGCATCAAGTTCGTCCTGGGCGGCTCCACCGATACCAAGCTCCAGCAGCTGTGGGACGGCAACACCGACGTGATCTTCGCGGACTATTCTTCCCTGCTGCAGTACACCGCTGAGGGCGTGGACGCTCAGCTGGCTGTCAAGTTCGTAGGCCTGATGGACAAGATCGAGGGCGTGGACGCTCCCGTTATGGGCGATCTGGGCATCACCCTGGGCGGCGAACCCTTCTACTTCTCCAAGGACTTCCTGATCTACCTGCCCAAGGGCACCCCGCAGGAAGTGGTCGACGAGCTGGACGCCGCTGTTGAAAAGCTGGCTGCCGACGCCGAGTTCCAGGCAGATATGGCCAAGCTGACCTATGCCGGCAACGTGCTCAAGTCTGCGGAAGCCAACGAATTCATCTATGGCAAGCGCGATGCTCTGGCCAAGGTGCTGGCTGACGCTCCCGCTCTGGAAGATCTCGAGTGATCTGATCGCTTGAAACCTGCTGGGGGCTTGATGTCTGCGAAATGCGGACATTAAGCCCCCGTTTCCCTGAACATTGCTTACAAGGAGGTGGGAACCTTGCTGAAAGAATGGCTGAAAATGAAGAACATGCACTTCTTTTTCCCGATCGCGACAGCCATTATCTGCGGGATCCTGATCGTAGCTATCCTGATCCAGCGCGCCCTGAAGTGCAAAAAGGAAGGCACGCCCTTCATCAATTTCAAAAACTACCATTTCTTTAAGCCTGGTTATGACAAGGTCAAGCTGTGGGGATCATTGATCCTGTTCGCGCTCTATATCTTCCTGCTGCCCAAGATCCACTTTATCGCTGCGGGCATCATTTTCGTGACACTGTTCAACGTCCTGTTCACCAACTGCATCAACTTCGAAAAACTGTTCGGCCAAAAAGACAACGCCGGTTACGCCATGCCCATGGTCAACGTCAAGGACCTGGTGATCTCCATCGTTATCGCTGTCCTTTTCTCTGTGGGACTCTGGCTGTTGTTCTTTAAGGTCTTCAACATCACATTACCGTAAGAAAGGCAGGGGATAGCAAATGCTACTTAATATTGCGCTCGCGTTCGTCGGTGTTGCCGTAGGCATCATTTTCGGCGCGATCCCGGGCATGACGGCCACCATGGCTGTTGCTGTGTTTCTGCCGATGACTTACGCGCTGGACCTGGTCCCCGCGCTGTGGCTGCTGCTGGGCCTGTATGTCGGCGGCATTTCCGGCGGTTTGGTACCCGCGATCCTGATCAACGTTCCCGGCACGCCCTCCTCCGTCTGCACCGGCTTTGACGGCCACCCCATGGCCCGCCGCGGCGAAGGCGAACGCGCCCTGAAGATCGGTATCACCGCCTCCCTGATGGGCGGCCTCATCTCCCTGGCCGTGCTGGCGCTGCTGACGCCGCCGCTGGCCCGGATGGCCATCAAGTTCTCTGCTGTTGAAAAGTTCCTGATCATCCTGTTCGCCATGACCGTCATTGCCGCCCTGTCGAAGGGCTCCATGACCAAGGGCGTGCTGAGCGGCTTCCTGGGCGTACTGCTGAGCCTGGTGGGCGAGCTGACCATGAACAACAAAATGCGCATGGTGCCCGCCTTCCTCAAGAGCGATCTGCGCGCCGGTTTCCAGCTGCTGCCGCTTCTGATTGGCCTGTTCGCCATCATGCAGATGTTCCAGGAAGCGGAAAAGGGCATGAAAGCCAACGCCATGGATGAAGGCGTAGACGCCAAGAACGCTCAGAAGTTCTCCCTGAAGGATTTCAAGGGCCAGTGGGTCAACGTGATCCGTTCCTCCCTGCTGGGTACCTTCATGGGCATCCTGCCCGGTGTGGGCGGCTCCGCAGCTTCCCTGATCGCTTACAGCCAGGCCAAGACCTGGAGCAAGCACCCCGAGCTCCTGGGCACGGGCGCTCCGGAAGGCCTGATCGCCTCCGAGTCCTCCAACAACGGTCTGACCGGCGGCGCGCTGGTGCCGCTTCTGTCCCTGGGTATCCCCGGTGACTCTACCACGGCTGTGCTGATCGGCGCGTTCATGCTCCAGGGCATCCAGGTGGGCCCGCTGTTCATTCAGCAGAACGGTGAAATCTGGAATCAGATCCTGATCGCGTTGCTGGCCTGCAACTTTATCATGTTCCTGGTCATGTTCTTCCCCATCAAGCTGATCTCCAAGGTGGTCAACGTGAAGTCCGCCCGCATGTACCCGGTCATCCTGATCATGTGCATCGTCGGCGCTTACGCCACCCGCTCCGGCGTCATGTTCGACGTGTGGTGCCTGCTGATCTTCGGCATTCTGGGCTATATCATGAGCAAGATCGGCCTGCCCACCGCGCCGTTCCTGATCGGCTTCATCCTGGGCAAGGACCTGGAAAAATATTTCCTCGAAGCCGTACGCGGCAACAATTATTCTCTGGCTCCCTTCTTCACCCGTCCCATCGCCATCGTGCTGTGGGTCCTGATCGTTGCCTTCCTGGGCTACTCCATCTGGGATAACGCCAAGGGCAAGCGCATGGAAAAGGCCGGTATGAAGGACTGAGTAAGAGGAATAAGTATATTCCCTCCATCATCAAAGACCGGGCGCCGTTTTCGGCGTCCGGTCTTTCTATGTTTTGGCCTGTTCAGTTTTCTGCTTCGTTGAGATCGGAGTACATCAGCCTGCGGTCGATGCCGTACTCCTTCATCCGCCGCCAGAGCGTCGTCTTGCTGATGCCGAGCTCGGCGGCGGTCCGCTCGCGGTTCCCGTGGTTGCGCATCAGCACGTCCATCAGCGCCCCCGCCCGCGGGTCGCGGTAAACGTCGGCCCGGCTCTCGGTCTCCTGGGTCTGGCCGGTCATCTCGCTCAAATGCCTGCTGAGCACGCTGTCACTGACGGTGCGGCTGTCGGCCAGGAGCACCAGACGCTTGCACAGGCTGTTCATCTGGTCCAGGTTGCCGGGCCAGCTGTATTGCTTGAGGAAGGCTTCCGCTGCAGAGGTCAGCACCATATTGCGCTTGTAGCGGCGGCTCCATTCCTCCAGGATCCGGGTGAACAGGGGCACGATGTCGCTGACGCGCTGGCGCAGGGGCGGTACTTCGAGCCGCAGGGCGGAGAGAACAAAATACAGATCCTCCCTGAGACGGCCCGAGCGCAGGCACTCTTTGAGATCGGCGGTGGTGGACACGATCAGCCGCACGTCCATCTCCTGGATCTCATTGCGGCTGTTCTGGATGTAGCGGCCGCTTGCCAGCTGGAACAGCTTGTATTGGGTCTCCGGGGACATCAGCTGGGGGTGGCGGATGTACAGGGTGCCGCCCCGGCTCAGCTCCACCGTGGAAAGTTCCGCGTCCTTGCGCGTGCTGAAACGCCCGAAGAGCTTTTCGTCGATGTCGTCCGGGTGCCATACGCTGCAGTCAAAGTCTACGAAGGCGTGGTCCCGCCGCAGGGATGCGCTGTGGATGCACTGGGCGATTATGCTCTTACCGACGCCCGCCTCGCCCGTCAGCAACACAGCCTGGGAATGCTTGGCCAGCCGCTGGGCCTGGCGGAGCACGGCGTGGTAGTCGGGGCTCGTGGTGACCATGTCCTTGAAGGCGTATCGGGCCACATAGCCCTGCTGTACCAGCTCCTGCCGGAGCTGGGCGTCCATCAGGCTGATCTGCCGGCCTTCCTGGAAGGTCAGGATAGCGCCCTGGATATGCTCGTCCACCTTGACCGGGATCATATTGATCACGACCGAGCGCAGCTGGATGACGACTACCTGCAGGTCCATCTCCCGGCCGTCCTGCAGCACCGCGGCCAGGCTGAGCTTGTCGAGCCCCTCAATGACGTCCGTAATGGGCCTCTGCACGACCTCGCCGGACTGCATGCCCAGCAGCTGGTAGCAGGCTTTGTTGGCGCGCAGGACGGTGCCCTCGTGGTCCACCTGCATGATGGCGGAAAAGGTGTTGTCCAGCATGATGCTCATCTCCGCCCTGGAATTCCGCATCAGGTCGATGCTGTAGGCCACGCGCGTGGCAGTCTCCATCACCTCGCGCATGCTCTCCTCACCCATGGCCAGGAAAGCGTAGTTCAGGCCAAGCTCCGCGGCACGGTTGCCCACCACTGTGCCGCCGATGACCCCCTGGCAGTGCTCGGCATAGGCACGATCCACCAGCAGCGGGTACTGCTCGATATCGGTGGCCGTATAGATGCGAAGCTCGATGCCCAGTGCGACTCCGATCGCTTCGTTAAAACGTTCCATACTGTGAAACATATTGAAAAAACCGATGATGCCGATGCGGACAGTGCTGCCGGACGTCTTGCGCGTCTGCTTCGCCAGGGCAATCACCAGGCTCTCCAGTTCCTGGGTCGAGGCGCGCATCTCGATGACCGGTATGACGACGCTCCGGCGGACGATCCGCGCCTGCATGCCGCGCGCGATGATCATCTCGCAGCCCTGCATCTCCAGGTCGTGCGCTCGCTGGCTGATCATCGAGGTTTCAACGTATTCCACGCACATCGGCTGAATCCTCGGGTACCGGGCGATCATCGCCTCGGCTTCCTGTTTGAGCTCGGGGTAGGGCATCAGGATCGCTGTTTTTGCCATGGTTCGACCTCCGGTGGTTGTTTATTGCATATTGTACCAAATTGAACATTGCGTGTCAATGAAATGATTTGTTTCAAAACGTTTCAATGCGTCCGGAACGGTTCAGAACAACCACAGAAAGCGAATTGACGTTTTTTCATTAATATGCTAAATTGTTAGCAGTCAAACCACAGAGAGAGAAAGGAGCTGTTTTTATGGCTTTCAAACCCAAGGGCATCGTCGTCCCGATCGTGACCCCCGTTGACGAGAACGGGAATCTCAACGAAAAAGCGTACCGCAAACTGGTCGATTATCTCGCCGACAACGGCATCCACGGCGTGTTCCCCTTCGGCACCACCGGAGAATTCTACGCCTATGACCTGGGCTTCTACACCCACCTGCTGGAGGTGACCAAGGACGCCGTGGCTGGCCGGATGCAGATCTATGCCGGCGCCAACCATATCACCACCAAGGGCGCGGCCCAGATCGCCAAGGCCGTGGAAAAGGTGGGCGGCATCGACGCGCTGAGCGTGCTCACGCCCATGTTCGTCAGCCAGACCCAGGAAGAGGTCTACACCTACTACAAGGAAGTGGCCGCCTCCACCAGCCTGCCCATCATCATCTACAACAACAAGCCCAAGACCAACGTGACCGTGGAGCCTGCCACCATCGCGAAGCTGGCGGAGATCGACAACATCGTCGCCGCCAAGGATTCCACCGGCGACATGACGAACGCGGAGGAGTACATCCGCCTGACCCGCGGCATGGATTTCAGCGTCATGATGGGCCGCGACACCCTGATCCTGGCCGGCCTGCACTACGGCGCTACCGGCGCCATCGCCAGCTGCGCCAACGTGGCCCCGCGCATCGCGGTGGATATCTACGAGAAGTTCCAGGCCCATGACTATCAGGGCGCTCTGGATGCGCAGTTCAAGCTCTCCGCGCTCCGTATTGCCACCAATATGGGCTCTTTCCCCGTCACCCTCAAGGAGGCCCTCAAGCTGATCGGCCTGGACTGCGGCGACTGCGTGAAGCCCATCCTGCCGCTGCATGACGACCAGCGCGAAAAGCTGCGCAAGGTGCTCAAGGAGATGGAGCTCCTGTGACAGACATCGTCTCCCGGATGATCGATACCCAGCTGCTGCTGTTTCTGTACATGCTGTGCGGGGTCATCGTCAGTAAGATCGGGATCATCCGGGATGATAACCGCGGGGTGCTGGTCAGGGTGCTCATGGACGTGGCCATGCCCATGATGGTCCTGAACGCCTTCAACAAGCCCACGGACCCCGAGGCGCTGAAGGCGTCGGTCCTGGTCATGGTGATTGCGGCGGCCAGCTGCTTTGTGACCTGGGGCATCGGGACTCTGCTGTGGCGAAGGCAGCCGGAGAACAAGCGCAAGGTGCTCATGTACGCCAGTATGTTCAGCAATGCGGGCAACGCAGGCCTGCCGGTGCTCAACCAGGTGTTCGGCCCGGAGGGCGTGTTCTACGGCTCCATGTACCTGATCCCGCCGCGCATCCTGCAGTGGACCGTGGGCATGGGCTTCTTCCTGAAGCCGAAGAAGGGCGCTTTCGTCAAAAACGTCCTGCTCAACCCCATGGTGGTCGTGGTCTACATCGGGTTCATCCTGATGGCCTTCAACTGGCAGATCCCGGGCGTATTCGGCACTGCCATCGCCAACCTGGGTGCCATGACCAGCCCGCTGGCCATGATCCTGATCGGTGCGACCCTGGCGAAGATGAAGCCCCGGGCGCTGCTGGACCCGGTGGTGCTCCTGGTCAGCGCGCTGCGCCTCCTCATCTTTCCCATGGCTGCCGCGCTGGCGCTCAAGGCGCTGGGCATCGACCAAATGACCATGAACCTCTGCGTGATCCTGCTGGCCATGCCGGTGGCGTCCAACACGGCGGCCATGGCCGAGCGCTACGGCGGCGACTTTGTGTTCGCCTCCGCCTGCGTCAGTGTCTCGACGCTCCTGAGCGTCGTCACCGTTCTCGTTATCACCTGGTTGATCCAGTTGATATAATGCACACGTATAATTCCGACATACAAACTGATTTAGGAGGAAAGATCTTATGAAAATCGCATTCATCGGCCTTGGCATCATGGGCAAGCCCATGGCGAAGAACCTGCTCAAGGCTGGCCACCAGCTGCGCGTCTATGACCGCAACACCGCGACCCTGGAAGAGTTGAAAGCCGCCGGCGCGACCGTCTGCTCCTGCTCTGCCGAGACCGCCGAAGGCGTGGACGCTGTCATCACCATGCTGCCCAACAGCCCGCACGTGAAGTCCGTCATGCTCGAGGACGACAAGCTGGCCGAAAAGATGCCCAAGACCGCTACCTTCATCGACTGCTCCTCCATCAACCCCGTGGCCTCCCGCGAGATCGCGGCCGAGCTGGCCAAGTACGGCATCGACATGCTGGATGCGCCCGTGTCCGGCGGCCAGCCCAAGGCCATCGACGGCACCCTGTCCTTCATGGTCGGCGGCAAGAAGGAAGTCTTTGACAAGTTCGAGCCCGTCCTCAAGGCCATGGGTTCTTCCGTGGTGCTGTGCGGCGACGTAGGCGCGGGCAACGTGACCAAGCTGTGCAACCAGACCATCGTGGCCGTGAACATCGCGGCGCTGGCCGAGGCCATGCAGATGGGCCAGATGTGCGGTGTTGAGCCCCAGAAGATCTTCGAAGCCATCAAGGGCGGCCTGGCCGGTTCCACCGTCATGAACGCGAAGGCCCCCATGATGATGGACCAGAACTTCCAGCCCGGCTTCCGCATCGACTTGCACATCAAGGACCTGAACAACGTGGTCGACGCCGCCAAGGCCGTGGACGCCCCCATCCCGCTGACCCAGGCCGTGCTCGAAATGATGAAGATCCTGCATCACGACGGCGACGGCTCCTGCGACCATAGCGCCCTGCTCAAGTACTACCAGAAGCTGACGGGGGAAGTGCTGCATCACTGACAGTGATAGGTTGAAGGGTGAAGGTAGAAGGTTGAAGGTTAGGATGTATGGATGAGAAAACAGCAGCTTATAAGAGTAAGCGGTTTGCTGTTCGCATAGTGAGGATGGTACAGCATCTTTCCCGGGAAAAGAAAGAATTGGTCTTATCCAAGCAGGTCCTGCGCAGCGGCACCAGCATCGGAGCGAACCTTGCTGAAGCTGAATGTGCGGCCAGTTCCAAAGACTTTCTGGCTAAGAAATATATAGCGCTGAAAGAGTGCTCAGAAACAAGATATTGGCTAGAACTGCTGCACGAAACCGGATACCTTTCAGACGAAGAGTTCAGAAGCATTTATGATGATTGCCAGGAACTCATGCGAATTCTCTCTGCGTCTACTAAAACCTTAAAAGAGCAACTCTAATCTCCCTTCAACCTTCAACCTTAACCCTTCAACCTTAATTGGAGGTTATCACCATGAAACTCTTATTTGCCCCCGACTCCTTTAAGGGCTCTCTGACCGCGATCCAGATCACCGATATCCTGGAAAAGGTCGCTGTGCGGCATTTTCCGGGAGCGGAAATGGTCTCGATCCCGGTGGCGGACGGCGGCGAAGGCACCACGGACGCTCTGCTGAGGGCTGACTTCGGCCAGAAATTCCGCATCCCCGTGACCGGCCCGCTGTTCGAGAAAGAGGATGCCTCCTGGGGCATGCTCGGCGACGGCGAGACCGCCGTGATGGAGATGGCGCAGGCCAGCGGCCTGCCCTATGTGGCGGAAGCGCACCGTGATCCCCGCAGGACGACTTCCCTGGGCACCGGTGAGATGATCCGCAACGCTATCCAGATGGGTGCGACCAAGATCCTGATCGGCATCGGCGGCAGCGCTACCAACGACGGCGGCATGGGCATGCTGGCAGCGCTGGGCGCGAAGTTCACGGATGAGGCTGGACAGGAAGTGAGCCCGGTGGGCGGAAGCCTCATCAAGGTGGCGTACGCGGATTTCTCCGGTCTGATGCCGGAGCTCAAGGATGTGGATATCACGGTCATCTGCGACGTGACCAATCCTCTGCTGGGCGAAAGCGGCGCGACCTGGATCTACGGGCCCCAGAAGGGCGCGACCCCGGACATCCGCGACGAGCTCGAGGAAGGCATGACCAATTACGCGAAGGTCGTTTCCGCGGCAGTCGGACGCGACATCGCCAATTTCCCCGGCGCGGGCGCTGCCGGCGGCCTCGGCGCTGCCCTGGGCGGCGTTTTGCAGGCGCGGCTCAAGAGCGGCATCGACGCGGTGCTGGAGGCGGTGCGCTTTGATCAGAAGCTCCAGGGCGTCGACCTGGTGGTGACCGGCGAAGGCCGCATCGACGGCCAGTCCGTGCGCTTCGGCAAGGTGCCCGTGGGCGTGGCCAAGCGCTGCGCGGCTCATAACATCCCCGTATGCGCCATCGTCGGCGGCATCGGCGACGGCGCGGAAGGCCTGTACGATGTCTGCGAAAGCACCATCCAGACCACCGTGTCCGGCCCCATGCTCCTGCAGGACGCCATGACGAACGCCGCCGCGCTCTACGAAAGTGCCGCGGACCGGCTGTTCCGGGCGATAAAGATTGGAATGAAACTCAAGTAAAGGTAGAAAGTAGGAGTTAGGAAGTAGGAAGTAAAGTATGTTTTGCGAACCCATATCTCTGGAAGACTGAACCAGAATTACTTCCTACTTTCTACTTCCTCCTTCCTACTTCATGCATGACAGCCCTCTCTTGGTTGAGAATTAGATTTTAGAAAGGCAGGCGTTTACATTGATCCCGAAAGTCGTAAAAATGGACGTGTATCCTGTGGCGGGCCACGACTCCATGGAGCTGAATCTCTCCGGTGCGCATGCGCCGTACTTCACCAGGAACGTCGTCGTTCTGGAAGACTCCACCGGTAACCTGGGCGTGGGCGAAGTGCCCGGCGGCCAGAAGATCACCAAAGCGCTGGAGGATGTCAAGGACCTGGTCTTGGGCACTCCCATCTCCGATTACAAGGGCACCCTGAACAAGGTGCGCGCCTGGCTGAACGCCAATATCAAGGATGACGTGCGCGGCCTGCAGACTTTCGACCTGCGCACCGGCGTGCACGTGGTCACCGCCATTGAAGCGCCCCTCCTGGACCTGCTGGGTAAATACCTCGAAGTCCCCGCCGCCGCGCTTATGGGCGACGGCATCCAGCGCGAGCGCGTCCGCTTCCTCAGCTACCTGTTCTATATCGGCGACCGGAAAAAGACGGACCTGCCCTATATGAGCGAAGAAAACAGCGATTGCGCCTGGTATCGCCTGCGCAATGAGGAAGCGCTGACCCCCGACGCCATCGTCGAACTGGCGAAGGCCACTGTTGAAAAGTACGGCTTTGAGGACTTCAAACTCAAGGGCGGCGTGCTCGCTCCCAAGGAAGAGGTCAAGGCTGTGACTGCCATCAAAAAGGCCTTCCCCAACGCGCGCGTGGACCTGGACCCCAACGGCTGCTGGAGCCTGAAGGAAGCGCTGGAAGTGGCGCCCGACCTCAAGAACGTGCTGGCCTACATGGAAGATCCCTGCGGCGCGGAAGACGGCTTCTCCGGACGCGAGGTCATGGCCGAGTTCCGCAAGGCGACCATGATGCCTACCGCCACCAACATGATCAACACCGACTGGCGGCAGATGTGCCACACCATCGCCCTGCAGAGCGTGGATATCCCGCTGGCGGACCCGCACTTCTGGACCATGAACGGCTCTGTCCGCGTCGGCCAGCTGTGCAATGACTTCGGCCTCATGTGGGGCTGCCACTCCAACAACCACTTCGACATCTCCCTGGCCATGGTGACCCAGTGCGCCGCCGCGATCCCGGGCAAGATGAACGGCATCGACACCCACTGGATCTGGCAGGAGGGCCGTGAACGCCTGACCAAGGAGCCCCTGCAGATCGTGGACGGCTGCATCGACCTGCCGAAGAAGCCCGGCCTGGGCATCGACGTGGATCTGGACCAGGTCAAGAAGGCCAACAAGATCTACCTCGAAAACTGCTTGGGCGCCCGCAACGACGCCATCGGCATGCAGTACCTGATCCCCGGCTGGAAGTTCGATAACAAGAAGCCGTGCCTGGTGAGATAATTACTTAAAGTAGGAGTTAGGAAGTAAATAGTGTTCATTGAAGCGGCGGCTGTAACGGTTGGCGCAGAACATGAATCACTTCCTACTTCCTACTTTCTCCTTCCTACTTAATGCATGAAAAACCATTTCAATTACTTGATCAATAAGGAGTGCCCTTTATGCGTACTTACGTCCAGATCAAGCCTGAAGACAATGTCGCCATTGCGGTGCAGGAGCTGCCGAAGGGCACCGAGATCATGCCCGGGGTCGTGACCCTGTCCGATATCCCACAGGCGCATAAGATCGCCCTGACCGAGATCCCGAAGGACGCGCCGGTCATCCGCTACGGCGTGACGCTGGGCTATGCCAAGGATCCCATCGCCAAGGGCCAGTGGATCAACGAGCATATGCTGCGCCTGCCCACGCCGCCGTCCCTGGACGATATGCCCTGGGGCGTGAACATCCGCACCGACCTGCCTGAACCGCCGGTCAGGACCTGGTGGGGCTACCGCAATCCCGAGGGCGGATATGCCGGCACGCGCAACCTGCTGGGCATCCAGACCACCGTGCAGTGCGTGGAGGGGACCCTGAACGTGGCGGTGGACCGCATCCGCCGCGAGCTCTTGCCCAAGTATCCGAACGTGGACGATGTGGTGGCCATCAACCATCCCTACGGCTGCGGCGTCGCCATCAACGCGCCGGAGGCCAAGGTGCCCATCCGCGCCTTGCGCAACATCGCGCACCATCCCAACTTCGGCGGTCAGCTGATGGTGGTGTCCCTGGGCTGCGAAAAGCTGACGGTGGACATGCTGGTGGGCGCGGAAAACAATACGCCGGAAAACGTGATCGTGCTGCAGGAATGCCACGGCTTCGAGGGCTGCATGAAGGCGATTATGGACATGGCGGATAAGAAGCTGCAGGCGCTGAACGCGCGCCGGCGTGAGGAGCTGCCCCTGTCAGACCTGCTCATCGGCATGCAGTGCGGCGGCAGCGACGCCTTCTCCGGTGTCTCGGCCAACCCGTCCGCGGGTTATGCAGCGGACATGCTGGTGCAGGGCGGCGCAACCGTGCTGTTCAGCGAGGTCACCGAGGTCCGCGACGGCGTGCATTTCATCGCGGAACGCTGCGTGAGCGCCGAGGTGCGCGACCGTCTGGCGGAGGAGATGCGCTGGTACGACCACTACCTTGAAGAGGGCAAGGTGGACCGCGACGCGAACCCGACGCCCGGCAATAAGAAGGGTGGCCTGGCGAACATCGTGGAAAAGGCCATGGGCTCCATCGCCAAGTCCGGTACCTCGCCCATCGTCGAGGTGCTCTCGCCAGCGGAAAAACCCACCAAGCACGGCGAGATCTTCGCCGCGACGCCCGCCAGCGATATCGTGTGCGGTCCCTGCCAGATGGCCAGCGGTATCGGCCTGCAGGTGTTCATGACCGGCCGCGGCACGCCCTATAACCTGGCGGCGGTGCCTGTCATCAAGGTCAGCTCCCGCAACGAGCTCAAGGAGCAGTGGCCGGATATCATCGATATCAGCGCCGGCGCCGTGGCGACCGGTGAAAAGACCATTGAAGAGGTCGGCACCGAGATCTTCCATAAGATCATCGCCTGCGCCAGCGGCCAGGACAAGCCCTTCGCCGAAAAATACGGCATGCACAACTATCTGTGCATCTTCAATCCGGCACCGATCACGTAATGAGGTAGGAGTTAGGAAGTAGGAGTTAGGAAGTAATGAGTGTTCCTGAAATGGCGGAACACTTCTTACTTCCTACTTTCTACTTCCTCCTTCCTCCTTTTTTCATAGCGTTATTTCGTTTATAAACACGGAGGTTTTTATGGCTCTTCGTATCACCAATGAAGCGGGCCGCTGTTTGCAGTGCAAGCGACCCATGTGCCAGCAGGGGTGCCCTGCGCACACGCCGATCCCGCAGGCCATCGCCCTGTTCAAGGAGAACCGGCTGATGGAGGCGGGCAAGCTGCTGTTTGAAAACAATCCGATGTCCCTGGTCTGCTCCATCGTGTGCGATCACATGGCCCAGTGCACGGGTCACTGCGTGCTGGGGCGCAAGGACCACCCGGTGCATTTTTATGAGATCGAACGGTTCATCTCCGACGCTTACCTGGACCGTATGACCCTGGACGGCGCGCAGCCCTACAACGGCAAAAACGTGGCGGTCATCGGCAGCGGCCCCGCGGGGCTGACGGTGGCGTTCATCCTGGCCTGGAAGGGCTATGGCGTGACGATCTTTGAGGAGAAGGACAGGATCGGCGGCATGATGCAGTACGGCATTCCGGACTTCCGCCTGCCCAAGACCATCCTGGACCGCTATAAGGCGCGGCTGCTGGAGCTGGGCGTCAAGATCCGCCCCCATGTGGTGATGGGCGGCGACCTGGTGATCGACAACCTGTTCCGGGACGGCTACAAGGCGGTCTTCATCGGCACCGGCGTGTGGCGGCCCAGCACCCTGGGCATCCAGGGCGAGACGCTGCCCAACGTGCACTTTGGCATCAGCTACCTGGCGCGGCCCGTCAGCTATACCATCGGCCAGACGGTGGCGGTCATCGGCATGGGCAATGTAGCCATGGACGTGGCCCGCACGGCCTTCCGCCACGGCGCGCAGCGGGTGATGCTGTTCCAGCGCGGCAGCAAGTCTCCGGCCAGCGATCACGAGATGGAGTATGCGCGTCTGGACGGCGCGGAGTTCTTCTTCGGCAAGTCCATCCAGCGCATCACGCCGGAAGGCCCGGTGTTCCGCAACTCCGTGCTCAATGAGGACGGCCGTCCCGTGGGCGTGGAAGGCGAGGAGGAGCTGGTGCGCGCCGATACCACCATCATCGCCATCAACCAGCGGCCGAAGGACAAGCTGGTCAATACCACCCACGGCCTGGAGGCCGGGCCGCGGGGGCTGCTGATCGTGGACGAGAACAACATGACGACCCGCGACGGGGTGTTCGCCGCCGGCGACGTGGTGCATGGTTCGCTGACCGTGGTGCATGCCGTGAACGACGCGAAGAACGCGGCGGAGGCCATGATCCGCTATATGGAGGAACATGAGTAAGATCTATCAGGTATACGGGCAGGACGCCCATCAAATGACCCTGAAGCTGCTGGAGGCATCAGACGCGATCCGTCTGGTGCCTTCGGGCGGTTCTGTGGCGCTGAAGCCGAACCTGGTCATCGCCGGAGCGCCGGAGGACGGCGCCACCACCCACGCCGGCGTGCTCAGCGGCTGCATCGAATACTTCCGGGAGCACGGGGTCACGGACATCAGCGTGATCGAGGGCAGCTGGGTCGGCGACGAGACCATGCGCGCCATGCGCCGCGCAGGCTATGACAAGGTGTGCGAGCGTTACGGCGTGCCGTTTTACGACCTGAAAAGGGACAAGACCCGCGCCGTCAAAACGTCCATCGGGAACATCGATATCTGTTGCCGGGCGCTGGATGCCGGGCTGCTCATCGATCTCCCGGTGCTCAAGGGCCACGGCCAGACGCTGATGACCTGCGCCCTCAAGAACCTGAAGGGCTGCCTGCCGGACCATGAGAAGAGGCGCTTCCACGCCCTCGGCCTGCAGAAGCCCATTGCCGCCCTGGGCGCGGTGATGAAGCCGCGGCTGATCATCGTGGACAGCATCTGCGGCGACCTGGACTTCGAGGAGGGCGGGAACCCCGTACAGACCAACCGCATGTATCTGGGCACCGACGCCGTCCAGTTGGATGCCTACGGACGCGCGCTGATGGGCCTGAACCCTGACGAGGTGCCCTATATCGAGATGTGTGAGCGCTGGGGCGGCGGCAGCACTGCCT
Source organism: uncultured Eubacteriales bacterium (assembly GCA_902789795.1). Taxonomy (GTDB): domain Bacteria; phylum Bacillota; class Clostridia; order Christensenellales; family Aristaeellaceae; genus UBA4246. Next base: position 27,998 of record CADAPM010000006.1, read on the forward strand.
GGTCGGACAAGGACATCGTGGAGCTCAATCAGCCCCATGAGGCGGCGGGATATCCCAAGCCCCGGGGCATCGTGGCCAGCCTCACCCGGAACGTGCATCAGGATCAGGCCTGTTCCGCCTGCTTCGCCGCCCTCGCCCGGGCTATGTACACCAGCCGCTGCGGCGAGAAGGAGAACATCTATATCGGCCAGGGCTGGCAGGGCAAGCATCTGGACGGCCTGGGCATCGGCAAGTGCTGCCGCGGGGCAGAGGAGTGCGTGATGGGCTGCCCGCCCACCGCGGACGCGATCGCCCGGAAGCTCGAAGAGCTGACCTGGAAATAATCTCATCAGGATTGCGGCCCGGCTGCGCAGAACTGGTTCATTCCATGCGCTCAGATTGACACATATTGGCCCTTGTGGTATATTTATACCAGCAAGGGCCATTATTATTGAAGTTCGGAGGTGTGATCATGATTCCGTATTTGTTTCTGGTGATCGTCGTATTCTTTGTCCTGATCCTCTTCTTTGCGATTGTCCCGGTGGGCCTGTGGATCCGCGCCCGGGCGTCGGGCGTGCCGGTGCGCATTTCCGCGCTGATCGGTATGCGCCTTCGCCATATCTCCCCGCCCAAGATCGTGGACAGCTATATCCGCGCCCGCAAGGCCGGCCTGGACCTGACCACGGATGAGCTGGAAAACCACTACCTGGCCGGTGGCAATGTGGAGCGCGTCGTCAGCGCCCTGATCTCCGCGCACCAGGCGGGCATCAACCTCGCGTTCAAGACCTCCTGCGCTATCGACCTGGCAGGCCGTAACGTGCTGGAAGCCGTGCAGATGAGCGTCGTGCCGAAAGTCATCGAGACCCCGCCCGTCGCCGCCATCGCCAAGGACGGCATCGAGCTGCGGGCCAAGGCCCGCGTCACCGTGCGCACCAATATCGACCGCTTGGTGGGCGGCGCCGGTGAAGAGACCATCATCGCCCGTATCGGCGAGGGCATCGTCACCACCATCGGTTCTTCCCTGTCCCATGAGGCCGTGCTGGAGAACCCGGACCTGATCTCCCAGACCGTGCTGGGCAAGGGCCTCGACGCGGGCACCGCGTATGAGATCCTGTCCATCGACATCGCGGACGTGGATGTGGGCCGCAACGTGGGCGCTCAGCTGCAGATGGACCAGGCAGAAGCCGACCGCCGCATCGCCCAGGCGAAGGCGGAGGAACGCCGTGCCATGGCTGTGGCCCACGAGCAGGAGATGAAGGCCGCCGTGCAGGAGATGCGCGCCAAGGTGGTCGAAGCCGAGGCCCAGGTCCCGCTGGCCATGGCGGAAGCCCTCAAGACCGGCAAGCTCGGCGTGATGGACTACTACAAGATGCAGAACACCATCGCCGATACCGATATGCGCAACGGCATCGCCCATGCGGCTGCTCCGGCCATCTCCAACAACGGCGACGCGGTCAAGAAGTCATAATGCGGTTTTCGGGGCCGACGGACACGCCTGCCCCAAAGCATTGTGCCTGACCCGCAGGAAGGAGCATGGCGCATGAACGTATTCTTATACCTGATCGTCATCATTATCTTTATCGTGGCCAATGCCTCGAAAAAGGAAAAGCAGGCCGCGAAGAAACAGCAGCCTGTAAACCGTCCGTCGACGGTGCAGCAGATCCAGAAGAAACCGGCGTCCGCACCGCAGGCGAAGGTCACCCAGCCGACCCAGGCCGAGATCAGAAAAGCCGCGGAAGCGCTGCTCTCGCGCAAAACTCCGGCCCAGCCGCAGGTGCAGGCGAAGGCGGCACCCGCCAGGGAACCGGCAGACGGCTTCTATCAGGGCACGTCCTTCGGTGACGAAGGCATCGACCCCTGCCACGATGACCTTTATGAAGACAGGGAAGCCGCGGAAGCTCCGGACATGCAAACCCCGGCGCCCGCGGTCCAGCTCCAGTTCACACCGAACGCAGTGCTCAACGGTGTGATCATGAGCGAAGTACTCAATCATCACGTATAACAGTCTTTTCACCGGGCTCATGGCCGCTGTCATCTGCCCGGTGAATGCTGTTATTCCCGGAAAGGAAAAACGCATGAAAACGTTATTCGTCTCTTCCCGCAGCTGCACGGTCCTGGTGGACGAACAGGGGGATTTTTATGCCCGTCAGCCCTATACCCTGACGCTGGACGGCAGCCTGGTGGATCACGGCGGGCGGTCTGTCGTGTCTCTCTTCGGCCTGTGGCCGGATACGGAGTACGAGCTGGCCCTGACCGTGGAGGGCGGGCAGGAAGAGCGCCTGACCGTGCGGACGGAGCCGGAGGTCTGCACCTTTGACGTCCGGCGCTTCGGCGCGAAGGGCGACGGGCAGGCCTACGATACCGCCGCGCTGCAGACGGCGATCCTGTGCTGCCCCGAGGGCGGGCGCGTGCTGATCCCCCGGGGACAGTACCTGACCGGGCCGCTCTTCCTCAAGAGCGGCATCACCCTGGAGCTGCAGGCGGACGCCGTACTCAGCCTGACCACGGACGTGGGGCGGTTCCCGGTGCTGCCGGGCATGACCCGCACCACGGACGAGCAGGGCGAGGTACTTTTGGGCAGCTGGGAAGGCAACCCCCTGGATACCTACGCCTCCGCCCTGACCGGCATCGGGGTCAAGCACGTGCGGATCATCGGCCAGGGCGTCGTGGACGGCTGCGCCCAGAACGCGGAGTGGTGGACCAAGTACCACAAGATCAAAACCGGCCCGTACCGCCCGCGCCTCTTCTACCTGCGCGACTGCGAGAATATCGCCGTTCAGGGCGTCACCTTCCGCAACAGCCCGGCCTGGAACCTGCATCCCACCTTTTCCTCAAACCTGAGCTTCCTGAACGTGCGGGTGGAGGCGCCGGCGGTGAGCCCCAATACGGACGGCTTCGATCCGGAGAGCTGCCGGGGCATCCGCATGTATGGCACGGAGTTCTCCGTGGGAGACGACTGCATCGCCATCAAGGCCGGCAAGATCTACATGGGCCAGACCTACCACACGCCCTGCCAGGATATCGAGATCGCCTGGTGCCTGATGCGGGACGGCCACGGCGGCGTCACCGTGGGCAGCGAGATGGCAGGCGGCGTCTGCGACGTGCGCGTGCATCACTGCCGCATGGTGGGCAACGACCGCGGCCTGCGCATCAAGACGCGCCGGGGACGCGGCAAGTATGCCGTCATCGACCGCATCCGCTTTGAGGACGTGAAGATGATCGGCGTCAAAACGCCGCTGGTGGTCAACGCCCTGTACTACTGCGATCCCGACGGCCATACCGCCTATGTGCAGAGCCGGGAAAAGCAGCCCATCACGGACGGTACGCCCACCATCGGCTCCATCACCTATGAGCGCGTGGAGGCCACCGACTGCGCCGGGTGCGCCGCCTACATCCTGGGCCTGCCGGAGCGGCCGGTGGAGGAGATCACCCTCCGGGATTGCCGCATCACCTTTGCGCCCGACCCGAAGCCCATGCTTCCGGCCATGGCCGAGGGCGTGGAGGAGTGTGCCGGCCAGGGCTTTATCGCCGTCAATGTAAAAACCCTCCGGCTGGAAAACGTGTCCGCGGAGGGCATACAGGGCGACCGCCTGCAGCTGGAGAATGTGGAAAAAGTCATCGACATCTAAAGAAATCGCCATATTAAAGGGGCTGTTGCACAAGCGCATGAACGCCTTCATCCGTCACACCTTCAGCGTGACACCTTCCCCCGGGATCGGGGGAAGGTGGCCGAACGCAGTGAGGTCGGATGAGGGCTGTTCCATAACAATGTGCAACAGCCCATGCTTTATTTCATTAGCGCTTTCGTTTGTGCCTTCGGCTGCGTCTTTGGCTGGGCCTTTGCCTGGTTCTTCGTCTCGAAGTTGTACGGTAGCAGGCCGTCCAGCTGCATCTTTTTGACCAGGGCGTCCGCCTGGGAGCGCATATCGATGGCGTTGTCCGTGGTCAGCTGGTCAATGATCTGCTGCAGGGCCTGGGGCAGGACGCCGGAGAACACCTGCTCCGTCGCCTTGACCGCGGCCTCGGCGGAGGGGGAGGACAGGGAGAGGGACTGCATGTACTTGCTCAGCAGCTCGTCGGTCATGGGCAGGTAGCTGTCGCGCAGGGACCTCACACAGCTCATGTGCAGCTTGTCCGGGTACTGGACCAGCAGGTTGCGGATGCGGGACAGCTTTTCGGCGATGTTGCGCAGGGACACGGCGATGCCGGCGGAGGGCAGCTGGCTGGCCAGGGTCTCCAGGCGGTAGATCTCCTGCGCCAGCTCGCCGAGCAGGGGGTCTTCCTTTTTCTGCGTGCGCTTGCGCTCGCCGGTACTGCTGTTCACGTCGTCGATCAGGGCGGCGATGCGGGGCAGGTCGTCCTCGCGGATGCGCCGCAGGTTGCTGTCGGCATGGGCGTTCCAGGACCGGCTGCCGGTGCGGGCGGCGGGCAGGCTGCTCAGGTAGGCGTTCAGGTCCCGGTGGGTGCCCTGCAGTACGGGCAGCATCTGGCTGGTGACCAGGTTCGGGTGCGCGAACAGGGCGTTGAACAGGCTTTCCAGATAATTCTCAAGTGAGGTCATGACGCCCAGCGCCTCGTGGGCCTGGCCGACCTCCTCGATGACGATGTCGGAGGGGTCGATCAGGTCGCGCAGGAAGCTGCGGGTCCGGTCGCCCAAGGTGTTGCCCCAGGTGGGCGAGGCGATATCCGTGATATCGCGCATGAAGGAGGAAAAGGCCTTGGAGCGGGCGGAGCTGTAGCGCTTCTGCCGCTCTGTGGGGGAGCTCGCGTCCTTCAATAGCTGCATGGCCTGGCGTGTGTCGCGCAGCAGCGCGTCGCCCTCCTGACAGACATAGGCAAAGGGCAGGTAGGCCTCGTCCAGCACCACCATCTTGATGCCCTGATGCACGAAGGGCTGGTGGTTCGCAAAGAGGCCCTTCTTTTTCATTTTATCCAGATTGCCCGCCACTTTGTCGGTGGAGACGCGCATCAGCTTCGCCGCCTGGCTGAGGGGCATGGCCGGAAGGCCTTCGAGCACTTCCATGAGCCGCCGGTACTGGCTCGCGATCGGGTTGAACAGGCTCATACCTTCTCCTTTCGGGAAACAAGACTATCCAATATTGTACACGACATTCGCGGAGGTTTCAATGCTTTTTTTCAGGAACAGAACTATCATTTGTTGTTCAGATGTGCTATAATGCTGCCCGTGCTGCCTTGCAGCCATGAATATCTTACAGGAGAAACGGAATGAATAGGAAAGAACTTGCGGAGATCCGCCGCCGTCTGGAAAAGGATAAAGGTAATATCGGCTATATCCGGGGCTGTTATGTGAACGCCAAGGGCGAGGTCATCTCCGTTTTCAGGCGGCCTGTGGGTCCCATGGGGGAGGAAGAGCTCAAACAGTTTTACGCCCTGTTCAAGAAGGTCCTGAGCGGCGTGCCGGGCAAGAACGGCATCGACGTGACCTTCACGGCGGAACAGATGACCGAGGGCCAGGCGCACCCCCTGTTGATGGAGCTCCGGAATTCGGCGGCTTCGGATGAGACGGCGGTCAGCGAACTGTACCAGCGCATCATCGACAATTATCATTCGGATGACGACTACGCCATCCTGCTGTTGAGCGACGTCTACGACGTGCCCCAGCGCGGCGCGGACGGACACAGGAAAGAGGATGAGGACGGCGTCTTTACCTATGTGCTGTGCTGCGTGTGCCCGGTCAAGCAGGCCAAGTCCGGCCTCATGTACAACGCGGAGGAACAGGATTTCCGGGATATGACCAGCGGCAGGACCCTGTCCACGCCCGAGCTGGGCTTCATGTTCCCGGCCTTTGACGACCGCGCGAGCAATATCTATAACGCCCTGTACTATGTGCGCAACGCCCAGGAGCCCCATGAGGACTTCGTGCAGGCGGTGTTCGCCACGGAGCTGCCCATGGCCGGCCCTGCCCAGAAGGCGGCCTTCGACGATATCCTGCAGGAGACCCTGAAGGAGGAACTGAGCTTCCCCGTGATGCAGGCGGTCAACGACCGGCTGCGGGAGAATGTGGAGGTCAAAAAGCAGGACAAGAGCGGCGAGACGCCGGTGATCACGGCGCCCGAAGTCAAGACCATCCTGGCGGACTGCGGCATGCCCCTAGAAAAGCTGGAGGCCTTCGAGGACGCCTATGAAAATCAGTTTGGCCGCGGCACGACCCTGAGCGCCGCCAACATCGTGGATACCAGGCGCATGGAGGTCAAGACCCCCAACGTGACGATCCAGGTGAACCCGGACTTCACCGACCTGGTGGAGACCCGCGTCATCGAAGGGAAAAAGTACATCCTGATCCGCGCGGAGGAAGACGTCATGATCAATGGCGTCGCGGTCAATATCCCTGAAAACTAAGGCACGCGTCAGGGGCGAGGGGCCGCTTTTAGACTATTGGTTGGAAAGCTTCGATCATTTTGTATGAATTGTCCAACAAATCTGCAAAATTTTTTCCGTGAAAACGTTTACAGGGTGCAGGATTCTTGGAAAATACATAGAATATAATTAATGTTTGAGCCGCCCGATTGCAAGGGCTGCCAATAACTGATGGAGGGTGCTTATGACTAAGAAGGATATGATCCATGCTATCTCTGACAAAACCGGTATGCCGCTGAAGGAAGCAGAGACTGCGTTCACCGCGATGGTGGATATCATCGTTGACGAGATCGCCGCTGAGAAAAAGGCGAGCGTCAGCGGACTGGGGACTTTTGAGGTCCGCAACCGCAGCGCGCGCAAGGGCCGCAATTTCCGCACCGGCGAATCCGTTCAGATCCCCAAGAGCAATTCTGTGGGCTTCCGCGCTGGAAAGAACCTGAAAGAGATCGTCAACAAGGACTGATCGGCGCTGTCTGAATTCAATGCCTGATTTGTGGCAGCCGGTCAGCCCGTGACCGGCGGTATATCCGGACAAACATAATACCCGTGCAAAATGGTGCAGCCTCGGCTGCGCCGTTTGCTTTTTTTACGCCGTTTTGTGCCGGAAACACGCTTTGCTTGACAAATGGACGCCACTTCATTGTAAATTTTGACGGCTTTTTGGGCGAAATCCCCCACTTTTCAGGGAATAAGGTTGCAATATTTGAAAATAATGGTATACTGTAAGCGTCCGGAGCCTGAAAACACCAGCACGGATGGAAAGGAAGGACCTCATGTACCAGTACGCTGCACAGAACCGCCATGCGACGGGCAACTTCCGTCTCAGGTATCGGGTGCTGCTGATAGCGGTGATCCTGCTGCTCGCGGCGACCGTCGTGCTCGCCGCCGTCTCGATCTCGGGCAACAGCTTTAAGGCCAAGAGCAGGGAGCAGTACACCCAGGCGATGAGCAATAACGTTTCCAGCGCGATCTCCGTGGTGAACCGCATGGACAGCGTGACCGTATCCACCACGTCCCAGCGGCTCGGCGTGATCCGCCAGTATGTCTATGCCATGGAGCAGATCAACCGCATCAGCATCCAGATGTTTGGCAACCAGGGCCGGTATGTGCCGGACGACGCCTTTACCGCACTTTATCAGGACCTGGACAATTATGAGAGCCTGGTCCAGAGCGCAAAAAGCTCCACGGTGGAGACCCGGGAGCTGCTGCTGACGCATTTGAAATTGGTTCAGGGCTTTATCAACGGAGACCTGGTCAGCTGACGGTCATGGCGCGGGAGACGAACGCACCGGGGAAGACGGCTTTCAGCTGTTTCTCCGCCTCAGCTGCCTGGGCAGAGGCCCCGTAAGCGCCATAGACCACCGCACCGCTGCCGGTCATCAGCACATAACTTGCGCCGCTCGCATGAACGGCGTTTTTTATTTGCTCAAGCTTTGGGCAGAGGGAGACCGCGGCGGGATACAGGCTGTTGCCGGTCACCCGGGCGGCGGACTTAAGATCTCTGGCGGAGAGCAGGGGAAGCAGACGGTCCACGTCGACGGGAGCAGCCGGCAGCGCGTCGGAACGGCCATAGACCCGTCCCGTATTCAGCCCCTCGGTGGCCTTTATGAGCACCAGCGGGACCCCGGCGGGAAGGGAAACGGGGGAAAGCTGTTCGCCGATGCCCCGGATCCGAGCGGGGCAGCCGTTCAGGAAGAAGGGGACGTCTGCCCCCAGTTTAAGCGCGATCGCCGAAAGCTCGGCGGGGGAGAGCCGCAGCTCCCACAGGCGGGTCAGCAGCTTGAGCGCCGCGGCGGCGTCGCTGCTGCCCCCGCCCATGCCGGCCCCCTGGGGGATGCGCTTGACCAGCGTCAGCTGCACCCCTGCCTGGGGGCGGTAGGCCTGGAGCGCGCGGGCGGCCTTGAGCACCAGGTTGTCTTCTTCGGGTCCCGTCACCTCCTGGCCGATGATATGCAGGCTCAGGCGGTCCGACGGCGCGGCAAAGAGCGTGTCATACAGTGAGACGCGCTGCATCAGCATGTCCAGCAGGTGATAGCCGTTTTCTGTGCGACCGGTGACGGACAGACACCAGTTGATCTTCGCGTGCGCCTCAATACGCAGGCAGGATGTCGTTCTCATGGGCACCTCATCAGGCTTCCTGGTCCGGTTCACTGGGCCGGTTTTCCGCAGCGAGGGGCAGGGTGAATTCAAAGACCGCGCCGGTCTCGCTGTTCTTGAGCTCGATATGCTCGTTGTGCTTTTCCATGATCTTTTTGCAGATGGCCAGGCCGAGGCCGGTGCCGTGGCCCGTGGTGTGGGCCTTGTCCGCCTTGTAGAAGCGGTCAAAGATGTGCGGCGCGTCCTCCGGGCTGATGCCCTGGCCGCTGTCGGCGATCCTGAATACGGCCTTGTCCCGCTCTGTCCGGGTGGACAGGCTGATCCGGCCTTCCTCCGGGGTAAACTTGATGGCGTTGTCCAGCAGGTTGACCAGCACCTGGTTGATCTGGTCCCGGTCCGCGCGCACCAGGCACGGCCCGTCGCCCAGCTCCGCCTCCACCTCGATCTTCTTTTCGTCGATCTGGCCTTCCTTGGTGATCAGCACCCGCCGGGCCAGCTCGTTCAGGTCGAAATCCGTGCAGTTGAGGGGGATGTCCTCCCGCTCGATGCGGGAGAGGTTCAGCAGGCCCGAGACCAGCTTGGAGAGGCGCTGGGTCTCTTCGAGGGCGACGGACAGGTACTTATCCTGATCCTCCTCGGGGAAGGTGCCGTCCTGGACGCCCTGGATGTAGCCCTGGATGGAGGTCAGCGGCGAGCGCAGCTCGTGGGAGACGTTGGCGATAAAGTCCCGGCGCGAGGTCTCCAGGGATTCCATCTGCACTGCCATGTCGTTGAAAGCCTTGGCCAGCGCCCGGGTCTCGCGGGTGCCGGTGTTCTCCTGGGCGCGGATGGAAAAGTTGCCCTGGGCGATGGCGTTGGCGGAGCGCTCCATCTGGGTCAAAGGCCGCGTCATCTGGCGTGCGAGCCAGGAAAAGAGGACCACCGCCAGCGCGGTCGCGGCAAAGGCGACGATCAGCACCGGGATCAGCGTGCGCTGGAAGTTGGCGTTGATGACCTGGGACGCGGTCTGGATCACGACGGCGCCCATCACGCGCCCGTCCTGCATCCAGGGGATGGCGACGGTGAACATGGTACCGCCGCTGGTGTTCGTGGTGAATTCCACTTCCTCGCCGGCGGTCACGCGGTTGAGCGTGTTGGTCAGCTCCTCGCTGTTGAGGGTGGAAAGGACCTCCTCGTCATTGAGGAGGCTCGGGTCGATGTAGACCAGCACCCGGCCCGTCCGGTCGATGATGATGCAGTAGGAGGAGTACTTGCTGTACAGGTTTTCGAGCTTGCGCTGGATATATTTGTTGGTGGTAGACGAATACTCGAAGGACATGGTGAGGGGGTTATAGCGGGACTCGCTGGCCAGGTAGGCCAGGTCCTGCCCTTCGCTCTTCAGGGTGTTCAGCGCCCGGGTGCGGTTCTGCCTGAGGGAGCTCGTGTAATACACCGTCAGCAGCGCCATGATGAAGACCAGGATCACGATCAGAAAGACGCTGATGAGGCGCGTAAACATACTGCGCATGTTCATTGCACCTCAAACTTGTAGCCGACGCCCCAGATGGTCTTGATCTGCCAGCCGAATTCCTCGCTGTCGGTCAGCTTTTCTCGCAGGCGCTTGATGTGCTGGTCCACCGTGCGGCTGTCGCCGAAAAACTCGAAGCCCCACACTTGCTCCAAGAGCTGCTCGCGGGTGAACACACGGTTTTTGTGGGCGGCCAGGAAGTACAACAGTTCCAGCTCCTTGGGCGGCATTTCCAACAGCTGGCCGCGGAAATGCACCTGGTAAGTCTCCAGGCTGACGCTGAGGCCCGGAAAGGTGATGGTCTCCTGGGCATCGTTCTCCTTGGTGGCGGTGCGGCGCAGCACGGCCTTGACCCGGGCCACCAGCTCCTTATTGTCAAAGGGCTTGGTGATGTAATCGTCCGCGCCCAACTCGAGCCCCAGCACCTTGTCGAAGGTCTCGTCCTTGGCGGAGAGCATGATGATGGGGGTCGCGCTCTGCTGGCGCACGCTGCGGCAGACCTCCCAGCCGTCCATGCCGGGGAGCATGATATCCAGGATCAGGAGGTCGGGCTTGATGCTCTCAAAGAGCCGGAGCGCCTCGCTGCCGTTTTCGCAGGTGGTAACGGCATAGCCCTGCTTTTCGAGCAGCAGCCGGATGAGCTGCGCGATATTTTTATCGTCATCCACGATCATGATCTTCTGCTTGTTCTCTGCCATAGATGCCTCCGCGTTACTTTTGACGGCTGCCGCCGATCGTCATTTCAGCGTGACCAGGGTCACGCCGTCCTCGCCCTCGCCGTACTGGCCCAGGCGGTAGCTCTTGACCACGCGCTGCTTTTTCAGGTGCTGGTGGATGCCCGCCCGGAGGATGCCGGTGCCCTTGCCGTGCACGATGGTCACCTCGTGATAGCCGGCCATGACCACCTGGTCCAGATACCGGTCCACGGCCTCGATGGCCTCATCCAGCGCCATGCCGCGCACGTCCACCTGCAGCGGGACATAGCTGTTCTTGTTGTCCTGATGGGCGTGTACCTGGGTCTTTTTCTTTTCGGCGGGAGCGTCTTCCAGTACCAGCTGCTCCGCCGGGACTTTGCACTTGATGATGCCGGCCTGCACCAGCACCTCGCCCTTTTCGTCCGCTTCCTTGAGCACCGTGCCCTTGGTGTTCAGGGTCAGGATCTGGACGCTGTCTCCCTTGATCAGGGGGCGCTGGTTCTTGCGCACCAGCGGCGGCTCGGCGGCCCGCAGGCCCTCGGACAGGTTGTCCAGGGTCTTTTCGAGCTTCGTGTTCAGCTGCTGGGCCTGGGCCTTGTTTTCCGCCTTCAGGCGTTTGAGCTCGCTTAGGATCTCCTGGGACTCGCGCCGGGCGTTCTCCACGATGCGGCGCGCTTCCTCCTTGGCCTTGGTGTTGGCGGCGCGGCGCTTTTCTTCGGTCTCGCGGTACAGCTTTTCCGCCTCGTTGCGCAGGCGCACGGTCTCCTTGCGGGCCTCTTCCGCGATCTGGCGCTCCCGCTCCGCCACCTGCTGGTGGTATTCGGCGCTGGCGATGACGTCCTCAAAGCGGATGCTCTCGTGGCTCAAAAGGTCCTTGGCGCTTTCGATCAGTTCTTCGCTCAATCCTAAACGGCGGGAGATCTCAAAGGCGTTGGACTTGCCGGGCACGCCGATGCTGAGGCGGTAGGTGGGCCTCAGGCTCGCCACGTCGAACTCCATGCTGGCGTTCTCCGCGTTGGGCGTAGTCATGGCGTAGGCCTTGAGCTCGCTGTAGTGGGTGGTGGCTACGGTGCGGATCTTTTTTTCCAACAGATGGGCCAGGATGGACTGGGCCAGGGCCGCACCCTCGGTGGGGTCCGTGCCCGCGCCCAGCTCGTCAAAGAGCACCAGGTCCTGATCGGTCACGTCCGACAGGATGGAGACGATATTGGTCATGTGGGAGGAGAAGGTGGACAGGGACTGCTCGATGGACTGCTCGTCGCCGATGTCCGCGTAGACTTCGCGGAAGATGGCGATCTCCGTGCCCAGATCCCCGGGCACCTGCAGGCCGGCCTGGGCCATCAGGGTGATCAGGCCGAGGCTCTTCAAGGTGACGGTCTTGCCGCCGGTGTTGGGACCGGTGATGATCAGGCTGGTGTAGCTGTCGCCCAGCTCGAGGCTCAGGGGCACCACCTTGTCCGGGTCGATCAGCGGGTGGCGCACGCGCACGAACTTGAGGTAGCCCCGGTCATTGAGCTTCGGGCTGACGCCCCGCATCTGCCGGGCCAGATTGCCCTTGGCAAAGCAGAAATCCAGGTGGGTCAGGATGGCGACGCTACGGGAGATGTTGTCCGCATCCTGGCCGACCAGGGCCGACAGGGCGGAGAGGATGCGCTCGATCTCCTGCTTTTCCTTGTTCTGCCATTCGCGGATATCGTTGCTCAGTTCCACCACCGCCAGGGGCTCGATGAACAGGGTAGCGCCGGTGGAAGACTGGTCCTGCACGATGCCAGGCACGTTGGCGCGGTACTCCGACCTGACCGGCAGCACATAACGCCCGTTGCGGACGGTGACGATGCTCTCCTGCAGGTACTTGGAGTAGGCGCTGCCGTGGGCCATGGCGTTGAGCTTCTCCCGGATGCGGTCGTTCGCCCGGGCGATGTGGCGGCGGATGTCCAGGAGCTGGGCGCTGGCGTGATCGGAGATCTCCTCCTCGCTGAGGATCGCGTCCGTGATGTCGCGCTCCAGGGATTGGTTGGGGCGCAGTTGGGAGGCCTCTGCGGTGAGCAGGGGCGTGCTGTCCTGTTCGGTGACCAGTTGGGCCCGGGCGTTCCGCGCCGCGCGCAGCACCTCCGCCACCTGCAGCAGGCGGCCGGGGGAAAGGACCGCGCCCTTCTCGGCCAGGCTCAGGACGTCGTTGACATTGCTGAAGGCCATCAGCGGGTTCCCGCCCAGGCGGCTCAGCAGGGTCACGGCCTCCTCGGTCTCGGCCTGGGCCCGGGTGACGGCCTTCAGGTCGCTCTCGGGCGTGAGGCTGCGGCACATCTCCTTGCCGCCGTCCGTCAGCGCGCTGGTCTCCAGCAGCTCCAGGATCTTGTTGAATTCAAGCACTCGCTGTGCACGTTCGTTCATAATGTCCTCCGCGCTCGGGGCGCTGTGATTAAGAGGGGTGTTGACAGGTCACAGGACGCCGGTCAGGTATTTGCCTGTGGTGGCGTCCAGGCGGAAGTCCGCGCCTTCCTTGAAGGCTTTTACCAGCCGGAGACGCAGGTCTGTGGATTCGTCCGTGAAGCTGAGCAGGAAGGAGAGCGGCAGGCGGCGCAGATAGTCCATATAAGGAAGCAGGGAGACGGGCTTTGCGCTGTAGAGCCGCACGATGCAGCCCCGGTCCGTCCTGTAGGGAAAGAATGGCAGGCGCAGGCCCTTGCGGTCCGTCAGGCTCTGGCCCTGCAGGCCGTTCCCGCTGTCGCAGAGACGGCAGCTTTCTTTGCCCGCCGTCAGCCCGCGGTATACCCGTTCCGGGCAGTGGTTCAGCAGCATCAGGCGCTGCCGTCCGTAAACGCAGAGGATCCGCTCGATCCCGGGTTCGGGCATGGACGCGATCTCCTTGCCTGACAGCTCAGGGCTCAGCACTGCGCCGTGCACGCCCCGCTCCTCCAGGAAAGCCTCGGTCTGCGCGTTGAAGACCGGGACGCCCTCAGCGGTGAGAAGGACCTGCGGCCCCAGCTGGCCCGCGTTGTCCGCCGCGAGGGGGATGCCTGCCTCTTTGGCCAGAGCGGTCAGTTGTTCGAGGGCGGTGTCGTCCGCCACGGGCGGCAGTGCCAGGCTGACCCTGCCGGCAGGGAGGCGGCTCAAATCCAGCCGCTCGAGGGCGGCGGCGCGGATATCGTTCAGGGACAGCAGCACGTGATCGGCCCCCGCATCCAGCAGGGAGGGGATCTCTTCGGGCCGATCGGTGCGCACATACAGCCGGCCTTTCGGTGGGACAGCCCGGGATGCAGGCTGCGGGACGGAAGCCTTAGAGGCGGTCCGCACAGGCTCGTTCAGGGCGATCACGGCGTCTTCCAGCGCCGCGAGGCCTTCCCGGCGCAGGGCGTTCAGCTGGGCGCTGCTCAGGTAAGCGCCCTCGGTGACCACCGTCAGCCCGTCCAGCGCAAAGGGCGCGCCGCCGGTTTTGCTAAAGGCCTGACGGACAGTGGCTTCATCCAGCGGCTTCTTCTCTGCCCTCATCACCGTGGGGCCTAAGATCCGGACGAAAGCGCCGCCGCTGGTCAGCGCCAGCTCCGCCTGTTCCCCGGGCATGGCCCGGAGCTCCGCGGTGAAGGGCCGGTCGAGGCGCTTCAGGGCCGCGTCGCTGTAGCCAGCCACGGCTGCGGCCAGCTGCCTGGCGGATTCGGTCCTCTGAACCGGCGTTCCCGGCGCGGCCGGCCGGTGCAGGCGCAGGGTAGCGGTCTGACCGGCGGGCACCTCAGGGCCGGTGTAAATGCATTTATCCTCCCCGACGCTCAGCCCGTCCTGGTCGGACAGCGTGCGCGTGGGGGTGAAGCGGGCAAGATAGACGCCGCCCTTCCGGCTCACCTGGCCGATCTGCCCGATGCAGATTCCTTCATGGGCCGTGTGTCCGGGGTTCAGGATCCCCGCGTCCTGCTGTCCGCCCGCGTACCCTTCGGTAAAGCGGCCCCGGCAGAAGATCTGGGTGAGCCCGTCCATGTCCTTCGGGTCGGCGGACCAGGACTCCCGGCTGTCCAGGCGGTCCAGGGCGCGGCGGTAGATCTCGGTGACGGTATAGACGTATTCAGGGCGCTTCAGCCTGCCTTCCAGCTTCAGGGAGGCAGCGCCGGCGTCGGCCAGCTGTTTGAGGATGGGCAGCGTGCAGAGATCGGCGGGGGAAAGCCAGGCCTGCTCAATGCCGCGGTACTGGTAGGGCAGGCGGCAGGGCTGGCCGCAGCGCCCGCGGTTGCCGCTGCGCTCACCCAGGCTGGCGGAAAGGGCGCACTGTCCGCTCACGGACACGCACAGCGCGCCGTGGGCGAAGACCTCGACCTCGATACCGGTGGCGGCGGCCGCCCGGATGTCCTCAAGGGAGGCCTCGCGGTTCAGCACCACGCGGCTCAGGCCGTGATCGGCCGCCCAGCGGACGCCGGAGGGCGTGTGCAGGGACATCTGGGTGCTGGCGTGGAGCGTGAGCTCGGGAAACTCCTCCCGGCACAGCTTCAAAACGCCCAGGTCCTGGATCAGGATCGCGTCCGCCCTCAGATCCCGCAGACGAGCGAGGGAATCCCGGAGGTCGCTGAGCTCCCCGTCCTTGACCAGGGTGTTGACGGTCACATAGATCCTGCGCCCGTGAAAATGGGCGAAGCGCAGGGCCTCCTTCAGTTCATCCGGCCCGAAGCCTACGGCGGCCCGGGCGCCGAAGGAAGCGGCGCCTAAATATATGGCATCGGCCCCGGCACTGACGGCCGCCTTCAGGGCATCCAGGCTGCCGGCGGGCGCCAGCAGCTCAGGCGTCACGGGAGGCGCCCTCCGCCGCGCTGCCGCGGGCGATCTCATACAGCTGGTTGCGCAGGCGCTGGGCCTCGTCCTTGGCGTTGAAGAGCTCCTCGGTCACGGACAGGCCCGCGATCACGGCGGCGATCTCCTTATTCATGGCGGTGTGCATGCTGGCTTCGCTGATCTTGCGGTCCAGGTATTCCGCGATGTTCCGGAGGCGCTCGGGGTCGCTCTGGGCGCTGAGTGTGTAATCACGTCCGCCGATGCGGGCGGTAAAGCTTTGTGCTTTCATGCGGTTCATCCTGCCTTTCAGGCGTTCCGCCAGCGGGCTGACGGAATTCATGACTATAGCATATCATAAATTCCCGAATCTAACAAGCATCATGGTGCGAATTCTCCGCCCCAGGCAGGAAAACGAACGCGGTCAGCGAATTTAAAAACTTGTATCCAAAACACTTTGGCGAAACATTCGTGGATGGTGGGAGGACAGGATGCCGCTCAAAACCGAAATGCCGGATGCGCTTTTGCCCAACAGGCCGCGGCCGCTGGCGGAAGCGCAGCTGTTGATACTGTATCTGCTTCATGAGCTCGAATCGGCGACGGACATGAACCTGCTGGATTTTCTGACCGAAGCGGGGCTTATGAACTACCTGGAGATGATGCCCGCCCTGGGACGGCTTTCGCAGGAGGGCGCGATCTCCGAGGCGGCGGAGGGGGCCTACCGGCGCTATGCCGTCAATCCCTCGGGCGAGGAGCTGCTTTCCCTGTACGGCAGCCGCATCCCCTTCAGCGTCCGCGAAGCGGTGGACAGCCGCCTGCCGGAATGGCGGGAGGCCCTGCGCGCCCAGCGGGACTACCAGGCGGATATGGCGCAGACGCCCCGGGGGGATTTTGAAGTCAGCCTCCGGATGATGGAGCGCGGCCGGGCGGTCATGACGCTCTCGGTGAGCCTGCCGTCCTCCGAGATCGCCGCGAAGCTGTGCAAGCGCTGGCGCAGCGAGGGCGGCGAGGTGTTCCGCACCCTGCTGAAACCCCTGATGGAGGATGACGAGCCGTGAGCGTATATGCGATCCTGGTGTGCGGCGGCAGCGGTACGCGCATGGGCGCGGACCGGAACAAGACCCTTTTGCCCGTGGGCGGTGTGCCCGCCTGCGTTCGGGCCGGGCGCACCCTGCTGAAGGCCGTGGACGGGCTTGTGGCGGTGGTCCGCGCGGGGGAAGAACCGCTGTTCAGGGAGACCTTTGAACAGTATCACCTGCCGGTCAGGGCGGTGGTGACGGGCGGGGACACCCGCCAGCAGTCTGTGCGGCACGGGCTCGACGCCCTGCCGGAGGACTGCGATGTGGTCCTGGTGCACGACGGCGCCCGGGCGCTCGTAGACGAGGATACGGTGCGGCGGGTGATCGCCAGCGTGCGCGACTGCGGCACGGGCGTCGCCGCGATTCCGGTGACAGACACGGTGAAGCGGGCCGACGAGAGCCGGAACGTGCAGGACACGCTGGACCGCAATGGCCTGTGGCTCATGCAGACGCCCCAGGGCTTCCGGCGGGAGCTGCTGGTCAGGGCCCACGAGCAGGCGAAGGACGACCGCACGGACGACGCCGCCCTGGTGGAGGCGCTGGGGGAGCCGGTCAGGCTGGTCATGGGCAGCCCCCGGAACATCAAGCTGACGACCCAGGAGGACCGGAAAATGGCAGAGCTGCTGGCAGGACCCCAGGTGCGGACGGGCACCGGTTTTGACGCCCACCGGCTGGTGAGCGGACGGGCGCTGATCCTGTGCGGGGTCCAGGTGCCCTATGAGCTGGGACTGGACGGACATTCGGACGCGGATGTGGCGCTGCACGCCCTCTGCGACGCGCTGCTGGGCGCGGCGGCCCTGGGCGATATCGGGCAGCATTTCCCGGACACGGACGAGCGCTACCGTGGCGTGTCCTCCCTGCTTTTGACGGAGCAGACGCGCAGGATCCTGGAAGCGGCGGGCTACGCGCCCATCAATGTGGACGTGACCATCGTGGCCCAGAGGCCAAAGCTGGCCCCTTACATCGCGCAGATGCGGGAGAACGTGGCCGCCGCCCTGCAAATGCCCGTGGATGCGGTGTCCGTGAAGGCGACCACTACGGAGCATATGGGCTACGAGGGGCGCGGAGAGGGCATTTCCGCCCAGGCTTCGGCGCTGATCGCCCGGATTTAGTGGATTTGGTTTTTTTACAGCCTGTCTTGCAGAAATCTGTTGTAATTTTGGACGTTTTCAACTATAATATAAACGATTTGCGATCGCGCGAACGCCGGGGCCCGGTTTTACGGCCGCAGCTGACTGCGGCAGCGCCCGGCGGGAGCGGATCGGAGCAGGTGAACCTGAAACTTTATATCCATACACTATATTAAGGAGGACTCAACATGCTGTACGATCAAAAGATCTGGGTAGGAACGAGCAACGAAGGGGCCGTTTGCCTCCTGCCGAAGATGGCGAACCGTCACGGCCTCATCGCCGGCGCGACCGGCACCGGCAAAACGGTGACTTTACAGCTGCTGGCGGAAGGGTTTTCCCAGCTAGGCGTCCCGGTGTTCCTGGCGGACGTGAAGGGTGACCTGGCCGGCCTGGCCAAGCCCGGCGAGCGCAGCGAGAAGATCGACGCCCGTCTGGAAGAGTGCGGCGTCACCAATTTCTCCTTCAATCAGGCGCCTGTGGCGTTCTGGGATGTGTTCGGCGAGCGCGGTGTGCCGATCCGCACCACTGTGTCCGAAATGGGCCCGCTGCTTTTGTCCCGCATGCTCGGCCTCAATGATACCCAGGCCGGCGTTCTGCACCTGGTGTTCCGCATCGCGGATGACGAGGGCATGCTGCTGATCGACCTCAAGGACCTGAAGGCCATGCTGGCCTATGTGGGCGACAACGCGCAGAAGTATGTGCTCAACTACGGCAATATCACCAAGGCCTCCGTCGGCGCGATCCAGCGCGCCATCGCCATCCTGGAAGACCAGGGCGGCAACTATTTCTTCGGCGAGCCCGCCCTGGACCTGGCGGACTGGCTGACCCGGGACGAGAACGGCCAGGGCACCGTCAACATCCTGGCGGCGGAACGCCTGTTCAGCAAGCCGAATCTGTATTCCACCTTCCTGCTCTGGCTGTTGGGCGAACTCTATGAGCTGCTGCCCGAGACCGGCGACAAGGAGCTGCCGAAGATGGTGTTCTTCTTCGACGAAGCACACCTGCTGTTCAACGACTGCCCGAAGGCGCTGATGGAGCGCATCGAGCAGACCGTCCGCCTGATCCGCTCCAAGGGCGTGGGCGTTTTCTTCGTCACCCAGAACCCCATGGACGTGCCCAGCACCGTGCTGAGCCAGCTCTCCGCCCGGGTGCAGCACGCGCTGCGCGCCTTCACCCCCGCCGAGCAGAAGACCGTCCGCGCCGCGGCCCAGACCTTCCGCCAGAACCCGTCCTTCGATACCGAGACCGCGCTGACCCAGCTCAGGACCGGCGAAGCCCTGCTCTCCTTCCTGATGGAAGACGGTACGCCCTCCATCGTCCAGCGCGCCACCATCCTGCCGCCCCAGAGCTACATCGGCGCCATCTCCGACAGCCTGCGCGAGACCTTTGTGGCGACCAGCATCTATGAAGAGAAATACGGCGAGGCCTTTGACCGCGAGAGCGCCTATGAGATCCTGGCGGCCCGCTATATGGGCCACGGCGTGGAGCAGACCCAGGTGGTGCAGCCCATCGCTGCGGAAGCCGCCCCGGTCTATGCCCAGCAGCCCGAAGCCGCGCCTGCGGAGCCCCAGTACAGGCCCATGACCTTCAGCGTGTATAACCCCCAGACCGGCGCTTACGAGATCAAGGAGATCGCGCAGATGCAGGCCCCGGTCTATGAGGAGCCTAAGCCCCAGGCTGCGCCCCAGATGCAGACAGCGCCCCAGGCGCCCGCCGCTTCCGCCCAGCCGCCCGTGCTCGTGTGGGATCCGGCTTCCGGACAGTATGTGCCCCAGCAGGCTCCGGCCCAGCCCGCGCAGCAGGCGAAGCCCAACTTCTTCCAGCAGGCCAAGGAGACGGTGGCCAACGCCGTCAGCGCTGTGACCGGCGCTGCCGCTTCCGACGGCAAGAAGAAGGAAAAATCCTACGCTCAGCAGCTGATCGACTCCTTCGCGAAGTCCGCGACCACCAGCGCCGGGCGTGAGACCGGCCGCCAGCTGTCCCGCAACCTGCTGGGCATCTTCGGCCTGACCTCCAACCGCAAGAGAAAGTAACGGAGAGACGTACAGATGAAACGCAGAATCGGCATCCTGACCAGCGGCGGGGACTGCCCGGGCCTGAACGCCGCCATCCGCGGCGTCGCCCGCGCAGCCTATGAGACCTTCGACGCGGAGATCATCGGCATCATGGACGGCTATCGCGGCCTGATCGAGGGCGAATACCGGCTCATGTCCAAGCCCGACTTCTCCGGCATCCTGACTCTGGGCGGCACTATCCTGGGCACCAGCCGCCGCCCCTTCCGCGAAATGCGGGTCATCGGCGACGACAACGTGGACAAGGTCGCCGCCATGAAGAAGACCTACGAGAACCTGAAGCTGGACTGCCTGGTGACCCTGGGCGGCAACGGCACCCATAAAACGGCAAACCTGCTGAGCCAGGAAGGCCTGAACGTGATTGGCCTGCCCAAGACCATCGACAACGATATCTTCGGCACGGACTTCACCTTCGGTTTCCACACCGCGGTGGAGATCGCCACGGATGTGCTCGACCGCCTGCACACCACGGCCGCCAGCCATGGCCGCTGCATGGTGGTCGAGATCATGGGCAACAAGGCTGGCTGGCTGACCCTGTATTCCGGCATGGCCGGCGGCGCGGACGCCATCCTGCTGCCTGAGATTCCCTATGACATCGACAAGGTCGCCAAGATGGTGGAGCAGCGCGCCAAGAACAACAAGGCCTTCTCCATCGTCGCCGTGGCCGAAGGCGCCATGGACGAGAAGGAAGCCAAGATGAAGCGCAAGGAGCGCGAGGCCCAGCGCAAGGAGCAGGGCTTCCACGGCATCGCGGACCGCATCGCCCGCCAGCTGACCGAGCTGGTCGGCGTCGAAGCGCGCGCGGTGGTGCCCGGGCACATCCAGCGCGGCGGCAGCCCCTGCGCCTACGACCGCGTGCTTTCCACCCAGTTCGGCGTACATGCCGCCGACCTGATCAAGAAGGGCAAGTACGGCGTTTCCGTCGCCCTGGTGGGCAATGAAGTGACCCACAACAAGCTCAGCGACATCGCGGGCGTCGCAAAGCCCGTTCCCAAGGACCACCAGATGGTGGACCTGGCCCGGAACATCGGCATCAATTTCGGAGACTAATACAGCAGGAGGGACCAGCTATGAGTATCGACAGCGTAATGAACCAAGCCAAGGAAAAAATGACCAAGACCCAGGAGTTCTATAAGAAGGACATGCTCTCCCTGCGCGCCGGCAGGGCGAACCCGCAGATCCTGGACCGCATCATGGTGGACTATTACGGCACCCCGACGCCCCTCAAGCAGATGGGCAACGTCATGGCGCCCGAACCCCGCCTGCTGACCATCTCCCTGTGGGATCCCAAGGCCATCAGCCTGGTGGAAAAGGCCATCCAGAAGAGCGACCTCGGCCTGAACCCCTCCAACGACGGCAAGATCATCCGTCTGGTGGTGCCGGAGCTCAACGAGGAGCGCAGAAAGGAACTGACCAAGGTCGTCCGCAAGGGCGCTGAGGAGGCCAAGGTGGCTGTCCGCGGCGTGCGCCGTGACGCCATGGAGCAGATCAAGAAGCTCAAGAAGGACAGCGAGATCACCGAGGACGACCAGACCAAGGCCGAAAAGGACCTGCAGAAGGTGACCGACAACTTTATCAAGGAGATCGACAAGATCGCCGCCGATAAGGAAAAGGAGATCATGGAGGTCTGATGCTGCCGGAACTGACCGGAATGACGCTGGAGGCGGCGGAAGCGGCGCTGCGGGCGGAGGGGATCGAGTATTCCCTCCGCAGGACTGAGGCGCCCTTCAGCCGTGGCTCTTCACCGGAAAAAGTGACAAAAAACTATGCCGTGCGGTTCGATCAGGGGGAGCTGACTTATGCCAGCTTCCCTGTTCTGTCACCTGAGGGACCGCGGGAAGGACAGGAATGAATCTGGAAAAACTGCCCAGGCACGTGGCCATCATCATGGACGGCAACGGCCGGTGGGCTCAGCAGCACAGCCTTCAGATCGCGCGCGGACATCAGGCGGGGGTCGAATCCCTGCGCGATATCATCCGCGAGAGCAGCGACCTGGGCATCCATACCCTGTCGCTGTACGCCTTCTCCACGGAAAACTGGCGGCGCAGCCCGGCGGAGGTCAGCGCTTTGATGGCGCTTCTGCTCAGGTATTTCGCGTCCGAGATCGACGAGCTGGATGAAAAGAACGTGCGCATCCGTATCCTCGGCGATAAATCGGGGCTGCCCGAGCCCCAGCGCATCGCCGTCACGAACGCGGAAGAGCGGACCAGGGACAATACCGGCCTCAACCTGTGCATCGCCCTCAATTACGGCGGGAGGCAGGAGATTTTGCGGGCGGCGAAGAGCCTGGCGAAAAAGGCGCGGGAGGGGAACCTGGACCCTGATGCCATCGACGAGGCCGCTTTCAGCGATGAATTGTATACGGCCGGGCTGCCGGACGTGGATCTGCTGATCCGCACCAGCGGCGAGCAGCGGCTCAGCGGGTTTCTGCTGTGGCAGTGCGCGTACGCGGAGTTTGAGTTCCCGTCCACGCTGTGGCCGGATTTCACCCTGAAGGAATACCATCAGGCGCTGGAGGAATTCCAGGGCCGGGACAGACGGTATGGAGGACGCAAGTGATGATGACCCGGATCTTGACCGGCGCGGGGCTGATCGCCCTGCTGACCTTTGCAGTGGCGATGGGCGGATGGGTGTTTGCCGTACTGTTCATGATCTCCCTGGGCCTGTGCATCTACGAGGTCTTCCGCGCCATGAAGAACGCCGGGAACCACCCGGTGGAATGGCCGGTCTGGATGTGCGTGTGCATCAGCATCCCGGCGTTCGTGATCTATAAGCACAGCTACATCGTGCTGCTGCTGATGGGCTGCTCCTGCATCCTGACCTGCGGCTATATCCTGTTTCGGAAGGAGCCGTCGCTGCACGATCTGATGTTCTCCTGCCTGCCGCTGTTCTCCGTGGTGCTGCCGGGCATGTGCATGCTGAGCTTCCAGCAGTACGAGAACCGCCTGCTGCAGACCTACTTTATTCTGATGTCCTTCGGCGTGCCGCTGATGGGGGACACCATGGCCCTGTTCATCGGCCGCAAGTGGGGCAAGCGTCCCTTCTGCCCGCGGGTGAGCCCCCACAAGACGGTGGAGGGCGCGCTGGGCGGGCTGCTGGGCAGCGTGGTATTCGCGGTGGTGCTGCACCTGATCTACATGATGTTCACTGAAATGCCGCCGTTATGGCATGCGCCCGTGGTCGGCCTGATCGGCGGGATCCTGGGCCAGATCGGCGACCTGTTCGCTTCCCTGGAGAAGCGGCATTGCGGCATCAAGGACTTTGGCCGCATTTTCCCCGGCCATGGCGGTATGATGGACCGTTTGGACAGCGTCTTTTTCGCGACGCTGGCGGTCTATCTGTATTCGCTGATCTACAGCGCCAGTCTCGCCGGCGCGTAAGGAATTTGATAATAGCATGAGAAAGATCGCAGTATTGGGCTCCACCGGCTCCATTGGCCGGCAGACGCTGGACGAGTGCGCCCGGCATCCGGAGCTTTTCAGGGTCACGGCGCTGACGGCCCACGCCAACGCCGGCCTTTTGTTTGAGCAGATCAGGCAGTTCCGCCCGGAGATCGCGTGCCTGACCGGCGGGATGCCGGAGGAGATCCCCGAGGGCCTCCGTTTCTGCCGCTTTTATCCGGCGGATCAGCTGGAGCAGGTGGCGGTGGATGCCGACGCGGACGACCTGATGGTCTCCGTGGTGGGCGTCGCGGGCCTGAAGGCGACCCTGGCGGGCCGCCGGGCGGGCAAGCGCATCCTGCTGGCGAATAAGGAGACGCTGGTGGCCGGCGGACGCCTGGTGATGGACGCCTGCCCCGATGTGGACGGTCAGCCGACCCTGATCCCCGTGGACAGCGAGCACAGCGCCATCTGGCAGTGCCTGCAGGCCGCCGGACCCAACCGCCTGAGCAGGATCTACCTGACGGCCTCCGGAGGCCCTTTCAGGACCTGGAGCAAGGAAGATATCGACCAGGCCACCAGCGCCCAGGCCCTCAGGCATCCGACCTGGAACATGGGCAGCAAGATCACCGTGGATTCGGCTTCCATGTTCAACAAGGCCCTGGAGATCATCGAGGCCAAGTGGCTGTTCGACGTGGAGCCGGAGCAGATCCAGGTGGTGGTGCACCCCCAGAGCGTGGTGCACTCCATGATCGCGTTCAAGGACGGGGCGGTGCTGGCCCAGCTGGGCGTGCCGGACATGCGGGTGCCGATTCTGTATGCCATGACTTACCCGGATCGGGTGGAAAGCGGTGTCCCCGCGCCGGATTTTGCGGCGCTGGCCCAATTGACCTTTGAAGCGCCGGATCCTGAGCGTTTCCCGGCGATCAGGCTGGCCTATGAAGCCCTGCGCATGGGCGGCGCGGCCTGCGCGGTGCTGAATGCCGCCAATGAGGTGGCAGCCCAAGCCTTCCTGGCGGACCGCATCCGCATGGGCGAGGTCTATCGCACCGTGTCGGCCACGCTGGAGCGCCTCGGCGCGCCCAAGGCAGACAGTCTGGAAGATGTGCTGGAGGCAGACCGAAAGGCCCGGATAACAGCGGAAGAAATACTGAAAAAGGTGGAAAGATGAGCATCGTCTATGTACTACTGGCCCTGCTGATGCTGGCTGTCATGGTGACAGTGCACGAATGGGGCCACTTTATCGCAGCGCGCATGACGGGCATTCCCGTCCAGGAGTTCTCTATCGGCTTCGGACCCAAGCTGTTCCAGTGGAAGGGCCGGAAGCATGAAACGGTTTTCAGCATCCGCGCCATCCCGGCGGGCGGCTTCTGCGCCTTCTACGGCGAGGACGACCCGGACGAGAAGGCGGATCAGGATCCCCGGGCCATGCGCGGCTTCCCGGTGTGGAAGCGCGTGATCACGGTCCTGATGGGCCCGGTCATGAATTTCGTGCTGGCCTTCCTGGTGGGCCTGGGCTTTTACTGGATCAACGGCGTGACAGAGATCAACTATGGCGATTACCTGCAGGTGCAGTCAGTCAATGCCGGCAGCGCCGCCGAGCAGGCCGGGGTGCAGCCCCTGGACCTGCTCAAGCAGGTGCACGGCATCGACGCCGGCGGCTTGACCGCGGACGGCCTGGATTACCGGTTCAGGGAGCTGATCAACGAATACGGCAGGGAGAATGAAGCCCTGGAGATCGTCGTAGCGCGGAGCGGCGAGGAGAAGACGCTGACAGTCTACCCGCAGAAAAACAGCAACGGGCAAATGATGATCGGCATCGAGATCGGTCCTGAGATCATTTCGCAGAATACCCGGCGGCCGGGCTTCTTTGAATCGGCCGGCCTTTCGGCCCGGCTGTGCGTGCGGGAGGGCGGCCTCATCATCCAGTCCCTGGGCATGCTGGTGAACGGCCAGGCGGGCCTGAGCGACATGTCCGGCCCGGTGGGCGTGGTCCGCGTGGTGGCAGAGGAGACCCAGCGGAACGGCAAAGACGCCTATTTCCTGATGCTCATCTTCATCTCCGTGAACCTGGGCCTGGTCAACCTGCTGCCCATTCCGGGCCTGGACGGCGCGCAGATCATCCTGCTGATCGTGGAAGCTATCCGGCGCAAGCCCCTGTCCCGGAAGACGGAGGCCTATATCAAGCTGGCGGGCTTCGCGGCGCTGATGGTGCTGTTCGTCACCCTGACGTTCCAGGATGTTTCCAATCTGTTCGGAGGCGGTTGATGAAGAAAGCGATTTACGCGGGCGGACTGCAGATGGGCGGCGGCGCGCCGGTCTCCGTCCAGTCCATGACCAATACCCGCACGGAGGATGTGGAAGCGACCCTGGCCCAGATCAAGCAGCTGGCGGAGGCTGGCTGCGACCTGGTGCGTGTGTCGGTCTACAATGAGGACTGTGTGCGCGCTGTCCGGCAGCTGGTGGACGGAAGCCCCGTGCCCCTGTGCGCGGACATCCATTTTGACGCCCGGCTGGCGGTGGGCGCGGTAGAGAACGGCATCTCCAAGCTGCGCATCAACCCCGGCAATATCGGCGGCGAGGATAAGGTGCGCATGGTGGCCGACTGCCTGAAGAAGCATCATATCCCCGTGCGCATCGGCGTCAATACCGGCTCCATCGAAAAGGACATCCTGGCGAAGCACGGCGGCGTGACGGCCGAAGGCATGTGCGAGAGCGCCCTCAACCACGCGCGCCTGCTCGAGAAAGAGGGCTTTGACGACATCGTCCTCTCCCTGAAGGCCAGCGACGTGCGCCTGACGGTGGAGGCCTATCGCATGATCGACCGGCTGTGCGACTATCCGCTGCACGTGGGCGTCACGGAGGCGGGCCTGCCCGGCGAGGGCACCGTCAAGTCGGCGATCGGCATCGGCGCTCTGCTGCTGGACGGTATCGGGGATACGGTGCGCGTCTCCCTGACGGGCGATCCGGTGCGCGAGCCGGCGGCGGCGCTGGAGATCCTGCGCGCGCTGGGCCTCCGGAAGGGCATCCGCTGGACGTCCTGCCCGACCTGCGGGCGAACCCGGGTCAACGTGGAGGAGATCTCCCGCGCTTTGCAGGCAGAGCTCAAGGATACGGACGCGGACCTGAGCGTGGCCGTGATGGGCTGCGTGGTCAACGGCCCGGGGGAGGCCCGGGATAAGGACATCGCGCTGTGCGGCGGCGACGGCTGCGCGGCGCTCTATATCAAAGGCGAGTACGTGCGCACCATCCGGGGAGACATCATCGGAGAAACGGTGCGCGAGATCAGGAATTATCTGCATGACAAAGGCTGAACTGCTTCAGGAGATCAACCGCAAGATCCCGTCGACCAAAGGCGACCTGACGATCGAGCGCGTATATTTCAATAAGGCGGAGAACCATGCCGTCATCTCATTCCTGTCCGGGCAGCTGCTCGGTCAGGATGATTTTGTGCGCATCAAAGCGCTCTTGGAGAGCATCTTCAAGAACATGCGCATCTCACTGCGCGTGGCGTCTCCCGCGCTGGCGGACGCCTTCCGCGAGGACCCCATGACCTACGGCCAGCCCGTACTGGACTACCTGACCCGCGAATACCCCCAGACCCAGGGCTGGCGGCGCTGGCTGAACATGCGCATGGACGGGGAAAAGCTGGTGCTGGAAGTGCCGGATGTGTTTGCCATGGACTTTTTCGGCCAGCAGGAGGTCATGGACCGGGTGAGCCGGGCTGTGGACGATATCTACCGCTTCCGCCCCGCCGTCACCGTGGATATCGCCGGGGAGAACGAGCGCCGCATCCAGGAGGAGCTGGAGGCGCGCGTCATGGAGGAGGAGAAGCTCTTCGCCTCCAGCGCCGCGGTCAAGCCGCAGAAGGAAGTCACGCCCACGATCCGCGGCCGTGTGATCTCCGCCCAGCCGGTGCCCATCGAAGGCCTCAATCAGGAGAGCGGGCGCGTGGTGATCCGCGGCAAGATCCTGAGCGTCGAGACCCGGGAGGTCTCCCAGGGCACGTCACTGCTGGTGACCTTTGCCGTGACGGACTTCACCAGCTCGGTCAAGTGCAAGATGTTCCTGAGCTACCGCCCAAGGCAGCATCGCGGGCCCCTGGCGGAGGACGAGCCGCCCATTACCCCGGAGGAGAAGAAGACGGCGGAGGACATCGTCGCCAAGCTGAAGCCCGGCAGCGGTGTGCTGGTGCGCGGAAACATGCAGTTCGACAACTTCCTCAAGGAAGCCGTGCTGATGGCGGACGACATCATGCCCGCCGAACTGCCCCAGCGCATGGACAAGGCGGAGCAGAAGCGGGTGGAGCTGCACCTGCACACCAACATGAGCACCATGGACGCCATCAACAGCATATCCGACCTGATGGCGCGGGCTGCCAAGTGGGGCCACACCGCTATGGCGGTCACGGACCACGGCGTGGTGCAATCCTATCCCGAAGCCTACAACGCCGCCAAGAAGTATAACGTGAAGCTGATCCCCGGCGTGGAGGCCTACCTGACGGACGACGAGTCCATCGTGGAGGACCCGCGGGGACAGGACATCGACGACACCATCGTCGTCCTGGACTTTGAGACCACCGGCCTCAACACCCGCAAGGACCGCATGATCGAGTTCGGCGCGGCCAAGCTGGCCCACGGCCAGATCGTGGACGCCATCGACCTGTTCATCAATCCCGGCTTCCCGCTGCCCCAGAAGATCAAGGACCTGACCCACATCACCGATCAGGACGTCATGAACGCGAAGCCGGCGGCCGAGGTGCTGCCGGAGATCCTGGCCTTCATCGGCGATTGTCCCGTGGCGGCGCACAACGCGAAGTTCGATATCTCCATCCTGCGCAACGAAATGAAGCGCGTGGGGCAGACCTTTGAAGGCACGGTGCTGGATACGCTGAGCTTCGCCAGGAAGCTCTATCCCGAGATGAAGTCCCACAAGCTGGGCGCGGTGTGCAAAAAGCTGGGCGTTTCTTTGAAGGACGCCCACCGTGCGGTCAACGACGCCACCGCCACCGCCCACTGCCTGTCCATCATGCTGGACGAGGCCAAGAAAAAAGGCGCGAAGAGCCTGGACGATCTGAACGACCTTTCCCACGACTGCACGCTGGGCAGCTCCACCCACATCGTCCTGCTGGCCAGGACCCAAAAGGGCGTGGAGAACATCAACCACATCGTGACCGAGTCCCACCTGAACTACTTCAAGCGCCGTCCGCATGTGCCCCGGGCCATCCTGCAAAAGTACCGAGAGGGGCTGATCGTGGGCTCCGCCTGCATCGAGGGCGAGCTCATGCAGGCCATCGCGGCGGGGGAGAGCGACGACAAACTCAAGAAGATCGCGCGCTTCTACGATTACCTGGAGATCCAGCCCATCGGCAACAACGCCTTTATGCTTCGGGAGGGCCTGGCGGACGACGAGGAAGCCCTCCGGGATATGAATCGCAAGGTGGTCTGGCTGGGCGAGAAGCTGGGCATCCCCGTGTGCGCCACGGGTGATGTGCACTTCCTGGACCCGGAGGACGCCATCTTCCGCACCATCATCCAGAACGCCCAGGGCTTCAAGGACTGCGACCAGCAGCCGCCCCTGTATTTCCACACCACGGACGAGATGCTGGAGGAATTCAGCTACCTGGGCCGGGACAAGGCCTTCGAGGTGGTGGTCACCAACACTAACCTGATCGCCGACAGGGTTGAAAAGACCTTCTGGCACATCCCCCATCCCGAGGGGAAGGAAACCTTCTCTCCTTTCTGGGAGGAGGCCGCTCACGACATCGAGACCATGTCCTGGCAGACCGCCCACGAGATGTACGGGGACGAGCTGCCGGAGCTCATCACCAAGCGCCTGGAAAAAGAGCTCAGCTCCATCATCGGCTACGGGTACGCGACTTTGTACTCCATCGCCAACAAGCTGGTGCAGAAGTCCCTGCGGGATGGCTACCTGGTGGGCAGCCGCGGCAGCGTCGGCTCCTCCTTCGTGGCCTGCATGTCCGGCATCACCGAGGTCAACGCCCTGCCGCCCCACTACCGCTGCCCCAAGTGCCGGAAGGGCTACTTCGATATCCCCAAGGGCTACACGGTGGGCGTCGACCTGCCGGATAAGGATTGCCCGGTCTGCGGCACGAAGCTGGCCAAGGAGGGCTTTGATATCCCCTTCGAGGTCTTCCTGGGCTTCAAGGGCGACAAGGTGCCTGATATCGACCTGAACTTCTCCGGTGAATACCAGCCCCGGGCCCACGCCTATATCGAGGAGCTGTTCGGCACCGGTTCCGTGTTCCGCGCCGGCACCATCGGCACCCTGGCGGAGAAGACCGCCTACGGTTACGTGCTCAAATACCTGGAGGAGACCGGAAAGACGGTGTCCGAGGCTGAGAAGGACCGCCTGGCGGCGGGCTGTGTAGGCGTCAAGCGCACCACGGGCCAGCATCCCGGCGGCATCGTGGTGCTGCCCAAGAACTACGATATCTGCCAGTTCACCGCGGTCCAGCACCCGGCGGACGACCTGGAGTGCGGCATCGTGACCACCCACTTCGACTTCAACTCCATGCACGACGTGCTGGTCAAGCTGGACTGCCTCGGACACGACGACCCCACCATGATGCACCTCCTGGAGGAACTGACCGGCGTGCCCTTCAAGCAGATCCCCCTGGACGACAAAAACGTCATGAGCCTTTTCTCCAGCCCGGCGGCCCTGGGGGTGAAGCCCGAGGACATCGACTGCACCACCGGCACCCTGGGCGTCCCGGAATTCGGCACCTCCTTCGTGCGCGGCATGCTGGATGAGACCCATCCCACCACCATGGAGGAGCTGATCCGCATCTCCGGCCTTTCCCACGGCACGGACGTGTGGCTGGGCAACGCGCGCGACCTGATCATGAACGGCGTGGCCCAGTTGAAGGAGTGCATCTGCACCCGCGATGACATCATGAACGCGCTGATCGCCTATGGCGTCGAAAGCAAGATGGCCTTTACCACCATGGAAAGCGTGCGCAAGGGCAAGGGCCTCAAGCCGGAAATGGAAGAGGCCATGGTGGCCCACAACGTGCCGCCGTGGTTCATCGACAGCTGCAAGAAGATCAAGTACATGTTCCCCAAGGGGCACGCGGTGGCCTATGTGACCATGGCCCTGCGCGTGGCCTGGTACAAGGTGTATCGGCCCCAGGCATACTACTGCGCCTTCTTCACCATCCGCGGCGACGGCTTTGACGCCTGCACCATGCTTTTGAGCATGGACGAGTTGAACGCCAGGATCCGCGAGTTCAAGAAGCTCGACCAGGAAAAGAAGCTGACCGCCAAGCAGGAGACCGAGATCACCGCCATGGAAATGGTTCGCGAGATGATGGCCCGCGGCTTCCGCTTCCTGCCGGCGGACCTGTACAAGAGCGACGCGCGCCGCTTCCTCCCGGAGGGGGAGACGGGCATCCGCGTGCCTTTCGCGTCGCTGGGCGGCCTGGGCGAGAGCGCGGCGGACGGTATCGCCGCTGCCCGCGAGATCCCCTTCGTCTCCGTGGAGGATCTGAAAAACCGCGCCCACGTCTCCTCGGCGGTGGTCGAGCTGCTGCGCAGCCAGGGCTGCCTGAACAGCCTCAGCGAGACGAGCCAGCTTTCCCTGTTCTCCCTCTGATGATGCCGCGGCGCCCGGGGTTTTGTAAAAACCAGGCCCCTGCGCATTGATTTGTTTCCCGAACGGTGGTAATATTATCAAAGAAACCATACCACTGACCAACAAATGGAGGTTATTATGATCAAACGTATCTGCTCAGTTTCCCTGGCTCTTATGCTTTTGATGACCGCGATCGTCCCCCTCGCCGCGGCTGCGGACAATGGCTGGCTCATGTTCGTGTATACGGAAAACCGCGGCTCCCTGAACGTGCGCTCCAGCATGAGCACCGGCAATAACGTGGTCGGCAAGCTGGATTTCGGCACGGCCGTGCAGGTGTACAGCTTCTTCGGCAGTTGGGCGCTGATCAACTACAAGAATACCAACGCCTATGTCATGACCCGGTATCTGACCTACACCCAGCCCACGACGCCGGTCACCCCGACCCCGGCACCGGCTTCGGATACCTCGCTCAATGACATCAACAAGGAGTTCAAGACCGCCGTTAAGGTGAAGGTGCCCTACATCGTCGTGTCCCGCCCCGCCCGCGCTTCCGGCTGGGTCAACCTGCGCTGGGCGCCCAGCACCAAGGCAGAAGTCATCTCCACCTGCCCCCAGGGCAAGGAGCTGTATGTGATCGCCGAGCTCAAAAACTGGTACCAGGTCCAGGACACCGTGACCGGCATGGTGGGCTTCATCAGCCGCAGCTATGTGAGCAAAAAGTGATCTGATCCGGCGAATACAAGAAGGAAAGGAAATCATTTAATATGAAGAAAATCACTGCGATCCTGCTGGCTGCGCTCCTGCTGATGAGCGTCTGCCTCGCGTCTGCCGAAGATGGCAAGACCCAGCTGGGCATCCTGAACGTCAACGGCGTTTTTGATATCCGCTGCAACATCCCGGAAGGCTACGAGCTGAGTATCAATGAAGCGGATTCCGCCATGATCGATGCCGTGATCGAGTCTGACGATCAAACAAAGCCGGTCATGCAGCTGCGCGTCGCGTTCAATGAGCTGATCGCGGACGTGGAGCGGCTCAACGACCTGAGCGACGACCAGCTGAAGGTGCTCGAAGCGACCTTCCTGGAGGAAGAGGGCGTTAAGATCTCTTACAACAGCACCGCATACGGCACCAAGCTCCTGGTGGCTGAGCTCGAAAATGAGTACGTGGTCTTCTACACCATCTATAAGGGCTTTGAAGTCGAATTCCAGCTGACCCCCGGCACCGAACCGCTGAATGACAGCCAGATCGACATGGTGATCAGCTTCCTGAGCGACATGGATTTCGTGTCCGCTGAATAAGATATGCTTAAAACATCCAGGGGAACCGTGCGCAAGCGCTGGTTCCCCTGCCTGTATCATATCATGATATATGGGGGATCACATGGGCAATTTCGGGCAGTTCTATCTGGACAAGGAAAAGGATATCGTCGTCGAGCTCGATTTGTTTGGAGATGAACTGCGCTACACCCTGCGCACGCCTCATCACCGCACCGGCAACCTGATCACCAACCTGGCGAAGCTCTGTTCTCTGCCGCTGACGGAGGACGAGAACGGGTTAAAGATCATCAAAGGCACTGTGCCGTCCTATGTGGACGGCTATAACCAGTGCCTTTTTATTTTCCGCCTCGGCGGCACCAAAATGGCCAATATCTATCCCGACGGCAGGATCGAAATGAAGGCCTCCATCCCGGCGATCTCCAAGACGCTCATGAGCCAGACGAAGGACTACCGCATGAGCATCGCCAAGACCATCGTCAAGACCTATATCCGCCGGGAGAACAAGTTTGAAACGGACCTGCATACCCACATGAATGGGAACCTGATGCCCGAAGTGCTCATCGCCCTGGGTATCCGGCACCAGATCCGCTATCCGCTGTATTACATCCGGAAGCTGGAGCTCAGGTGCAACGACGAACAGCTCAAATACCTGGAGACCCAGCGGGAGCAGGTGAGCCGCAGCTTTGCGGATTCGCCGCTGACGGGCAAATACCTGGACCGCAAGATCAACGACCATACCTTCATCAATTTTGCGGACCTGATCCTGAACGACCTGAAGGACGCGGCCTACAATATCGAACGCATCGCCACCTCCCTGTCGGTGCCGAAGGATGGGCAGGCGGTGTTTGCGAACCTCGAAAAGACCTATCTGTACCGCTACGTGTTCACCAAGGGGATCGCGCATGAGCGCCCGATCCGCCTGGACAGGATCTGGGAGATCCCCAATGCCGGGGTCCGGGAGCTGGCGGAGCGGATG
The DNA here is from genome assembly GCA_902789795.1 of uncultured Eubacteriales bacterium. Classification (GTDB taxonomy): domain Bacteria; phylum Bacillota; class Clostridia; order Christensenellales; family Aristaeellaceae; genus UBA4246. The sequence goes on from CADAPM010000006.1 coordinate 60,910, forward strand.
CTCCAGGACCGGGAGCACCCCATTTTCAGCCAGAATACCCTCTTTGAGGACAAGCTGTTGTGGATCGCCCGCCAGTATGCCGCAAAGGGCATCCGCTATGTGGAGATCACGGACACGGCGCTGACCCGGCCGGAGGACAGCATCCATCTGCTGACCCAGGCCCACCGCGTGCTGCCCGCGATCCGGCAGGAGACCGGAGTGACCATCCGCTTCCTGGCGGGCATCCGCCGCATCCCGCTGACCATCGTCCGGGACCAGCAGACGCCGAACGATTATCTGTCGGACAACCTGCGCGTCATCCGCGCGATCGCCGCGGACCCTTACGTGGCGGGCGCGGATATCATCGGTGAAGAGATCAACGATATCCTGGAGCTTAGGCAGGTCATCGAGCAGCTGGTGCGTCTGACCGCCGAGGAGCCGGACTTCGTGATCCGCATCCACGCCGGCGAGAGCGACAGCCTGCGCGACAACGTGGCCAACAGCCTGAAATGCGTGCGCGAGGCCCTGGAGCCGGGGCAGCCCATGCCGCAGCTGCGCGTGGGTCACGGCCTGTATACCTGCAACCTGCGGAGCGCCAAGGGCGAGCGCCTGCTGAAGGATCTTAAAGACAGCGGGGCCATCCTGGAATTCCAGATCACCTCCAACGTGCGCCTCAACAACCTGAGCAGCCTGACCCGGCACCCCCTGAAGACCTACCTGCATGCGGGCGTGCTCTGCGTGCAGGGCACGGACGGCGGCGCGCTGTACGGCACGGACTCCATCGACGAGGAGCTGGCCCTGGAGAAGCTGCTGGGCCTGGACGACGAGGAGCTGGCCGCTATGCGCGCGGCGGACGCCCTGGCCCTGAAACGGGGCATGGCGGCCTTTGAACGCAAACAGGCGGCCATGGGCCCGCAGACGGCGCAGACGGTGGAGAAATGGCTCAGAGTGCGCCTCACCGGGACGGAGGAGCCGTCCAGGATGCTGGTGCAGGCCGATGAGCGGCGGGAGGCGGCGGAAGTGCTCAAAGATCAGCTGAGCGCCCTGCCGGAGGATCGGATCCCGGTCATCATCGCGGGCGGCAGCTTCAACAGCAGCCGGCACGAGACCGCCGTCAGCGAGGCGGGAAAGGCCGTGATCGACGCCCTGCTGGACGCGGCGGACCCGGAGCGCACTGTCTTTGTGATCGGCCATCGGCTGACGGGATATGAGGGCTATCTGGTCCGGAAGAACGGCGGCCGCTTCCCCGTGCATGCCATCGTGCCCACCATGCTGACCAAGGCCGAAGCGGACCGCCTGAAAAAGAGCGGTGTCGCCGTCAGCCTGTCCATCGAGTCGTCGGGCCTGGGGCTGTACAAGAGCTTCGCCTACGAGATATTCAAGCATCGCCCCTCGGTGCTGCTGGCCTTCGACGGGAATTCCGCCGCGGCCAACCTGATCCAGGAGGCAAAGAACGGGCGGTACAAGAGCCGCATCTTTGTGAACCGGCGGTCAAGGGACCTGCTGAGGAAGGCCCAGACTCTGGAGGGCTACGTCGGCGATCTTAGCGACCTGGAGCGGATCATGAAGTATATCCCAAAAAACAGCAGCCCTGAATGAAGCAATGAAAAAGGACCGGCACGCCTGCACTGAGGCTTGCCGGTCCTATTCATTTGCATCAGATGGTTTTCAGGTGCCTGCGGTGGCGGCCTTCGCCTGCTTTTCCTTCTGGGCGGCCACCAGCTTGTCATAGGTCTTCTGGCCGAGGACGCCGTCCTGGCTCAGGCCGCTGGCCTTCTGGAAGCGCTTCAGGGCGGAGGCGGTCATGGGGCCGAAGTAGCCCGTGGCGGTGGTATCCTTGAAGTAGCCGAGCTGTTCAAGGGTTTTCTGCATCCAGAACACCGTCATGCCGTAGCTGCCGGAGCGCAGCCGCTGGTAGGCCGGGGCTTCGGCTTCAAAGTCATAGGCGGAAGCCGGGATGACCGTATTGCCGGCGTTGCTCTTGCGGTACTTGGCAAAGGCGGCCAGCTCTTTGTCAGTATTATTATCGTTGTGGATGGTCAGGACTGTCCCGGCGGTGATGTTCTCATAGACCCATTTAGCATCGGTGGTGTGCAGGCGGATGCAGCCGTGGGATGCCCTGGAACCCAGGTGATTGAAAGTGGACATGTTGGGGTTGTCGGGGTTGTAATTGATATACATGATCGAGTGGAAGGCGATGTTATCGTCGATTTTGGTCCAGTACTGCGCCGTGCCGCCGCCCCACTTGGGGAAGGTGCACCAGCGGGCCTTGCGGCCGCTCAGCACATAGGTGCCGGGCTTGCTGGGATACTTGCTGGTACCGGTGGAGCAGATCATCACGCGCACCAGCACGTTGTACTCCTTATGCTCGTCATAGGTGTAGACCTTGACCACCTGGCTTTTCACATCCACGTCCATGGCGTAGGGGACAGGGGTGGGTTCCGGGCTGGGCCGGGGCGCGTCGTTGACGGTGGCCACCCCAGGATCGTTGAAGAGCACGTTCCAGGTCTGCTCGTTGACGATGCCGGTCACGTCCAGGCCGTTGTTCTTCTGGAAGGCCTTGACGGCGGCCTGTGTGTTCTTATAGAAGCCCGTGGTGGTCTTCCTGTAGGTGAAGTAGCCCAGCTCCATCAGGCGCTCCTGCACCTTCTGCACGTCGTCGCCCTTGCTGCCGTAGGCCAGCTTGCGGCCATACTTGACCGTTTCGGTGTAGACGGTGATGGGAGGCTTGGGGGTCGCGGTGGGCTTGGCAAAGATCTCCCGCTCGCTCAGGTCGGAATAGAGCACACCCAGGGTCTGCACGTCCGCCTCGCCGGTGGGCTCCATGGAGTACATCTGCTGGAAAATGCTGACGGCCTGCTTGGTGGTCTGGTCAAAGCTGCCGTTGACCTCGCCGGAATAGAGGAAATTATCCTTCAGCCGCTGCTGCAGCGCACTTACCTGCGCGCCGGTGTCCCCTTCCTTCAGGGGCAGATAGCATTCGCCGAAAATGACCTCCTGGGTCTCATCGTCCGCGATGCCGGTCTCCGGGAGACCGTAATTGGTCTGCACAGCGGTCACGGCTTCCGCGGTCGCCTCGTCATAGGTGCCGCTGGCAGCGGCCAGGTACCCGAGTTCTGCGAGCCGATCCTGCAGCGCTTTTACCATGTCGCCCGTATCACCGGACTGCAGCGTTTCAAAGGTCATGGGGATGGGATCGCCCATTTCCTCTTCCTCCGCCAGGGTCACAGCGGTCAGGTTAAACAAGAGCATCAGGATGCACAAGAGTGCCGCGATCGGGTGTTTTCTGTTCATAAGCCACCTCGTGTTGATAGGATGGAACCCTCAGATTCTGCTGTTTGGCAGGATTTGGGGTTCACAAAAAAGCAGGGATCGCTCCCTGCTCATATTGAAATACAAACGCCGCCGTTTGTCAACTACCTTTTACGAATTTATGACGAAATTTTTACAATTATATAACGGAAATGAGAAAACCGGGGAACGACTGCGGGAAGCTTATGCCCTCGCTCTCCCAAAGGCCGAAATCGGTCACCATCTCATGCTTTCTGTCGATGAAGAAACGGAAGGCGCGGCCGGGTCCTTTGGGCTCTGCCCGGAAACGGAAGGCGGGTACGGCATCCCTGAAAAGAAGATCCGTGCCGTCATGGCCGAAATGGATCTGATCGACGGGCGGCAGCTGTTCTGTCTGCAGGCCCGACAGCATATACCCAAACTGGTCCGCGGCGGAGGACAGATGGAAAGCGGCCGCCGGCTGAAGGGTGCAGCCAGTACCGCAGCAGCCGCTGACATCCAGGGAGGCCAGGTCGTCCGTGCACAGGAAGGAGGAAACCGGTGGGAAGAGGTATTCCTCTCCGTTCAGCGACAGCGTGCCCTGGGCGCGGAACAGGTGATGATCAGGCGCGGTATGGAGTGCGTCGATCCTGATATCCCAGAGGCAGCTTTGGCCGGCCTTGTCTTCAATGAAGCCGCACAGGTACCGTTCCCTCCGGTCTTCGCTGACCCGCAGGCGGAACCCGGCGGTGTCGATCATGGGGAGCCCGGTCACGGGATCCAAGGACATGTTCCCGCAAAAAAACCGGCGCCGGATGCTGTGCTCAGACCGCTGATAACGGTCGAGCACGAACACATGGGCCTGGTATCCGAAAGGCCGGCGCACGAGCGCGCACTGCCAGGCGGCGCCGGGGGAGAGCATCGTCACGCAGAAGACTGCGGGACCGCTTTGTCTCCTGCTGACTGTGCTCATTGCTGGACTTCCTCGATCATCTCTAAGATCCGGGCCGTGCCGTTGATCTCCGGCGCGGCTTCCAGATTGGACAGCAGTTCATCCTTCCGGGCGAACAGCTCATGGATGTTCTGAACCAGGGTCTCGCGGTTCATCTGCTCCTGCTCCAGCACGATCGCGAGGCCGCGCTTTTCGTAGCTGCGGGCGTTCAGCACCTGGTCGCCGCGGGAGGCGGACAGGGGATAGGGCACCAGGAGCATGGGCTTTTTGAGGGCCTGGAGCTCGCAGAGGGAGTTGCTGCCCGCGCGGGACAGCACCACGTCTGCAGCTGCGAACAGGTGGGGCAGCTCATCGCTCACGAAGGGGAACTGGGCGTAACCGGGCGTGCCCTGCAGGCTCTCGTCCACGTTGCCCTTGCCGCAGATGTGGATCACGTCCATATCCGGCAGCAGATCGGGCAGCGCTTCCCTGAGCACCTTGTTGACGCTCTGGGCGCCCAGGCTGCCGCCGGTCATCAGCAGGACGGGCTTTTTGCCGTCCAGGCCGGCCAGGCGCAGGCCCTCCTCCCGCCGGCCCTGGAAGAGCTCCGGGCGCATGGGAGTGCCGGTCATTTCCGCCTTGGCCCCCAGGGCCTTGGCGCATTCGGGGAAGGTGGTGGCGATCTTTTTCGCGAACCGCGCGGAAAGCTTGTTGGCCAGGCCCGGAGTCAGGTCGCTCTCGTGGCAGACCACAGGCACTTTGGCCCGCCAAGCACCCCATACCACGGGCACGGCCACGAAGCCGCCCTTGGAAAAGCAGACGTCGGGGTGCAGCTTGCGGAGGATGCGGGCTGATTCAAAAGCGCCGGCGATGACCCGGAAAGGATCGGTAAAATTCTTCCAGTCGAAGTAGCGGCGCAGCTTACCGCTTTTGACCGCGTGGTAGGTCACACCTTCCACGCGGTTCATCATTTCGTGCTCTATGCCGTTTTCAGTGCCGATATAGTGGATCTCGTATCCCTTTTTCTTGAGCTCCGGGATCAGCGCCAGGTGGGGGGTGACATGGCCCGCCGTCCCGCCGCCGGTCAATACGATGGTTTTCATGAAATGTCCTCGATCACAGGTTTATTCGCTGTACACCAGCAGGCGGCCGCAGGTCTCGCACTCGACTTCCTTGCCGGACTGGACGTCCTTGACGACGCCGGAGGGCAGGGACATGTTGCAGCCGGTGCACTGGGAGCCGATCATCTTCGCCAGCGGCGGGAAGCTGTGGCGCTTGATGGTCTGGTACTTGTCCAGATAGGCCTGGCTCAGGGGCTTGGCCCGCTCGTCGGCCACCGCTTTGGCAGCGTTCAGGCGCTCGTTCATCTGCTGGAACTCCGCGTCGTACACTTCCTTCAGCTTGTCGAACTCCTTCTTGGTGCGGGCGGCGCGCAGCTTCACGTCGCGCTGCATCTTCTCGCGCTCGTTGCTGTCGGTACGGATGCGCTTGATCTCGGCCTCGTAATCGTTCAGGTTGTTGATCAGCCGCTTCACGTCCGCGATATACCGCTCGGTCTCTTCGGTATTCTCGGGCTCTTTGGCCTGGAGCTTCTCCTGGATCCCCTGAATCTGGTTCTCAGTCATTTTGACGGCGTCGGACAGCGCTTCCAGACGGTCCTGCATGGCCAGGACTTCATCCTCGATGCGGGCCAGGTTCTTCTGCAGGGAAAGCAGGCTGTCGCGGTATTTGACCAGCTGCTGACGGTTGGGGGAGCGCTTGATCTCCTTGGAGATGTTTTCCACCTCGATGTCGGCGGTCTGGTAATCCCAAAGCAAATTCAGTTGATTCATGGTGACCTCCTCATTGGAACAAAGGGTTGACGGAATGGCGGACAAACGTCCGGGTCGGTTACTTGAGCGCCCCCGTAAAGGGCAAATGGGCGCTCTCACAGATCGTAAAGGGCGTGAAATCGGTCAGGCCCTCTTTCAGGTAAGCGATGAGCCGGGGGATCATGGGCGCTTCGCTGGCGTAGTGCCCGGCGTCGTAGATGACCATGCCGCGGGCCACGGCGTCGATGATCTCGTGGTGGCGGATCTCGCCGGTCAGGTAGGCCTGGGCCCCGGCGGCCTGGGCGGCGCGGTAGCCTTCTCCAAAGGCGCCGCCGCCGAAGGACATGGTGGTGATCAGCAGGTTTTGGTCCCCGTACATGCGCACCGGAGCGGCGATCTTCTCCTCGATGAGTTGCTTCACCTGTTCCGCGTTCGCGGGGGAAAGCAGCTCCCCGGTAAAGAGATAGCCGTCCTGCTGAAGGTCCCCGATCCCCAGATCGTGCGCCACGGAGGCGCTGCCGCTTAAGACCGACTGGTCCCAGTTGGTGTGGGCGGAGATCAGGCTGATATCGTTAATCATCAGCGCCTTCAGGGTGTCGGCTTCCGGATCGCCCTGGATCAGCCGCTTGCGCCCGTGGAACATGAGCGGGTGGTGGGAGACGATCAGCTCCGCGCCCAGCTCCCGGGCCTCCTGCACGGTGGCCTCAGTCACATCCAGGGCGCAGAGGATGCGCGTGACGGGCTGATCCCAGCAGCCCACCAGCAGCCCCACGTTGTCATAGCCCTCCGCGCTGATGAAGGGCGCGAAGCGGTCGATGCAGTCATGGACTGCACGCACTGTCAGCTGCTGCACGTTCTGCCTCCTCTCTCAGCCATTGGCAGCGCCGGATGCCCTCAGGGGTCCGGCTGGGCTCATAGGCGGAAAGCTTTTTCCGCAGATAAGCCTGATAGGTTTCTGTGCTCAAGCGCATCAGCCCGGGGCCGAGGAACAGGGTGCGTTCGTCGGGCATTTCTGCGCCGGGCGTCCGTTCTGCCTGCATGAGCACATAATATCGTCCGCCGCAGTAGACCAGGGCCTCCTCACGGATCTCATAGCCCCGTTCATATAAGCTTCGGCGGGCGACGGACAGTTCTGTATGGGTGGAGAGCACCAGGAAGGCCGGAAGCCTGTCCTCCGGTGCGCTCAGGATGATCCCGGCGGCGGTCTGACCGCCCATGCCGAGGATCGCGGCGGCCTGGACCGGCTCCGTGATCACGGAAAACCCGTCGCCCACCGCGAAGGTTACGCGGTCGTCGAGGCCCCGGGCCCGGAGGTTCCTGCGGGCGTGCCCCAGGGCGTCGGCGCTCAGGTCTGTGGCCCACATGCGTTTTGCCTTGCCCGTGGCGAGCAGGTGGCAGGTCAGCAGGCCGTGGTTGGCGCCGATATCCGCGCCCACCTCCACCGGGGGAAACAGGGCGGCTGCAGCGCTCAGGCGCTCATCCATCAGTCCAGATAGTCCTTGAGTTTCTTGGAGCGGCTGGGATGGCGCAGCTTGCGCAGGGCCTTGGCCTCGATCTGGCGAATGCGCTCACGGGTCACGTTGAACTCCTTGCCGACTTCCTCCAGGGTGCGCTGATGCCCGTCATCCAGGCCAAAGCGCAGGCGCAGCACCTTTTCCTCGCGGGGAGTCAGGGTGTCCAGCACCTCCCAGAGCTGCTCTTTCATCAGCGCGTGGGAAGCGGCCTCAGCCGGGGCGGGGGCGTCCTCGTCCTGGATAAAGTCGCCCAGGTGGCTGTCCTCCTCCTCGCCGATCGGCGTCTCCAAAGAGACGGGCTCCTGCGCGATCTTGATGATCTCGCGGACCTTGTTCTCGCTGATGCCCATGGCCTTGGCGATCTCCTCCGGGGAGGGCTCGCGGCCCAACTCCTGCAATAGCTGCCTGGACACGCGGATCAGCTTGTTGATGGTCTCGACCATGTGCACGGGGATGCGGATGGTGCGGGCCTGGTCGGCGATGGCGCGGGTGATGGCCTGGCGGATCCACCAGGTGGCGTAAGTGGAGAATTTATAGCCCTTGCGGTAATCGAACTTTTCGACCGCCTTCAGCAGGCCCAGGTTGCCCTCCTGGATCAGGTCCAGGAACAGCATGCCGCGGCCCACGTAGCGCTTCGCGATGGATACGACCAGGCGCAGGTTGGCTTCTGCCAGCTGGCGCTTGGCATCTTCGTCGCCCTGCTCCATGCGCATGGCCAGGTCGGTCTCCTCCTCAGCGGTGAGCAGCGGGACCTTGCCGATCTCCTTCAAATACATGCGCACCGGGTCGTCGATGCTGATGCCGTCGGTCAGCGTGGCATCCGGGAGGATGACGGGCTGCGCCGTCTCCGCTTCCTGAGAGCGCACGACGACCACGCCGGCGTCCTGCAGCGTCTGGAGGATCTGGTCGAACTGTTCCGGATCCATGTCAGAGCTGGCCAGCTTGTTGATCACCTCGTCATAGGTGAGGCTTCCCTTGGCTTTGCCTGTTTCAATCAATTCATTGAGCTTCGTCTGCTTTGCGTCGGTTTTTTCGCTCAATGCTGTCATAATGGTTCCCCTTTCATTGGTTGGGTCATCAGTGCTTCATGGCGGCTTGCAGTTCCATCATCCTGCGCAGAAGGTTCCTGCGCTCTTCGTCGTCAGCGCCGGACAGCTGCTCTTTCAGGTTGTCCAGCTGTGATTGCAGGCGTTTTTCTCTCATGTTTTTCAGGCAGTCGGTGGCGGCTTTCAGCCGGTCGCTGTCATTTGCGTAGTCGTCGCCGGACAAGAGCTCGGCGATCACGCTGCGCTTGTCGTCCGTGGCTTCTGAAATGATCTGGGCGGGGGAGCGTTTTTCGATCAGCTGCCCGGCCAGGGCCTTCAGCTCCGGGTCCAAGAAGTCGTCCGCCTTGACCAGATTGTCCGGCAGGGTGCCGGAGGCCATGATCCTGATCAGCGTCTTCTCGCTCTCGTCCGCGGGGGCCTCCTTTGATCTGACAGGCCTTTTTGCGGCCGTGCTCCCGGTTTTTACCGGAGGGGACGCCTGCCCGGGACGGGAATGGAGCTGAGCAAGGATTATTTCGCGGTCGAAGCCGGATTTCCTGCTGATCTGGCGAACATAAACTTCGATTTCTACCGGATCGGCCACTGGAGCGAGAAGCGCGCAGGCTTCTTTCACATACTTTACGCGGCCTTCGTCGGTATCGAACTCGCTCACTTTTTCGAGGCGCATCAGTCGGAAGCGCACCGGCGCCATGGGCGTCAGGGCCTCAAAGGCGTCCAGCCCGCGCTGCCGGATGAGCTCGTCCGGGTCCAGCCCGTCCGGGAGGTAGACTGCCTTGACGGGGATCTGCTCCTGCTCAAAGATGGTCAGCGCCTTTTCAATGGCGTGTTGGCCGGGCTCGTCGCCGTCGTAACAGATATGCACCTCCGGGGCGAAGCGGGACAACAGCTTGGCCTGCTCCGGGGTGAGGGAGGTGCCCAGGGTAGCCGCCGCCCCGCGGATGCCCGCCTGGGTCAGCGCGACCACGTCCATGTAACCCTCCACCAGCAGCACACGGGTCAGCTGGCGCTCCTTTTTCAGCAGGTTGGCGGCATATACGCCCTTGCGCTTGTTGAAGACGGGGCTGTCGCCGGTGTTCAGGTATTTAGGCAGGCTGCCGTCCAGGCTCCGTCCGCCGAAGGCCAGCACGCTGCCAAACTGGTCGATGATGGGGAACATGGCGCGGTTCCTGAAAAAGTCCCGGGCCGGCTGATCGTCCTTCTGCACCGCCAGGCCGGCCAGGATCAGCTCCTCCGTGGTGTAGCCCTGCTCCCGCAGGTAAGTGAGCAGGCCGTCCCTGCGCGGCAGGCTCGCGCCGATGCCGAAGCGCCGCAGGATGCCGTCGCTGAGGCCGCGGTTATGCAGATAGTCCAGGGCCGGGCGCCCTTCCGCAGTCCAGAGCTGCTCGTGGTACCACTGGGCCGCGGCGCGGTTGGCGCTCAGCAGGCGCTCCCTCAGGGTCTTCCGCTGCTCGTATTCCGGGTCCTCCCGGACCTCGGGGATCGGCATATGCAGCTGGTTCGCCACATACTCGACGGCTTCCTGGTAGGTCAGCTTTTCCATCTCCATGATGAACTGAATCACGTTCCCGCCGGCCTTGCAGCCGAAACAGTAATACAGGTTCACGCCCGGCGTCACGGTGAAGGAAGGGGTCTTCTCATGGTGGAAAGGGCAGCAGCCCCAGTAGCGGGAGCCGTTGCGCTTCAGGGGGACGTAACGGGACGCCAGCTCCACGATATCCGCTCTCTGGTACAGATCATCCAGCCATTGCTGGGGGTAACGGCGCACGCTCATCCCTCCTTTCCAATGCTGATCACGAAAAAATCTGACAGGCGTTTTCCGAAGCGCTTTGACGCATTCTGTCCTGTCAGATTGAATTATTCGACACGGTTGGGCGTTTTCCCTTCCTTGTTTTAAAATTGCTCTAAGCAGCTATGCTCTTTTCCCAAAAACTTCCAGCCCACCATGGAATCCAGCTGCACGTTATGGATGCTGGCGAAGATATTGTCTTCGATGTGCGGGTTGGTCTCTTTGAGTTTGCTGATCAGCTCCCGCACCTCCTTGCGCTTGGAGCCACTGTGGTCGTGCTCGGCGTTTTCGGTAAAGCGGCAGGCGCACTGGATGAAGGTCAGGCCATTCGCGTTCTTCCAGTTGATGATATCGTTCTCATGCACCAGGTAGAGCGGGCGAATCAGCTCCATGCCCGGGAAGTTCTGGGATTTCAGCCGGGGCGGCATGGCCTGAAGCTGCCCGCCGTAGAACATGGCCATCACCGTGGTGCTGATGACGTCGTCGAAATGGTGCCCCAGGGCGATCTTGTTGCAGCCCAACTCCTGGGCCTTGCGGTACAGACAGCCGCGGCGCATCCGGGCGCAGAGGAAGCAGGGGTTTTTGTCCTGGCTGTTGGCGACCTCGAAGATGTCGCTCTCGAACAGGGTATAGGGAATCTCCAGCCGCTTGGCGTTGGCCTCCACCCGCTCGCGGTTCTCCCGGTTGTAGCCCGGATCCATGATCAGGTATTCCGCCTCGAAGGGGATCTCCGTGTGCCGGCTGAGCATCTGCACCATCTTGGCCAAAAGCATGCTGTCCTTCCCGCCGGAAATGCAGACGGCGATCCGGTCGCCGGGCTGGATCAGCTGATAGCGCTTGATGGCTTTGCAGAAGGGGCTCCAGAGCTGCTCGTGGTAGCGGCGTACGATGGTCTGCTCCAGCTGCTGGATGGGGGAAAGGTTACGGCTCATGATCGACCTCGGTTCATGGATCTTTAAGGAGGAGGGAACGTTGCGGCAGGCACTATTTTAATCGAAACTTGCGGTGTATGCAAGCATCGGAGCGAGAAAAACTTGTCTTGCACGCGCAGGCAAAAGGTGTTAGAATCAGCACACAAACGCACGGCCGGCCGCAAAAGCGGGACCGGCTCTGACAGGAGGACTTTTCATCGTGGAACGATTTGATGAAAACTATTGCCTGGAACAGTTCAAAAACCTGCTGGCGATCGACAGCACCACCGGCCAGTATCGGGAGATCCAGGATTATGTGACCGAGGAGATCCGCCGCCTGGGCTTCCCGGCGGAAACGACGCACAAGGGCGGCGTGATCGCCGACCTGGGCGGTGAAGGCAACGACCTGGTGATCACTGCGCATCTGGACGATATCGGCCTGATGGTGCGCAAGGTCAACCCGGACGGGACGCTGAACCTGTGCAGCGTGGGCGGGCTCTACCCCTTCTACGCGCTGATGGAGAACGTCCGCGTCCATACCCGCGACGGGCAGGTCTATACGGGCTCCGTGTGCCGCACGCCCGGCTCCATTCACGTGACGGAGGAGGAGCTGCGGCTGACGCCGCCGGACTTCCGCACCAACGTCTGCGTAGTGCTGGACATGCCGGTCAAAACGGCGGCGGACACCAAAGCCCTGGGCATCGACACGGGCGACCTGATCGCCCTCGAACCCCGGTTGACTGTCTCCAATGGGTATCTCAAATCCCATTTCGTGGACGATAAAGCCTGCGCGGCGGCGCTGCTCACTCTGATGAAGACCGTCAAGGAGGAGAGCATCCCCCTGAGCCGCAAAGTGCTCGCCTACTTTGGCATGTATGAGGAGATCGGCCACGGCACCACCTGGCTGCCCGCGGGCGTCCGGGACGTGCTGGCCGTCGATATCGCGCCCACGGGGCCGGATCAGAATTCTGACGAGCATAAGGTGTCCATCTTCTGCAAGGATTCCCGCTTCCCCTACCACTATGAGATGACCAACGAGCTTCGGGCCGCCGCCATCCGCGAGAACATCGACTATGTGACGGATGTGTTCACGCCCCACTACGGCACCGACGCGGACGGGTCCGTCCTGGCCGGGTACGATATCCGGCACGCGGCCATCGGCCCCGGCACCCTCAACAGCCACGGCTATGAGCGCACCCATATGGACGGGCTGCGCAACACGTACGCCCTGATGCTTGCTTATATCAGGAAGGCCGAAGAATAATGAGGAGGCAGCCATGTCTGACAAGCGCATGACCAAGGATGTCCGGGACCTGAAGATCGCCTACATCGGCGGCGGCTCCCGGGGCTGGGCCTGGGGGCTCATGAGCGACCTGGCGATGGATCAGGAGATCTGCGGCGAGGTGCGGCTCTATGATATCGACCGGCAGGCGGCGGAGCGCAACCGGGTGATCGGCAGCAAAATGAGTGCGCATCCGGCCACCTTGTCCCCCTGGAAGTATACGGTGGCGGCCTCTCTCCAGGAGGCGCTGACCGGCGCGGACTTCGTGGTGATCTCCATCCTGCCCGGGACCTTTGACGAGATGGAGAAGGACGTGCACCTGCCCGAGCGGGTGGGCGTCTACCAGTCCGTGGGCGATACGGTGGGCGCGGGCGGCTTCATGCGCGCCATGCGCACCATCCCCATGTTCGTGACCATTGCCGAGGCCATCCGGGACCATTGCCCGAAGGCCTGGGTCATCAACTATACGAATCCCATGACCCTCTGCGTGCGCACGCTGTATGAGGTCTTCCCGGACATCCGCGCCTTCGGCTGCTGCCACGAGGTGTTCGGCACCCAGAAGCTGCTCTGCGCCATGCTGGAGGAGATGTGCGGCATCCGTGACGTCAAACGGCAGGAGCTGTATACCACCGTGACCGGCATCAACCACTTCACCTGGCTGACCGAAGCCAGCTACAAAGGCCTGGACCTGATGCCCCTGTACCGGGAGTTTGCGCAAAAGTACTGGGAAACGGGCTATGAGGGCGGCCAGGACGGGAACTGGATGAACTCCTACTTCAGCTGCGCCCACCGCGTCAAGTTCGATCTTTTCCTGCGCTACGGCGCCATCGCCGCTGCCGGCGACCGCCACCTGGCGGAGTTTCTGCCGCCCTGGTACCTGAAAAACCCGGCGACCGCCGCCCGTTGGAAGTTCAGCTTGACGCCGGTCAGCTGGCGCAAGGAAGACCTGCAGCGCCGCCTGGCCCGTTCGGACCGCCTGATCTCCGGCGAGGAGGACGCCGCCCCGAAGCCCTCGGGGGAGGAAGGTCATCTGCTGATGAAGGCGCTCCTGGGGCTCAATGACCTGGTGAGCAACGTGAATATCCCCAACCGGGGCCAGATCCCGAACCTGCCCCTGGGCGCCGTGGTGGAGACCAACGCCCTCTTCGGCCTGGACCGCATCAGCCCCGTCTCCGCGGGGAATATGCCCGGCAACCTGCTGCCGCTGGTGGCGCGGCACGTCTATAACCAGGAGAACACGCTGAAGGCTGCCATGACCTGCGACCGTACGCTGGGCTTCTCCACCTTTATGAACGATCCGCAGCTGGGCGCCGTGTCTCTGGAGGATGGGCAGAAGCTGTTTAACGACATGCTGGAGGCGCAGAAGGCGTATCTGCCGGAAGAATGGTTTATGTAACAACTTGAAAACAGCGCAAATAATTCATCGTTTATTCACAGATTATGTGCTATAATATTCTGCGTATCTCTGAGTACCCGAAAACTAACAGAAGAAAGGTCGAATGCAACATGAAACTGATCACAAGGCTCCTGGCTCTCCTGACCGCTCTTACGCTGCTGGCCGTCTCCGGCCTGGCGGAAACTGTGACCACGCAGGACCAGGTCGTGGCGACCGTGAACGGGACGCCGCTCTACCTGACGGAGCTCCAGCAGGCGTATAATTACTATTCCGAGTATTATGCTCAGCAGGGTTATACGGTCACCTATGCCCAGATGGTGGACGTGCTGGTGGATACCGAGGCCCTGCGCCAGCTGGTGGCGGAGAACGGCTTTGCGAATTTTACCGATGAGGAGCGCGCCGCCCAGGAGGCGGAGGCCAAGGCGTCCTGGGACAATGCGATCCAGAGTTATGTCAGCGCCTATCTTTCCGAGGATACGGAGGAAGCCCGGGCGGCTGCGGCCGAGCAGGGCGAGCAGTATTTCCGCGCCCTGGGCTACAGCCCCGAATATCTGGTTGAAAACCTGGCAGAGCAGCAGGCCCAGACCAAATATATGAACTCCCTGGTGGATCCCGCCTCTGTCACCCGCGAGGAGGTCCTGGCCTATCTGAACAGCATTGCGGCCAGGGAACAGGCCGAAGTCGGGAACAGCGCCTCTATGTATGAGCTGTACCAGGTGTACATGGGCCGTGAATTCAAGTTCACGCCGGACGGCTACCGCCGCGTGATCCACATCCTGCTGAAGCCGGATGAGGACGTGATGACCGCCTATACGACCGCCTGCGAAGCCCTGGAAGCCCTGAAGGAAAAGGCGGAGCCGGAAGCCGAAGAGGAAGCGGTTGAGCCCGAAGAGGAAGCCGCCGAAGAACCGGAAGCCGAGTCTGACGAAACCGCCGAGACCCCGGAAGCCGCTGAGGCTGCCGAGCCCGCCGAAGCGGAAGCCGCCGAGCCTGTAGCTGCGGAGCCCGCAGCGGAAGAAGCCCCCGAAGCGGAGCCCGCTGAAGAGGCCGCCGAGGCCCCGGAAGTTGAAGCGGAGCCCGCAGCGGAAGAAGCCGCCGAGACTGAGGCTGAACCCGAAGAAGACCCCTATGAGAAGCTGCAGAAGGCGCTGGATGACATGGTCATCGCCAGCCTGAAGAAGACCATCGACGAGATCGAGACCCGCCTGGCCAATGGCGAGGAGTTTGCCGCCATCGCGCCTGAATACAATCAGGATACCGGCGAAGACTTCACCGAAGGCTATCTGGTGCACCCCGAAAGCATCATGTGGGATCCCGTGTTCCGCGATGCCGCCTTCTCCGAAGAAATGCAGAAGCCGGGCGACCATTCCAAGCCCGTGCTGGGCAGCTATGGCGTGCACATCCTCTACTATCTGGACGACGTGCCCGGCGGCCCCGTGGAGCTGACGGACGACCTGCTGGCCGAGCTGACCGCTCAGCTGGTGCAGGAGAAGCAGTATGACGCCGCGGAAGCCGCCATCGCCGCCAAGGTGGCCGATTCCCTGGTGGTCCGGAACACCGAGCTGATCGAGTCGCTGGATGCGGCTGCTGATGAAGCGGCTGCCGATGAAGCGGCTGCCGATGAAGCAGACGTCGAAGACGCAGAAATCGAATCTGACGAGGCCGTGGGCGAGTGATCGACCCCTTTGGCTTCTCCCCGCCGCTCCCCTTGTGGGAGCGGTTTTTTTGATATATAATACAAAGGATGCATAGTTTCTGACGATGCCAGAGATCACGGAAAAACGGAGCGGAATGATGCGGATACTGATCGTGGGCGGAGGCCCGGCGGGAATGGCGGCGGCGCTGGCCGCTGCGGAGGCGGGGGCGCAGGTGACGCTGCTGGAGCGGCGGCCCAAGCCCGGAAAAAAGCTGCTGGCGACCGGCAACGGGCGCTGCAACCTGGCCCATCGGGGGGAGCCGGTCTATTTCGGAGACGCGGCCTTCGCCCGGAAGGTCTTTACCGTCTGCCCGCCGGAGTCGGTCATGGCGCAGCTGGACACTTGGGGACTGCCCCTGTACACGGATCCGGAGGGCCGGGTGTACCCGGCGACCCAGCAGGCCTCCAGCGTGCTGAGCCTGCTGACGGCCCGCATGGCGGAACGCGGTGTGCGTCTGGTTACGGATGCGGACGTGGAGGCGGTCACCGGGGAGGAAGGCCGATGGACGGTCCGGACGGCGGACGGGAGAGCGTTCAGCGCGGAGCGCCTGATCCTGGCCACCGGCGGCCTGGCAGGCGGCGGGCTGGGCAACCGGCCCCAGGATTACGCCCTGGCGGAAGGCCTGGGACATCACCTGACGCCCACTTTCGGCGGGCTGGCGCCGCTGGAGGCGGAGCTGGGCAAATTCCGGCGGCTGAGCGGCCTTCGCTTGCCCGCCCGCGTGCGGCTGCTCTGCGACGGGAAATGGGTGGCGGCTTCGTCCGGAGAGGTGCTGTTCACCGATTACGGCGTGAGCGGCATCTGCGTCATGCAGCTGGCCCGGGACGCCCAGGAGTGCCTGGAGCGAGGGCGGTCGCCGGAGCTGGAGCTGGACTTTTCTCCGGTCTATTTCCCGGAGGAACGCGTCTATGCCCGGGAGGCGGAACCGGCTGCCGACGCTTATGGCCGGACGGCGGCGCTGCTCTTTGAGCGGGAACGGCGCTTCGGACGTGCCGCCATGCTGACAGGACTGGTGCCGGATGCCCTGGCAGCCCTGTGCCCGGTGAAGGACGTCCGGGAGACGGCGGCCTTCCTGACCGGCCTCAGGCTGCGGGTTAAAGGCGTACGGCCCATGCAGTACGCGCAGGTCACCTGCGGCGGGATCGACACGGCGGAGATCGAGCCCGCCACGATGGCTTCCCGCCTGCGCCCGGGGCTGCACTTCGCCGGTGAAGTGGTCAATGTGGACGGCGACTGCGGCGGATACAACCTGCAGTTCGCTTTCGCGACGGGGCTTATCGCCGGCCGGAGCGCGGCAGAATGAATCAGAGTAAGGAGGCCGGGAACATGGCCCATTGTCCCTTGCAGGCCAAGCGCTGCGGCGGCTGCACGCGGCTGAGCGTGCCCTATGAAAAGCAGCTCAATCATAAGCAGAAGCAGGTCGAAGCCCTGTTTGAAAAGGTCATGCCCATCACCGGCATGGCGGAGCCCTTCCGCTACCGCAACAAGATCATCGCGGCGGCGGCCTATGACCGGGACGGGCTGATGACCGGGCAGTACGTCTACGGCACGCATTATGTCCTGCGGCAGGAGGACTGCCTGCTGGAGAACGCGCAGGCGGTGCGCATCGTGAACACCGCCCGGGAGATCCTGTCGGCGCATCGTGTCCAGGCCTGGGACGAGCGGAAAAAGACGGGCTTGTTGCGCTTTATCCAGGTCCGCTATGCGGCGCGGACGGATCAGGCGCTGGTGACGCTGGTGACCGCGTCCCGAGAGTTTGCGGTAGGGAAGGCGGTGGCCCGGGAGCTGCGGGAGAGGATCCCTGCCGTCCGCGGGGTCATCCAGAATGTCAATGACCGGCCCGGCAGCGCGGTGCTCGGCTTTGAGGAGACGGTGCTGGATGGCACGCCCGTGATCGCGGATGAGATGTGCGGGCTGAAGGTCTTTCTATCCTCCCGGGCGTTCTATCAGGTCAACACGGAAATGGCGGAAAAGCTCTATCATAAGGCCATCGAGCTGGCCGGGCTCACGGGCAGCGAGCGGGTCATCGACGCCTATTGCGGCATCGGCCTGATCGGCATGCTGGCCGCGGGCAAGGCGAAGGAGGTCGTCGGCATCGAGCAGAACCCGTCCGCCGTCCGCCTGGCCCAGCGGATCGCGAAGGAAAACGGGATCGGCAATATCCGCTTTGAACGCGGGGACGCGGCGACCGTGCTGAAGACCCGCTCCATTGAGGCGGATGTTGTGCTGGTGGACCCGCCCCGGGAGGGCATGAGCCCCGCCATGCTGGACGCGCTCAAGGCCCTGCGCCCCGGAAAGATCGTATATATCTCCTGTGATCCCAGGACCCAGGCGAGGGACGTGAAGGAGCTGGCAAAAGCCGGATACGCTTGCAGCCCCGTCTGGCCCTTCGACCTCTTCCCGCATACGGAGCACATTGAATCAGTCGTATTGATGTCTCGATCCGGGTCGTGACCACAGGTTGAATGATGATCCCTGCCGTATGTTTTAGGAGGTATATGATGAATATCAAATACATTGAATTGAAAACCGGTTATGCAGATAACGGTCCGGCTTGGATTGGTA
>CADAPM010000007.1 GCA_902789795.1 uncultured Eubacteriales bacterium
CTTCACCCCCGGCACCGTCAAGATGGAGCGCGAGGACTGGCAGAAGGCCCTGACCATGTTCTATCAGCAGTTCGGCTGGGATGAGAAGCTGGGCTGCCCGACCCGTGAATCGCTCGAAAAATTTGGTCTGAAGGACGTGGCCGATGAACTCGAGGCCAAGGGCCTTCTTCCCTGACTATGAGCGAGAATGAGATCAAGGTAAACGGCGCGCAGCTGCTGTATCAGGCGCTGCGCTCCGCTACCGAAAAGAGCAAGACCACCAGCAAAAAGGCTTTGCTCCGTAAGCCTCCCGTGGGCCTGACCAAGGAAGAAACGAGCGATCTTCTGAAGGCCCTGGAGCACGGAGAGCCCGCGCAGGAGCTGAAGGATATCGCAGTACTGAAGGGCCGCAAGGACACCTGGTACTACGACAGCACGATCATGACCCATCACTATGCGGCGCTGGACAGCATGATCCAGGAAAAGGACATCCTGCACACCATCGCCACCGTGACCCGTCAGGATTCCAAGCTGTATCCCAAGGCTACCGAATTCCGCAAGCTGATGGACACGCCGTTCTGGTTCACCGAGGACGAGCTGCTGGGCGCTGCCGCCCGGTTCGCTGCCGATCCGCAGTACGCGGACATCGACGTCATCGAAGCCTCCAACGGCCAGAAAGCTTTCTACAGCAAGCAGAGTCTGGATAAACACTATGCCGAATACCTGCATGAATGGTATGAGGTAGGCATTTACGAAAACCCGTAAAGGCACTTGGGCGCCGGCTCCTGAGCCGGCGCCCATTCTTTAGTTGCAGTTGCATTGACAGTCATAAAGTGGTACAATACCCGTGCTGAGTGTTGACGGGAGGTCATAGGGAGCATGTTTAATCTGGGTTCTTCGGAACTTATCCTGATCCTGCTGGTTGCTTTTATCATCGTCGGTCCCAAGGACCTGCCGAAGGTGGGCCGCGCGATCGGACGCTGGGTAAGGCAGCTGCGCGAGATGTTCAATGAGTTCAAGGAAGAGACCGGACTGGACGAGACCCTGGAGGACCTGAAGGACACCAACCGCGAGGTCAATACCCTGATCAGGGAGTCTGACCCCCGGATGGAGCTGAAGGACGCTGTCAGCGAGGCCCGCAAGGCGGTCGACGAGGCGAAGCACGACGTCAAGGACGGGCTACCCGGACACAAAAAATAACAGGAGGAAGTTTGTATGCGCATCGGAGTCACTGAGATCCTGCTGATCCTTTTACTGGTACTGGTCATTTTCGGCGGCGGCAAGCTGGCGGGCGTCGGCAAGGCGCTGGGCCAGAGCATCCGTGAGTTCAAGAAGGAAGTCAAGCCCGAGGAGACCGAAGGCGAGACGGCCGAAAAGAACGCTGACGAGAAAAAGGCGTGAGTGAGGGACAGAAGGCCGCCCAGCAAGCAGGGACGGCCAAGGTGGAAAACGCCCAGGACCTGAATGTGGAAAAGAAGCAGGCACTGGCGGAGCACATCCGGGCTCTGCGCAAGGTGCTGATCGTTTCCGCCTCCGCGGTGCTGGTCGTGTTTGCCGTGCTGTTCTACGGCTTCTGCGATCCGCTGGTCGCCTTCATCCTGCAGCCCGTCCGGGACCGCGGGATCGATGTCATCAGCACCGCGGTCAGCGACGCGCTGGTCATGAAGTTCAAGGTGTGCCTGGTCGCCGCGCTGGTCTGCGCGATGCCGGTGGTCATCTGGCAGCTGTGGACCTTTATTGCCCCGGCCCTGTACGAAAAGGAAAAGCGGGCCTTCCGCCTGCTGTTCTTTTCGGCGCTGGTGCTGTTCGTGATCGGCGTCGTGTTCTGCTACACGGTCATCTTCCCCCTGACGGTGGACCTGTTCTGGGAGGCCGGCACCAACGTCGCCGAGACGCTGTGGAACGTGAAGGATTACTTCAACTTCGTGCTGAGCTTTGTGCTGCCCTTCGGGCTGATGTTTGACCTGCCCATCGTCATGTACCTCTTGGCGCGCAAAGGGATGATCAGCTATCAGTCCGCGTCGAAGGCCCGCAAATACGTGATCCTGGCCATCGCCGTGTTCGCGGCCATCCTGACGCCACCGGACGTGGTCAGCCAGATCATGCTGATGATCCCCATGATCATCCTGTACGAGATCTCCGTGCAGATCATCCGCTTCGTGCACAAAAAGAAGACGGAGGAGAGCACGGAAGTCACGGCGAACGCCTGAGACCGGCCTTATGCACGTATTCCTGACAGGGGAGAGGCAGGTCGGCAAAAGCTGGGCGGTCCGCCGTGCTGTGGACGCCCTGGGCCTGCCCTGCCGGGGCTTCCTGACCCGGTTTTTAGCCGGGGAAAAGGGCGGCTCCGCCCTGTACATGGTCCCGCCCGATCAGCCCGATCTGGCGGATGAGAGCCATCTGGTGGCCGTCCGTGAGGACGGGAAGATGCGTCCCCTGCCGGGGCGCTTCGACAGCCTGGGCGTGCAGCTGCTCCGCGAGGCGGGGGAACACAAAGAAGCCCTGATCCTGATGGACGAACTGGGCCATCTGGAAAAGGACGCGCCCCTGTTCCAGCAAGCGATCCTGGAGCGCCTGGACGGGAATATCCCCGTCCTCGGGGTGCTGCGCCAGGATCAGCCCTGGCACAGCTTCATCATTTCTCATCCCCGGGTCCGGGTGCTGACGGTGACCGAAGAGAACCGGAACGGGATCGAACACGAGATCATGCGTCTGCTGCGGGAGGAATGAAGCAGGACGCGTTGAGCTGATCAAGGAGGTGCTGCCGGGCGGTCATCCGCCGAAAACGCCGGCCCCGCCGGACATTGTCCGATAAGGACCACACAACTGCAAATGCTGCGCCTGAAGTTTCCGAGTCCACGGATCTAAAGCGGATAGAACGCCAAGAGCTGTGGACCGCGCGGGAGCGATCCCGCAAGAGCCATATTGGAAACGGTATGACTTTCCATTCTGAGAAGGAGACGAGAACATGAACCGTTTATCCGCGCGGCAGCTCACGCTGATGGCTTTCTGCCTGCTGCTGGGGCTGCTGACCAAACGCATCATATCTCCCGTAACCAACGTGTTGACGGATTTTTTCCGTATCCCCGGAGGGAGCGCGGCGGTGGGCTTCTCGCTTGCTTTCCTGGTCATCGGCAGGGAAGCTGTTCCTTTTTTTGGCTCAGCTACCCTGATGGGCCTGATCCAGGGTCTGCTGGCCCTGGCCTTGGGCATGAGCGGCTATCAGGGGCCGCTCGCCGTATTCACCTACACCCTGCCCGGCCTGATCATCGACTGCGCCGCGCTGGTGATGAAAAACAAGGGACTGCCCTACTTCCTCTGCGCGTCGATGCTGTCATGCCTCGGCAGCGCGGCGCTGAGCAACGTCCTGGTTTTCCATCTCGGGGGCGTGGCCCTGCTGCTTTGGCTGCTGATCGCGGCCTGCTCCGGGCTGATCGGGGGGACCTGCGCTTATCTGCTGCATGAGCGCGTCAAAAATATCGTCAAACTGGAAGGGAGAAAACAATCATGAAGAATCAGAAGATCTGGATCATCGCATGCGTCTGCGTCCTGCTGGCCGCCACCGTCGGCGTGGGCCTGTACGTCCGCTCCTCTCAGGCCGAGAAGGAGCTGGAGAACGCGATCACCCTCAAGCTGGGGGACAAGAGCATCGCCGTGGCCCTGAGCGACCTGGGAAAAGTCGACTTTGAGGGCGAGATCGTCGACGGCAAGGGCGATCATCATGCCCACACCTACCGCGGCATCGAGCTCAAGGAGCTGCTGGAGGCCAACGGGATCAAAGCGGCGGAGATCACCGAGGTGACCGCCGAATCCGCCGATCAGTACACCGCCGTGCTGACCGGAGACGAGATCCGGGAGGATGCCCGCGTCTATGTCGTGATCGAGATGGATGGTAAGCCCGTATCCGGCATCGAGGACGGCACCCCCGGTGCTCAGCTGGTGGTCTTCGGCGACCCCAACAGCCGCCGGAACGTGAGGTTCCTTTCCATCATCACCGTCAAATAATCCGGAAGCATACAAAGAACAGCCGCTCTGCGTGGACAGAGCGGCTGCTTTGTGTGCTTCTGGTTAATCCAGCCTCAGGATCAGGCCCAGCACGTTCCGGGCGGCCTTTTCCATTTCTGCGCGGGTGATGGCGCCCTTTTCCTTGGCGGCCAGCAGGCGCTCGGGGAAGCCGGTGGCCATCTTCATGTCGTTGCCGGCGGCGGCCTCCTTGTAGTGCTCGCCGTGGGTCCACCAGTCGGTGGTCACCATGCCGTCAAAGCCCCACTCCTCCCGCAGGATGCCGGTCAGCAGGTCCTTGTTCTCGCTGGCGCGGTGGCCGTTGATGATGTTGTAGCTGGTCATGATGGACCAGGGGTGCGCTTCCCGGACGATGATCTCGAACTGGCGCAGGTAGATCTCCCGGATGGCGCGCTCGGAGGCGCGGGAGTCGCTTTCCTGGCGGTTGGTCTCCTTGTTGTTCAGGGCAAAATGCTTGGGCGTCGCGGCGATGTGCTCGGACTGCACGCCCTTGATCAGGCTGGCCGCCTGCCTGCCCGCCAGCAGCGGGTCCTCGGAATAGTATTCAAAGTTCCTGCCGCACAGGGGATTGCGGTGAATGTTGACGCCCGGGGCCAGCCAGACCATGATGTTGTTTTCCTTGGCCTCCAGGGCGGCGGCAGCGCCCACCTCCCGGACGATCTCCTCATCCCAGGTGGCGGCCAGCAGCGTGGCGCAGGGGAAGGCCGTGGTGGTGACGCCCAGCCCCGGGCGGAAGCGGATGCCCGCAGGGCCGTCCGCCGTCATGACGTTGGGGATCCCGTACTCCGGATCATTGCCGTAGCCGAAGGTGTTCGCCAGGCCCACGTTCGGCTGGCCGCCCAGCAGGCAGGCCAGGTTTTCGTCCGGCAGGGCGGAAACGAATTCGTCCAAGGTCAGCTTCCCGTCCGTCACGTCCTGCAGGGTCGGCTTTTTATTCTGATCGGCGAAGGACATGAGCTGCTTGAACCCCCGGACGGCTGGGAGGGAGAAGGTCTCCTCCGGCGTCATGCGCGGGAGCACGGTGGCGTTAAAATCATTGCGCGGAGCGGTGGGCAGCTCCTCCCAGGTGCCGTCTGCCCGCAGGCGGCGGGGCAGATCGGTGGGCACCATCCGGGCCGTCAGCTGTTCCACGATCCGGTCCTCTTTGAGGACCCAGCTTTCCGGCGCGAAGCGGCCGTCCCGCACGCTGGTGCCGATGAAGAAGCGGTACTCGCCCGCTTCCAGCACCCAGGCGGACCGGGCGACCTTGCCCAGGTCGTCGTAGCTGGCAAAGGCGCTCACGGGGAAGCGGATCGTGATCTCCTCCTCCTCGCCGGGGGCCAGCAGGCGGGTCTTCTGATAGCCCGTCAGCGCCTTGGCGGGCTTGCCGAGTCTGCCCTGGGGCGCGGCGCAGTAGACCTGCACCACCTCGCGGCCTTCGCGGCTGCCCGTGTTGGTCACGCGGACGCAGGCCTCCACCTCGTCGCCGATAACGCGGATGCGCTCGCCGCTCAGCTCAAAGCGGGTATAACTCAGGCCGAAGCCGAAGGGGTAGACCACCTTATCCTGAGCGCCGGGCAGGGTCTCGAAGTAGCGGTAGCCGACGTAGATATCCTCTTCGTAGTTGACATAATCGTCGCTGTCATAGAAGTGGGTGCAGCCGGGGTAGTCGTTCAGCTCCCGGGCATAGGTGTCCGGCAGCTTGCCGCTGGGGCAGGCGAGGCCGAACAGCAGCTCCGCCGCCGCGTCGCCGCCCTCCATGCCGCCCTGGAAGGCCATCAGTAGGCCCTGGATGCGGGGATTCTCTTTGAAGCACGCGGTCTCCACCATGCCGCCGACGTTCAGCACCACGATGGTCTTCGGGAAGGCGCTGCTGACCTTCTCCACCATGGCCCGCTCCGCGTTGGAAAGGTAGAAGTCTCCCTTCTCAAAGAGCTTGTCGCTCATGTTCACCACGTCGCCCGCGAAGTGCTCCGCCGGCCGGACCGGCGCGTCCGGGGACTTCCGGTCCCAGCCCTCGCCGGAAAAGCGGCTGATGGAGATCACCGCCGTGTCCGTGAAATCCCGGGCAGCGCTGAGCATCTCATCGGAGATCGGGGGCTCCGCCACCATGCCGGGCATCCAGCCCTCGGCATACTGCGCGGCCACATAGTCTTGATACCAGCCCACCGTGCCGGGAAAGACCGCGTCCTCCCCGATCAGGGGCCTGAGCCCGTCGTACAGGCTGTGGACATAGGGCACCGTCACGTCCCCGCTGCCTCCGCCGCCCTTCACGTAGTCGATGGCAGCCTTCCCGAACAGGGCGACCTTGGTGCCCTCCTTCAGCGGCAGCGCGCCGCCCTCGTTCTTCAACAGCACCATGCCCTCCCGCGCAGCCCTGCGCGACAGCGCGATGTGAGCGGGGCCCGCCGTCACGCGGCGGCCGTCCTCGCCCAGCGGGATGCCCGGCAGATATTTCGCGCGGATCCATCTTTCCATGTGTCATTCCTCCTGCGGTCTACGGCAAAACGTAGTTTTCTGTCGGGGCCATTATATCAGCAGGCCTTATAATAGGCAAGCGGAAACTCAATAAAAAAGCTCCGGCGGATGATCCGTCGGAGCGTTGAGTGTCTGCTTATTGATTCAGCATATCCAGTACCCACTGCGGAGCCAGCTGGGGCAGCTCGGTGCCTTCTGCCTTGGCCTTGCGGTAGGCGGCGATGGTCTTTTCGCGGTTGTCTTCGTAGGCCTGCTTCTTTTCGGCCTCGGCCAGCACGGTCTCGATGTATTCCTTCGGGATCACGCACACGCCGTCGCTGTCGCCCACCACCAGATCGCCGGGGGCTACCTTGACGCCGCCGCACATGATCTCGGTGTTGATATTGCCCTCTTCCTTCTTGATGGGCCCGCGGGGCATGAAGCCGCGGCTGTAGACCGGGAAGCCCAGCTCGATGTTGCCGTCGCGCTTTTCAGGGCCCGGTAGGCGGGCGCGTCCGGCGCGTAGAGCGCTTCCGTCCGCCAGAAAAAGCCGAAATCCGTCTTTTCTATGACGCCTGCCCAACTCGGATAGGCCTGGGGCTGGCCCACGGTGATCTGCCGGAGGCCCATTTCCTCCAGGGTGTAAAAGCCGTGATCGTGGCCGCAGACGTACACAGTCACGCCGTGAGTGCGCAGCAAGTCGGCCAGGGCGGGCGCGGCAGCCGTCAGGATGAGCAGGACCGCCCAGAATATCAGCAGCTTCTTCATATGTTTCTACTCCGGTGCCGCACGGGAATGCGCCTTACCTCCCGGCACTCCTGTTGCGGTACTCGCCGGGGGTGCAGCCGGCGAACTTCTTGAAGCTCTTGGAAAAATGCGCCACATCGGCGTAGCCGGTCTGTTCCGCCACCTCATGCACGCGCAGGGCGGGGTTGGCCAGCAGCTGCTTGGCCAGCTCGATGCGCATGCCGCCCAGCAGGTCAAAAAAGCTCTGGCCCGTCTCCCGGTTGAGGAGCTTGGACAGGTGCCACTGGCTCACATAGACGTGCTCTGCCACATCGTTGAGGGAAAGGTGGGGCTCCGCGGCATGGGCCTTCATGTATTCCAGCGCCATCTGCACTACGTAGTTGCCCGCGGCGCTGCTGCTGGCGTCCGGCTCTTCCTCCCGGGCGGGAGGCAGGGCGTCCAGCCGCGCGGTCATCTGGCGGATGGCCTCGGTCAGCTCGTTCATGTCGCTGGGCTTCAGCAGGTAGCGGCAGACCCCCAGGTGGATGGCCTCGCGGGCGTAGTCAAAATCCCGGTACGCCGTCAGCACAGAGGTCTGCATGCGGGGAAACTCGCTGTGGAGCGCTGCCAGCATGGTCAGGCCGTCCATATTGGGCATGCGGATATCCGTCAGCACGATGTCCGGCTGCAGCTCGCGGATCAGGCGCAGGCCCGTGCTGCCGTCATAGGCGGTGCCGACCACCTCGCAGCCCAGCTTTTGCCAGGGCACGACGCTGGAAAGGCCGCGGATGATCAGGCGCTCGTCGTCCACCAGGATGACGCGGTACATACTTTCACCTCACTCTCCGAAAGGGGAAAGGGACATGACCTTTTCCCAGCATTCCCGGGCGGTCATGGCGCCGGAGGCCACCGCCGGGATGCATTCCAGCAGCCACACCTCCCGGGCCTCCCGGTGCATGGCGTCCTGCAGGGGGCTCAGCATCTGCCGCCCGTCGGCCATCGCCTCGGCGGAGGTCAGCAGCCGTCCGGCGACCGCCTGATTGCCCAGCCTGCGCAGGCTTTCGGGCCGGGTGAGCTCCCTGAGCAGGTCGACGGCGGCACCGCGGCGCTCATGGCTGTTCCAGGCCCGGCGGGTCAGGTAAAAGCCCATGGAAATGCCGCCGATATAGCAGTCCGCGGCCCCTTCGCCCGAGCGCAGGGGCATGGGCAGCACGGCGATCGTGTCCATATTCTCGGCGGGCAGGGACGAGGCCAGCCAGCTGCCGTCGAACTGCATGGCCGCCTTCTTGGCGCGGAACAGCTCGGTGGCGGCGCTCTCATAGGTGGCGTCGGCGTCCTCGGCGAAGGCTCCGGCCTCATACAGCTCCCGGATCAGCGCCATGGCCTCGATCCAGGACTCCGGCACCTCTTCCATGCTGCGGGGGCGGGCCTGCTGTTCTTCCGCCGTGGCACAGGCCAGGATCACGAACTCCGCCAGGTAGTGGGGGATGTCCGTCAGGGAGACGGAGATGGGCACGATCCCCTCCTCTTTGAAGCGCCGGATGGCCGTCATCAGCTTCTCCCAGTCGGTGGGCAGGTCCAGGCCGCAGGCCTCGAACAGGTCCGTGTTCACGTACAGCCCTTCCCAGTAGGAGCGCGCCGGGATCGCGTAGATGCGGCCGTCCTCCTCACGGAGGGCGGGGTTTTCGGGCAAGGCCAGTTCAGGATAGGCGGCGTTGATCTCCGCAATGGGCACCACCTTGGACAGGATCGGCGCGGAATCGGCGCTGGCCGCGAAGAAAAAGAGCACGTCTGGCTCGTTGCCCGCGGCGAAGTCGTTGAGGACGCCGGTCTTCCAGGTCTCGTCGCTGGTGGCGGACTCGTCCGTGACCGTGTTGCCGGTCCGCGACTCATACTCCTTCAGGATATCCACATAGGCCTCCGCCGCCGTGTCCGCCCCCGCGAAGGAGCTGACGGTGCGCAGGCGGACACCGTCCGCTGCTGCGCCGGTTGACAGGCAGAGGATGAGGGACAGACACAAAAGCGCCGCGGTCATCCTGTATTTGATCGGTTGCATCTTTGTCAGCCCCCCTTATTCCTCTCCCTGAGGGATGTCCATCTGCACCACGGTCTGCCGGGCCGCGTCGGTATATACGCGGATCGAGGCGCGGCCGCCGTAGATGAGCCGCAGGCGGTTCGCGATGTTGGCCAGGCCCAAGTGGTCGCCGGTCGTGGTCTCGCCCCGCAGGGCGGCGTCGATCCGGGCCCTGTCCTCCGTCCCCAGCGGCTTTCCGGTGTTCGCGATGGTGATCTGCAGGCACTCGCCCGCCCGCCGGCAGGTAAGCGCGATCTTCCCGCCGCCCGCCGGGGCGATGCCGTGCTCCACGGCGTTTTCGAGCACCGGCTGGACGGTCAGCAGCGGGACGATGCTGTTATAGGCCCTTTCCTCCAGGTCCTTTTCGATGCTGAGGTCGCTGCCGAAGCGCTGCTGGACGAAATAGATGTAGGCCTCCGCCACCTCCATCTCATCCTTCAGGGTCACCATGCGGCGGCCCTTCCGGGCCATGGTGGCGTTCAAAAGCACGGACAGGGAGGTGACCATGGAGGAGATGGTCTCCGACCCGTCGATGCGGGCCTGCCAGTTGATGTCCTCCAGGGCGTTATTGATGAAGTGGGGATTGATGCGGCTCTGCAGCGCCTGGATCTGGGCGTTCTTCAGGTCGATCTCTTCCTTGTAGGTCCTGTCGATCAGCTCCTTCAGCCGCGTGGACATGTTGGAGAAGGAGACGCCCAGGTTGCCGAGCTCGTCCCCGCCCCGCATGGGCACGGTGACGCCCAGCTCGCCCGCCTCGATGCGCCGGGAGGCGTCCGAAAGCAGGGTGATGGGCTTGACGATGCGCTTGCGCACATACAGGGCGATCAACAGCAGGATGGGAATGAGCAGCAGGTACATGACCGCCACGAGCCGGCGGAAGGCGTAGACTTCCTTATACTGCTCCCGGCGGTCGAGGGACAGGCTGAGGCGCAGCTCGTATTCATCCGTGTCGGAGCTGCGCACATAGCGGATGCTGTCGCTTTCCTGCACGTCCGTGAGGCCCGGGGCGTAGTCGGCCCAGGGCAGCCCCGGCTCCCCGAAGCTGTCCAGCATCAGGGCGCTCTCCGCATTCCAGTCGGCGGTCAGACGGTCAATGGGGGCGAACAGGGCTTTGGGGTCGATGCCCAGGATCAGCATGCCATAGCGCTCCATGCGCAGGTTGACCAGGTTGCGCACCAGGTACAGCTGGCCGTCGTACTCGGTAAAGCGGCTGCGGGTGTCCAGGGTCTCGCCCAGCTCCATCACGCGCTCCTGGGCGTTTTTGAGGAAGTCCATGGCCCCGGCGTTGCCGGAGCGCGTGTACATGAACAGGCCGGGCTGGCTCAAGGGGAAACAGGCGGCGAAGGTGAAGAGGGGATCGCGGCTGTACTTCCGGTCCAGGTAGCTGCGGCCCTGGCGCAGGTATTCCGCGCCGGTCATGCTCCCGCTGCTCCAGCGGCTGTAGGCGTCGGCCAGCTCGCCGTCGTAAATGGCGTCGCGCCCCAGCTGGATGGCGTGCTCGATGTTCTGGGCCGTCAGGGTCCAGGCGTGCTCCGCGCCGCTGGTCAGGGCCGCCGCCGTTTTCTCCTGCAGGCCCTTCAACAGCACCTGCTGGGTGAACAGGCCCAGAAACAGCGCGGGGATAAAATAGCACAGCAGCATGATGGCGATCACCTGAAAGCGCAGCGTATTGAACGCCGCGCTGAACCGATGCCGGTCTTTTTTCAGATCTTTCTCTGTCATACCGCTGTGCTCCGTCAATTATGCGTCGAAGGGGAGTGCAAACTCCCGGGCCATGATGCCGACCAGGGTCTTCGCGTGGTGGATGGTGTCCGCCTCGGCAAAGATGCGCACCCGGGGCTCCGTGCCGGAAAAGCGCACGATTACCCAGCCGCCCTTCAGGTAGACCTTGCAGCCGTCCCGGTAGCTCACGTGATCCACGGGGATGGGGAAGGCCGGGAGCTGCTTTTCTTCCATCAGCTTATGCTGGATCTGGGCCTTGCGCTCGTCCGTCAGCGCCCAGTCGTATTCCGCCATGTGCGCTTCGCCGAAGCGGTCGTACAGGCCCTGGACCAGCTGGCTCATGGACTTGCCCGTGACGCACAGCATTTCCACCAGCAGGCTGGCCGCGTACAGACCATCCTTGCCGCTGATGTGCCCGCGCACCGTCAGGCCGCCGGAGGATTCGCCGCCGATCAGGGCATCGTACTCGTCCATGCCCGAGGAGATGTGCTTGAAACCCACCGGCACCTCGATGCACTGCTGACCGTAGGCCTCGGCCACCCGGTCCAGCAGGTGGGTGGTGGCGATGTTGCGCACCGCCGCGCCGCGCCAGCCCTTGTACTCCATCAGGTACCAGTACAACAGGGCCAGGATCTCGTTGGCGGAAACGTAGTTGCCCTTCTCGTCAATGATGCCCAGCCGGTCCGCGTCGCCGTCGGTGGCGATGCCCACGTCCGCGTTGTGCTCACGCACGGCGGTCTGCAGGTCCAATAGCGTGTCCGGCGCGGGCGCGGGCAGGTGGCGACCAAAGAAGGCGTCGTGCTGGTCGTTGATGACGTCCACGTCGCACCGGGCGGTATACAGGATGGTCAGCAGGCCGTTGAGGCTGGTGCCGTGCATGGGGTCCAGCACCGCCCGGAGGCGCCGGCGGCGGATGGCGTCGGTGTCGATCTGCCGGAGGATGGAGTCCAGGTAAGCGTCCCGGGGATCGATGAAGACGATGCGGCCCGACTCCCGCGCCTCGTTGAAATCGAGGACGCGGATGGTGGCGGGATCCAGGGCGTTGGCGTCCTCCTGGATGGCGTTGGTGTAGGCTTCGGTGGCGTCCCGGCCGCCGAAAGTGAACAGCTTGATGCCGTTGTAGATGGCGGGGTTATGGCTGGCCGTGACCATGGCCCCGTACTGGAGGCCCATGTTCTTGACCGTGAACATGATCTGGGGCGTGGGGCAGTTCAGGTTCACGAAGTGCACCTTCACGCCCTCGCCGGCCATGACCTCGGAAAACCAGATGCAGGCCTCGCGGCTCAGGAAGCGCCGGTCATAGCCGGTGCAGATGCCGCTTTCCGCGCACCCCTCCCGCACCATGCGCCGGGCCAGCGCGGCGGCGATCCGCCGGATATTGTCCTTGGTGAACTCTTCGCCGATGACGGCCCGCCAGCCGCCGGTACCGAATGTGATCATGTCCGTTCGCCTCTCTGTGTTATTTTAGTTCATTATACCGCAAAGTGTCATCCCATTTCAACCTCGACTGTATGGGTGCCCTCCGTGAACACGGGGATGGCCGCGGCCTCCTGCCCGTCCACCCGGAGCGAGCGCACGCCCTTTTCCACATGGCGGGGGTTCGTGACCCGGATCCGGTAGACCGCGCCGCGCCAGCGCCGTTCGGCCTCGAAGCCGTCCCAGTCCTTTGGGATGCAGGGATCCACGACGAGCCCGTCAAAGCCCGGGCGGATGCCCAGCATGTAGCGGGTGGCGGCGTAGTAGGCCCAGCCGGAGGACCCGGTCATGAAGGGGTGCCTGGCCCGGCCGTGGGCGGTGTGGTCGCGGCCCATGATGAACTGGCAGTAGGTGTAGGGCTCCGCCTGGCGGACCTCCATCAGGTCGTTCTGGTTTTCGGGCAGCAGGGCGTCATAGAACTTCATGGCTCGGCTGCCGCGGCCCAGCATGCATTCCGCCACCCAGGCCCAGGGGTTCGGGTGGCTGAACACCGCGCCGTTTTCCTTGACGCCGGGATAGACCCGGGTGACGAAGCCCACGCTGTCGTCCAGGGTCACGAAGGAGGGCGCGTTCAGCATCAGCCCGTAGGGGGTATACAGCCATTCGTCCACCGCGTCCATGCAGGAGAGGCCCTGATCACGGCTGGCGGCGCCGGAGACCACGGCCCAGGTGTTGCTTTCCAGGTGCACCTTGCCTTCCTTCGCCTCATGACTGCCGATGGGCTTCCCCTGGGCGGTGAAGCCCCTGAGAAACCATTGCCCATCCCACAGGGTCTTGCGGCAGGTCTCTTCCATCCGCTCTTTGAGGGCGGTGTATCGGCTCACGTCCTCCGTCCGGCCCAGGGCGTGGGCGGCGTCCAGGAAGTGGTTAGTGGCCCAGACCAGCAGGAAGGCCACCATGGCGCTCTCGCCGCCGCCCAGATTCAGGCAGTCGTTCCAGTCCGCTCTGAGGCCCTTGGTGACGCCGTGGCTGCCCACCTGGCGGTAGGAAAAGTCCAGCGCCGCCCGCATGTGCTCCCATACGGTGCCGCTGCCCTCATCGGCGAAGGGGACGGTACGGTCAAAGAAGGAAAGGTCGCCGCTCTCGCGCACGTTCTCGACGATCGCCGGGATGAGCCACAGCGCGTCGTCGGCACAGGCGTCCTTGATGCCGTGGAGCATGCTCTTTTTGTCGGCCTCCGGGATCACCGTGGGAGACTTGAAGCCGCCGTCCTCCTGCTTTTCCAGGACGGCGGGGTCGAACAGGTGCAGGCCGTAGCCCTCCCTCATCTGCCCGTGCAGCAGCTGGAGGATGCGCCTCTGGCACATATCCGGCTCCGCGTGGGGGATGCACATGGCGTCCTGGGCCGTGTCCCGATAGCCCAGGCCCGTGCGCCCGCCGACCTCGATAAAGGAAGAAAAGCGGGAAAAGAGCACGTTCACCTCGCTCTGGTACAAATTCCAGATGTTCAGGGAGCGGTCCATATTCTCGTGGGGCGTTTTCACCTGCAGCGCGCCGAGCTTTTCGTCCCAGAAGGCGCGCAGCTCGGCAAATGCGCGGTCGGTCCCGGCCCGGTCATAGCGCTCCCGGGCGCTCTGGGCGGCATCGCCCCGGCCTGTACCCAGGTAAAACAGCACCCTCACCTCCTGGCCGGGGGCCAGGGTCAGCTTTTTCTGCAATGCGCCGCAGGGGTTGCCGCCCAGCTCGGTGGAGCCGGACAGACGCCCCGTTTCCACGCCCTGGGGATCGCGCTCCGTGTGGTACGCGCCGATAAAGGCCTCCCGCACGCCGTCGAAGCCGTCGGGCACGAAATCCCCGGCGAAGAACTGGTAAGCGCCGGGCTCGTAGTGGAGCTCGCACACCACCGCGCCGTTCTCGTAGTGAGAGCCCGCCGCGTACAGGCTCATCTGGAAGTTCTGGTTGTCCATGTCGATCTCGTGGAAGGAGAACTCCACATACCCGTATACGCTCAGTGCCCGGGGACGGTCCGAAGTGTTTTTGATCCGGATGTCAAAGATCTCCACGGGGTCGTCCCGGCCCTCCTCCCGGGGGATGAAGAGGGTCTGGCGGGCTTCGATGCCTTCATATTTACAGGAAAAGACGGAATAGCTCAGGCCGTGGCGGGCCTCGTATTCCGCTTCGTTCAGGGGCAGGCCCGTGGGCTGCCAGCTTATGGACCAGTACCGGCCCGTCTCGTCGTCCCGGAGGTATACATAGTGCCCCGGCCAGTCCATGGGCACGCCGTTGGGACGGAAGCGGGTGATGCGGTGGTGCTGCGGGCTGTCCAGCCAGCTGTAGCCGCCCGCGTTATGGGAGATGACGGTGCCCATGCGCTGGCTGCCCAGGTAGTTGGTCATGGACTGGGGAACATCCACCCGGTCGATCACATATTCCCGGGCCTGATCGTCGAAATAGCCGTACCGCATGTTCATACTCCTTTTTCATCCAGGATATCATGGCAGTATTGTAACGCAGATGGAAAGAAGGCGACAGGGCCAGCCTTGTGCTTTTTTGTCTGTGATTGGCGACTTTCCCTTAGGAAACCGCTGCTTAATTCGGCAACGTGGCTGGCACAAGTCTTTTCCGCTCTGATTTTGCCTCATTCCGGTCGACGTAGCTCTTCTGCTACGCCTCCCTTCATACGGCTTCATCAGAGCAAAAATCTTTGCACCATCCAGCTGCCTCATTTAATCAGCGTTTCCCTTGTTTGTCAAAACAGGGCAAGTTAAGACAAAAAAAGACAAATGCAGATAATGACACCGGGATGCCTTTCCGCCTATAATCAGTGCAACGATGAAATTCATGATGCGATTCTGGACAGGAGGGTGAACAAGGTGTCTTTATCGGGCGGCGCAGGGAATGTATCGCGCAGGAAGGGCCGGAGCGGCTTTTCCAATATGAAGAAGACCTTCTGGCTCACCACCATGATGCTGCCGGTCACCGTCTGGCTGCTGCTGATCCGCTACCTGCCCATGTTCGGCATCGTGATGTCCTTCCTGGATTACAGGCTGCCCACCCGGAAACTTCCTTTCCCCACCAATCTGTTCCGCAGCAAATGGGTGGGGCTGAAGAATTTTAACTTCCTGTTTACCAGCGAAAGCCTGACAATGATCCGAAATACCCTGGGCTATAACGCCCTGTGGATCGTGCTGGGCCTGGTGATCGCCGTGACCTTCGCCATCCTGATGAGCGAGCTGACCCGCAAATTCCTGGCCAAGACCTATCAGACCCTGATGTTCTTCCCTTACTTCCTGAGCTGGGTCGTGGTCGCCTACTTCCTCTTCGCGTTCCTGGACCCCACCAACGGCATGATCGTGCGCGCCCAGAAGGCGGCGGGAGGAACGGTCATCGACTGGTACAATACCCCGAAGTACTGGCCCTTCATCCTGACGATCTGTTCGATGTGGAAGAATACGGGGTACTCCACCGTGCTTTATCTGTCCGCCATCACCGGCATCGACCGCAGCCAGTACGAAGCCGCCGCCGTGGACGGCGCCACCAAGTGGCAGCAGATGATCCATGTGACGCTGCCGCATCTGAAGCCCATGATCATTATCCTGCTGATCATGAACGTGGGCAAGATCTTCAACGCGGATTTCGGCCTGTTCTGGTCCGTGCCCATGAACTCCGCACCGCTCTTCCCCGTCACGCAGGTAGTGAATACCTACGTATACCGGGCTTATACATCGACCGGCAATGTGGGCATGAGCACAGCGGCTGGTTTCCTGCAGAACCTGGTGGGCTTTATCTGCATCATGGCGGCCAACGGCATCGTCCGCAGACTGGACGCCGACAGCAGTCTGTTCTGAGGGAGGGTTGAGCATGACGGCAATCCCGAAACAAAAGGCGGGCCTTCTCCGGCTCAACGCTGTCAGTCGGAAGACAGAGGCGCTGTTCCATCTGGTGCTTGGCTCCTTCTCGCTGGCCTGCATCATCCCGTTCATCTTCGTCATCATCATTTCGTTCTCATCTGAGGAGAGCATCCGCCGCATCGGGTATTCCTTCATTCCGGCCTCCTGGTCGCTGGAGGCGTACAGGCAGGTGCTGTCCCTGGGGGACGCGCTGTGGCGCAGCTATTTCAACTCCTTCTTTATTACAGTCGTCGGCACGGTGATCAGCGTGGCCATGTGTGTGCTCTACGCTTACCCGCTGTACCGGAAGGATTACAAGCTCCGTGGTTTTTTCAGCTTCCTGAGTTTCTTCACCATGATCTTCGGCGGCGGCCTGATCCCCACTTACATCGTGTGCAAGGACCTGCTGGGCATGAGCAACAACTATTATGCCCTCATCGTACCCATGCTGGTCAGTCCCTTCTATATCATTATCATGCGCACCTTCTTCCAGACCACCGTGCCCTTCGACCTGATCGAAGCGGCTACCATCGACGGCAGCGGGGAATATACCACGCTTTTGCGGGTGGTGTTGCCGATCATGAAGCCTGGCATCGCCACGGTGTCGCTCCTGACCGCGCTGGGGTACTGGAACGAATGGTTTCTGTGCCTGCTCTACGTGACCAGGCGGGAACTGTACCCGCTGCAGTACCTGCTGATGGAAATGCAGCGCAATGCGGAATTCCTGGCCCGCAATTCTTCCATGATCGGCGCCGCGGGCGCGGATGCCATCCGCAACCTGCCCAGCCAGACCATGCGCATGGCGGTCGTGACGTTCATCGTACTGCCCATTGCCTGCGCCTATCCCTTCTTCCAGCGTTATGTGGTGGAGGGACTCACCATCGGCTCTGTCAAGGGCTGACCCCGTTTCAGGTAAGAACAGCGGCTGAGGATAACCGCTGCTTACAATAAAAATCAATTTGGAGGAATCACCATGAAAAAGATGCTCGCTCTGCTGCTGGCGGCAATGATGCTGCTGGCTGTGATCCCCGCTATGGCGGACGGTCCTGTGGAAATCACCATGCTGCTGGATGGCAGCAACGTGTCTGACGACACTGCCGTGCTGGAAACGCTGAACCCTTATCTGACTGAGAAGATCGGCGTCACCCTGAAGCCCGTCTGGGGTACCTGGGGCAACTTTGACACGCTTGCTCTGGACTATGTGAACAGCAGCAGCAACGAATACGACATTATCTTCACCTCTTCTTGGACCAGCAACAACTATAGCAAATACGCCATGAAGGACGCCTATGTCCGCCTGGATGATCCTGAGGATAATCTACTGGAGAAGTACGGCAAGGAACTCTACGACGTGCTGCCCACCATGCTGATCGAAGGCGCGAAGACTCCGGGCTTCGACGGTGAAAAGGGCATTTACGCCGTGCCCGGCTTCAAGGATATCGCTACGCTGAACACCTGGGACGTCAACGTGACCCTGCTGGAGAAATACGGCTATACCCTGGACGACGTGAAGAACGCCGGCTTCTATGGCTGGGGCGATATCTTCGCGACGGTCAAAGCCGGCGAAGAAAAGGACGGCGAAGTGTTCTATCCCTTCGTGTTTGAAGGCCTTGTGGCTGAGCGTATCGTGAACGGCACCCCCATCGTCACCGGCGATGCCAACAGCCTGCTGAGCTACTACATGAATGTGGAAGACGTTACTGTCCCCGGCGTTTACGGCAATACCTTCGTGAACAAGTACGCCACCCCGGAATTCGAGAAGTTCGCCAAACAGATGCGTGAATACTACCTGGCCGGGTATATCGATCCCGCCATTGCCATCGGCGAAACGGCCACGGATGCCTGGCGCAACGCCCAGAACACAGCCCGTTACCTGATCTCCACCGAAGTATACTCCTACGGCTATGAAGCATCCACCCGCGCCCAGCGCGGCATCGATCTGGAGTATGTCTGGTCCACCGCGACTCCCTACATCGACACGACTTCTCTCCAGGGCGCCATGATGGCCATCTCCTCCAAGAGCGATCATCCCGAAGAGGCCATGAAGTTCCTGGCCCTGCTCAACACCGATCCCTATGTGATGACCCTCCTCGACTTCGGCGTCCAGGGTGTGCACTACAATCTGAATGATATCGGCGAAGTCGTATTCACCGACGCCCGCAGCACCTATTCTCCCTGGACCAACGGTCTGGGCAACGTGACCATGCTGCCGCCTCTGGAAGGCCAGGGCGCTGACTTCCAGAAGAAATACGCCGAGTTCTACGGCGGCGGAAAAACACTGCCCATCGTCGGCTACACTTTCGACACCAGCTCTGTGGAAACTGAAATCGGCGCGGTCGCGAACGTGAAGGAAGCCTATGCGCTGAGCCTGTGCACCGGCGCTGTGGATCCCGAGACCGCCCTGCCCGAGCTGCTCGCGAAGCTGGATGCTGCCGGCATGCAGAAGATCGTGGACGAGGCCAATGCCCAGCTGAAGGCCTTCCTGGGCGAATAAGAAGGACACCCCGACAAAAACGTCTGCCGCGGAGGAAACTCCGCGGCAGCTTTTCGTTTTCTTCAGGTTTTATTGCTCGACCCCGAGATAGCCGTAGTCTTCGGCCTCGATGGCCTTCCGGACGGCGTCTTCGTCCATGTCACCGGAAAGGGTGACCACTGCGGTGCCGGCCTCGTGGCTGGCGGAAGCGGAGGAGACGAAGTCCAGCGCTTCCAGGGCCTTTTTGACGGCGGCCTCACAGTGCCCGCACATCATGCCCTCGATTTTGAGGGTGACGGTCTTTTCGGGCGCGGGCTCCTGGGGGAGAGAGGAGGTGCAGGCAGTGTCACAGGCGGCCGGTGCGTCGGAACGGACGGGGAGGGCCTTGTGCTTCCGGGGATGGTCCTTACTGGCGTCGTGGAGGTCGAACAGGTTGAGCCTCAGGGCGTTCATGCATACGGTGAAGCTGGACAGGCTCATGGCGGCGGCGCCGATCATCGGGTTCATGCTGAAGCCGAACAGGCCCGCGGCCATGGGGATGCAGATCAGGTTGTAGAAGAAGGCCCAGAACAGGTTTTCGTGGATGTTGCGCAGGGTGGCGCGGCTCAGGCGGATGGCGGCGGGCACGTCCATGAGCGTGGAGTTCATGAGCACGATGTCCGCGCTGTCGATGGCCACGTCGGTGCCCGCGCCGATGGCGATGCCCGTGTCCGCCCGGGTGAGGGCCGGCGCGTCGTTGATGCCGTCACCCACCATGGCCACGCGGCCCTGCTCCTGCAGGCGGCGGATCACCGCCTCCTTGCCGTCGGGCAGGACGCCGGCGATGACCTCATCCACGCCCGCCTGCTCGCCGATGGCCCTGGCGGTGCGCTCGTTGTCGCCGGTCAGCATCACCACGCGGATGCCGGCCTGCCGGAGCTGCCGGACGGCCTCGGCGGAGTCCGCCTTGATCACGTCCGCCACGGCGATCAGGCCGATCAGCTGCCCGTCTTCCGCAAAGAACAGCGGCGTTTTGCCCTGCCCGGCGAGCAAATCGGCGGCCTGGGCGAGGGCGTCGGGGACGGCGCAGACGGTGCGGATATAGCTGCCGCTGCCGCCCGTGATCAGGGCGCCGTCCAGCCGGGCCTCCAGGCCGTTGCCCGGCAGGGCCCTGAACCCGGTGACCTCACCGGCCCGCAGGGAGCGGGCTTCCGCCTCCTGTACGACGGCCTTCGCCAGCGGGTGCTCACTCAGGCGCTCCAGGGCGTAGGCTTTGCGCAGGAGTTCTTCTTCCGTATATCCCTCGGCGGGGCGCAGGTCGGTGACCCGCGGCGCGCCTTCGGTGATGGTGCCGGTCTTGTCCAGGGCCACGATGTCCACCTTGCCGGCGGTCTCCAGGGACTCGCTGGTCTTGAACAGGATGCCGTTCTTCGCGCCCAGGCCGTTGCCCACCATGATGGCCACGGGCGTGGCCAGACCCAGGGCGCAGGGGCAGGAGATGACCAGCACGCAGATGCCCCGGGCCAGGGCGTCGCTGAGGGGAGCGCCCGCGATCAGCCAGCCCGCGGTGACCAGCAGCGCGATGCCGATGACGGCGGGCACGAAGATGCCGGACACCTTGTCCGCGATGCGTGCGATGGGCGCCTTGGTGGCGGCCGCGTCGGAGACCATGCGGATGATCTGGGCCAGGGTCGTATCCTCGCCCACGCGGCTGGCTTTGCAGCGCAGGTAGCCGGAGGTGTTGGCGGTGGCGGCGCTGACGGTGTCGCCCACGGCCTTGTCCACCGGCACGGATTCGCCGGTGAGGGCGGCCTCGTTCACGGCGCTCATGCCCTCCACCACCACGCCGTCCACCGGGATGTTCTCTCCGGGACGCACCACGAACAGGTCGCCCACCTGCACCTGCTCCACCGGCACCTCAGTCTCCTGGCCGTCGCGCCAGAGCACGGCGGTCTTCGGGGCCAGCTTGAGCAGGCTTTTGAGGGCGTCGGTGGTGCGGCCCTTGGACAGGGCTTCCAGGGTCTTGCCCACGGTGATCAGCGCGGGGATCATGGCCGCGGACTCAAAATACAGCTGGTTGTGGTACAGCTCCATCAGGCTCATATTGTCCTGACCGGCGGTGATCAGCCCGCACATCTGATAAAAGACGCACAGGCTCCACCCGAAGGAGACGGAGGAGCCCAGGGCCACCAGGGTATCCATGTTCGGCGCGCCGTGGCGCAGGGCTCCGAAGCCGCTCACGAAAAACTTGCGGTTGATGAGCATGACGATGGCTGCCAGCAGGGCCTGGGTCAGGGTGAGCCCCAGGTGGTTGTGGGTAAAATAGGCGGGCAGGGGCCAGCCCCACATGTTGTGGCCCATGGTGATGTACATGAGCAACAGCAGGAAGCCGGCGGACAGGATCAGCCGCCGCTTGAGCCGCGGCGTCTCCCGGTCGGTCAGGGCGTCTTCCTCGGCGCTCAGGCTGCTCTGGGCGGCCTTCGACCGGTCCGCGCCCTTGACGCTGGCGCCGTAGCCCGCGTTTTCGACCGCGCGGATGATGTCCTGGGGCGCGGCGCTGCCGGTGACGCCCATGGAATTGGTCAGCAGGCTGACCGATACGCTCTCCACGCCCGGCACGGCGGACACGGCCTTTTCGACCCGCGCCTGGCAGGCGGCGCAGCTCATGCCGGTGACGATATATTGATCCATATTCATCCCTCTATTTCATCAGTTTCTGTAACATTTTTACAAGGTCGGTGATAGCCTCGTCGTGGCCGGCACGGATGTCGTCCGCCACGCAGCTGCGGATGTGGCAGGCCAGCAGCTCCCGGTTGAAGCTGTTGAGCGCGCTGGTGACAGCGGAGACCTGGATCAGGATGTCCGGGCACCAGGCGTCGTTTTCCACCATGTTCTCGATGCCGCGGATCTGGCCCTCCGCCAGCCGCAGGCGCTTCAGGAGCGCCTTGCGCTCCTCCTCGGTCCGTATTTTCTTCCGCCCGCTGCAGGCCGGGCATTCGGGCTGCTGATCCATCTTTTCCGTTTCCATCTCGCCGTTCCTTTCCTGCGCTGTTGTGCCGGGAGAGATATACCCCCACGGGGTATTGATTATATACCCTGTGGGGGTATTCGTCAAGCCCGGTAAAAGAGATTGTACAAACGGAAAACCGCGCCGGACCGGAAAAACATTGATTATTGAGCGGCCTTCATGGTAAAATACAGGTCATGACTCAGAGACTTACGGTAACGCTGAAAGGAGAAGCAAATGGATCGCCATCTGGATACGCAGTGCGTGCAGGGCGGCTACACGCCCGGGAACGGGGAGCCCAGGCAGATCCCCATCGTCCAATCCACCACCTTCAAGTATGAGAGCGGCGCGGAGATGGGCAAGCTCTTCGACCTGGAGTCCGCCGGCTACTTCTACACCCGCCTGCAGAACCCCACCAATGACTACGTTGCGGCCAAGATCTGCGCCCTGGAGGGTGGCACGGCGGCCATGCTGACCAGCTCCGGCCAGGCGGCGAACTTCTTCGCCCTGTTCAATATCGCCAGCTGCGGAGACCACATCGTGGCTTCGTCCAGCATCTACGGCGGCACCTTCAACCTGATCAGCGTCACCATGGCGAAGATGGGTATCGAGACCACCTTCGTCTCCCCGGACTGCACGGACGAGGAGCTGAACGCCGCCTTCCGCCCGAACACGAAGGCGCTGTTCGGCGAGACCATCGCGAACCCGGCGCTGACGGTGCTGGACATCGAGCAGTTCGCGAAGGCCGCCCACACCCACGGCGTGCCGCTGATCGTGGACAACACCTTCGCCACGCCCGTCAACTGCCGGCCCTTCGAGTGGGGCGCGGACATCGTGACCCACTCCACCACCAAGTACATGGACGGCCACGGTGCGGCGGTGGGCGGCGCCATCGTGGACAGCGGGCGCTTCGACTGGATGGCGCACAAGGACAAGTTCCCCGGCCTCTGCACCCCGGACGAGAGCTACCACGGCATCACTTACGCCGAGAAGTTCGGCAAGGAGGGCGCTTTCATCACCAAGTGCACCGCCCAGCTGATGCGCGACTTCGGCTCCATCCAGTCCCCGCAGCACGCCTTCTACCTGAACCTGGGGCTCGAGAGCCTGCACGTGCGCATGCGCCGCCACTGCGAGAACGGCCAGGCCGTGGCCGAGTTCCTGGCCAAGCACCCGAAGGTGGAGAAGGTGCACTACTGCGGCCTGCCGGGCGATAAGTACCACGCCCGGGCGCAGAAGTACCTGCCCAACGGCTCCTGTGGCGTGGTCAGCTTTGAGCTGGCCGGCGGCCGCGAGGCGGCGGAGACCTTCATGAACGCCCTGCGCCTGGCCGCCATCGAGACCCATGTGGCCGACGCCCGCACCTGCTGCCTGAACCCCGCCAGCACCACCCACCGCCAGATGACCGACGAGCAGCTCAAGGCCGCCGGCATCCCCGCCGGCCTGGTGCGCATGAGCTGCGGCCTCGAGGACGCGGGCGACCTGATTGCGGATATCGCGCAGGCGCTGGAGAGAATATAATTCGGAATTCGGAATTAGGAATTAAATAATGTAAATCATGAACAGTTTTCAATTCATAATTCATCATTCCTAATTCCTCATTAGAATACTGGAGGCCCTTCTGAATGCCCATCAAGATCCCCAATGACCTGCCGGCGGTGGACGTGCTCCACCGCGAGAACATATTCGTCATGCCCCAGGGGCGCGCGGTCAGTCAGGACATCCGCCCGCTGCACATCCTGCTGGTGAACCTGATGCCCAAGAAGATCCAGACGGAGGTGCAGTTCTCCCGCCTGCTGGGCAACACGGCTTTGCAGATCGAGCTGGACCTGGCGGCCCCGGCCAGCCACCAGTCCGCCAACACCCCGGCGGAGCACCTGCAGGCCTTTTACAAGCCCTTTGAGGAGGTCATGCAGCACAACTACGACGGCTGCATCATTACCGGCGCGCCGGTGGAGCACCTGCCCTTCGAAGCGGTGGACTACTGGCCGGAGCTGTGCGCGCTGATGGACTGGACCAAGAAGCACGTCCATTCCACCTTCCACATCTGCTGGGGCGCCCAGGCGGGGCTGTACCACCATTTCGGCATTCCCAAGATCGACCTTCCCCGGAAGCTCTTCGGCGTGTACCCGCACCGGGCGGACTACAAAAACAGCATCCTGTTCCGCGGGTTCGACGATACCTTCTACGTTCCCCACTCCCGGCACACCACCGTGCGGCGGGAGGACGTGGAGGCCGTCCCCGGCTTGCAGGTGCTGGCCTCCTCTCCGGAGGCGGGCGTCTACGCCGTGTACGCCAAGAAGCACAAGCAGATCTTCATCACCGGGCATTCCGAGTACGACGCTGACACCCTGGAGCAGGAGTACCTGCGGGACGTGGCTGCCGGCAAGCCCATCTCCGTGCCGGAGCACTATTACCCGGACGATGATCCCGCCCGGCCGCCCCTGGTCAGCTGGAGAGCCCACGCGAACCTGCTGTTCTGCAACTGGCTAAACTACTTCGTCTACCAGACCACGCCCTACGACCTGGCCATGATCCCGGAGGGGATGGAGACGGCCACGCCGGAGAGTGAAAAGTGAAGAGAAAAAAGAGTAGGGTGAAGTGTGGAGAGTGAAGAGTGGAGTTCAGGTGCAAACGCCGCCGCTGCGCTATGGCGTTTGTTCGATCTTTACAGCCTGCCAGAGGCAGGCAATCAATCAAAGAAACCGCGCCACCGGCGCGGTTTCTTCCATAACTCCTAATTCCTAATTCCTAACTCCTAATTCCTACTTGACTCCACTCTCCACTCTTCACACTGACCTAAGCTCTTTCCGGTATCCATTTTCCTTTCAGGTAGCAGATGCCGAAGCAGACGAAAAGGGTCAGGTTGTGGGCG
Organism: uncultured Eubacteriales bacterium; assembly: GCA_902789795.1. Classification (GTDB taxonomy): domain Bacteria; phylum Bacillota; class Clostridia; order Christensenellales; family Aristaeellaceae; genus UBA4246. The sequence continues at coordinate 24,598 of CADAPM010000007.1, forward strand.
ATCATGCAGGCCCAGGCGGAGATCAGGCCCATGCCCAGCAGGCGGGTGCAGATGTAGGTGCCGACGATGCGGACGGCCCACATGCAGGTGATGTTCAGGATCAGGGGCAGCCGGGTCTGGCCAGCACCCTGCATCATGCCCTCGACCACGATGGGGATGCCGTAGAAGGGCTCGGAGACGGCGACCATCTTGAGCACTGTGGTGCCCAGGCGGATGACCTCCGGATCCCGGGTGAAGATCCCGACCAGGGGCTCGGCCAGCAGGAACAGCAGGCCGCCGGACACTACCATCAGCAGGACTTCCAGTACCACCAGGGAGCGCCCGAGGCGGCGGATCCTGCCCGGGTCGCCCGCGCCGACAGCGTTGCCGGCCAGAGTCGCCGCCGCCGTCTGCATGCCCCAGCCGGGGATGTAAAAGGCGGATTCCACGGTGTTCGCGACCGTGTGCGCCGCGGTGGATACCTCGCCCAGGCCGTTGATCATCGCGGCAAAGACCACGTAGCCCAGCGAGGTCCCGAAGCGCTGGAACATGTTCGGCAGCGCCACGCGGAAAACGCGGCGCAGGATCTTCCTGTCCAGCTGCAGGGGCTCGCCGCGGGGCGAGATGCTGCGGTGGTGATACAGCGCGCGGGTGATCATGACCCCGCCGACGGCGAAGGACAGGGCGGAGGCCAGGGCCGCGCCTTGCACGCCCATGCCCAGGCCCCAGACGGGCAGCTCCAGCCCGAAGATCCGGACCGTCCCCGGGGAATAGATGAAGAATACGTTGAGCACGACATTGATGATATTGACGGCGATGCCCGCGTGCATCGGGGTCTTCGTGTCTCCTGCCGCCCTCAGCACCATGCCCAGGATGATGGACGCGGTGCGGAAGAGCATCGCGGAATAAAAGATGCGGAAATAGCTGGCCGTCAGGTCCCGGATGGCGGGATCCACCTGCATCCAGACCGGCACCGCGCCGCCCAGCAGCACCGTGATGGCCGTCAGCAGGACGCCGGCGACGGCTGTGACCGTGACCGACTGCGCCGCGGCGCGGCGGGCCGTTTTTCCGTCCCCGGCGCCGATGGACTGGCTGATGAGCGCCAGAAAGCCGACGCCGATGGAGGAGACCGTTGCGCCGACGAGCCAGTTGACCGTGCCGGTGGCGCCCACCGCCGCCGTGGCCCGGGTGCCCAGGGAGCCCACCATGGCGGTATCTATATACTGTACTGCCGTCTGCATCAGCTGCTCCAGCATGGTGGGCCAGGCCAGCGTGAAGATGGTGGACAGCATCGAGAGATCCAGAAAATGCATAAAAGTTTTCCCCTTGCGCGTTATGCCCGACCGGCGGAGCCCAGGCCCGTCGGCGGCAACGGCCTTATCATACATCAAACATCCGGAAATGGCAAAGGGAAAAGTCAGCGCTGCGGGCACAGGGGATACTGTTTATAAAACCTTGTCAAGCCCGCCCCTTTGCTGTATACTGTTGTCGAATGGGATGCTCGTGGATGCGGTTGCGCAGAATGATAGGATGTGTGTATCCTTATAAGGAAAGGAGTAAGCCAATGTCGAATGAGCACAACTGTCGCCATACAACGAGCTTTTTGAAGTGGTTTTGCGCTATTGATTACGACGGATATTATGAGTGCGATTCCTGCCATGAAAAGATCTATATTACAAAAGAAGAACGGCGCAGATATCATAAAAGGTATATGTTATGTGTTCTTGTGTTAGCGGCCTTTTCTGTGGCTTCCATTGAGCTGAAAAAACCTTTTCTGCTTTTGCTGGGGGTTTTGATTCATGCAGTGATCTATTTCTTATACTTGTATTCGGTGTCTCCTGCAAACAGGAAAAAAAGCAGAAAAGGATGAATCATCATAAATCTGTCCGGAGAAAGCTGATGAACGAAGACTATAGTTTAGAAATGTTGCTTGGTGCTCATTTAGTCAGTATTGGCAGGTGTACTGACCTGATATGGTGGATATTCAGGAAAGGGCAAAGCGAGTATTCGCTGCACACGCAGTGCTCCTGCCGTGTCATGCAAGACGGTTATCCTGTTTTGACGAGAAGCAGCATTTATTATGGCAAAGATGACGATCCCGAATCGAAAATTACACTGTTTGATGTTATCGTTGCAGAGGAGGTCAATGGCTTGCTTCCGCTTACGGTAAATGAGATAAAACGCACAAACGTCAATGATGTTTACATTACGATGGATAAAGGGATCAGCATTGAAGTGTTTGCGGATCAGCCGGTCGGACATGAACAATGGCGCCTGTTTTCGCAAGGACAGGATCAGGCCCATCTGGTAGCATACAGCGATCGTCTGGATTATGAATGATCACGTCGCTTTAATGCAAACGCTATATGAGGAATGCAAGATGATGTTCAGCATTGGAGAGCCAAAGTATTGCAATGAGAGACAAATATGTGTACTTATTTGAAGTGATCCATCATCATATCATTGAAATGGATCATCAAAACCAACCGATCTGCGATAGTAAGTTTATAGGACTATACAGTCACAAAAAGCAAGCGGAATCAGCTGTGGAAAGGTTTAAAACACTGCCCGGATTCGTTCTTTACCCATCCGGATTTTTCATTAACCGCAAAGTATGCTATATATCTGATGAATGCGTCCAGAAAATGCCTGGCACAAAAGTTTATATGCCTTATCACGAGTATTATATACCGGAAGAGGATTGCGATTATTGCACAAGAGGTAATTATTTTACAGCAGGCAAGAAGCCGAGAAGGTGCTGGATCAATGGAAGAACGATAAGATACTTTCATTATATCCGGAAGGCTTTTCTATTTGTGAATATACTCTTGATTTTGACTGTGTTATCTGGAACGAAGGATTTGATTAGATTATAAAAGCGATGGCATCAAATCAACGCAGTCGAAGAAGGTGCGCTGGATGATGAAATAGAAGCTTCAGGAAAATGAACGATCAGGGATACGATCCCGCATCATTGTTTGGTGATTGATGATGCTGCAGAACAGATTCTTCGCGGACGGCCGCGCTTCGCTTGGCCTGCTCAGAATGACAGCGAGGGTCGAGTGATCAAACCTAACGGGCATAATGCCAAACAATAAAGCGCCCAACAGACGCTGTCATTCTGAGCAGCGACGAAGGCCGCCGCCCCCAGTGGGGGATGAAAGCGGGTGGAGTCGCAATGAGGCACAGAGCATCGCGAACAGAGTGAGCGAGGCGACAATGCCGAATTGAGATCCAGGGCGGGATCGCCCAGGCCGTCCGCGAAGAATCCGTTCTGCAGCATATTATATAGCCCCGCCGGGGACGATCCTCAGGACCGCCCCGGCGTTTTATGTGCAAGATTTACAAAGCGGCCCCTTCCGGATCATTGACGGAAACGGAATGGTGGTTGTATGATAATTACAGAGGAATTTTTGTGTTTGATGCCGCAACACTGGAGCAAACGAATACATACTTCCTCTATCAATCAGTCTATAGGAGAGTCAGAATAATGAATAGAATTATCATTGAGCTGCTCATATCAACATTCTTATTTTTTGCTTTTCTATTTACTCTAATACGATCACATCTCAATCAATGTCATAAGAATAAAATTATGATACATATTTCGATCATTGGCTTGGTCAGTACTATTATTGCAATTATTTGTTGTATAATATCGTTAGCGTTAAAATGATTCATAAACGGTCTTCGACATAATCCTGATCATTCAATATATCCCGAGGATGAATTGATAAGAGTGATAGAGGAGGACATCTATGAACCGTGATGATCTGAAGAAATTTAGGGCAATCTTTGAAGAAGAAATGAACAGAGAAGGATTCGTCTGGAAGTTTCAGACTTATATGCATGTAGACTTTGAACAGTATTGGATTCTAGCCATTTGGCCGACAGTAGCGGCGCAAGGGCATGTATTTGATATGTGTCACTGTTTGTTCCTGATGAATGATTTTGATGAAGAAGATTTAAAATGGATCCATTCTGGTAATCTGTTTTCGATGGGACGGATATTCAATATAACAGATCCTAAGAGCGATAGGGGCTATCCATTTAATGAATTTGAGAATACCGAGGAAAGGCTATCAAATAGCATTTGAGATTTACTGCCGTGATGTCAAACCAATTGTACGTCAAATACAGAATTCATATGATGCTTATTTGTACAAAAAGAAATATGTTTGCTTTCCGTTTGAAACTGAATGGTTATGGTTTAATAAAGGGAAGGACTATATTGAATACCTATTGCCCTTAAAAAGGGAAGACGAAATCATAGAAGTGATGAAAATGATCAAAAAGGGACAACTCGTGTGGGAGAAACAGTATAATAAACGTGAACCTCCTATTTATAAAGAACCATCGCTGCGTGGCTACTCACAGAAATCTGCAGAGCGAGTGATTGAAATAACTAAAAGGATTGCCCAGCATGAAATGGAACAATATCAACAAGAAAAACAGGAGATTTCCGAGACGAGACAACAAATAAGCGAGTATGAGCATATGCTGCAGACAACGGATCATGAAGAATTGAGTAAGCAAGTATTGGAAAAGATGGAAAACGTTTCATCGATGCTGAGAAACAGGTTCAGCAAAAAGGAGAAAGAGATCATGAGCGCTGGCTGGAGAACAAAATGATCAAGCCGACAAACACAGGGGGCCGTTCTCTGCGTTGATAACTCCACACTCAGAACCGATCCCTGGGTATTCGTCGGCGGCAACGGCCTTATCATACATCAAACTGCCTTGAATGGCAAAGCCTTCGCAATATTTTATACCGCCGGTTGATAGACAAACGGCGTTTTGTGTGCTATGATAGGCGCATCGATCAGGGCGAAAGCCCGGAAAGGAGAAGGCTATGGCGACGTTACTGTACAATTTGTGCTTCGCTGGTCCCGCATTGCTGCTATCTGATTCAGCGATGGGAGAAGTCTGTCTGTACGCACGCGAAGGGAGCATAAAAGGTCGCGCCGGCCTTTTCTGACGGCTGATACCGCGTATTGCCCCTCTCGCGTTGGAGAGGGGTTTTTATGTATAGAGAAGCAATCGGCAGCCGTCCGTGTCTGCCCGCCATCGATCTGCCGGCCACGGGGCAGAACATCACCCGCCTGAGGAAGGCCGCGGGCCTCAGCGTCCGCGACCTGCAGGAGCTGTTCGGCTTTGCGTCGCCCCAGGCCGTCTATAAATGGCAGAACGGGGAAGCCCTGCCCACCATCGAGCACCTGGCCCTCCTGTCCAGGATCCTTGAGGTGCCCATCGAAAAGCTCATCATCTGGCGCGCGGAATGACCGTGCGCCGTCTTTACCCGATATAAAGGAGCAGCCACTATGAAACAGAATGTGCCCGTCCAGCGCCGGAACCCGCTGTGGACACGGGACTTTACAATTATCACCGTCGGCAGCGTGATCTCCATGCTGGGGAACACGCTCTCCGGGTTCGCCATGAACCTGATGGTGCTGGACTATACCAATTCCACCCTGCTGTATGCCGTCTACAATATCCTGTACCTGGTGCCCAGCGCCCTGGCGCCCATCCTGATCGGGCCGTTCCTGGACCGCTTTTCCCGAAAGAAAACGATCTACGTGCTGGACTTCCTGACCTCCGGGCTGTTCGCGGTGATGAGCCTGATCCTGATGACCGGGCACTTCAGCTTCGCGTTCCTGGCCGTCGCCAACTTCCTGCTGGGCACCATCGGCGGCATCTATTATGTGGCCTATGACAGCTTTTACCCCCTGCTGGTGAGCGAGGGCAACTACCAGAAGGCCTATTCCGTCTCCGCTACGCTGGAGACGCTGACCGTGGTCATGGTGCCCCTGTCCACGCTGATCTACCGCACCTTCGGCATCGTGCCGCTGTTCCTGGTCAACACGGCCACCTACCTGACCGCGGCCATCATGGAGACCCGCATCCGCGCGGAGGAGCATTATATCTCCACCCGGCAGGAGGAGGCCGGCGGGCAAAAGGGCATCCGCCAGTTCACAGCGGACCTGACCGAGGGCCTGCGCTACCTGGCCCAGGAAAAGGGCCTGCTGGCCATCGCGGTGTACTTTCTCTTTTCCAACCTCGCCGGCGGCATGACCGGGGTGGTGACCCTGTCGTACTTCCGCAGCGCTTTCGCGGACGGGGAATACATTTATACGCTCACCTGGGGCATGTCCAGCCTGGCGCGGCTGCTGATCGGCATCGTGCACTACAACCTGCGCCTGCCCGTGAAGTGGAAATACGCGATCGCCCTGACGGTATATATCGGCCTGTCCCTGCTGGAGGGCACCTATCTCTTCTTCCCGGTGCCGATCATGATGGTGATGATGTTCGTCTCCGGCCTGCTGGGCATGACCTCCTACAACATCCGTATCTCCGCGACGCAGAAGTACGTGCCGGACGAGAAAAAGGGCCGCTTCAACGGCGCTTTCGGCACGCTGAGCACCGTCGGCGCCATCGCCGGCGAGGCCGCGGCGGGCGCCCTCTCCCTGATGATCAGCGAGAGGACCGTGGTGGTGCTGGCCAACGCCCTGTGCCTGCTGGCCGCCCTCATCTGGATCGGCGGGCGCAGGAAGGAAGTCAAGAAGATCTACAACGTCGAGACCTGAGCGTAAAGCGAGCCAAAAGTACGGCTTCGTCCCGGTGGACGGAGCCGTGCTTTATTGTGTACAGATTTTTAGGTTCTTCACTAAAGCCGGGAAATAATAGAAAGTATAACACAAGTTGAACGCCCTCATCCGCCTCACTGCGCTCGGCACCTTCCCCCATGGATGGGGGAAGGCTTTTGGCTGCACTTTTATCATTAGGTGCCTACGATTGCAGTGTTTGTATGCTCAACCAAGCAACGGCACTCAACAGAGCCTTCCCCCGATCTCGGGGGAAGGTGTCAGGCGATAGCCTGACGGATGAGGGCTGTGAACTTGTGTTTTGATTACGCAGGTTTTATGATTTCTTCAGTGCGGGCTTGTCGTTGCCCCAGTCGATCTGCAGGGCTTTCTGCAGCTTCTCGTGCACGGTGCGGGCCAGCAGCTGGGCTTCGGTGCGCTGGGCCTCCATCTCCAGCCTGGAGGCGACCTCGATCAGCAGGCGGATGAAGTCCAGCACCCGCTCCCGGGTCTCCTTGTCCATGTCCATCAGGTAGGCGTAGGAGGCGTTCAGGAACTTCGGCACGTCGGCCAGGAGGCCGGATACGGTCAGCTGGCCTGAGGCGGACAGGGTGTCGAACAGCGCGTCCACGAAGCGCTTGCGGGTGGGGATGTCCATGGCGTCAATCCACTGGTTGATCTCCGTCTCCGCGCGCAGGCTCTCGCCGGTCAGCTCCGTCAGCTTCACGAACTGCCCGCGCATCACCTGCCAGCTGATGGCGTCGTGCTGCAGGATGCCCCGCTGGGTGCTGTCCACGATCATGTCCGGCTGGCGGTGGCTTAAGAGCAGCCCGATCATGGAGGACTTGGGCACGATGATGCGGATGCGGTCCAGCATGTCGTCAAACACGCCGGAGTCGATGAAGGACTGCTGGAAGCCGGGGCCGTCGTTGGTCCAGACTGTCCGGATGCGGGGGCGCACCGCCTGTTCCGCGGTGACGGCAGCATAGACGGCCAGGTTGCCGCCCTTGGAGTGCCCGCCCAGCGTCAGGGCGTGGTCCGGGTACAGGGCCGCCACCTTCGCCAGGTACCGGCGCGCTTCCTCGTGGGAGGGGATCTCCGGCATGCAGGCCAGCAGGAAATCCTCCTTCCAGCCCGCCAGGTCGTCAGAGGTCCCGCGATAGGCCAGGTACAGCTGCCCAGGCTCGGTTTCGATGCTGACGGCGCAGAACTGCTTGTTCGCCTCGTTGTCCAGGATATCGGTATAGCAGCACAGCCGCATAGCGCCAAAGCGCGCGGTCTGGGACGCCAAATGGAACAGCCAGTCCCACTCGACGGCGGTGTTGCCGTCTTCGCCGAGGGTCGGCTGGGGCTCTCCGCGCGCGGCAAAATAGGCCGCCGCCGCGTCGGACAGGGCGATGGTGCCTTCGCCCGGCGGGGGCACGATCCCGCCCAGGTCGATATAGCTCAGCAGGGACAAGATCAGGTTGTCCACCTCGTTGAAGGGGCGCTCGGCCAGGGTCAGATCCCCGCGCCAGGCGAGATAATCGTACACGTTCGCGCTCATGGCAAGATCCTCCTGTTTTGCGCGTATTTGGCCATGTTTTCCCGGCTATTTTACCGGAGTTCCCGGCCTGTGTCAACACGCGCTGACCTTTCCATCCGGCTCCCTGCGGCCCGCGGACAAATTTTCCTTCCAATTCATGTTATTTTATGTTATACTCACTTCGTATAACGTTTGGAGGGCGACATGGACACTTACAAGCTGTTGATCACCGGCGGGCAGCCGCTGAAGGGCGATGTGGAGGTTTCCGGGGGCAAGAATACCTCGGTGGCGGTCATTCCGGCTGCCCTGATCTGCGATGAACCCTGCGTGATTGAGAATATGCCGGATATCGAAGACGTGCACGTGCTGCGGGACATCCTGCAGCTGCTGGGCGCGAAGGTCAGCTATGACGACGCGCAGAAGCGCCTGACGGTGGACCCGCGCAGCGTGCATGACTGCACGGTGCCGTACCGGCAGACGCGCCGCATGCGCGCGTCCTACTACCTGCTGGGCGCGCTGCTGGCCCGCTTCGGCGAGGCCAACGTGGGCTATCCGGGCGGCTGCGCCATCGGCAACCGGCCTTTTGACCAGCACATCAAAGGTTTCCGGGCGCTGGGGGCTGAGGTCAGCGAGTCCAACGGCATGATCTGTGCCAAAGGCAAGCTGAACGGCGCGGCGGTGTACTTTGACCGGCCTACCGTGGGCGGCACCATCAACGTGATGCTGGCCGCCGTCAAGGCCAAGGGCAATACCGTGCTCCTGAACGCGGCCAAGGAGCCCCACGTGGTCGACCTGGCCAACTTCCTGAACGCCATGGGCGGCAGGATCAAGGGCGCGGGCACCGACACCATCCGCATCAAGGGCGTGGAGAGCCTGCACGGCGGCACCTATGCGGTCATCCCGGACCAGATCGAGACCGGCACGCTGATGATCGCGGCGGCGGCCACCCGCGGCGATGTGACCGTGCACGGCTGCATCCCCACGCATATGGAATCCCTGACGGCCAAGCTGCTGGAAATGGGCGTCAGCGTCACGGACGCGGACGACGCCATCCGCGTGCGGCCCATCAGCGCGCACCGCGCGGTGAATATCAAGACCCAGGAGTATCCTGGCTTCCCCACCGACCTGCAGCAGCCCATGAGCGCGCTTTTGTGCATGGCGCAGGGGAATTCCCTGATCTATGAGACGATCTTCGAGTCCCGCTTCAAGCACCTGGCGGAGATGCAGCGCATGGGCGCGCATGTGCAGATCATGGAGCAGACCGCGCTGATCGAGGGCGTGCCCGAGCTGCACGGCGCTCCGGTGACGGTCACGGACCTGCGCGCCGGCGCGGCCTTGGTGGTGGCGGGCCTGATGGCCACCGGCACCACCGAGATCTACGAGCCGGGGCTCATCGAGCGCGGCTACGAGCACCTGGAAGAGAAGCTGCGGAGCCTTGGGGCAAACATCCGCAGAGAACCTGTGTAAGAGTTTAGGGAGGTCAACTCCGTTGTCAGAAGGTACCCTCAATCCGTTTCTGGTGCTGGAGGTCAGCGAGGACGCGGATCTTGAAACGATTAAAGCGGCCTATCACCGGCTGGTGAAGCGCTGGCATCCGGACCAGTTTTCGGACAGCACGGAGCAGGAGATCGCGCAGACGCACCTAGTCGAGCTGAACCTGGCCTATCAGGCGGCGGTCAAGGCGGCGGGCAATCGGCGGCCTACAGCGCATGTGACGCCCGATCTGCCCCTGGCGGAAGCCAAATCGCTGAGCAAGCGCCTGCTGGGCCTCAAGCAGTATGAGTCCGCCCTGCGCCAGCTGGCCCGCGCCCGCATCAAGGACGCGGAATACTACTATATCGAAGGCCAGGTCCTCACGGCCCTGCGCCAGTACGGCAGCGCCCATCAGGCCTACCGCGTCGCGGTGCAGATGGAGCCTTCCAACCGGGAATACCACCGCGCGGCGTTCAACGCGGCGCTGACCTATAAAAAGCACTGCCGCCTGCCCTACCGCATCGCGGACTGGGCGGGAGACCTGATCCGTCCCCGCAAGGCCAGGCCGTGAAGGTCCTGATCGAAAAATCGCGCCGCCGCCTGACGCTCATGGAGGACGGCGGAGCCGTGATCCTGTCCTGCCGGGCGGCGTTCGGCCGCGCCGAAGGGCCCAAGCGCCGCTCCGGAGACCTGCGCACCCCGGAGGGCGATTATTTCATCTGCTTGATCAAGGAAAAGGGTAAGTACGGCCCCTCGCTGGGCCTGAATTACCCCTCCCTGCGCGATGCGCAAGAGGGCGCGCGCGAGGGCGTGATCGGCGCGGACCTGCTCCCGCTGTTTGATCAGGCGGAGGCCCGGCGCACGCGGCCGCCCTGGGGGACAGCCCTGGGCGGGGAGATCTACATCCACGCCGGCGGCAGCGCTGAAAACTGGACTGCCGGCTGTATCGCCCTGGAACCGGAAGACATGGACGCCCTGTTTGCCCGCTGCGGGCTGGGGACGCCCGTTACCATCATCCCATGAGGTATGTGCATGATTAAAAAGCTTTGCGCGCTGCTGCTTATGGCGGCGCTGCTTCTCTCCTCCCTGCCCCTGGCCTCCGCCGCCGTCCTAGAGCGCGGCAGCCGGGGCGAAAGGGTGCTAGCGCTCAAACAGCGCATGTATGAGCTGGGGTATTTTACCTCCGAGAAATTCAGCGAGGAATACAACGGCACCACGGCGGACCGGGTGCGGCAGCTGCAGGAAAAGAACGGCCTCAAGAAGACCGGCAAGGTGGACGACGCGCTCTGGGAGCTGATCTTCTCCGATTACTGCGTCGCGGCGGACGGCACTGCCGCGGCGACTGCGGCCCCGACGCCCGAACCGACGCCCGCGCCGGAGGCGACGGAAGCGCCCGCTGCGGAGGCTGTGGAAGCAGCGGAGGCTGCCGAGGCCCGGGACGTCCATGCGCCGCACCCCGTACCGGGCGCGCCGGAGCGGGACGAGAAGGGCTTCCTGACCGAGGATACCGAGTTCGTGGTCAAGGATATGGAAAACGGCTTCTGGGCCTACCTTTCGGACACGCTGCAGGTGGTCATCTACCGCAAGCAGGATGAGCAGCAGAAAGTGATCTGGTTCGAGGGCGACATCCGCACCGCCGAGGGCGAGCGCATGAAGCCCATCGCCTCCGACCGCAACAAGTGGATGTATCCCCAGGCCATCGCCCGGGCCCACAAGGCGGTGCTGGCGATCAGCGACGATTTCCACAACTTCCGCCAGTACAACAAGCTGGTGGTCGGCACGGTGATCCGCAACGGCGAGATCATCTCCAGCAAGACCAAGCGGGCGGGCGCGACCGGCTACCCGAAGCTGGAGAACATGGCCTATTTCCCGGACGGCACCCTCAAATGCTATGACACCCGGGCCTATACCGCCCAGGAATACCTGGACATGGGCGCGACGGACGTGCTGGCCTTCGGCCCGATCCTGGTCACGGACGGCCAGCTGGGCGAGAACATGCGCGAGACCGAGGCCGAGGCCAAGAAGCGGGCCTACTACCACTTCCATGAGCCGCGCATGGCTTTGGGCATGGTGGAGCCCGGCCACTACCTGGTGCTGGACGTCTGCGGCCGCTCCAGCGATAAGCAGTCCGCGATCCCCGGCGTCAGCAAAAACTTCAGCAAGGGCGTCTATCTGGACTGGCTGGCCCTGAAAATGCGGGAGCTCGGCGCCACCGAGGCCATCAACCTGGATGGCGGATACACGGTCTCCCTCTGCTTCCTGGGCGAGAGCCTGAACATCCGGCCCACCATGTCCAGGAAGACGAAGACCATCCTGAGCTTCGGCGTTTCGGACCTGTGCATTCAGGACTGAGGAGAAGGAGAACGGCCCATGGATATGCTGGTGAACCTGCAGCGCCTGCCGGAAGATCAGGCGCCGGACGGCATCCGGATCGACCGCGCTCTGCCGCCGGACCGCAGCCGGATCATCGTCTGGGTGCGGGATCGCTTCGGCGAAGGCTGGGCCTCGGAGTGCGCCGTGGCCCTGTCCGCCCAGCCCAACACCTGTTTCATCGCCCGGAAGGAAGGTGCCTGCATAGGCTTTGCCTGCTATGACGCCACCGCCCGCGGCTTTTTCGGCCCCATCGGCGTGGCGGAGGACGCCCGGGGGACCGGGGTGGGCCGGTCGCTCCTGCTCCGCTGCCTGCAGGCCATGCGCGAAGCCGGCTACGGCTACGCGGTCATCGGCTGGTGCGATGAGGCCGCCGCCTTTTACGAGCGCGCGGTCGGCGCTATCCCGATCCCGGACAGCGCTCCGGAACAGAGCGTGTACGGCCGGCTGATCCGGGGCTGAGAAAGATCCATAGATTTGCAATCCGTTCCGATTCGGGGTATAATGGGAAAAATGCAGCCGGAGAGGAGGGAACGCCTGTGAGCAGGTTATTGATGGTCCTGACATTACAGGCGTTTTTTGTTTTGTCTCTCGGGCTGCCGATGCCGCAAAAGCCAGAGGCTTCGCCGGTGATGCGCGCCCTGATCGTGACCTGTGACCGTTTCCTCAGCCAGGAGGACACCACCCCCGCCGCCCAGGAGAACGCGCGGCTGATGGCGGAGATGCTCCGGCAGGACGCTCGGGGCTATGCGGACATCCGCACAGAGTGCGATACCATCGGCACGGTGGAGGCCTTCCGCGAGGCGGTGCACAGCGCCTTTTCCGGCGCGGACGGGGACGATATATCGCTCCTGTATATCAGCACCCACGGCGTGTACAACCAGGCCCGCAGCAATATGACGGCCCGACTGCTCCTTTCGGACGGGGAGACGGAGGAGGCCGTGACGCCCGGGGTGCTGGAGGAGATCCTGTCCGGGATCCCGGGCACGCACGTGCTGCTGATGGACGCCTGCCATTCCGGCGCGTTCATCGGCAAGGGCCTGAGCAACTGGCCGGATGAGGTGCCCTTTTCCGACGCCAAGGTGCTGTGCAGCGCCGGAGGCAGCGAGGACAGCTGGTACTGGCGCTCCGACGACTCGGGCGTGCTCCACGGCGCGGGCTACTTTACCTCGATCCTGACCCGTGGCTGCGACGCCCGGGCGGCCTATCCCGCCGACGCGGACCGGGACGGGCGGGTGACCCTGCGGGAGGCCTGCCAGTGGCTGCGCGGGCATTACGCGGTCTCCACGGCCCAGGCCTATCCCGAGCAGGACGGGAGCTTCGTACTGTTTGAATGCGGCGAAGCGGCGGAGGAGACGGGGCTCACCGGGATCAGCTTTGAAGAGACGGTCTTTTCCGGCAGCAACAACAGCCTCCGCTTCTCCTTCGAACTCGGCGCGCCCATGCGCATCGCCTACCAGCTGGTGTACCTCCGGCGGGGCGTCTGGGACTTCCCAGGCGCGGTCCAGGCTGCCGAGCCGGACGTGCTCCCGCCGGGATGGTATGAGCGGGCGCTGACTTTGCACCTGGCCGACGAGGACGAGGACGTATCCGGCTACCTGATGCTGCAGATGTTTTCCCTGGACGGGGAGCGGCCCGTCCTGCACGAGAGCCGCCTGATCAGCGTGCTGCCGCTGGCGGGGGATATTGCCCTGAACGCGGAGTGCCCGGAGGTTTTCCATCGGGCACCGGGGCGGGAACTGCCTGTGACGGTGCGCCACGACATCCCCTGCGTGCTGAACGTGTCGGTGCTGAATGAGCGGGGGGAGACCGTGCGCTACCTGGCCTATGAACAGCAAAGCCGCCCGCAGCACCTGGTGCCCGAAGGCACCTGTCTGTACTGGGACGGCTCGCTTTCCACCGGTGCGCCTGCGCCGGCGGGGGAATATTATATTCGGGCGGAGACGGAGATCGGGGGCGAGACCTACTCGGCGGAGTCGCCCCGGTTCCAGCTGACGGACGGAGATTAAGCTTCGTCGTCGATCTTCCGCTGGGTGATGTTCAGCAGGGTGCCCTCTAAGTTGAAGCGGACCTCGGTGTACATCTGCTCGACGCCCATCAGGTTGTCGTACAGCACGCTGATGCCGTCCTCGCGGAGCTCGATGGTGTGGGGCCAGTAAATGGTGGTGTCGTTGCAGCTGGTGCGCCACAGGAGCTTGCCGTCGGCAGAGATGTGCATGAGCACCGTCCCGAAGGCGACGTAGAAGGAGCCGTCGGCAGCCACGGTGTGGATGATGCTGTCGGAGATGTTCGGCCCGCTGCCGTTGGGCAGGAACCAGATGAGCTGCGGTTCGGGCCCGAAGCTGTAGGAGTAGAAGCCTAGGCCGCTGACGTACCAGATGAGCTGCGGCTTGTCGGCGGTGCCGGCCACAAAGGCGTCCAGCTGTCCCACGTCGGAGACCTCGGAGAGGCTCTGGGCGTAGATGCGCCACAGGGGCTTATTGTCCGGGCCGTAGCAGACGCCCAGCATCTCCTCATAGTTGTTGAACACCCGCTGCACGGCGATGGTATAGCCCAGGCGGCTTTCCATCAGCACGGGGAAGCCGGTGGCGGTGAAGGCCTCCATTTCCGGCAGCACGGGCAGGTGGTTGAAGGTGTTGTCTTCGTCCCCGGTGTCGATCATGTCCCCGCGTTCGATGCCGTCGCCGCCGTACCATTCAGGCTCGGTGGTGGGCAGGATCGCGGGCGGCAGGGTGGTCTTGCGCCGCGGATCGGAGAGGTACTGGGCCTGGATGTAGCCGTACAGGCCGCGGTAATGGCAGTAGATGAAGGCGTCCGACACCTGGATGCATTCGGTCACCGTGGTGCCGAGGGGCACCCGGGCCAGGCGAGCGGAGGAGGCAGAGGCCTTCTCGCGCAGGGAGACCCAGTCCGTGCAGTTGACCACGGCCATGGAAATGCCGTTCACGGTGGTGCCCGCCATGGGCTTGATGCTGGTGTTCTTGGTGGAGGCGCTGTAGTTGGCTTTCTTCAGGTATGAGGTGGACATGTAGCCCGAATAAACCTTTTTGCCGCTCTTGTACTCGCACAGGATGAAGCCGCCGGTCGTGCCCACGCAAGAGGTGACGATGCTGCCCACCGGCACCTTCACGAGCCTCCCGGAGGAGGTGGAGGGGCCCTTCCACATGGAGGCCCACTCGGTCACGTTGACCACCATCTGGTTGCCGGGGAAGCTCTCTCCGGAGCTGTACTTCGTGGTCTTCAGGTATTTGCTCTGGATATAGCCGGTCTTGCCGCCGAAGTCACACTGGATGAAGCCGTCGTAGGCCATCTTGCAGTTGGTCACCAGCTCGCCCAGGTAGACCTTCGTGAGCCGCTTGGAGGAGGTGCTCATGTCCTCCCGGAGAGAGACCCACTCCTTGCAGTTGTATACGCACATCACGTCCGAAAGCCCTTCGCCGGATGCCGGCAGCAGGGGCAGCAGCATGCAGCAGCACATCAGGATACATACGAGCCGTTTCATGGGGGACCTCCTTGATCAGCAGTCATGTTGCGAAACGGTGCTTTGGTCGGGCCGGCAGCGCGCCGGCTTTGTCTTTTCCATTATTCTATCATGGTGCTGCAGGGATGTCAAATCCGCCGGCCTGCAGGCGGGGGGCAGCTGCATAAGAAGGTAATAAAAAGGGGCTATTGCAGATTAGATGAGCGCCCTCATCCGCCTCACTGCGCTCGGCACCTTCCCCCATAGATGGGGGAAGGCTTTTGGATAGTTGCGTTTAAGCATTAGGTGCTTACGATTGCAGTGTGTTTGAATGCGCAATCAAGCAGAGGAATCCAACAGAGCCTTCCCCCATCTATGGGGCGACGTATCCCGCCGCCGCCAGTGGCGGATGAAGGCGGGAGAAGTCGCAGAGCATATCGTGCGCGGTGCGTGAGGCGCTTGCGCCCGCGGTGCGCGCGCGAATCCATGCAGAGCATATACCGCGTCAGCGGAATATGCGACAATGGCGAACTGAGGAACGGTGTCAGGCGAAAGCCTGACGGATGAGGGCGTTCACTTACAATTATTTGCAATCATGTTTCAATAGAAATGATGACAGCAGGCCCCTCAGCCTGCTGTTTTACATCATGCGCGTCTCCACATCTTGCCAAAACCCCTGAAATCATGTAAAATACCGTGTGCGGAGGCGTTTTTTGCGTGCGGAAAACGCCGGACATTGAAAAGCGTGGCTTCATCGGGGAAAACACAGATAAGCCGGCACAGAAAGGACACTGATCACCATGCAGGAAAAGAAGACCTTTTATATCACCACGCCGATCTACTATCCCAGCGGCAACATGCACATCGGGCACACCTACACCACCGTCGCGGCGGACACCATGACCCGGTTCAAGAAGCTGACGGGGTATGAGACATATTTCCTGACCGGCACGGACGAGCACGGCCAGAAGATCGAGAAGAAGGCCGCGGAAGCGGGCGTCACGCCGATCCAGTATGTGGATAAGATCGTGGCCGAGACCAAGGAGCTGTGGAAGCTCATGGACATCGAGAACGACGACTTCATCCGCACCACCGAGGAGCGGCACGTCAAGGTCGTGCAGAAGATCTTCAAGCAGTTCTACGACCAGGGCGACATTTACAAGGCCGAGTATGAGGGCATGTACTGCACGCCCTGCGAGAGCTTCTGGACCGCCACGCAGCTGGTGGACAAGGACGGCGTCAAGGTCTGCCCGGACTGCGGCCGTCCCTGTCAGCCCATGAAGGAGGAGAGCTATTTCTTCCGCATGAGCAAATACCAGGATTGGATGATCGAGTACATCGAGCAGCATCCGGACTTCATCCAGCCCGCGGCCCGCGCCAACGAGATGATCAACAACTTCCTGAAGCCCGGCCTGCAGGACCTGTGCGTCAGCCGCACCAGCGTCAAGTGGGGCATCCCCGTGGACTTTGACCCCAAGCATACCGTGTACGTGTGGATCGACGCGCTGTCCAACTACATCAGCGCCCTGGGCTACGGCACGGACCACGATGAGCTGTTTAAGAAGTTCTGGCCCGCGGACGTGCACCTGGTCGGCAAGGAGATCGTGCGCTTCCATACCATCTACTGGCCCATCATGCTGCATGCCCTGGGCCTGCCCCTGCCCAAGCAGGTGTTCGGCCACGGCTGGCTTTTGTTCGGCACGGACAAGATGAGCAAGTCCAAGGGCAACATCGTCTATCCCGGCCCCATCGTGGCCCGCTACGGCGTGGACGCCCTGCGCTACTACCTGATGCGCGAGATGCCCTTCGGCGCGGACGGCAACTACACCAACGAGAGCTTCCTGACCCGCGTGAACGCCGACCTGGCCAACGACCTGGGCAACCTGGTCAGCCGCACGGTGGCCATGATCGAAAAGTACTTTGACGGCGTCCTGCCCGCCTGGGACGAGGCCGGCTATGTGGAGGCCGAGGACGCGGCCCTGCGCGAGCACTGCGCCCAGCTGCCCCAGCTGGTGGAAGCGCAGATGGACAAGCTGCAGTTCAGCCAGGCCCTGACCGAGATCTGGAAGGTCATCGGCGAGTGCAACAAGTACATCGACCTGACCCAGCCCTGGATCCTGGGCAAGGACCCGGAAAAAAAGGCGCGGCTGGCCGACGTGCTCTTGAACCTGGCCGAGTGCGTGCGCTTCGTGGCCGTGCTGGTGGGCCCCTTCATGCCCAAGACCCCGGCGCGCATCTTTGAGCAGCTGGGCCTGACGGACGACGCCCTCAAGACCTGGGAGAGTCTGGATAGCTTTGGCAAGCTGCCCGCCGGCCTGCAGGTGAAGAAGGGCGATGCCCTCTTCCCGCGCATCGACATCAAGAAGGACCTGGAGATCCTGTCCGGCGGCAGCGCCGAGACCGCACCCGCGCCGAAGAAGGCAGAAAAGAAGCCCGAGCCCAAGAAGGCCGAGCCGAAGGAGGAAGCGCCCGCTTCCGAGATCACCATCGACGACTTCGCGAAGATCCAGCTGCGCACCGCGAAGGTCATCGCCTGCGAGAAGGTGCAGAAGAGCGATAAGCTGCTGCGCTTCACCCTGGACCTGGGCAAGGGCGAGACCCGCAATGTCTTCTCCGGCATCGCCAAGGCTTACACCGAGCCGGAAAAGCTGGTCGGCAAGACTCTGATCCTGCTCTCCAACCTGAAGCCCCGCAAGATGATGGGCGAGCTCTCCGAGGGCATGCTCCTCTCCGCCCTCGACGACACCACGGGCACCCTGCGTCTGCTTACGGTCGATCAGGCCGATGAGGTTGCGCCGGGGAGCGAGGTAGGCTAAAGCGGAATTAGGTATTAGGAATGAGGAATTAGGAGTTGCGGATGAAATCGCTGACGCGATTTCTTTGAACTAAATTGCTCAAAGCGTTGCAATGATAAAAAAACTCAGAGCCGCAGGCGATGAGTTTTATCCAGAACTCCTCATTCCTCACTCCTCATTCCTCATTTTGAATCACATTGTTTTTCTCGGTATTCAATCAACATACCACGGGAGGTCTGCTATGAAAAAGCTTTCTTTCCTTCTCCTGGCGCTGGTGCTGTTTGGCGCGCTGTGCGTGAGCGCGGCCTCGGCGGAAAACCTGGACAGCTATTTCAAGGCGAAATTCAATAAGTCCCCGGCGTTCTATACCGGGCCGGGCACGGAGTATCTGCGGGCCGGCAACGGCAAGGCCCAGTACGGCGCGCCCGGCGAGGCCCGGGTGTACGGGTATGAGGGCAGCTGGCTGCTGCTGGGGTATCAGACCGGCGCGGGCAATTACCGCATCGGCTATTTCCAGAAGAAATATGTCTCCAATATGACCCTGATCTCGGGCAAGTACAACCTGCGGAGGATGAACTTCGACTACACCGGCGCGACCATCACCGCCGCCTGCGATATCACGGACGATCCCGTGCTCAAGTTCGAGCCCTTCGCCCGGCTGCAGGCGGGCACGGCCTGCACCTACCTGGCCAGCTATGACGGCCGCTGGGCGTATATCGAGGTGACGGTCAACTCCCAGAAGGCCCGGGGCTTCGTGCCCAGCGCCTACGTCAGCACCGGCTATTCCGGCGATCCCTATACTCCCTATGATCCCTATACCCCCTACCAGCCCTATTCCGGCGTGTGGGCCGGGCTCAAGATGAAGCTTTCGACGCGCTCCGGCCCCGGCACGCGCTTCGACGAACCGGGCACCTACTTCATCAATAACTGGCAGGGCGCGAGCGTGCGCGTCCTGGGCAGGGACTGGGATTCCTCCAACGATATCTGGTGGGTGCTGGTGGATTTCAGCGAGAACGGCGTCCGCTACCGGGCATGGACGGGCCTCAAGCGCGTGAACGTGGATATCAACAGCCTGCCGGACGTCTATTCCATCGGGGAAGGCACCGTCAGCGCCACGGACACCCGCCGCGGCCCCGGCAGTGATTACGCCCGCGGCCCGCGCATCAGCTCCTGGAAAGACGTGGTCGCCTACGGGCGTGAAAACGGGTATGTCGAGGTCGAGTGGTACGACGCCAACTATGACCGGATCTACCGCGCCTGGGTGCCGGAATCCAGCGCCCAGATCACCTTCCACTGAGGAACAGATGAAAGGAGAGATCCATGATGAAAAGGACAGCCGTCCTCCTTCTGCTGGCCGCGCTGCTTTGCGCGCTGTGCGTCACGGCGTCGGCTGAAACGCTGAACAGCTATTTCAAGGCGAGCTTCAATAAGTCCCCGGCCTTCTATACCGGCCCCGGCACCAGCTACTTCCGCGCCGGCAACGGCAAGGCCCAGTACGGCGGACACGGCGAGGCCCGGGTGTACGGATATGTGGGCGATTGGCTGCTGCTGGGCTACCAGACCGGCGCGGGCAATTACCGCATCGGCTACTTCCAGAAGTCCTACCTGGCCAACATGACCGTGAAGTCGGAAAGCTACAACCTGCGGCAGCTGAACTTTGAGTACCGCCGGGCCTGGATCAACACCGACTGCGATATCACGGACGATCCGGTGCTCAAATTCGAGCCCTTCGCCGAGCTGAAGACGGGCGATGCCTGCACCTACCTGGCCAGCTATGACAACCGCTGGGCTTACATCGAGGTGACGGTGGGCTCCAAGAAGGCGCGCGGCTTCGTGCCGCTGAGGAACGTATCCTACACGGCCCCGGCCCCCAGCACACTGGAACCCAGCCCCGTGGGCGGCAACGGGTTCTATAACGGCGGCACCTGGGCCACCGTCAGCGGCCAGATGTCGGCCTACTCGGGCCCCGGCGTCTACTATACTCCTGTGGGCACCTATTACATGCAGAACCAGGCCATCTACTGCCTGGCCAAGCACTATGATTACTCCACCCGCAGCTGGTGGGTGCTCTGCCGGATCTTTGACGGCAGCGCCGCCCAGTACGTCTGGGTGCAGGGCACCAGCTTCTACAATACGGATTGGCTGCTCGCGCGGCTGGCCCAGGAGTGATCCTGACGCAGGGCAACCTATTTTGCGTCAGTCAGTTCATAACGCAGTCCATTCTCACGGCAGTACCGCTCAGCGGCGCTGCCGCTTTTTACTTCGAGGGTCAGGTTCGCCATGCTGTAAAAGGCGTTTTGCGCGATGTCCGTGACGCTCTGCGGGATCCTGATCCTGATCTCGCTGCCTTCTTGACCGTAACAGAAGGCATGCCGCTCGATCGTGGTGACGGTATCCGGCAGGATGATCTCCACCGACGGGCTGTCGATCAGGAAAAAAGCGCCGGTACCGATCACTGTGGTGCCTTCCGGAACGGCATAGACGGGGTCGTGCTTGGTCATCGGATAGCAGACCAGCCGGCGGTCCGGCTTCGTAAAGAGGACGTTGTCGATGACGGCGAGAGAGGGATGGTCGTCAGACACCCTGAATGTGCCTAATTCGTAGCAGGAATAAAAGGGGTTCCCCTCAACGATGGATACGCTGTCCGGCAAAGTGACCTCTGTGAGCTTGATACATCCCAGGAAAGCCCATTTTGAAAGCCGGCCCACTCCTTCGTTGAATGTCAGCGCTTCCAGGCCGTCACAGTATAAAAAGGCTTCGCTGCCGATCTGCTGCACGCTGCCCGGGATCTCGACAGCGGTCAGCCCGGTGCAGTATTCAAAGGCGTTCTTCTCAATGACCTCCAGTCCCTCCGGAAGGATGATGCGCTCCAGTTCTGCCATATGGAAGGCCTGCTCACCGATCCCCCGTGTGCCCTCCGGCACCTCATAAGCCGTTTTCTTCAGTCCGAGCGGGTAGCAGATCAGGCGCTCTGCCGTCTTGTCGAACAGCACGCCGTCCCGGACTTCCAGTACCGGGTGGCTGGGGGATACCTCGATGGTTTCGAGCCGCTCGCAGCCGGTAAAGGGATTGCCGGTGTAGGACGTGAGACTGTCCGGCAGGCGGACAGCCGTCAGCTTGCATCCATCAAAAACGCCGCTGCCCAGGTGTTCCAGCCCTTCCGGTAGTGTGATCTCTGCTAAATGACAGTTGTAAAAAGCCTCGTCGCCGATGGATCGCAAATGCTCCGGCAGGGTAATCGCGGTGAGCTCCCTGTTGCGGGAAAAGGCGCTTTTTCCAATTATCTCCAGACTGTCCGGCAGGGTTATCTCTGCCAGGCCGGTGAACTCAAAGGCGCTTTCACCGATGCTTTTCAGGCCTTCGGGCAGCGTGACGGAGGACAGCTCCATTTCACGGAAAGCATAATCGCCAATGGCCAGAGTGCCTGCTGGTACATTCACCTGCTCCGCGGGTCTCAGGCAGCACAGCAGGCGATGCTCCAGCTTATTGTACAGCAGACCGTCGACAATCTCAAAAATCGGATGATCCGGGGACAGATGGACCGTTATGGATACGTCTTGATAGCGATTCTCGGCAAATATGCCGTCTCCCAGTTCACGCAGGCTGTCCGGCAGGGTGATCTCTTCCAAAAAGTTGCGTGTAAAAGCCCGGCTCCCGATGGACAGCAGGGTATCGGGCAGCGTGACCCTGAACAGCGAAGCCATGGAAAATGCACGATCCCCGATGCGCGTTACAGGGTGTCCGTCCAGCTCATCGGGGATTTCGAGTATATGCTCTTCTCCCCGGTAACCAGCGATCTCCGCCGAGCCGTCCTCCTGAATCGTGTACACATATCCGTCTGGATGGTAATGATAGTCAGGCGCGGCCGGGGCTTCCTCTCCGAGGCAGGCCCAGGGCAGGATCAGCAACGCGGAAAGCAAAAATATGAAAAAACGTTTCATGTGATGTTCCTCCGCATCATTAAGGGTCAGCAGAATCCCTGTTTGACGATCCAATCAGATCCTTGACCACCTCGCCGGCTAGGATCAGACCGGCGACGGAGGGGACGAAGGCGATGGAGCCGGGGCTGGGGCGGCCGGGCTTGCCGTCGGAGGATTCTCCCTGGGGCTTCAGGGGCGGCTCCTGAGAATAGACCACCTTGAGGGCGGGGATCCCGCGCTTGCGGCACTCGGTCCGCATGACCTTGGCCAGGGGGCAGACGCTGGTCTCGTAGATATCCGCCACCTGAAAGCGCGTCGGATCCAGCTTATTGCCCGCGCCCATGGCGCAGATGATGGGGGTCCCGGCCTCCCGGGCCTGCTCGATCAGGGCGAGCTTGCCCTTGACGGTGTCGATGCAGTCGACCACGTAGTCATACTCGTGGAAATCGAAATCATCCCGGGTCTCGGGCAGGTAAAAGACGGGCCAGGTGCGCACCCGGCAGTCGGGATTGATGTCCCGCACGCGCTCGGCGGCGACGTCGACCTTCTTCCGTCCGAGGGTGCTGTGCAGGGCGATGATCTGGCGGTTCAGGTTGGAGAGGGCCACCGTGTCGTTGTCGATCAGGTCCAGGGCGCCGACGCCCGACCGGGCCAGCGCCTCCACGCAGAAGCCGCCGACGCCGCCGACGCCGAATACGGCCACCCGGCAGCCAGCGAGGCGCTTGACCGCGCTTTCTCCCAGCAGCAGGGCAGTCCGGGCAAACTGTTCAGTCATAGTTACCTCCGATATATTACTACGGCAATTAAATGTTTCCAGAAAGATGCGCTGTGCAAAGCGTTGGATGCGCGGAGGAGGAAGGCGATGCCGTAGCATCGGCGACTGACGACGATAAAGCAGCCGGCGTTTTGAACAAGCATATTTCGGAAACATGTGTTGCCGGAGTAATTAATCAGGGCAACCCGGAAGGCCGGATTGCCCTGATGGTAAAGACATTTTGATCAGTCTTCGATGACGTTGACGTAGTCGTTGCGGACCCAGCACGTCCTGCCGTTGTACTTGACCTGGTGCCAGACGTGGCCCTTCTTGCTGGTGGTCAGGGCGCCGTTGAGCTCGTACTGCTCCGAAGCCGCAATGCCCTCCTGGGAGGCCGGCGCCGGCCAGCTGGTATAGGTGGGCGTCAGCTTCACGTTCTTTCCGACGGTGGCGATGACCTTGGAATTGGTGGAGTGCTTGGCGTACAGCGTGGCGGCCTTCTTGACCTTCAGGGTGAAGTTGCCGCTCTTGCTGTCGCGGACGACATAGCGCCCGAACACCCAGCCGAAGTGGCCTTCGTAGTTGTCGATGATATCGTACAGCTGCTTGTCGGTGATGCGCCTGCGGGAGTTCTTGTTGTAGGGATTGGCGGGCGTCTTTTCGATGTTGACCGCATACCAGCGCTTGTTGACGTTGGTCTGGCCCACGATTGCCAGCTCATCACCGGGCTTGTAGTACAGGTAGCTGTAATGGGCGGTGGTGTAGGTCAGGCGGTTGTCACGGGTGAACCAGCGCTTGATCTGCTTGCCCTTGGAATCCAGCACATAGGCGCGGGGCTCCCAGCGAACGCGCAGGCTGCCCACCTTTTCGAACTTCTTCGAATCGGTGTTGTAGGCGTACTTGCGGACGCGGTACATCGTCGCCTTGGTGTTGGTGGTCAGCTTACGGGTGGCAAAGTGCTTCGCCCAGTCTTCAGTATAATAGCCGCCGGCGAAATCCCAGGGCTCTTTCCAGGTAACAGCGGATGCAGCCGGGACCAGGCCGCCCACCAGCAGGCAGGCCAGCATGACGACGGCAAGAATACGCTTAAACTTCATAGTGATCGACCTCCATTCAACTGAGTCATCGTGGAAATGGTAGCATAAAAGCAAAGTTCAAGTCAATTACGAACGATGTTGATTTGCTTACAATTCTGTTAACGTTTTCATTAATTTTTCCGGCAAAAGGTTAAAAAACAGCAATAAAACGGGGGAAAGGGCTTCGTCCGCGGAAATCACGGCCGGACGCGGGCTCTCCTTATTTATAATGAGAGGGCAGCGGCATACCCGCCTTTGGGGCTGCAACACCGTCCTTTGGTTGTATTTTCAGTGTTCGTGCTGACATCTTATCAAACGAGTATTTCTGATGTATCAACAGCTTTCGGCGATTGTATCAGCTTTGTATACAGTATTGACATTTCCTTGGGCGATGATATAATTTGGCCCATAGACGAAAGGAGGGGACTTGACATGACGCGACGCAGCGAGCATCAGACTGCCGTTACCTGTCAGGCCTCCTCTTGTGTGAAGCCTCATTCTGCTGCCTTTTTCAGCGCAGTGCGATTTAGCGTCGCCCTGCGCTTTTATTATGGCTTTTTGAGCCCGCGTCCGGATCCCGTCTGTGATCATTGTCCTATGTGAACATCCTTCGTTCATCAAGACGGTCCTTCCGGATGGGAGGGCCGTTTTCTTGATACATCAAACTATTAGGAGGAACACCATGAAAAAGCTGCTCGCTGTTCTGCTCGCTTCCTTGCTCTGCCTTTCCGCCTGCGCTTTTGCAGAAGATCATTATACCGTCGGTATCTGCCAGCTGGTCCAGCACGTGGCACTGGACGCCGCCACCCAGGGCTTCCAGGACGCGCTGAAGGCCAAGCTGGGGGACCAGGTGACCTTTGATGTGAAGAACGCCTCCGGCGATTCCAACACCTGCTCCACCATCGCCAATTCCTTCGTGTCCGACAATGTGGACCTGATCATGGCCAACGCGACCCCCGCGCTGCAGGCGGCCGTAGCGGCCACGGGCGACATCCCGATCCTGGGCACCAGCGTGACCGATTACGCCACCGCCCTGGACATCGACGACTGGACCGGCGCGACCGGCATGAACGTCTCCGGCACTTCGGACCTGGCTCCGCTGGACCAGCAGGCGGCCATGCTGCATGAGCTCTTCCCCGAGGCCAAGACCGTGGGCCTGCTCTACTGCTCCGCCGAGCCGAACTCCAAGTACCAGGTGGACGTGATCCGCGGCTACCTGACCGACCTGGGCTACACCTGCACCGATTACACCTTCGCCGATTCCAACGATGTGGCCTCCGTGGCCCAGAACGCCTGCGACGGCTGCGACGTGATCTACATCCCCACTGATAACACCGCCGCCTCCTGCACCGAAGCCATCCGCAACGTGGTGGAGCCGGCCATGAAGCCCGTGATCGCCGGTGAAGAGGGCATCTGCGCCGGCTGCGGCGTGGCCACCCTGTCCATCAGCTACTACGACCTCGGCTACGCCACCGGCGAAATGGCCTACGAGGTGCTGGTCAACGGCGCGGACATCGCCGCCCTGGCCGTCCGCTTCGCCCCCAACGTGACCAAGGAATACAACGCCGAGCTCTGCACCCTGCTGGGGATCAGTGTGCCGGAAGGGTATGTGGCGATTCAGTAAAGTGAGGAAAAGGAAGAACATAAGGTAGGAAGGAGAAAGTAGAAAGTAGAAAGTAGGAAGTAGGAAGTAGGAAGTAATTCTACTCCTGCTCAAGGCATCACAAACGCCACCGCAAAACATTATTTACTTCCTACTTCCTAACTCCTACTTCCTACCTTCAATCTCTCCCCTTCAACCTTCTCCCTTCACCCTTCAACCTTTCTCCTTCCCTTGTTTTGTTTCCTGGAGGACTTATGAACTTTTCCTCTCTCTTCAACGCCATGCCGGGCGCGGTGGCCCAGGGGATGATCTGGGGCATCATGTCGATCGGCGTGTACATCACCTATAAGGTCCTGGACCTGGCAGACCTCACCGTGGACGGCACCATGGCCACTGGCGGCGCGGTCTGCGTCATGCTGATGCTGAACGGCGTCAACGTGTGGCTGGCGCTGCTGTGCGCGGTGATCGCGGGCATGCTGGCGGGGCTGCTGACCGGCGTCTTCCATACCGCCATGGGCATCCCGCCCATCCTGTCCGGTATCCTGACGCAATTGTCGCTGTACTCCATCAACCTGGCCATCATGGGCTTCAAGGCGAACCAGGGCATCAACGTGACCAAGTATCACCTGATCGTCAGCCAGCGCAACGTGCGGCACCTGGCCCTGGACAATCCCATCCTGACCGCGCTGATCGTGCTCGGGCTGGTGATCGGCGTCCTGTACTGGTTTTTCGGCACGGAGCTGGGCAGCTCCCTGCGCGCCACCGGCGCCAACGAGGCCATGTCCCGGGCCCAGGGCATCAATACCCGCGTCGCCAAGATCCTGGGCCTGATGATCTCCAACGGTATCGTCGCCCTGTCTTCGGCCATGCTGGCCCACTACCAGGGCTTCGTGGATGTGAACATGGGCCGCGGCGCCATCGTCATCGGCCTGGCGGCGGTGATCATCAGCGAGGTGCTGTTCTCCAAGCTGTTCAGGAATTTCGCGCTCAAGCTGACCGGCGTGGCCATCGGCTCGGTCATCTATTACATCGTCATCCAGATCGTGCTGTGGCTGGGCCTGGACACCAACCTGCTCAAGCTGCTGTCGGCGATGGTGGTGGCTATCTTCCTGGCGATCCCGTACTGGAAGGCAAATTTCGCGGCGAACCACGGGACGAAGGAGGGCCAGGGCAATGCTTGACCTCGTTCAGATCCGCAAGACCTTCAACGCGCGCACCGTCAATGAGAAGGTGGCCCTCAACGGCCTGAGCTTCCACATGGACGACGGCGATTTCGTGACCGTGATCGGCGGCAACGGCGCGGGCAAATCCACCCTGCTGAACGCCATCGCGGGCGTGTGGCCCGTGGACAGCGGCACCATCACCCTGGACGGCGTGGACGTGACCCGCCTGTCCGAGCACCGCAGGGCCGGGCTGCTGGGCCGCGTCTTCCAGGATCCCATGACCGGCACTGCCGCCACCATGCAGATCGAGGAGAACCTCGCCCTGGCCGCCCGCCGCGGCGAGCGCCGGACCCTGAAGCCCGGCATCACCCGGGAGGAGCGCAAGCTGTACCGGGAGAAGCTGGCGGCCCTGGGCCTGGGCCTCGAGGACCGCATGACCGCGAAGGTGGGCCTGCTTTCCGGCGGCCAGCGCCAGGCGCTGACCCTGCTGATGGCGACCCTCAAAAAGCCCAAGCTGCTGCTCCTGGACGAGCACACCGCCGCCCTGGACCCGCGCACCGCGGCCAAGGTGCTGGAGCTATCCGAGCAGATCGTGACCGAAAACGGGCTCATGACCCTGATGGTCACCCATAACATGCGCGACGCCATCCGCTACGGCAACCGCCTGATCATGATGCACGAGGGCCGCATCATCCTGGATATCTCCGGCGAAGAAAAGAAGCACCTCACCGTGGAGATGCTCATGGACGCCTTCGCTCGCACCAGCGGCGAGACCTTCGCCAACGACAGGATCCTGCTGTCTTGACACGCAGCATTAAAAAGACGCCTCTCTGTGACGAGGGGCGTCTTTTTGCGTGGGGCAGTTACTTGAACACCTTATTGCACACCCACACCACCAGGCAGGAGCCGCCGATGGCGAGGAGGATGCTGGTCACCCAGCCGCCGCCGATGCCCAGCAGGCTGCCCAGCCAGCCGCCGACGATACCGCCGACGACGCCCAGGATCACGTTGCGCAGGATGCTGTCGGTCCTGCCCTTCATCAGTTTGTTGGCGGCGAAACCGCACACGCCGCCGATGGCCAGAGAAACGATCAGTTGGATCAGCATGGTTTGTTCTCCTCTCATTCAGTCGTTTTATTGCTCCGAGGTCTGGATGATGAACCGGACCTCGTAGTCCTGCTTGGCCGTGTACTGGTGCTCCGGGGCGATGGCCGGGCCGCAGGCGCCGGTGCCGATGCCCTGCTGGAAGGCCTGGATGGTCACATAGGTGCCGGTGCGCTTTTCGTCCTCGCGGTGACGCATGCTGAGCAGCTCCCGGTCGGAATAGGGCTTGATGCCCAGCTCGAAGGGCTTGTCCACCGCCAGGAAGCGGACGGTGGCCTGGCCGTCGGACACGGAAGCCTCGGTGCAGTCGCAGCGGTTGCCGCTCTCCTGGGGACGGATGTTGGGCTCAGTCATGTCGCTGACGGCGCAGGACACGTGCCCGATGGGGAACTGGTCCTTCATGTCGATATAGCTCTCGCCCGTGCGGCCGGTGTACTCCACCTGATCAAAGGACTGATCCAGGCGGAAGGCCTTGCCGAAGCGGGGCAGGATGCCGCCGCCGCGCTCGAGATGGATATGGCTGGTGACCAGGACGCCCTGCTCGCAGCCCTCGTAGGTGTCCGTCACGAGATAAGCGCCGTTCTTGTTCGTGACTCGGGTGACCACCTTGTACCCGTATGGGATCGTCTCGGTGGAGACCATCTCTTCCTTCTGGGCGGCGAAGGGCTTCATGGTGTCGGAGAAGAGGGGGTCCGTGTCGTTGTCGGTCCCGGCGCGGTACAGGATGGTGCCCTCATCCGCGGCGGAGACGGTCTGGCCGTCGGGCAGGCGCAGGGTCAGCTTCCCGTTCAGGATGTCGCAGCCCTCAGGCAGGGGACGGTCCGCGGCGGCGGAGGCCGCCTTGAGGGAGAGGATCAGCTGCTCCTCGGCGATGGGCTCGTCATGGCCCACTTTCCGGGTGGTGACCACGCAGGTCTGCACGCCGTCGACTTCCTGGCCCACCGGCAGCTCCAGAGCAGCTTTGCTCATAGGCGCGACGTCGGGGGAGAGGGTATGCTCCGTCCCATCGTTCCATTGGAAGGTCAGGCTGTACTCACTGCCCTCGGTGAAGGCGGTGGTGTTGAAGATCTCGAACTTCCCGCCGCCCAGGTACCGCACCCGGATCGGGCGGTAGATGAAGCGCATGATCTTCGCGCCGGTGGAGGGCGTGCGGTCGGGATAGAAGAGGCCGTCCACGCAGAAATTGCCGTCGTGCTCCCACTCGCCGTGGTCGCCGCCGTAGGTATAGCTGCCGTCGGGATGGAGCACCGCGTGGTCCACCATCTCCCACACGCAGCCGCCCATCAGGTTGTCGTAGCGGTAGATCTCCTGCCAGTAGGCCTCGGTATTGCCGGGGCCGACGCCCATGGCGTGGGCGTACTCGCACAGGAAGTAGGGGCGGTCGTTCAGCTGCTTCTGCTTGCGGCTGTGCTCGCCCACCTGACGCACCTTCTCCACGGAGGGGTACATCTCGGACCCTACGTCGTAGGCCACGCGCTTGCAGTGCACGGCGCTCTCATAGTGCACGGGCAGCTTCGAATGGGCCTTCAGGTAGTCGTACATGGCGTCGGTATTGCTGTAGCCGCCGGCCTCGTTGCCCAGGCTCCACATGAAGATGCTGGTGTTGGCGTGCAGCTTGTCCCGCTCGTACAGGCGTGCGATGCGGTCCACATAGCGCGGCCGCCACTTGGGGTCATGGCTGATGGTGTTATAGGTGCCCGTCACCTGCATGGCGAAGGTGGCGTGGGTCTCCAGGTCGTTCTCGTCCACGATGTAGATGCCGTACTGGTCCGCCAGCTCCAGGAGCAGCGGGTCCGGCGGATAGTGGGAGGTGCGGATGGTGTCGATATTGAACCGCTTGCAGGTCAGGATGTCCCTCTCGATGTCGTCCGGCGACAGGGTGTAGCCGTTGACCGGGCTGGTATCATGGTGGTTGACGCCCTTGAATTTGATCTTCCGGCCGTTGATGAGCAGCTGGTCGCCTTTGATCTCCACGGTCTTGAAGCCCATGGCCTCCTTCACGCAGCCGGCGGGCGTCTCGTAATAGACGCTGTACAGGGTCGGCTGTTCGGCGTTCCACTCTGTCACCCGCAGGCCCTCGAACACGGCTTCGGCCCGGCAGTCGGCGGTCTCTACCGTCTTCGTCTCCTGAATTCCGTGACCCTCCAGGGTGAAGGTCACCCGGGTGTCGCCCCGGGTCTCGGCGGACAGGGTCAGCCGGTAGGTATCGCCCGTCTTCTCGGTGACCGCATTGATGTCCCACAGGTCCTCGGGCTCGTCGATGCGCAGCAGCACGTCGCGGAAGATGCCGTTGTTGCGGAACATGTCCTGGTCCTCCAGGTAGGAGCCGGTGCACCAGCGGCGCACGACCACGACCAGCTCGTTGCGGCCCTGGCGCAGGCAGTCGCTCAGGCCGAACTCGGCGGTGTTGTGGCTGCCCTCGGAGTAGCCCACGAACCGCCCGTTCACATACAGATCCAGGCAGCTGGCGACGCCCAGGAAGGAGATGGTATAGCGCTTGCGCACGTCCGCGATGTCCAGGAAGCGGCGGTACACGCCCACGAAGTTGTACTGGTCGCGCGGGCGCTTCCAGCGCGGCATCACCTTCTGGTCTACGCCCAGCCAGCTGAACACCGTGCCCACCTTCTCCGTGGTCGGGATGACCGGCGGCTTGAAGGGGAACTGGTAGCGGATGTTCACATAGAAGGGCTTGTCGTAGCCCCGGAACTGCCAGCAGGAGGGCACGTCGATCTTATCGAACTGCACCTGGTCTGTTTCCAGAACGCCCGGGAGCTCGGCGGGCTGCGGATAGAACTTGAAATCCCACTCCCCGTTCAGGCACTGTACCTTGGGGGAATTGTAACGCTTTTCCTTGACCGTCACGGCGTCCGCCGCCTCGCGGTCCGGATAGGGGATAAAATAGCTGCGCCCCGGCAGCTTGTTCACCTCGTACACGGAAAAATCGGAATAGTTGGTCTGGTTGAGTGTGTACTTCATCCCGCTTCACCTTTCGTAGATGTTTTTTGTCTGCGGCATACCGGCCGCCTGTCATGCAGGATTATAACTGATTTTCCGCCCTGGCGCAACAGAAACAGCGTAAATTGGCGGGATTCAACCGCCCCTACGGGGATGTCTGTGATTGTCCCGCATTTGTTTGTTGGCTTTAAGAAAAAAGGCGCACCCCTTTCAGGGCGCACCCAGGTCGATCCGAAACCCCTCACTTCGCGCTGTTCAGCAGGGCTTCTACGTCGGCGATGCAATAGACCACATCCAGGCTGTTGCCGGTCTTGACCAGGGCCAGCATGGTATCATCCGTTTCGGAATCCGGGTCGCTCCACAGGCTCAGCCAGTCCTGGTCGATCATCGGCTCCCCGTAGGTTTTCACGAGTTCAGCCCTGGCTTTATCGAACTCCCGCGACAGCGCCCGCAGGCCGACCGTGACGCTGATCAGCTTTTTCTCTTTCCCGTCCTGCACATAGACCGGATGGATCTGCCCGATCTTTTGCCCGGCGCACAGCACGGTTTCCTTGGGCTCGACCAGGCCCTCATACAGGACCTTGTCCCACTGGCCGCTGATGTTTCCGCTGCCGTAGAACTTCAGCTGCTCGCCGACAACAACGACGACCGTCCCGTAAAAGAGCTTCCCGTGGCGGATGCTCTCGGTCAGCTCGGACCAGCTGTGCTCATCATTGGCCAGGTACTGCGCCAGCGCCTCGGGCGCGGAAAGCCACTCCACCGTGCCGAAACGGATGGGGTAGAGCGCGCCTTCGGCAAACACGGGGCAGACGCTCATCAGGCAGATGAGCGCGAGGAAAAACGCAAGTGCTTTTTTCATGGGTTCCCTCACTGTTTCAGATATAAATGGTTTCTGCTTTCGCCCCGGTCTTACTCCCTGGGTGCGGTGTTCTTGCGGATCTCGTCCGTGTTCTCGATCAGCTGGCCGAAGCCGTAGGCGAAGAAGGAACCGATCCAGGAAGCCAGGCTGCCGAAGATGATGATGGTGATGCCGACAGCGGGGCCAGACACGTAGGCATAGCTGCCGTTGACCATGACCGCGTTGGCCATGAGCGTGTTGGTCCCGGCCGAGATGGCCGCGATGCCCGTGATGATGGATGCCACGATGCCGATCCAGCACAGGATCTTGGCCAATGCCTTGATTTTTCCGCCGATGTTGTTGAACATATTGTTTGTCCTCCTTCATAAATGGTTCACTGAATGCTATGGCCTTCAATTGTTGATATTATAAGAGCTTTGCCGGTTTCCGTCAACAGGGAGCTGATGTGCGGTCGTAAGCGACAGACGAGTGATAAGTGATGAGAGATGAGTGATAAGTTCAGGTGGAAATCGCTTGCGCGATTTCTTTGATTTAAAATAATCGCTTACGGGCTGCAAACAAAGGAAACGTTAATCTCCGATGAAACCGTAGGGGCGGCACACTGGGCCGCCCGCCCTGTTACGCGTAAATTCAATCTGGATAGTGAATGCAATTCTGTTTCCTTCCTAAATGTCTTTACGCCAACTGGACGGGCGGATCGGGTGATCCGCCCCTACGGGGATGTCTGTTATTGTCCCGCATTTGTTTGTCGGCTTTAATCAAAACCACCGGCTCAGCCGGTGGTTTTGATTTGGGGGTCACGCCAGATGATGTTGCTGCCGGACAACTGAAAAAACATCCGTGCGTGCGTGCCAACGTGCTGGCACGCTTTGCACGTGATCCGGCACGTTTCGTTTTCAGTCACGAGAGTGATTTGATGCGTATTTATGTACTATATGGCATGATCAAAATGCCATATATTGCAGATTACACGCCGGCACGGATGCACGGATGTTTTTCAAGTCGCTCGCCCGGATAATTGCGCATCCCTACCGGACGGTTGGACGGGAAAGAAGTATATTTATTATTCGATACTATATATTTTTTACTTTGCCCATATTGACCGAGATTTGCCACAGAACAGATTCTTCGCGGTCGGCCTGGGCGTACCCGCTTGTCCTCAATTCGGCATTGTCGTGCAATACGCTGCCGCGTTTTGCACTCTGTGCCTCATTGCGACTTCACCCGCCTTCATCCCGCACTGCGGGCGGCGGCTTCCGTCGCCTGCTCAGAATGACAGAGAGGGGTGGCTTCAACATAAGCAACATAAGAAAGAAACAACAACCACTGTCATTCTGAGCCGGTTCTCCTACGCTTGAGAACCGAGCGAAGAATCGTTCATCTCGTGCGCGGTGCGCGAGGCGCTGGCGCCCGCGGTGCGTGCGCGATACAACTGTTGTTCAACAGTCAAAAAGGCAAGAAGCAGCTCATTATCCCCGTACATTAGACCACTCAAAAAGCGTCAAAATGTTTAGTAAAGGGCGACATAATTATACGGGGAGTAACCCAAAAAACATCCGTGCATCCGTGCCAACGTGCAAGATGTAATGAACGGCAAATCAAATAGACCATATAATACATAAAACGGTAACACGACGCACAAACGACTGAAAACAAAGCGTGCCAAAAATGAAAACATCCGTGCGCACGCTGGCAGCACGGATGCTTTTCCTTTGTCCGGCAGAGAAAACACGCTGGCGCTATATGCTCTGCATGGATTCGCGCGCGCACCGCGGGAGCAAGCGCCTCACGCACCGCGCACGATATGCTCTGCGGCTTCTCCCGCTTTCATCCGCCACCGGCGGCGGGATGCGTCGCCCCATGGATGGGGGAAGGCTCTGTCGGGTTTCTCTGCTTGATTGAGGGCAAACTAACTCACTGCAACCACAGGCGCGTACCCTAGAGGGAAATTATCAAAAAGCCTTCCCCCGATCTCGGGGGGCTCTGAACGCCCGGAGATTGGTCCGGTGGACCAATCTCAGTGAAGAGCGGGCCGGCAGGCCCAGGTGTGTGCTGAGTGAATGCGAAGCGGATGAGGGCTGTTTG
This sequence comes from uncultured Eubacteriales bacterium, assembly GCA_902789795.1. Taxonomy (GTDB): domain Bacteria; phylum Bacillota; class Clostridia; order Christensenellales; family Aristaeellaceae; genus UBA4246. The sequence goes on from CADAPM010000007.1 coordinate 58,299, forward strand.
TGAGGTTGTGCAACAGCCCCCGTGTCCGTCAGACGGACCTGAAATCAGTAGATGCCCCAGAACGCGGCCAGCTCGTTGCTGCCGTACCACATGAACTGGTGCGAGATATATCCCGCGCACCGCCATGCGATGAGGATCGCGACGAAGAAAGCGCCGAGCCACACGCTGCCGGTCAGCTTATAGAACTTCCTGTAGATGTAGTTGCACACAGGGACCAGACCGATGATCGAAAGCGTGCACTGGATGTGGAAGATATCCGGGTTGCCGGGGTTCGAATAGGTGTAACCAAAGGAGATCAGCATCAGGATGATCATGCCCAGCGAAGTGAAGAGCACGTTCAGCGCGGTATCGGCGCTGTCACTGACGCCCTTAAAGCGCACCATGTTGTTCAGGGTGCTGATCACGAGCGTGGCCGGGATGATCAGGATGAAGTACCTGGCCAGCCTGCCGAAGGAATAGGCCTTCATTACGTCGTAGGAGCCATCCATGAGCATGAACCTGGAATCAAAGAACGTGTTGATGAAGCTGGCCGCCGCATAGGATGCCGCAAACAGCAGCACCGCGATGCCGAGGGTCTTGAACACGTTCTTGACGCCGAGGCCTATGTTGAGCTCTTTGAGGGTCGACAGGCTCCGGGTCTTGCTCTTTCTGTTGATCAGTCCGAGGATCAGATATAGCAAGGCGCCGAAGAACGCCGTCAGGAACAGCATCTGGAAGGACCTGACCTGGCCCGGCTCCCAGGGCAGCCACTTGGACATGGATGCGTTCGAGAGCGTGAAGCTTTCATCGGACATCTGGGCACCGTAGGCGCCAGCGAATCCGGCCAGGGCCGTGGCGATGACATAGAGCACGAAGTTCTTACCCTTGAGCGCCATCCTGGCTTCGGGCAGCTCACGCCTGCAGGAGGCGAAGACGGCCGTCCTGACGAGGAGCGCAATCAGCGAGCAGAGAGCGCCGATGAGGGCGAAGAAGGAAAGGGATGTGCAGGCCAGCGCGGCATAGCCGACAGTGCAGTTCTTCGTATCGATCGGCTTGGTGTTCGGGTCGGAAAGCTCGCCGTTGTTGTAGCCGCAGACCTGGGTGTAGAACTCCAGGTAGAGGGAGATGGCCCTGCTGCTCCAGAGGTTGCCGTTGTGCATCGTGACGGGGCTCAGGAAGAAGCGGGCGCTGCGGTTGTCGATTGCCTGCTGGAGGGCGGCATTGCTGCCCGCCTCGATCGTCCAGGCTTCGCCGAGCTTTGTGGATTCGGCATCGGGATCATGGATATAGTCCGCGATGTCGTACCAGTTGTTCCTCGCAACCCCGGATTTGACGTGGAAGATGCTCTTGTACTGGTCGGTCTCGCCGAGCTGCAGGCTGCCCGCGACCTGGCGCGCAAAGCCATCCTTGAAGAGGTTCGTCCAGATAAAGCGCGTCGCGATGTTCTCCTTGGGGACGACGTCGCTGACGCCAGACTGCTCATGGGTGCCGAGGCCCACGATGAGGTTCATCTGCGGGTCGCGCACGACCGTGTAGCCGCCCACGTTCGCCTTGACGCCATAGGCTCTTTCAGTCAGTCGGGCCGCCTTGAAGTATGTGTTGACGATCTTCTCCTGCTCGGCCTTCTTTACGAGATACTGGCCGTACTGGATGTCGTCGAGGCGGGCCTTCGCGAACTGATCGGCGTCCTGGGTGATCTCCTCTTCGGTGAACTCGATGCCGAAGTCGTCATGCAGGACGTTGATGAGCCTGTCGTTGAGGGTCAGGTTCTGTCCAAAGTACGTTACGAGCTTGGTGAAGAGGTGCCTGCCGGTGGAGTGGGCCCAGGCGCAGATCCTGGTCGGGTCGACGATGTCCATGGAGAGCGCGTACTGGTACGCGTCCCACATGCCCATCGTGGCGCCGCGGTTCCACCGGGCGCCGTTCATGCCGGTGGTGCCGTCCTCCACAATCTGCGGCTGGTCAGAAAGGCCTGCGCCGTAAGCGCTGATGTTCAGCACCACGAAGCCGCGCCGCGCCATCTCCCATGCCATCATGCTGTCGGCGGAAAGCGGTTCAGAGCCGCCGTGGGTGAGCAGGATACAGGGCAGGTTGCTGTTGTTGTCGGCGTCGACCGGGTAGTAGACCTCCATGTGAAGGTCGGCACCCCTGACGTTGAGCACGACGTCGGAAATGTTGATCTTGTAGCAGCTGGTCGTGATCACCTGGGCCAGCAGGCTGAAGACGATGATCAGCGCCACGAACAAAGCGAGGAATCTAAGGCTTCCGCTGGTTGTCGTAAATGTGAAGAAGTGCTTTTTTTCTTTTTGTGTCATTTTAACTCCTCCTCAATAGAAGCGGGAAACCATGTTCGGTTCCCACAGGTCGCGCCGCCCTCGCAAGGGGACGCTTCCGGGGCCTTGACTGGATCCATCAGTTGCATGATGGACAGCCTTTGAGTGACAGATAATTGCTCTTGATGAACTGGTCGATTTGGCGCCTGTGCTGTTTCCAGGCTTAGTTGCACCTTCTTTCCGGCCGGAAATAAAAGAGCTCCTGTACATCGGTACAAGAGCATATACGACGATGATGCGCTTGCACCTCGGCCGAATGGAAACACTTTTAACTAACACTTGCGTGTCCCTGCAGCCCAGGGCACGGCCTCTTTTTGTGTTGGCTTTAGTGTATCACAATGGCAGAAATATGTCAATTTTTTACAAAAATAAACCAATTAATTGGTATGTCAGGCTGATTTATCAGGAGGGCATCCGGTCTGTGGCCGGAAAGGGAGAGTGGCTGGGAGGGGACAAGTAAAAAAGAAAAGGAGCGACACCTCACAGGTCACTCCCCAGAAAACCCCCGCGCAGCGGGAATTTCACTTCCCGGAATACCGCTTCAGCAAGCCTTCAAAGCCTTGCTGTGTCAGACGTGATATGCCATCCGTCCGCCTTCCCGCATTTGGGGCAGGCCTTGGGCGGATCCTTTTTGAACAGAGCCATTGTCAGTCCTCCTTATTTGCCGAAATACCGCTTCAGTGCTGTGTCTGGGTTTATCGTGCCACATCAGGGCGCGCTGAGGCCCTGGCAGGCCTCCTGATACTGCATCAGGCGGATGGCGGCGGGCAGGGTGAACAGGGTCTGGGGGGCTTCCAGCCGGAGGCCGGTCAGCTCCTCGATCTTCTGGAGGCGGAAGGACACGGTGTTCACGTGCAGGGCCATGGCCAGGGCTGTGCGCTTTTTGCTGCAGTGGTTTTCAAAATAGGCGATCAGCGTTGGAAGGAGGGAGGTGTGCTCCTGACGGTCGATATTGCGCAGCAGACGCAGCTCGCCGGGGATGAAGCAGTCCAGCTCCGCAGGCTGGAGGGCGATCTCGGACAGCAGGCCCCAGTCCAGCCAGTCGTCATAATGCAGCAGCATGCCCGGGGCGGCGTTCAGGAAGTGCAGGAGCCGGCCGCTCCGCTTCCGCCACAGCGCGGTCTCCGTCAGCATCTCATATTCGGGAGAGAGGCACGCAGCACAGCCCGTCATCTTCAGCAGGGGCCGCAGCCTGTCGTCAAAGTCAGGCGGCAGCTCCGCAGCCTCGAAGAGGATCAGTGCGCTCTGGTGCTCATCGTACAGCCAGTCGGTTTTCAGCCAGCAAGCCAGCTGGCCGGCGAGATTGGCCAGCGACGTGCTTTCCTGGGGATCAAGGCAGCGCAGGGTCATGAGGCGGAAACGTCCCCGTTCGGGCAGGGCCTGGGTCCCGGCTTCATTCAGGATCTCATGATAATTGATACTGTGCCCGCTGAGGAGCCGGTTCATCAGCATACGGAAGCGTACCGGGCGCATATTCCACCGGCGCTGGTGCAGGCACAGGGCGAGGCAGCGGGCGCACAGCGCCAGCAGTTCATGATCGACGCTTTCCAGGGGACGGCCCTTTTCCGGCAGGGAGACGATCCCGTCCGCGCTCCTGCCCGCGCTCGCGACACATACAAGGAGACGGTCGGGCAGGCCGGAGCGTTCAGGATCCGCGATGAAGGGCCGCAGATGCTGCTGCTCCATCACCATCTGAAAAAACTGGGGCATCGTTTTTTTGCTTTTGGCAATAACCCGGTCGGCCTGCTGCTGTTCGAGCAGCGCTTCGGCGGGATCAAAGCCGGCGGAAGAGATGAAGCCGTCCTGTCCCTGGTGAAAGAAAAAGCAGATCGGTGTCCCCAGCAGCTCTTCGCAGAGGTCTGTCAGGTCCTGCAGATTGCATTCGTCCAGCAGCATACGCAATAGCTGCTTCTCGGTGCTTTCAGTCTTCATGGAGCCTCCCATTTTCGTTGTAGGGTAACAACAATTGAGCCATATGTATTTTATACGATATCCACATTGAACGCAAGAGTCTTGTTTGATATAATTTTGGACGAACCGGTTATCAAATTACCGGATAAAACAAGTAGGAGGATCGTGTATGAGCAGATACCTTTCCCGGATCCTGGCGCTTGCGCTGTGCTGCGCCATGCTGTGCTCCGTTGCGCCTGTCCAGGCCGCACCGGCAGTCTACTTTACTTCGGATTACGCCAGCAAGGCGGAAGCCCTGCAGGCCGGTCTCGCCCTGAACGTGGAGATCGCCCAGGAGGGCATGATCCTGTTCAAGAACAACGGCGCCCTGCCCCTCAAGAAGGGTGCGAAGGTGTCCCTGTTCGGCTATGCCGGGTATAACCCCAACGCCGGCGCCAGCATGAACGGCGGCGACGCTTCTGCGGGCGCGGCCATCGCCCAGGCCAGCGTCGTATCCAGCATGAAGGATGCGGGCTTCGAGCTCAACCCCGCGCTGGAACAGACCTACGCGGCCCTGCTTGCTGAAGGTGCAGGTTCCGACTGGGATCTGACCTATGCCTATCGGGCAGTCTATCCCTTCTGGGAGAACAGCTATGCCGAGTACGGCGACGCCGCGGTCATCGCGCTCCGCGCGGGCAGCGATCCCGCCGCGACCCACGCGCTGCAGTTCGACAAAGTGCAGCTCGCCATGATCGATTACGCGGCGGAGCACTTCGAGAACGTCATCGTGCTGATCAACAACGTCTCCGTCATGGAAATGGCGGCCCTGCAGCAGAACGAGAAGATCGACGCCATCCTGAACATCGGCGAGGGCGGCGACAACGGTTTTGCCGCGGTGGGCCCCGTGCTCTGCGGTGAAGTCAATCCCTCCGGCCGCACGGTGGATACCTGGGCCGCGGACCTGACCAAGAACCCCTCCTATGCCAACTTCAACGTGAAGACCGCAGGCGACGCGCACTCCGTGGACGGCGCCGGCACCAAGACCGGCTACACCCAGTTCGTGGTGGACGGCAAGGCTGTCAACACCTGGGAAGTGGGTTATGAAGAAGGCATCTACGTGGGCTATCGTTACTACGAGACCCGCGCCTACGAAGAAGCCAAGGCCGGCAACGAGGGCTGGTGGGCCGAGAACGTGGTCTATCCCTTCGGCTATGGTCTGTCCTACACCAACTTCGCCTGGGAAGTGACCCCTGCCACCGCGGCGGAAGCGACCATCACCAAGGCTGACAAGCTGGTCTTTGACGTCAAGGTCACCAACACCGGCGACGCGGCGGGCAAGGACGTCGTGCAGCTGTACTACACCGCTCCCTACGGCAAGGAAGCCACGGGCAATGACACCGTCATCGAAAAGGCCTATGTGGTCCTGGGCGACTTCGCCAAGACCGGCATCCTGCAGCACGGTGAGAGCGAGACCGTGCAGGTGGCCATCGACGTCAAGGACATGGCCTCCTATGACAACGTGACCGACAAGACCTACGTGCTGGATGCCGGCGCCTACGGCATCAAGATCGCCCAGAACGCGCACTACGGCAGCGCCAACGATGCCGAGTTCGTCTACAACGTGGCTGCCAAGGAACTGTGCAGCGAGTCTGTGGGCGGCGCGGAAGTCACCAACCACCTGGACGACGTGACCGAAGGCTTTGCGGCGGAAGGCTACAAGCTGCTGTCCCGTGCGGACTTCGCCGGCACCATGCCCGACGCTTATGTGGAGACCAAGGAGATCTCCGCGGAAGAATACGCGACCTACGCCTATGACGACGCGAAGTTCAACGCTTACTATGACGCTGCGGCCATCGGCGAAGTCACCTACGGCGACGCTGCTGCCCGCGAAGGCGACACCTATTCCATCGTGCTGGCTGACCTGGTGGGCGCGCCCGCGGATGATCCGCGCTATGACGAGCTGGCCAAGCAGCTGACCCTGGACGAGCTGATCGAGCTGGTCAACTTCGGCGGCTTCAACAGCCGCGCTGTGCCCTACATCGGCAAGCCCTACTCCCGCGACACCGACGGCCCGAAGGGCTGGACCGGCAACTACACCGACACCAACGACCGCTTCAACTACTTCGCTTCCGAGCCCATGATCGCCTCCACCTTCAACAAGGACCTGCTCTATCGCATGGGCAAGATCATCGGCGACCAGGGCATCTGGGGCAACTCCACCGTCGCCAGCGGCATCGTGTACTCCTACACCGGCTGGTATGGCCCGGGCATGAACATCCACCGTTCTCCCTTCGACAGCCGCGCTACGGAATACTACTCCGAAGATCCGGTGGTCACCGGCGTGATGGCCGCGAACCTTTCCAAGGGCGCTCTGGAAAAGGGCTGCTACGTGACGCTCAAGCACTTCGCGTTCCACAATGACGGCGGTGGCGCCATGACCTACCGCATGGGCGGCATCGGCTCCGGTACCCCCAACGATGGTCTGGCTGCCTGGATGACCGAGCAGACCGCGCGTGAAGTGTACCTGAAGGGCTATCAGATCGCGGTCGAAGAGGGCGACGCCCGCTTCGCCATGGGCTCCTTCACCCGTATCGGCAAGACCTGGTGCGGCGGCAGCTATGCCATCAACCAGCAGATCACCCGCAACGAGTGGGGCTTCAAGGGCGCGATCGTCACCGACATCACCCTGTACTGGGCCTGCAACGCTTACCAGCTGATCAAGGCCGGCAGCGACATGATGCTGGATGCCTTCGTCTATGGCCTGAACTTCGGCGTGTTCCTGGATAAGGACACCATCCTGGCCATGCCCGAGGCGGACCGCAACATCACCATCTACTGCATGCAGAACACCGCGAAGCACATCCTGTACATGGTGGCGAACTCCAACGCCATGCAGATCCCGCAGGGTGCCAAGGTGCGTTACACCAAGACCGTGGAGATCGACGATGAAGAAGTCGACCTCAAGCTGGAGAATGCCAAGGCCGGCGAAGCGTACACCTCTGTGAAGCTGGACAACGCGACGCTGAACACCTATTACGCCTATTCTCCCATCACCTACAGCGTGACCGGCCTGCCGGAAGGCCTGGCGCTGGAGGGCGGCGTGATCACCGGTACGCCCGCGGCGGCCGGCGAGTACACCATTGCCATCACTGCCGAGGCGGAAGGCTATGCGCCTGCCACCATCGAGCTGCCCCTGGTAGTCGAATAATATTGCTTGCCTCACGGGCGCGGACCCTTTGACACGGGCCGCGTCCGTGAGCCCACTCAAAAGGAGGAGAACCAAAATGAAAAAGTTTCTTGCGCTGATCCTCGCTGCCATGATGATGCTGTCCCTGACCGCCGCGCTGGCGGATGTGGAAGGCACTGACTACACCTTCGAAGCGGAATACACGGAGCTGGAAGGCCTGGAGGGCCTGGGCGTCTCCGGTTCCCCGACGGGTCTCGGACTCGTCACTGAAAACGCCAAGGCGAGCAACGGCTATTTCGTGGGCAACCTGGGCACTGCCAGCCCCATCACCTTCATCGTCGTTTCTGACGCGGACACCGTGGCGACCCTGAAGATCCGCGTGGGCTCCAACATCCTGGGCAACTGCGCCTGGAACCCCACCACCCTGAAGATCCTGGTCAACGGCGAAGCCGTTCAGTATGAAGAGTTCACCACCGACAACGGCGATGACCCCATGGACCAGAACAACTTCAAGGTCAAGAAGATCGGCGACATCAACCTGGTCAAGGGCGAAAACACCATCGTGATCGTGGCGGGCGAAAACACCTACCGTTCCAACCTGCCCAGCGCGCCGTCCATCGACTACATCCGTCTGACCACTGCCGCCGCGCTGGAAGCCGTCGAGTCTGAAGCCAGCCACGACGAATTGGACTGACAGGCGAGGCGTTTCACGTTTGGGGGAGAACCGCTGATTCATTCGGCAACGTGGCTGGCACAAGGCTTTTCCGCTCTGATTTTGCCTCATTCCGGTCGACGTAGCGCTGCATGCTACGCCTCCCTGCATATGGCTTCATCATAGCAAAAAATCTATGCACCCTCCAGCCGCCTCATTGAATCAACGTTTCCCTAGAGTGAAACAGTAACCGGCCATTCAGCCCGTGTTTTGTGCCGGAGCGCACAGGACACGGGCTTTCTAATCCACCAGAAAGCGAGATGAGACCAGCTTCATGAGCAAAAAAGCCAAAACACAGCCGAAACAGAAAAAGAACCGCGGCGTCAAGGTGTGGGCGATCGTCACCTCGGCGCTGCTGGTCATTGCCATCGCGGTGAACGTTATCCTGCTGAAGCTCCCGATCGCGGGCAATACCTTTAACCTCCTGTTCGGCGGAGAACGCGCCATCGTGGCCGAGGGCGACGGAGGCACCGTCTATGAGCAGGAGTTCAGCACCAAGGCCGATGCCCTGGCTGCGGCCCAGAACTTCGTGATCGAGGTCGAGAAGGAAGGCATCACCCTGCTGAAGAATGAGGACCAGGCGCTGCCGCTCGCCGGCGGGGCCAAGGTGAGCGTCTTCGGCAAGAACTCCGTGAATATCGTGACCTCGGGCTCCGGCTCCGCTTCCAGCAACTCTTCTGCCGCCGGGAATACGCTGTACGACAGCCTGACCGCGGCCGGCATCAGCTTCAACACCACGCTGAAGAGCTTTTATGAGGACAACAGCAAGAGCGGCACCGGCCGCCCGGAGAATCCCGCGATGACCTCCGGCCAGCGTCTCTCCGGCTATGCCACCGGCGAAACGCCCGTGTCCTCCTACACCTCTGACGTGACCGCGAGCTACGCGCAGTACAACGACGCGGCCATCGTGGTCATTTCCCGCATCGGCGGCGAAGGCTTCGACCTGCCGCGCACCATGGCGACGGACTTCACCTATGCCAACGCCGTTGCCGGCGCTGAGAGCGCGGACAGCCATTACCTGGAGCTGGACGCCAACGAAAAGGCACTGATCGCGCACGTCAAAGAGAACTTCTCCAAGGTCATCGTGCTGCTGAACGTGGGCACGACCATGGAAATGGGCGAAGTGCAGGCCGACGCGGACGTGGATGCCGTCGTCTGGATGGGCTTCCCCGGCGCTAACGGCGTCATGGCGGTGGGCCAGGTGCTGACCGGCAAAATGACGGACGGCACAGCCTTCAGCCCCTCCGGCCATACCGTGGACACCTGGGCGGCAGACTTCACCCAGGATCCCACCTGGTACAACACCGGCGTGTATGGCAGCGAATTCGGCAACCGCTACCTGTACAACGGCGAGAAGACCGACTATGCCTTCGTCAACTACATGGAAGGCATCTATGTGGGCTATCGCTATTACGAGACCCGCGGCCACGAGGAGACCCGTGCCGACGCGGCTTCCACCTGGTATCAGGATCACGTGGTCTATCCCTTCGGCTACGGCCTGTCCTATACCACCTTCGACTGGGACGTCTCCTTCGCCAAGGCGGATGGCAGCGCCATCAGCGCCGAGGACAAGATCGACGTCACGGTGAAGGTCAAGAACACCGGCAGTTACGCCGGTAAGGACGTGGTGCAGCTGTACTACAGCGCGCCCTACGACTATGACCATCCCGCCATCGAAAAATCCTACGTGGTGCTGGGCGACTTCGTGAAGACGAAGCTGCTGCAGCCGGGCGAGGAGCAGACGGTGACGCTGTCCGTGGACGCGGCGGACATGAAGTCCTATGACTATGCCGACGCCAACGGGAACGGCTTCAAGGGTTATGAGCTCGAAGCGGGCGATTACACCCTGTTCGTCTCTGCCAACGCGCACGAACCGAAAGCGAGCGCCACCTACAAGCTGGACAGCAGCGTGCAGATCGCCGCGGAGAAGGACAAATGGGGCAATGACGAGGCTGTCACGAACCAGTTCGACGACGTCAGCGCCGGCATCTTCGGCGATTGGACCTATGCCAGCTTCGTCAGCCGCAAGGACTTCGCCGGGACCATGCCGAAGGCCTACCTGGCGGACAGCGCCCGCACCCTGACGGACGGCCTGATGGACGAGCTGAAGGCCTCCATCAAGCGCAAATACAGCGCTTCCGACGCGGGTCAGCCCTGGGAGGTGACCGGCTCCGTCACTTACGGTGAGCCTGCCGACAGCGGGTTGTCGCTGAAGGACATGCTCAAGGATGCCAGCGGCAACTACGTGGGGTCCGTGGACTTTGACGATCCCCGCTGGGAGACCCTGCTGAACGAGATCTCGCTGGACGAGATGAAGACCCTCGTGGGCTACGGCGCGTTCCGCACCAACCCGGTGGGCGGCGTGAACGGCATCGTCAACAAGCCCATGACCACCGACGCGGACGGTCCCTCCGGCTTCACCAGCTTCCTGTCCGAGTCCGTCATCTACAACACCTGCGCCTATCAGGCGGAATGCATCATGGGCGCCACCTGGAACGTGGAGCTGGCGGAGCGCATGGGCGAGCTGGTGGGCGAAGAAGGCCTGATCGGCAATGAAAAGGGCGATGGACTGCCTTACACGGGCTGGTATGCTCCGGCGGTCAACATCCATCGTTCTCCCTTCGCCGGCCGCAACTGGGAATACTATTCCGAGGACGCCGTGCTCTCCGGCAAGTTCGCCGCGAAGGTCATCGACGGCGCCGCGGCCCGCGGTGTGTACTGCTATGTCAAGCACTTCGCCGTCAATGACCAGGAGACGGACCGTGAGTACAACGGCATCCTGGTCTGGGCCAACGAGCAGGCGATGCGCGAGATCTACCTGAAGCCCTTCGAGATCGCGGTCAAGGAATCCGAGACGAAGGTCAACGGCATGATGTCCTCCTTCAACCGCATCGGCAAGCGCTGGGCCGGCGGCAGCTATCCGCTGCTGACCGCAGTGCTGCGCAATGAGTGGGGCGCCCGCGGCCCGGTCATCACCGACTACAGCCTGAACACCTACACCCACGTGGACGAAATGATCCGCGCCGGCGGCGACCTCTTCCTGACCCAGGACGCGAAGTCCTTCAACAAGGAGGATGACGCCACCCAGATCACCCTGCTGCGCAACGCGACCAAGAACGTCCTGTACGCGGTCGTGAACAGCAACGCGATGGGCGCGGAGGTCATCGGCTATCAGCGGCCGATGTGGCAGAACGTGATGTTCATCATTGACGCCGCTCTGGTCGTCCTGCTGGCCCTGTGGGGCTTCCTGGCCTTCCGCAAGTCGAAGAAAGCCGCGAAGGCGAACGCCAAATAACACAGCATAACCAATAAAAAGATCGCGCCGCCGGCTTGCAACCAAGCCGGCGGCGGTTTTTTATTCTGGGTACATATTATACTGTCATGATCGGCAGCTTGTGTTCTTTCGGTATTGTTCAATATTCAGACTCGGCTCAGTGAATCCTTTCCCGAAATACCGCTTCAGCAGACCCTCAAAGCCTTGCCGTGTCAGACATGATATGCTTTTTCGTATCCGCACTCATCGCAATGATACGTCAGGACGCCGGTCCTGCTGTTCTGAAACTGCATGCCAGTGCGCTGACTGCCGGAAGCTCCCCCGGGGCTGAACGTCTCTCTGGAGCGGTCGCCGAGATCTGCCACCCGGCCCGCATATCCGCCGGGCTGAAGTCTTTCGCTAAAGCGGTCGCCGTAATCGGCCGCTGTGCCTTCATTATTGAGGATATGCCATCCGTCCGCCTTCCCGCATTTGGGACAGGCCTTGGGCGGATCCTTTCTGAACAGTGCCATTGTCAATCCTCCTTATTTGCCGAAATACCGCTTCAGCAGGTCGGCAAAGGCCTTGCCGTGACGGGCTTCACTGTGCATCTTTTCTGATTCTTTGTCTTCTCGCAAAAATGATCGCGTGAATGATGAACAGAATCAGCGTCAGCGCAATGCCGATTTCAAATGCGATCAAAGATAAGGTGGCATCAACCATATCTGCACCGGCTACATATTCCATATGTATCCTCCCGTCCAACAGAATCGTGCAAGCAGTTGCTGTGATATGCACACCATTCAGCAGGATGACTGTATACCAGTGATTTGCCACTTTGAGATTCAGGAAAAACAGCAAAGCATGTATCATTGGAAGAAAGATGACAAACGGAATCGAGTCATACCGAGACAAAAAGCACAGCAGTAGCATGGATGCATTTGCCAGAACTGACAAAGCCAAGATAGTGAGTTTTTTCATAAAAACAACATCTTTTCCTGATAAATCGAGAGGTGCGTATAAAACGCTCCTTCCGAATGCTTTCTTCCTGAAATACCGCTTCAGCAGGCCGGCAAAGGCCTTGCCGTGATGGGCTTCGTCACCGGTTATTTCAAGAACAGCAGGTTCAGCATGACTCAGTATTGTCGGTATTTCTCTGCGATTTACACCACCGCTGAAGGACAGGGATGTCATTTGTCATGGTATTCCATACATAATTCAGGTCAACATTGCCGTAATTATGTACATAATAGTTACGGGTATCCTTGATTGCCCGCCAAGGGATCTCCGGGTGCTTTTGCTTCATTTCATCGGAGAGCATGCTGCTCAATTCGCCGATTTGAACGATGCACATACAGCAGGCATCCTGGATCAAAGGATCGGTCAGAAAAGCCTCTTAATTTGTTTCGATCCGCAGTAAATAATCAGAAATCCGCTTGCAGTACCGCTCTACCCGCTGCAGCAGTTCATCGTCACGCAGCTTCATACAGTCTTACCTCATCGCTCCGGATATGGTCCAGAAAGCTCTGATCTTCGATGCCGAGCGTAATCATGTCAACGGGTTTCTGTAAGGCATCCTCCAGATCGAGACGGAAGGCGGACAAGCCCCACAGCGAAGTGATATCGCCGCCATCGATCAGCAGGTCGATATCGCTGGTTTTGGTCGCTTCTCCTCTGGCATAGCTGCCAAACAGCCACACGCCTGTGACGCCGTACCGCTGCGCGATCGGCGTGATGATGCTGGCGATCTCATCGATAGAATACACTTTGCTCATGGGTCTCACCTGCCTTCCGTCCTGGAATAGTCGATTACTTCCCGAAATACCGCTTCAGCAAGCCGGAAAAGGCCTTGCCGTGACGGGCTTCGTCAATAAGCTTTTTCGTATCCACAACTGTCGCAGTGATAGCGGAGCTTGCTGCTCTTTTTGCCCATCGCACCCGTCAGGGAGAATGAATTCACCGCTGAGCCCTGGTTAACATAATCCAGGGATGCTTCAGCCGTCAGTACGCGCCAGCCATCCGCTTTGCCACACTTGGGACAAGCCGCGGGTGGATTCTTTTTGAAGAGTGCCATGATTAGTCCTCCTTATTTTCCGAAGTACCTCTCCAGCAGGCCCTTGATGGTTTTGCCGAAATTCCTTATTTATTTCGGGGAGAGGCCAGATACAGACCGACCAGAAGCAGAACTATGCCAAGCATACCGCAGCTGACAACCAGCAGGCTATGATTCGGATACGGCGGCGTATAGTCAACCCGAGCGCCTAGACGGAGTCCTGTCAGCGAAACATATTTCGTGATCTGTGAGCCGACGAACAAGAACAGAATAACACTCAGCAGGATGAGCAGAAAGCCAATGATTCTTCTCCTGTTCATGCGCGTCATTCCTTCCCATTCCGACAGTGCTTACTTCCCGAAATACCTCTTCAGCAGTCCAGCAAAGGCTTTGCCATGCCGGGCTTCGTCCCTCGCCATTTCATGCACACTGTCATGGATAGCGTCGTAGCCCAGTTCCTTGGCGAGCTTGGCCAGCTCGGTCTTGCCCTTGGTGGCGCCCCATTCGGCTTCCACGCGCATGGCAAGGTTCTTTTCGCTGGAGTCCGTCACGACTTCGCCCAGCATTTCGGCAAAGCGGCTGGCGTGATCCGCTTCCTCAAACGCAGCGGTCTTCCAGTATTCCCCGATCTCGGGATAGCCCTCGCGGAAAGCGACGCGGCTCATGGCCAGGTACATGCCCACTTCAGAGCACTCCCCATTGAAGTTTTCGCGCAGCCCGTCAATGATGCGCTGGTCAAGACCCTTTGCGACGCCGACCACGTGCTCTGCAGCCCAGACGCGCTCTTCCGCAAGCTGTTCAAACTTGGACGCGGGAGCCTTGCAGACGGGGCACTTTTCCGGGGGCTGTTCACCTTCGTACACATAACCGCACACTTTGCAAATCCACTTCATAAATCTATCCTCCTTATGTATTTTGGGGTTTTCGACGGCCGATGGGCCGTCGCTCGTATCCATCCTTATTCTACCATATCCTTTGTCGAATGAAAAGAGGGAAAAAATTGGCTTACGCTGAAGCGTAAGCCTTGGCGGGGAAATCCTTCCCCCGCCAACACCACCCTCTGGGCGGATTTGCCTCTCGTACCTAACGGTACTCCCGGGCGGCAAATCCGAGAGGAATGAATTTTTGCTCCCGGATGGCAAGCTAACCTCCGCAAAAATTCTCCTCGAACCGGCAAAGCCGGTCCTGCGGATCACACTGAAGGGGGCTGCGGCCCCCTTCAAAACCCCCTGAGTGCTAAATGAATTATTCATGGGGTTGCCCTAATAAACAGACCTTGTAAAATTCCGCTCAGGCACGTGATTTTCTTTGACGTATCGCGGGGAATGTGGTATGCTTGCGTAAGACGGCACGATGTGCTGATCATGGATGAGAGGTGACAGTATGGCGACATTGCATAATACCGCCAAGCCGGGCGATTTTGCGAAGACAGTGCTGATGCCGGGCGACCCGCTGCGGGCGCGCTTCATCGCGGAGACCTATCTGGAGAACCGGGTGCTGGTCAACGACGTGCGCGGCATCCAGGGCTATACCGGCGAGTACAAGGGCAAGCGGGTGTCCGTGATGGCGTCCGGCATGGGCATGCCGTCCATCGGCATCTATTCTTACGAGCTGTTCAATATGTACGATGTGGATAACATCATCCGCGTGGGCTCCGCAGGCCTGATCGACAAGAGCCTCAAGATCCGCTCCGTTGTGGCGGGCATGAGCGCCTATTCCAACTCCGCCTACGGCAGCCAGTTCAATTTCCGGGGCAACCTGGCGCCCTGCGCCTCCTGGGATCTGCTCAGCCGCGCGGTGGAAGCCGCGAAAAAGCTGGACGTGAACCTGCGGGTGGGGCCCATTTACTCCTCCGATACCTTCTATGACCAGAACCCGCAGACGGAAGTGCTGCAGAAGCTGGGCGTGCTGGCCATCGAGATGGAGGCCTATGCCCTGTACCTGAACGCCGCGGCCGCCCACAAGAACGCCCTGGCGCTGCTGACGATCTCCGACAATCCCTACACTGGCGAGAGCTGCACGCCTGCCGAGGTGCGGGAGACCTTCACCCAGATGATGGAGATCGCGCTGGAGATCGCGTAAACTGACGGGAAGGCTATATTAGGGGCAAAGCCCTCATCCGACCCGACTGCGTCGGGCCACCTTCCCCCGATTTCGGGGGAAGGTGGCCCGCGCAGCGGGTCGGATGAGGGCATTGACCCGTGATATGCAACTTCCCCTTATTGAGGTATGACTATGCGTAAACTGTTATTGATCGTTTCCCTGGTCCTGTGCGCCTGCCTGGCGCTGCCGGCTTACGCTGCCCCGTGCAGGGACGCGCGGGGGCTGAACGGCGTGGACGAGGAGCTGGATATGGCGGTGTCGCTGTTCGGCGGCGCCGCGCTGCTCCGGGACGTCTACAGCCTGGCTGAAGGCGAGGAGGTGCCCGCCGCCATGGCCGAAGGCGCGCTGCTGCTGGGCTACGGCCGGCAGCTGCTGGCCGGCACCGACGGTGATCCCGACGACGGGCAGGAGACGGTCTCCGCTGCGGAAGCCGCATCCCTGCTGCCGCGGCTCTTTGCCGGCGCGGCGGTGCTCCCGGATGCGCTCACCTGCCCCTGCATCAAGCGGGAGGGGGAGAACCTGGTCTTCGACCTCTCGGACGTGGACGTGGAGTCCGCCGGCGGAGCACACATCTTTTCCGCCTGGCAGGACGGCACCCGCGTGACGGTGCTGGCGGACCTGTACAACGCCATCGCCGGGTTCGGCGAGGCGCTGGAGCTGGTGCCCGAGGAGTACATCACCTGGATCCGCACCGCCCGCTTCGTGCTGGAAAAGGACGTGGACGCTGTGCTGGGCTACCGCCTGGTGTCTATGGAGGCCTATCCGGACTGGCTGGACGGCGCTGTCAGCGAGTGGGAACTGGTGCTGGGCGAGGACTATGAGGTCAACATGCCCACCTTCTTCGTGCTCGGTTCCTCCGAGGACGGGACGGACACCTATACGGTGGAGGGCCTCGACGCGCAGCTGACCATCCAGGCGCTGCCCGCCGCGGGGGAGAACCCGCTGGAGGCCGCCCGGGCCGAGTATGCGGCAGCTCATCCCGAGGCTGCCATCGCTGTGGAGCCGGAGCTCAACCATTTCACGGCGGAGACGGACGGCGCGTTCGTCCTGGCCGTCTGGCCCGAGGGCTCCGACGCCCTGCGCCTGATCACCCTCACCTTCCCCAGCGAGCGGCAGTACGAATTCTCCTTCTATGGCGAGATCATCCGCAATTCCTTCTACTGCGACGGGATGGGGCTTGGCTGATTCCAGAAAATAATGGGGCTGTTACACAAGTACGAATACCCTCATCCGTCACGCCTTAGGCGTGACACCTTCCCCCATAGATGGGGGAAGGCTCTCGCATGGCTGCATGCAAAAACACATGAAGCCGCAAAGCAATCAGATGATTTGAGAATGCTTTCTGCCAAAAGCCTTCCCCCATCTATGGGGGAAGGTGCTGAGCGAATGCGAAGCGGATGAGGGCTATATACAAGAATGTGCAGCAATCTCAACAGTAAGATAAGAGGTCATTTTCATGAGGAAGCTTTTCTCTTTTATTCTCTGCCTTGCGCTCCTGCTGACCGCGGTCTCCGCCCTGGCGGACGGGACCTGGGGGCAGGAGCCGGTGTGTTTTACGGACGATGATCACCCTGTCTATATTTACGACGACAGCTCCATGCCGGACGGGCATCTGAAGATTGCCATCAAGTTCGTGGACGAGCGCCCCGCCCGCCAGCGGCAGTATTTCATCTGCGATATCCAGGTCAAATCCGGCGACGTGCTGACCACCGCCTTCTTCAACCCGAACAACATGAAGCGCACCGGCGTGCTGGAGCAGATCGCCCAGGACAACCAGGCGGTGCTGGCGGTCAACTGCGACTTCTGCGGCGACCACGACAGCGGCGTCATCATCCGCAACGGCCGGCTCTACCGCGCGGAAAAGACCTATAAGCTGGACATGCTGATGATCGACGGGGACGGCAACTTCTCCCTGCACAACGGCAGCCGCACCCAGGACGACGTGAAGGCGCTGGGGCAGCAGCTGCTTTCTCAGGGCATCCGCCACACCATCGAGTTCGGGCCCGCGCTGGTCAAGGACGGCCAGGCCGTGCCCTTCACCACCAAGGCCGACACCGACAACAAGTATGTGGTCTCCACCCGCTCCACGCAGCTGGAGTCCCGCACCGCCATCGGGCAGATCAGCCCCAACCACTATGTGATCATCGTGGCGGACGGCACCCGCAGCTCCAACGACAAGTGGGACGGCTACTCCCTGCAGGAGCTGCAGCAGATGTTCCTGGACTGCGGCGCGCAGACGGCCATCAACCTGGACGGCGGCGGATCCACCAAGCTGTATTTCAACGGCCAGATCCTGAACAAGCCCACCAGCCCCACCCGCCAGGTGAGCGACGCGCTGATCTTCAAATAATTCGATCGTCAAGGAGTTTTATCTGTGCGGAAGTGCAGCTTACTGATACTGCTGATCTATATGCTGGGTGTCTGCCTCCCTGCGGGGACAGCGGAGCCCTGGACTTACGTGATCCCCGAGGAGACCGAGGCGGAGATCGAGGCCATCGAGGCCGCGGATGAGGCGGAGGACCGGGCCGAGGTGACGGAGGCCGGGGAGGAAGGGCTGTGGCTGGGCCGGGTCAAGCTGGCGCGGAACGATTTCATTGCGCTGCGGAACATCATGACCGTCGGCACCAACTATAACGCCACCGGCACCGCCCAGAAGGGCGAGATCGTGACCGTGCTCCGGGAGGAGAACGGCTGGCTCTACGTCCGGTCCCAGAACGGCGAGGGCTACATCCTGCCGAAGTTCCTGACCCGGGTGGAGCCGGGCGAGGCCGAGCCGGGCCTGCCCACGCCTGAGCCCGCGCCGACCGAGGAGCCCCTGCCCATCGAGATGGAGGAATACATCCCCGACTCCTATCTGGACACCCGCGCCACCTTCCCGGCGGAGGACGGCGAGGCCCGGAAGGTGCTGCTCTCCTTCATTGGGGACGTGACCCTGGGCTGCAATGAGGACGACCATCGGGACGCCCGCTCCATCACCTCCTATGTGAAGCGCTACGGCTATGAATACCCCTTCCGGAAGGTCAAATATATCCTGGAGCAGGACGACCTGACCATCGCGAACCTGGAGGGCACCTTCCACAGCAATTCCTCCGGCCTGACCCTGCAGACGAAAAAGGCTTACAATTTCCGCGCCGCGCCCGACTTTGTGGAGGTCCTCAAGCAGGCCAGCGTGGAGGCCGTGGCCGTGGGCAACAACCACTCCGGCGACTACGGCGCGCCCGGCTTTGAGGAGACGGCGGCGGTCCTGGATGAGAGCGGCATCGCCTGGTTCGGGAACACGGACTACAGCACCAAGGGCTGGGTCTACGAGATCGACGGCATCCGCGTGGGCTTCGTCAGCTGCTATATTTCCCACTGGGTCATGGGCAACGGCGAGAACATCCCGAAGATCAGCGCCACCATCGAGGACGTGAAGGCCCAGGGCGTCGACGTGCTCATCGCCTACATGCACGGCGGTGTGGAGTACGACGCCAAGCACGACAATAACCAGGAGCGCTTTGCCCGGTACTTTATCGGCCGGGGCGCGGACATCGTGATCGGCAGCCACCCGCACCGGCTGCAGGGCTGCGAGCTGATCGACGGCGTGCCGGTGTTCTATTCGCTGGGCAATTTTGTGTTCGGCGGGAATTTCAAGTTCTACAACAAGAAGCGCAACACCTACATCAGCAACACCGCGATCCTGCAGTGCGCCTTGTCCTTTGACGGGGATCACAAATACCTGGGCTGCAGATTCAACGTGATCCCCTGCCGCCTGGGCGAGGACACGGTGTGGAACCGCTACCAGCCCTTCCCCGTCACCGGCGAGGAGGCCGACATCTGCATGAAGGAGCTGCAGGTGGACACCGAAAACACCTGGCGTCTCGAAAACGTGCAGCCGGGCATCGGCGCGATGCAGATGTTCATCCCGGCAAAGGATAAATAACGGACAGAAGAGAAAAAGGGACTTTTGCAGAAACATCAAATGCAAGAGCCCCTTTCTTCTTTATGGCGAGAGAACAATCAATCGCTTTCGGCGATTTGGCGAAAATTTGTTCGGCGAATTGGCAAGATTTCGTTCGGCGATTTGGCGAATATTTGATCGGCGAATTGGCGATGGTATAAATAGGGGCTCCCGCAGCTTCTTCTGCAGCAGCCCTTCAGCTCAGTAATATGCTCTTTCCCTGCTCAGCGTGGTGCCCGGCCCGTGGCCGGGGCAGACGGGGTGATCGTCTGGGAGGCTGAGCAGGCGGCGGATGGAGCGCATCTCGGTTGCGTAGTCCCCGCCGGGAAAGTCGGTCCGGCCGTAAGAGCCGCGGAACATCGTATCGCCGGTGAAGAGCGTGTCCCCGATCAGGTAGCAGACGCCGCCCGGCGTGTGGCCGGGGGTGTGGAGCACGCGGATCTCGAGCCCGGCCAGGGTCAGGATGTCGCCGTCCTGCACATGGTTGGTGGCGGCGGGCCGCGGGCTGCGGTCGCCCACCATCCCGGCCAGGCTCAGGCGGGGATCGCTGAGCATCGGCGCATCCAGCGGGTGGATATAGCTGGGACAGCCGCTGAACTCGGCCAGGGCGCCCGTGTGATCGAAATGCCCGTGGGTCAGCAGCACCGCCGCCGCTTTCTTGCTCCCGAGGGCCGCCCTGATGCGGTCGCCCCGGGCGGCGGGGTCGATCACGATGGCTTCATCGCTGCCGTCCGCGGAGACGATATAGCAGTTGGTCTCCAGCGGGCCGAGGGTCAGGGATGTGATCTGCATAGGGTCATCCTTTCCTAACGAAACGCCAGCCGTCTCCGGAAAACGGAAACGGCTGGCGAAGTCTTTTGGGGTTTATTCGGCGCTGAACATCTGGTTGAGCATCATGATCTGCTCGGCCAGCTCGCCGCGGGTCTGGAGCACATCGGCAGTCTCTTCGGTGACGTCGGACTCCAGCTGCACGCCGGCAGCGGCGGCCACGAAGCTGATGATGAAGTCGTCAGACATGGCGTTGGTCAGCTGGGTCTCTACGGTGTATCCGTCAGGCATCAGGCCGTTCTGTGCCAGGAACTGGAAGGCTTCATCGGGCGCGTTGGGGGCGCCGCCGATCATCGCGTACAGCGCGGCACTGACATCGCCCACGGTGGCGGGATCTTCCACGCCGAAGGTGTCGTCGGTCAGCGGGGCCATCAGGCCGTTCTCAAACACGTAGCGCGCGGCGGCGTAGTGCGGGTGATCCTCGGGCAGGTCGGTGAGGGAGACCTGGGTGGCGTCCTTGGCGTTGAAGGGGTTCAGGATCACGTCGTACAGGTCGGCGTTGGCGTTGATCATGGCGGCGCTGCCGGCGGTGGAGCGCACGCCGTTCTCGCTCAGCTTCTGGAACATGTCGGCCGCGGCCTTCACGGCTTCGGGGGTGACGGCCTTCAGCTCGCGCATGTATTCGAGGGTGTCTTCCTGCTTATCGCCGTTCATGGTCGTGACCACGGCGTTCATAGCGCCGGTCAGCTCGCCAGAGGACTTGGCATAAACGGCGTAGGAGGACATGATATAGCCGTCCAGCGTTTCCTGGGTCACTTCAAAGTTGCGCAGCTGCTCCGGCAGACTGTCATACACCTGGAAGGTCTCGCGTACGTTGGGGTCACGGTAGGTCAGCAGATAGACGCCGCCGTCGGTGAGAGCGCCCACCCAGGGAGCGTATACGCCGTACTGGTCACGCAGCTGCGGCTGCAGGAACGTATCGCCCACCAGGGCGGTCACGGCGTCGAGGCTGCCGTCATACTCTTCCATGCCCAGGGCCTCGTAATCTGCCACCAGGCCGTTGAACTGCACCTGCTGATCCACGATCAGGGCCTCGCGCGCTGCGGGCACCGGCAGGTCATAGGCGGCGGGCTCGAAGGGCACGTTGTTCAGCTTCGCCATGAAGGCGTCGGCCAGGGCGGTGTTCTGTTCAAGGCCCTTTTCGGTGCCGGCATAGGCTTCCATGGCGCCGTAGCTGTTGCGCAGAGTCTCCTGGATGCCCTGCAGAGCGGCGATCACGGCCTCGGGGTCAGAGACCATCGCGGCTTCCACCTGCTCCAGGAAGGCGTAGTAATCCAGGAAGTTGGCGTAGTTGTAGTAGCGGTAGAGCTGGTTCTTGATGGCCAGCGCGCGGTACAGCAGGATGTTGTATGCGCTGCCGTTGATGTTGGAGCGCAGGCCGGTCTTGATGGCGGAGATGCGGTCCGCCAGCTTCTCATCGGTGAAGTCGGTCTCGAAGACCAGCTCGTACATCACGTCATAAGAGGTAGGCATATCCTCATCGGTGCCGGTCCAGCCCATGCGCAGCCAGGGGCTGAAGCTGTCCTTGTCGCCGAGCAGGGAGATGCGCAGCTCCTTGTTGTACAGGTAACGGCTGGTGAGCTGGGTCAGCTCCTCCTGGGTGTGCTTGGTGGTGTTCAGTTCGCCAACCAGCTCGGTGAACAGCTTGAACCAGTGGATGCTCTCCTGGGGCAGGCCGGAGGCGTTCAGGAACAGGGCCGTGCGGCCGATGTTATCCACGTCCGCGATGGCGCTGACGCGGCGGATGCCGTCTTCGCCGGTCACGTCGTTCACATCATAGAGCTTGATCTCTTCGGGCAGGGAGGCGACGGTGACGGCCTGCAGCTCGGCCACCATGGCGGCGGTGTCTTCCGGGGCGGGCTCGGCGTTGGACTGGGCAACCAGGGCGTCCAGCTCTTCGTCGGTCATGCCGGCCTTGATCTCAGCCAGCTTGTCGGCCAGGGCCGCGTCCTTGACTTCCTTCTGACCAGGTTCCGGATAGGTGGTGGACAAGGCGGTCAGCTGGCTGCCTACGAGCCACTTCTGCACGGCGGCCTTGTACAGGCCCTGGTCGTTCCAGGTTTTGAGCTCGTTCAGGGCTTCCACATAGTCGAGGTAGTTGAAGGGGTTGCCGCTGGTGGCATAGGAATAGGCGATGTTGGGGATCATGTTCACACCGAGGTCGGGATCCTCGCTGATCAGGCTGGTCTGCAGGGACAGGCTCTGCATAACGGTGTCCACCAGGGTGTCGTTGAAGCCCTGCTCGGCCACGGCGGCCAGGGCCTCGTCCACGGTCTTCTTAAAGACTTCCGCGTCTTCCGGGTTCACGCTGGAGGCGGAGAAGACGATGGCGTCGTCCGGCGCGGTGGTGTCGATGTAGCAGGAGAACTGGCCGGAGGGCAGCGCCTTCTTGAGCGCGACCATCAGGGGAGAGGATTTCTCCACCAGCAGGTCGGTCAGGGTGTTCAGCACCTGCTCCTCCTGCTCGTCGGCCCTGAGGCCGGGGCAGACGATGAAGTAGCTGATCTCGGACTGGTTGGCGGGGTTGGTGCCGGCTTCCATGGGGAAGCCCACCTGCTCGGTGACGGGAGCGGTGATGGGCGTGTAGCCGTCGTCGGTGAAGACGAAATCGGTCTTCTCATAGGGGGCGAAGGCTTCGTCCAGCAGGCTCAGGAAGGCGGTGTAATCCTCGAACTGACCGTACAGGAAGGCGATCAGGTTGGAGGGATGATAGTACAGGTTGTGGTAGTTGCGGAGGCTCTCAAAGGTCATGTCTGGGATGTAGTCCGGGTCGCCGCCCTGGTCCAGGCCCACGACGGAGCCGGGGAACGCGGCGCGGTAGGCGTTCATCATGGCCGCGCGGCTCAGGGTGGTGGCGCCGAGCATCTCGGAGTACACCGTGCCCTCGATGGTCAGAGGAGCGTCCTTGCTCTCCAGGCGGTAGCGCCAGGCTTCCTCGCGGAAGATGTCCTCATTCTCCATGATCGAGGGGTTGAAGCAGCTGTCGGTGTAATAATCCGCATACTTGAGCAGCTGCGCCTCGCTCAGGGAAGCGATGGGGTAGGTGGTCATGACGCTGTAGGTGGAAGCGTTCATGTAGGTGTTGTAGGTCTGGTAGCTCAGGTTGAAGAACAGGGCCATGCTCGGATACTTCTTGCTGCCGTCCAGGGTCGAGTGCTCGAACACGTGGGGCAGACCGGTGTTGTCCGTCGGCCTGGTCAGGAAGGTCAGGTCGAAGACGCGGTTGGTATCCTCATTGGCGATGTACATGAGCTTCGCGCCGGTGCGCTGGTGCTCGAACAGCACCGCCTGCGCGCCGACCAGCGGGAAATCGCGGATCTCTTTGGCTTCAAAGCCATAGACCACGTCGCCCACCTGGGGCAGCCCCACTTCGGTCACGGCTTCCGCCGGTTCCGCCAGGGCGGGCACGATGCTCAACAGCATCGCGAGGGCAAGCAAAAGAGAAAGGATCTTTTTCATGTCTTAACCTCCTTGGTATGGAAATTGTGTCTATTTTACCGCGATTCTCCCGAAGATGCAAGAATAATGCATAATCAAAACATGCGAAAATAGCGGTTGAATTTTTTGCCCTTCGGTGCTACAATGCCTGACTGTTGGCGTCTTTTTGGCGTCGGCGCTATCTATTTCCAAAAAGGAAGCGTTATTCCGTTATGCAAATCCTGTTGTTGACTGCTTTTGCCCTGTTCGCGGGCCTGCTGATGACCCGCCTGTTCGTCAAGTTCCATCTGCCGGACGTCACGGCCTACCTGGTCACCGGCGTGCTGATCGGCCCCTGCGTGCTGGGGCGGCTGGGCGTGCCCGGCCTGGGCTTCCGCACCTTTGACGAGGTGGAGTCCCTGAGCCTGATCAGCGACGTGGCCCTGGGCTTCATCGCCTTTGCCATCGGCCATGAGTTCCGCATGTCCGCCCTCAAGCAGACCGGGCGGCAGGCCACCATCATCGGCATCCTGCAGGCCGTCACCGCCACCGTGGTGGTGGATGCGGCCTTGATCGCCACCCACTTCGCCATGCCCGACCTGCTGAGCATCCCGGTGGCCATCACCCTGGGCGCGATCGCCGCGGCCACGGCCCCGGCGGCCACGCTGATGGTGGTGCGCCAGTACAAGGCCAAGGGCCCGGTCACGGACGTGCTGCTGCCCGTGGTCGCCCTGGACGACGCCGTGGGCCTGGTGGTCTTTGCCGTTTCCTTCGGCATCGCCCAGTCCATGCTGAACGGCACCGTCAATACCACCGCCCTGATCCTGGAGCCGGTCATGGAGGTGCTCATGTCCCTGGTGCTGGGCGGGGCCGTAGGCTTCGGCCTCACGTTCCTGGAGCGCTACTTCCACTCCCACCGCAACCGCAACGCCCTGATCGTGGGCAGCGTGGTGCTGACGGTGGCCCTGAGCCAGCTCTCCTTCAAGGTCGGGCCCTTCGAGTTCGGCTTCTCCTCCCTGCTGGTGTGCATGATGCTGGGCACCATCTTCTGCAACTTCTGCCCCCTGAGCGACGACCTGATGCTCCAGGCGGACCGCTGGTCCGGCCCGGCCATCACGCTGTTCTTCGTGCTCAGCGGCTCGGCGTTGCAGTTTGAGGTATTCTCCCAGCCGTCCGTCATCCTGATCGGCGCTATCTTCATCGTGGCCCGTTCCCTGGGCAAGTATATCGGTGCGCGGTTCAGCGCGGAGCTGGCCCACAGCCCGGAGGTGGTCAAGAAATACCTGGGCATCACCCTGCTGCCGCAGGCGGGCGTGGCCCTGGGTATGTGCACCACGGCCTACCGCGTGATGGGGCAGGAGGGCGTGCTGATCCGCAGCATCGTCCTCTTCTCCGTGCTCATCTATGAGCTGATCGGCCCCAGCCTGACCAAGATGGCCCTGACCCGCGCCGGCGATATCAAGACCAAGCCCAAGGAGATCGTGAACCGCCGTCAGACGCAGCTGAAGGAGGCCGGCAAGCCGGTGCCGGCGAAGTTCGACCGCTGAGCTGATTTGCCCATGCAATAAAAAGTCGTGCGGCATCTGGACATTTACCAGGTTCGCAGATATAATGTTCCCATCGGGACGGGTGCGTGTCGCCCGCCCCATTTTTCATGACGGAGGGGACGGAAAATGCGCGCGTTTGAAGGATATCAGAGGGGCGTCAACCTGGGCGGCTGGCTCAGCCAGTGCGTGGCCATGGACGATAAGCATTTTTCCACATTCATCACCGAAGCGGATATCGAGCGGATCGCCTCCTGGGGGCTGGACCACGTGCGCCTGCCTATCGACTGCGATATCGTGTTCAGCGGCATGGACGCCGCGCCCCACGCCCGGATGCGCTGCGTGGACGACTGCGTCGCCTGGTGCGAGAAGCATGGACTCAGACTGATCCTGGATCTGCACAAGACCTACGGCTTCATGTTTGACACCTCGGTGGCACCGGATCCGACGCTCTTCTTCCGCGATATTGAGCTGCAGGACACCTTCGTGCGCCTGTGGGAGGCGCTGGCCCGGCGCTACGGCGCACTGCCGGAGCGGGTGGCCTTTGAGCTGCTGAACGAAGTGACCGATCCCTCCGTGGCCAAGCGCTGGAACCGGATCGCGGAGCGGGCCATCCGGGCGATCCGGGCCATCGCGCCGGACACCTGGATCCTCGTGGGCGGCGTGAACCACAACAGCGTGACCCGCGTCCCGCTGCTGGATCCGCCCCTGGACAGCCGGATCGTCTACAATTTCCACTGCTATGAGCCCATCGTGTTCACGCACCAGAAAGCGCCCTGGGTGCGGGGCATGACGCCTGACTTCGAGCTGGCGTACCCGGACACTATAGGCGCGTATGCCGAGGCGGCCAGCCGCCTGGGCTTCCGCAAGGCGGAGGGAGCCGCCCTCAATGACCCCCGCCTGCTGGGGACGGAGGATTTCGAGCGCCTTTTCCGGGAGGCCCTCAGCTATGCCGAGCGCCAGGGCGCGCCGCTGTACTGCGGCGAATACGGCGTCATCGACCGCGCGGATCCCAAGTCCATTGTGAACTGGTTCAGGGACATCCACAGCGTGTTTGAAAAGTACCATATCGGGCGCGCCGTGTGGACCTACAAGCAGCGGGACTTCGGCCTCATTGATCCGCACTATGACGGTGTGCTGAATGAGCTGATCAGCCTGCTGTGACGGCTCGGCCGGAGAGAATACGATGAAGAAAGCGATCAGTTTGCTGTTGCTGGCGGCGCTCCTGCTTTTGGGCGCTGCCGGGGCGGAGGAGGCGCGGCCCCTGACCGTGGCGGTGGCCACGGATATGCACTATTTTTCGCCCTCGCTGGCGGACTTTGACGAGGAGCTCATCGAGGTCGTGTACTCCCTGGACGGGAAGGTAATCCACTATTCCTCCCAGATCTGCAAGGCCTTCGTGCGGGATATGCTTAGGCTGCGGCCCGACGCGGTGATCCTGAGCGGCGACCTGACGCTGAACGGGGAGCCGGTCAATCACCAGGAGTTTTCCGCGCTGCTGGCACAGCTCACGGACGCGGGCCTTCGGGTATTCGTCATTCCCGGCAACCACGACGTGGGCGCCCGGGGCTATGTGCTGAGCGGCGGCGGCGCGGCCTCGGCCCCGGAAACGACGCCCGACGGCTTCCTCGCGCTCTACGAGCGGTACGGCTATGCCGGGGCGCTCGCCCGGGACGCGGATTCCCTGAGCTACGTCGCGGAACTGAGCGAGGACGTCTGGGCCCTGATGGTGGATGTGAACGGCAACAGCCTGCCCGGCTATGTGATGCCCTCCACCCTGGCCTGGGCGGAAAAGCAGCTGCAGGCCGCGCAGGAAGCCGGCGTCACTGTGATCGGCGTCACCCATCAGACCCTGCTGAACCACTACGGAGCCTTCAATCAGGGCGTGGTCATCGACAACGCCCAGCGGCTCCTGGACCTGTATAAAAAGTACGGCGTGCGGCTGAACCTGAGCGGGCACACCCACCTGCAGCACATCATGGCGGCGGAGGACGGCCCGGTGGAGATCGTGACTGCGTCCATGGCGGTATCACCGGGCTATTACGGCGTGATCACCCTGGACGGGAAGGCGCTCGACACCTATCAGGCCATCCCCGTGGACGTGGACGGCTGGGCTTTGGAAGCGGGGGAGACCAATGAGGACCTGCTGCACTTTTCCGCATATACGGAGGCCTTCTTCCGCGAGGTCTCGCGCCGCAAGATGGCCGGCAGCGTCGCTGACCCGTCGATCCCGGAAGAGGCCCGCCAGCGGATGCTCGACTTCGCCGTGGACATGAACTACTGTGACTTCGCCGGCCTCCGCGCCGAGGTGAAGGACCCCGAAGCCCTGTCCCTGTGGGAGAAATACCTGCCCAACACCTTCCGCACCTACTACATGGACGAGCTCCTCACGGACAGCATGGAGGATATGATCTTTTACAGGTTCAAAGAATAATGATCAAAAACTGAAACAAAATTCCCGGATATCTCGTCTATATTGACAGACCGATGGATATCGGGTATTCTTTGTCTGCAAACAGGAGGGAACAGACCATGAAGAACCAGAAGAGAATCAGATTTGCCGCGATCCTGGCCGCCGTGCTGACGGCCGTCATCCTGACCGCCTCCGCGGTCTCTGACAGCACGCTCGGGACTATATATGACGCCGGAAGGCAGCTGCTGTTCAATACGAGCAACGTGACCCTCAGCGGGACGGCGGAATTCTCGCTGGACGGTGCGCGGTTCAAGACCGTCAACGCCAAGTATGTCCAGGACGGCGTCAATTCCGCCTGGGATTATAAGCTGCTCACGCCCCGCGCCGACGGCACGGGAGATCGGGAGAGCGGCTATACCGTATACGCCAACAGCATGTCCGTCTACACTGTTGACCGGTTCTATCCGGGCACCTACCGCGTAGGCTTTATGGACGAGCAGAACACCCTGGTGCGGCGTTCCGCGCTGATGGACCAGACCGTGGAGCTGGCCGGGACGGCCATCAAGTACCTGGAGCCGCTGCTGCCCGAAGGCGCGGTGCAGGTGATTGCGGAAAACCACACGGGCAGCACGGTGCGCGTGATGCTGGATAAGAGCAGCATCTCCGATCTGGTGGACGCGGCCTTCAACCTCTGCGCGCAGATGGCGGTCCGCCGCGCGATCGAGCCGGTGGACTTTGATCAGGAGCCGACCACTTATATTGACTTCGACGATTATATCACCCCGGCCAAGGCCATCATTGGCTGCACGGAGCGCTATCAGCTGAACAGTCTGGACGTGACCGCGACCCTGGATGGGAACGGCCAGCTGCGCGCGCTGTCCGGCGCCATGTCCGTGGCCCTGGAGCTGGACCCGGACTTCAATATCGCCGCGGATGCGCAGCCCCACGTGATCGATGTGACCTTTGACGTAAAGGCCTCCGATTACGGCCAGAGCAAGCTGGAGCTCTTCGATCCCGAAGCCGCCGGCCTCAAACCGCAGTGGACACTGTTTGAGAATGAGGAATGGGAAATAGAGGAGTGAAAAGTGAAAAGAGATAAGTGAAGAGTTTTGGAAGAAATTCCTCCGCTTCGCTCCGGAATATTCTTTGATCGCTGCGGCACTGCGTGCGAAAATGAAAGAAACTGCGCTCTGCGCAGTTTCAACCACAACTTATCACTTATCACTCATCCCTTATCACTAACAAAGGGGCTGCATCCGCAGCCCCTTTGCTCATTATTCCACGTTCAGTTCTTCCAGCGGTTCGATGCCGTGCCTGCACAATGCTGCCGTGCCGGCGGCGGGATCGTTCACGCGGAAGACCATATAGGCCTTGCCGGGGGTGTTGCCCAGGAAGGCGTACATGTATTCCACATTGATGCCCTCCGCGCTCAGGCACTGCAGGATCTCGTTGAGGCCGCCGGGCGTGTCGGACAGCGCGGCCGCCAGCACCGGGGTCACGCTGTGCACGAAGCCCTTGTCGCGCAGGACGGTGGTGGTCTTGTATACGTCGTCCACGATGATGCGCGCAATGCCGAAATCGCTGGCCTCCGCCAGGGAGAAGGCACGCATGTCGATGGCGTTCTCCGCCAGCACGCCAGTCAGCTCGCACAGCGCGCCGGGCCTGTTCTCGAGGAATACGGAGATCTGCTTGACGCTCATAAGAATTCCTCCTTCTTATATTTTGCGTTTGTCGATGACGCGCACGGCCTTGCCTTCGCTGCGCACGATGGTCTTGGGCGCGACCAGCGTCACCTTGGCAGAGAGGCCCAGCATGGCGCGCAGGCCGTCCACCAGCGCCTTCTGGCGCGCGGTGATCTCGCCCATGTTGTCGGTGAACATCTCGGGCGTCATCTCCACCTGCACGTCCAGGGTGTCCGTGTTGTGCACGCGGTCCACGATGATCTGGTAGTTGGCCGGGTAGCCCTGGTTGATGAGCACCGTCTCGATCTGGGACGGGAACACGTTCACGCCGCGGATGATCAGCATGTCGTCGGTGCGCCCGCGCGGCTTGCTCATCTTCACATGGGTGCGGCCGCAGCTGCACTTCTCGTGGCTCAGCACGCAGATGTCGCGGGTGCGGTAGCGCAGCAGGGGGAAGGCCTCCTTGGTGATGGAGGTGAAGACCAGCTCGCCCTGCTGGCCGTCCGGCAGCGGTTCGCTGGTCTCGGGGTCGATGACCTCGGCGATGAAGTGATCCTCGTTGATGTGCATGCCGGACTGGGCAGAGCACTCGAAGGCCACGCCGGGGCCGGAAAGCTCGGTTAGGCCGTAGATGTCATAGGCTTTGATGCCCAGGGTGTTCTCGATGTCGTGCCGCATCTCCTCGGACCAGGCTTCCGCGCCGAAAATGCCGGCCTTCAGCGGGATCTGGTCGGGGGTCAGGCCCATCTCCTTCATGGTCTCGCCGATGTAGGCGGCATAGGAGGGGGTGCAGCAGAGGATGGTGGCGTTCAGGTCGCGGATGAACATGATCTGGCGCTCGGTGTTGCCTGAGGAGGTGGGGATGGTCAGGCAGCCCACCTTGTGGCTGCCGCCGTTGAGGCCGGGGCCGCCGGTGAACAGGCCGTAGCCGTAGGAGACCTGGCACACATCCTCGTTGGTGCCGCCCGCCGCGGTGATGGCGCGGGCGCAGCAGTCCTCCCACAGGTCGATATCGTGCTGGGTGTAGAAGGCGACCACGCGCTTGCCGGTGGTGCCGGAGGTGGACTGGATGCGCACGCAGTCCTTGAGCGGCGACGCCATCAGGCCGTAGGGATAGGCCTCGCGCAGGTCTGCCTTGCTCAGGAAGGGCAGCTTCTTCAGGTCCTCGGTGCCCCGGATGTCGTCGGGCGTCACGCCCTTTTCTTCCATCTTTTTCCGGTAATAGGGCACGTTGTCCCATACCCGGCGCACTTGCTTGACCAGGCGCTCGTCCTGCCAGGCCTTGATCTGCTCACGCGATGCCGTTTCGATCTCCGGCTGATAATAACGTTCCATGGGGATCAACCCTTTCACTTTGGATTCACACGGGAAAACTCCCTGCTGCTACCCGTTATAACACAGCTGACAGCAGGAAGTAAATGCGCGCCGGGGGAAAAAACAAAAGGAAACCAGGAGGGTCAGTTAGGAGGTAGGAGTTAGGAGTGAGGAGTTGTGGAAGAAACTCCTCCACTGCGTTACGGAGTATTCTTCAACTGTTGCGGCACTTCGTGCGATATTGAATATCGCCTGCCGTAGGCAGGCTCAGACATCGAACAAATGCCAGAGCGCAGCGGCGGCATTTGCACCTGAACTCTTCATTCCTCACTCCTCATTCCTCATTTGCCTTCGTTGTTCACGCTCCGGGAATGTTGACCGGCGTCACGATCATGGAGGGGAAGCTGGGGGAAGCTGGGGACTCGGTGGGTTCCGGTTCGGCGGGCGCTTCGATCGGGGCTGTTGGTGCTTCCGTCGGCGCAGCGGGCGCGGGGGTGCTGACGGGCGTCACGATCATGGAGGGGAAGCTGGGGGAAGCGGGGGTCTCGGTGGCTTCGGGGGCTTCGGTGGCTTCCGGTGCGGGATCGGCCTTGGGCTGGCTGCTGCGGCGGCGCAGGTAAGCCGCGTTGGAGAACGTATCATCCGTATAAGCGACCAGCACGTCCGGATCTTCGGTAGTGCTGATGTAGGTCACTGCATCGGCGTATACGGTCAGGCGGCCGTCGGTAAAGTCGGTCAGGTATTCCGCGGGCGCCTGGCCCTCGCTGTACACCGTGGCCATGTACTCTTCGATCTCGAAGCTGTTGTCTTCTGAGGGCATGGGCATGTACAGGCCGTTGGACACCGCCAGGTAGAGCACATAATCGCCGTAGAACTGATCCTCGGACGCGGCGGGCACCATGGCCGGAGCGTCATAGACCACCGGTTCCCGGGCCAGGACAAACTCATGATAGCGGCTGTCATCGGTCAGCACGCCCAGCTGTTGGGTGTAGACGATCAGCTCGTCCTCCTTGGCCAGGAGACTGAGATCGAACTCCGGGACAGCGGCGTTTTTGATCGTAACGGCGTCATTGGCAAAGGTCCATTCGTACCCTTCGGTATCCACGGGCTCGCCGTGGACCACCAGGGTCACGCTCCGATTGCGGTTGAATTCGGCATAAGTATCGGCGCCGGCGCCGAGATTGTCTATCCGGACAAAGTACCAGCGGCCCACGATATTGGCGATGGAGACGGCCTGGGCGGACACGGCGGTCAGCGCCAGCATCAGGCATAAAACCAGAGTCAGCAAGCGTTTCATGGATCAGACCTCCTGTTGATATTAGCCGCAAAGGGCATTATTTTCATTAAAATGATATTCTCTGCGCGGCGCTTTGTCAAGTAACAATTGGCGCTTTCGGCTCTTGCGGCTTTTACTAAATTGCGGTACAATGTGCATGGAATAAGCATCAAGGACCCACCCGATACGCATATACGGAAAGGACATTCCAAATGGGAAAGCTCGTAATGGGGTACTGGGACTGCCCCTATTGTGACACTAAGGGGATCCGCGGCGACAGCGCGGTCTGTCCCAGCTGCGGCCGCCCCCGCGGGGAAGTCGTCTTCTATATTAAGGGCCAGGCCCAGGACGAAGAACGGCGCGCGGACGACGTGGCGGACATCGAGTATGTGGACGAGGAGACCGCCAAGTATGTCAACCGCAATCCGGACTGGTACTGCAGCTTCTGCGAGACGCTGAACAGCGACAACGCGGAGACCTGCCAGAGCTGCGGCGCGTCCCGGAAGGATTCGGAAGCGAACTATTTCCAAATGCTGGAAAAGAAGCGCGAGCGGGAGGCCGCCCAGCAGCGCCCCGCCCAGACGCAGCAGAAGAAGAGCCGCCTGCCGCTGATCCTGATCGCCATGGTGCTGGTGTTTGTGGGCCTGTTCATGTTCATGAACGGCGAGACCACCAGCAAGGATTATGAGATCAGCGCCATCAGCTGGGAGCGGGCCATCCAGATCGAGCAGAACCAGCTGTATCACGAGTCCGGCTGGTCCGTCCCCGCCGGCGGCTCCGTTACCAGCCAGCGCTCGGAGGTGCACCACTATGACACCGTGCTGGACCACTATGAAAACGTGCAGGTCCAGCGCTCCCGCCAGGTCATCGACCATTACGAGACCTATTACACCTATACCGACCTGGGCAACGGCATGTTCGACCAGGTGGAGCACCAGCGCCCGGTCTACACCACGGAGTATTACACGGAGACGGTGAGAGAGCCGGTCTACAGGCAGGTGGCGCGCTACCAGACCAAGTATTATTACGACGTCTGGCGGTGGACGCCGACCCGGGTGGCCACGGCTTCCGGCACGGACCACGACGTCTACTGGCCGGATACGCAGCTCAGCGAGAACGAGCGCGAAGGCCAGCGCGGCGCGGCTTACCGCGTGGTCATCACCAACACGAAGAAGGGCGAGAGCATCCGCTACCGGGTGTCCGAGGAGGACTGGAACGGCCTGAACGCCGGAGACGCCATCTACTTTACCGCGACCCGCACCGGCGGGGATCCCTGCATCTCGGACGAAAAAGGCAATCCCCTGGTGAGGCTCGTCAGAGATTGAAACACGATCGACGGAAAGACCCGCCGCAGGATATCACGTCCGCGGCGGGTCTTTATTTAGATTCTTCACGGAGAGTAAAGTAATGGTGGAAAGAAGGCGAAGTTAAACACCCTCATCCGACCCGCTTTGCGGGCCACCTTCCCCCGAGATCGGGGGAAGGCTTTTGGAGCGTTCTCTTACTGAAATTTGTGCAAATTCCAGCGGTTCGAGTGCGTTCTTTCGTTCAATTAAGCAGCGGAAGCCGGCAGAGCCTTCTCTTACTGAATTTGTGCAAATTCCAGCGGTTCGAGAGCGTTTTTTCGTTCAATCAAGCAGAGAAATCTGGCAGAGCCTTCCCCCGATCTCGGGGGAAGGTGGCCCGCAAAGCGGGTCGGATGAGGGCGTTCGCCTAATGATACAAGAGCCCGCTCTTGTTTGTCGTGCTTTATTTAGTCTCCCGGTTCGAAGATAACGGAAGCATCCCCATTGCCCAACCGCTCGGGGAGATCCCCGGGGTCCAGGATCCTCCCGATCCGCGTGTAGGTGTAGGGGGTATCGAAGGACTGGTAGAAAACCACCACGCAGCGGTCGCCGAACAGCATGATGTCCCCGGCCTCGACGCGCCCGACGGGCTGCGGGGCGTTGGGCAGGCCGCTCATCAGGTAGTGGTATTTCTCGTTCCCATTCAGCTCCGTCATCCGCAGCTCCATGGGCAGCAGCGCCAAAATGGCGCAGGCGGTGTCGTTGTCCGCGAGCTCAGCCTGATAAGCTTTGTCCCTGATCCGGATCCTCATCGCGTTCTCCTTGTAGGTCATTCTCAGGCCCAGGTGCCGTGGCGGAAGATGGGCTCCGTGCTGCCGTCCGCGCGCACGCCGTCGATGAAAAGGTCGTCCGCACCCACCATGAAGTCCACATGGATGATGGAGTCGTTGATGCCCTTCTCCCGGGCCTCTTCCACGGTCAGGTCGTCCCCGCCGGGCAGCACCTCCTTGAAGCCGGCGCCCAGGGCGCAGTGGCAGCAGGCGTTCTCGTCGAACAGCGTCTCATAGAACAGGAAGCCGCACTGGTTGACCGGGCTCTCCTTGGGCACCAGCGCCACCTCGCCCAGCATGGCCGCGCCTTCGTCCATGGCGATCATCTTTTCCAGCAGCTCCTGGCCCTTGGCTGCCTTGCAGGACACCGCCCGGCCGTTTTTGAAGGTGATGGAAAAGTCCTCGATCAGCTGGCTGTTCCAGGACAGGGGCTTGACCGCCACCAGCGTGCCCTCGCACTTGCCTGCGATGGGGGAGGTAAAGATCTCCTCCGTGGGCATATTGGGGATGTAGAAGGCCTGGTTGACCGGGTTCAGGGCCCCGGCTCCCTCCCACCGCGCGCCGGGGATCAGATCCACGGTGAAGTCCGTGCCGTTTGCGCTCTTGTAGCGCAGGCTGGCGAAGGCCTGGGCGTTCAGCCAGGCGGCCTTCTTCTCAATGAAATCCGTGTGCTCCTTCCAGGCGGCCACGGGATCGTTGCCCTCCCGCACCCGCACCGTCTTCAGGATCGCGTCCCACAGCCTGTCCACCGCTTCCTCGTCACTGGCCTCGGGGAAGCACTTCTTCGCCCACTTGACGGAGGGGTAGGCCGCGATGCACCACTGGTGCTTGCCGTCGATGGCGTTGCGGTAGGGCTTGATCACGGCGCCGCGGCGGCGCATGACGGCGGAAAGCTTTTCAGGATCCACGCCGCTCATGGCGTCCGGATCCTCCGAGGCGATATAGATGCGCACGGGCAGGTCGCTGACCATCTGCCTGAGCTTCTCTTCCTCCCAGGGCAGCACGGTGGCCAGGGTGTCCTCCTGCGCGTACAGGTAATTCAGCTTGCTCTGCCGGTCAAAGGTCCATTCCACGTTCACCTTTTTCGCGCCGGCCTTGTAGCATTCCTCCACCACCAGGGCGGCAAAGTCGTGCTGCTCCACGGAGATGGTCAGCTGCACCACCTGGCCTGGACGCACGTTTGCGCCGGTGCGAACGATCAGCTCGGCATATTTCTGCAGCAGGTTCTGGGATACGCTCATGTTTAATTCCTCCATATCATTATAAGATCTCGGTGTAGATCATGCCGTCTTCTCCCCGGTCGGAGCGCATCAGCGCGGCATGGTCCGCGCAAAGCTCCATTTCCGGGATGCCGAGGGCCGGCAGTCCATCGCCCGGATATCGGGCGCCGCGGATCAGCGTCATGTGCGGGACGAAGCTCCGGCGGTCGAAGGGGATGCCCGCGTCCGTCAGGGCGCGGCGCAGCCGCTCCACGTACGCGCTCAGCGCGTCGCTGGGTTCGATGCCCAGCCACCAGACGTCCTGAAAAGCGCCGAGGCCCCGGACGGCCAGCCGGAGGGGGTCAAAGGGGAGGCTGCCGATCACGTCCAGCACTCCCTCGGGATGTGCGTACTCCCCGATAAAGGCCAGGGTAACGTGCAGGTTTTCCGGCTTCGTATACCGTCCGGTCACGCTCTGCTCACGCATTTGCTCCTGAATGCGCTGGACCTCCCGGCACAGTCCGTCCTCCGGGTTGATGGCGATAAACAGTCTCATACGGCCTCCCTCAAATGGACTGGATGCATTATAACATACATTGCATCGCTCCGACAATGGCAGCTGTGTACTTTGAGTCCATGCTGGCCGTGCTGATTTTACATTGAGTTTCACTTGTTTTTTTGAAAACATCGTGTATACTGTTGTTGAATGAGTTGTCTGTGCAGGAATGATCAGATGTATTGAATAGGAGGCGCTGTCATGGGTAAAAAGGATAAACACAGAGGATAGTTTCTGGTGCTTGTAATGCTGCACACATAACCATCCCTTGTGTTTTATATAACGACACATTGATGAACAGAAAGCTTGGGTGAATAAAATGACTGTAAAAAGTGAACGTGGCATAATCTGGATGTACATTATGATTATGCCTGTTCCTATTGTTATGTTTTTCATGTTTTATCACGACACCGGTTCTTTGAAGCAGGCTTTTCTTTTTTCGCTCCCGATAGTGTTTGTGTGGCTTTTCATTGCCATACCTGCTCTCGTGTCAGTGGCACGAACATTTGTTTTCAATAAAGATGGCTGTATGATTGAACTGTTAGGGTATCGTAAAATGATACCCTGGAGTCGTATAAAGTATATTCGAATTGAGTCGTACGTTCCATCTTATAAATATCCTTACAGTGGCGGGATTTTTTTATCAACAAAGAAAATATATCGTTCCACGTTTTGGAGACCTTTATGGGTTATCATATTTCATCCAATCTCTCTTATCTATGTTTATTTTGAAGCTAACCCGCCGATAAAGTATAGAAATTCTCGGGCATTCTGTGTGGATGAAAATACTTTTATAGATTTGTTGAAAGAATGGAATGTACCATTACCAGAAAAGGTTAAGATAACTCGAGATAGGTATTGAATGTTTCCATGGACGAAAAACACAGGGGACGGTTCTCTGTGTTGGCAAAAAAGGAGGAAGCCATGAGAAACCATGAAGTTATATCACCCCGGGAACTTCTGAACGATCAGGGGGATCTGGCAGAGCCGGGATGGTCCAGGCATCTTGTGCAGAAGTATGACCGGAATCAGATCAAGGCGCCCGCCTGGAGGATCAAGGAGTGGGACTATTATCTGGTCATGGGGAAGGACTTTGCGGGCGCTTTCACGATCTCCGACGATGGATATATCGGGCTGCAGTCCGTATCCCTGCTCTGCCTGGGAGAGAAGCCCTGGGAGCATACGGAAACCGTACTGAACACTTTCCCCATGGGCAGGCTGAAACTCCCCGCCGATTCTTCCGCGGGTGAAACTGTCTATGAAGACAAGCGGCTGCAGATGCGCTTTTCCGCAGGCAACGGCACAAGGAGGATCATCTGCCATTTTGAACGCTTCTGGCAGGACAAGCCGTTTGACTGCGATATCGTTCTGCAGCAGCCGGATATGGAGAGCATGGTCATTGCCACGCCGTGGGACAAGCCAAGGCATTTCTATTACAATCAGAAGATCAACTGCATGCGCGCCTCGGGCTGGATGGAGTATGGCGGCGTCCGATATGCCTTTGATCCGGCGGCGGATTTCGGCACGCTGGACTGGGGGAGGGGCGTCTGGACCTATGACAATACCTGGTACTGGGGCTCCGGCAACGCGGATCTCAATGGCGTTCCGTTCGGTTTCAATATCGGCTACGGCTTTGGCAATACGAACGCGGCGACGGAGAATGTGCTTTTCTACAGCGGGAAGGTGCATAAGCTGGACGACGTGACCTTCCATATCCCGGACAGCGGCTATATGGACCCGTGGACGTTCTCATCCTCCGACGGCCGCTTTGAGATGCGCTTTGTTCCGGTGCTGGACCGGGCTGCGAAGCTCGATTTCAAACTGCTGGTCTCAGACCAGCACCAGGTTTTCGGCAGGATGAGCGGCAGAGCCATCCTGGATGACGGCACGCCCGTCGAGATCCGGGATGTGCTGTGCTTTGCGGAAAAGGTGCATAACCGCTATTGATACAGCCGGGTGATCGAGGTGGAAACGGACCATGTATTCTGGACTGAAGATCGCGGAT
Organism: uncultured Eubacteriales bacterium; assembly: GCA_902789795.1. Taxonomy (GTDB): domain Bacteria; phylum Bacillota; class Clostridia; order Christensenellales; family Aristaeellaceae; genus UBA4246. The sequence continues at coordinate 96,099 of CADAPM010000007.1, forward strand.
GACACGGACCGGGCGATCTGCGCGCTGATTTGCCGCAGCGACGGCATCAAAGCCAGGGAGATCGCGAACCAGCTTTCCCTGGACCGCACGACGGTCAATCACGCCCTGTATTCGTCTCCGCTGATGCAGGAGATCTGCTGGCAGGACGCGGAATACCGGTGGCACGGCATCATCCGTCAGGAGCGGCCGCACTATGGGCTGCAGGAATTCTCCGGCTATTATGGGACGGTGCGGGAGTTCGTCGCCCTGGATGAGGAGGCGTGGCTCGAACGCATGGTCGAGGGCTGCACCGATATCGGCAGGAACCTGAACGATACCCGGGGGCTGATGCACTCCTTCCGGGACTGCCGGGCGCAGATGATGCGGCTGTTTGACGACCTCAGGCACATGATCGGGGAAAGCTGCCTGAACTGGGAGATTGCCTTTGAGATGCGGCTCAAGCGCGCCCGGCATGTGCGCATCTATGCCGATGTGCTGGTGATCACGGAGGATAAGGTCTTTTCCCTCGAATTCAAGATGAAAGACGAAATCGACCCGGACGAGGTGCTGCAGTCCGCCAAGTACTGCCCCTACCTGGAGATCATTTTCGGCCCCGGCTACGACGTGATCCCCGCCCTGGTGCTGACCGGCGCTTCGGAAATGTTCGAGTTCGTCCGCATCGGTCGGTCAGACGCCGTCCTGCCCGTGTGCTCCGGGGATATGCTGTTCAATGTATTCGATGAGTATATGAAGTTTCTGAATTAAAGGCTCTTCGCGGAAACTTGGAAATGATAGAAAGAATAACGCAAGTTGAACACCCTCATCCGTCAGGCTATCGCCTGACACCTTCCCCCGAGATCGGGGGAAGGCTCTTTTTGCTTGATTGAGCAAACAAACACTTTGCAATCGTAGGCACTTAGTTCTAAATGGGAACCATCTGAAAGCCTTCCCCCGTTTATGGGGGAAGGTGTCAGGCGATAGCCTGACGGATGAGGGGGTTCACTTACAATAACGAACAATTATGTTTCAATAGAACGCAGATTCCGTTAGTAAATGTGAAGAACTAGAACAGATCCAGTGAGCTGTCCAGATAGATCTCCTCCCGGACCTTCAGCTGGTATTCCGGCTTCGTCATGTAGTACAGCAGGAATTCCAGGATGAGGGCGCTGCCCAGGCTGCGCCCTTCGATCTTGAAATGGGAGAAGCCGCCCGGCAGATAGGTGTTCAGGATGTCATCGATCCCGATGAAGCCCGGGTTTTGCATGGCGTCGGAAAAGCGGTAGCCCCGGCGGGCCGTGGGGGACGCGCACACATGGTCCGGGCAGCCCTCGCCCAGGTTCTTCCGGCTGACGTTCTCGTAGCAGGCCTTCCGGTCGGGGCAGGAGAACCAGCAGCACTCGTTGCACAGGAATTCCACCTTCCGCTTGAGCGTTTCCGGCAGCGCGTTCAGCCGGTCAAAGGCTCTGTTCAGCCGGAAATCCGGCACGACGTAACTGAATTCCGGACGGCTCAGTTCCTCCTCGAAGTGATCGAACTCCGTCAGCACCTTGGTGGTGGAGGACACGAAGTACAATGCCGGGTACTTCTCCCGCAGATAGCTGAGCAGCAGGTCCGAGGCGACGATCACGCCGCTCGGGACGGGGCTATTGTGCTCAAACAGCCGGCAGAGCGCGTTGCATTTCGCGTCGGAAAGGTGCTCCTCTCTCAGCAGGGAGTTGCTGAAGGTGAGCCGCGCGGAGACGCCATATTCCCGCATCAGCGCCGCCACCTCTATGGGCCGGTCCTCGCCGAAGCCCACCCGGCCGCCGCCCCAGAGGCAGTCCGCCGGCGCGCCGTAGACGGAGCCGATCTCGCACCAATCATAAAAATACTCCCGGTGCTCCCGGAACAGGGGCAGAAAGAGGGCGTACAGGTCATAAAACTCAAATAATCCGGGAAGGTGATAATAAGCCTTCATTATTTTGTCCATTTTTGCGGTCCAGGGGCTTCAGCACTGCGCGAATCTGTAGGTCCTGATGTGGTCCTTCTCCTGGGCGCCCGCCTGCAGGTACTTGAGCAGGATCTCCGCGCAGGCGTGGCTGTCGCTGTCGGCCTGGTGGTGGTTGAGGGAAATCCCGTAATAGCCGCACATGACGTTCAGCTTGTGGGAGATGCCCGGCACCAGCTTCCGGCCCATCTGCACCGTGCAGCAGTAAAGGACCGTGTCCTTCCAGCGGATCCCATAATCCTGCAGGCAGTGCCTGAGCACCGCTAAATCGAACACGGCGTTGTGCGCCACCAGGATCCCGGAGGACATGACCGGCTCGATCCTTTCCCAGAGCTGCGGGAAGGTCGGCGCGCCGGCGACGGTGGCTTCGTCAATGCCGGTCAGCTGGGTGTTGAAGGGGTCAAAGAAGGTCTCCGGATCCACATAGGAGAAAAACTCCTTCGTGATCGCCCCGTCCTCGATCACCGAGATCCCGATGGCGCTCATCCGGGCGTTATATCTGTTGGGCGTTTCCACGTCGAAAACGATATATCGGTACATATGCTATCCTTTATGATCGGTATTCGCGGGCCTTACTGCAGCTCGCCGCTCTGCTCCTGGGCCCAGTGCTCGGCGATCTGCTTTGGCGCATAGACGAACATCAGGTGCATGTCCTTGTCGCCGGTATTGCGGATGCCGTGGGCGCTGCCCGGCTCCATGTAAACGAGCTCCCCGGCCCGGACCGGCTGGCACTCGCCGTCCACGATCACTTCGCCCTCGCCCTGGATCACGGTATAGCTTTCCACCATCGTATGCTCGTGGATCGGGACGGTGCCGCCCGGGTACACGATCACGTATCCCTGGCAGAAGTATTCGCCGTCGATGGCCCCGTTGGACCCCAGCAGCACGCGGGTGATGCGGCCGGAGGGGAACTCGGTGCCCGGAACGTCCATGATCCTGATCTTATTCATGGCTATGCCTCCTTTTGCTCGTTTGCAGAGAATGGTTCATGCATCACCGGCGCTCAGCAGGACAGATAGCCGCCGTCCACCGGCAGGATCGCGCCGCTTAAGTAGTCCGCCGCGGGACTGGCCAGGAAGAGGACCGGACCGGCCACGTCCTCGGGCGTGCCCCACCGCCCGGCGGGGATGCGGCTGAGGATGGAGGCCGAGCGCACCGGGTCGTTGACCAGGGCGGTGTTCATCTCCGTGTCCATATACCCGGGGGCGATCGCGTTCACCTGAATGTTTTTGCCGGCCCAGGCCACCGCCAGGGCGCGGGTCAGCTGCATGACGCCGCCCTTGCTGGCGGAATAGGCGGGCACCCGCAGGCCGCCGAAAAAGCTGAGCATGGAGGCGATGTTGACGATCTTCCCGCCGCCCTGGCCCAGCATGACGCGCCCTGCCAGCTGGCAGAGCTCGAATACGGCGTTCAGGTTGACCTCCAGGACGAAGTCCCAGTCGGACAGCGGGAAATCCTCGCACTCGTGCCGCTTTTGCACGCCGGCGCAGTTGACCAGCACGTCCAGCCGGCCTCCCAGCAGCTCCATCGCCTTTTCAAACCCGGCTTTCAGGTCCGCCCGGTCGGCCAGGTCGACGCGGACGCCGAAGGCGTGGCCGTCCTCCCGGACGATCTCGTCTATTTTGTCTGATACGTCCATCACCAGCGTCCGCGCGCCGGCTTTGGTGAACGCGGCTGCGATCCCGCGCCCCAGGCCGGCGCAGCCGCCGGTCACGATGACGTTCTTCCCCGTAAAATCAAACATGGCCCTATCCTCCACAGTTTACTTCACCTGCTATTATAACCTAAAACCGGAAAGAATAAAAATATAAATTTTGCTTGTATATTTATATAAACGATGCTATACTCCGGATGTGACCAGAAAGGAGAATAGGCTATGCTGACCCGGTATCAGACAGAATTCGACCTCTATATCCGGCTGGAGCTTTCCGGCACGCTTAAATGCCCCGCAGGCTGGAAAGGCGCGGAGCACAGGCACGCCTTCTGGGAGATCCTGTTTTCGGCGGAGGGGGAATTCGATGTCTGCGCCGGGGAGCAGACCCAGCATCTGGAGGCGGGCCGAGCCCTGCTGATCGCGCCGATGACAGAGCATTTTTCGACTGCGTGCGAAGAGGGCGCGACGATGAGCTATGTGGGCTTCCGCTGCGAGACGGGGCGTGAGCTCCTGGGCCCCGGCGCCGCGGGCCTGTGGCTGCTGCCAGAAGATGCCGCGGGCTTTTCCAAGCTGACCGGGATCATGCGGGAAATGACGGGCTCCAGGGACTTTCAGCAGTACGGCGGGCGCCTGATCCAGGCGCTCATGCCGGTAACAGCGTGGCTCAATGAGCGGCACGTGAGCCGGGACGGCCATGCGGGCAGTCAGAAGAACATCCTCTGCCGCAAGACCGTCAAATATATCCGCTCCAACCTGCACCGCTTCGTCACCGTGGAGGAGATCGCGTCCAGCCTGTATGTGACGCCCCACTATCTGGGGCTGGTCTTCTCCTCCTCCATGGGGCAGACGATCCTCAAATTCCAGCAGGCGGCGAAGATGGAACGGGCCTCGGCGCTGGTGCGCGGCGGCATGGCCATCACGGACGTCTCGAACAGCCTGGGCTATTCCTCGCCCCAGTATTTCAGCAAGTGCTTCAAAAGCTACTTCGGATTCCCGCCGAACCGCATGAAAGCCAATAAGAAGGATTGATCGGAGTTTTCACAGCTCCGGTCTTTTTTTGTGTGTCCGGCGTCCGTGGGGAAGAATCGAGACTGTTTGTATAAATCGATGGCACGGTTTCGCTATTTCTCCGAAGAATGATCCATGATATACTGGTCGAAAAAAGGGGGAATATGACATGGAAAAACTGAAGATCTGCCTGATCGGTTGCGGCCGGATCGCCCTGAGCCATCTGAACGCCGCAAAACAGTCTGATAAAGTGGAAGCCGTGGCCCTGGTGGACAGCGCCCTGGACCGCGCGGCCTCTTACGCGGAGCGGTACGGGATCCAGCATGTTTTTGCCACCCCTGAGGAAGCGGCTGCCGCCTGCGATTTCGACGCCTTTGATATCTGCCTGCCCAACGACCTGCACAAGGGCATGACCCTGCGCTGCGCCGCCCTGAAAAAGCACATTCTCCTGGAAAAGCCCATGGCCAATACCGCGGCGGACTGCGCGGAAATGATCCGCGAGGCGGAGAAGAACGGCATCACCCTGATGATCGGCCAGAGCCGCCGCTACTATCCGGCGGTCATGAAGTCCCGGGAGCTGGCGGGAAAGGTGTACAGCGTTTCGGCGGAGCTTTACGGCTACCTGGCCGCGCCGCCCACCCCGTGGTGGAAATCCGCCGAAAAGACCGGCGGCCTGATGATCCCCCTGTGGGGCAACCACATCTTTGACTATATCCTGTGGATGTTCGGCGAAATGCCCGAGACGGTCTACTGCGAGACCCAGCACCTGAACCCTGCCTGGGAGGGCGAGGATGAGGTGATGGCGATCCTCGGTTTCAGCGGGGGCCGGTACGCCAATATCCGCATGTCGTGGAACACGCACCTGGACGGCGGCGCATGGAACGGGGAGGGCAAGATCCTGTCCTCCAAGGATATCCATTACCAGCGCCTGGTGCTTTCCGAAAACGGCACCCTGATCCTGGAGGACGAGACCGGGCTTAAGCACAACGGCGTGACCGTGGTGGACGACCATGACGAGGTCAGCAATTTCTGCCGCCAGTATGACGAGCTTGCCGCCTCCGTCCTGGAGCATCGGCGGCCGCTGACGGATGGGGCCGTCGGCATGCGCAACGTCCTCATTCAGGAGGCGTGCCTCAAGTCCGCGGCGGAGCACAGGATCCTGCTCAGGGAAGGAGAAGACGCCTATGTTTAAGATCACCCTGTCCGGGCAGATGTTCGACAGCCTGTCCGTCTGGGAGCATCTTTCCGCCGCCGCGGATTACCGCTACGACGGGATCGAGCTCCGTTCCACCCATATCAACCCGTCCTCCTCCCAGGAGAAGAAGGACGCGGTGAAGGCCTATCTCCGGCGCAGGGGGCTTCCGGTCAGCTGCCTGTCCTGCTTCGTCGGGGACTTTGGGCTGCTCGACGACCAGGAATGTGCTGAGACGCTGGAGACCTTCAAAAAGTGGCTGGATATCGCCGTGGAGTTCGAGGCCCCCATGGTCAGGATGTGGCCGGCTTGGGTGGAATCCGCCGCAGCGGAGCAGGCGGTCTATGACCGGGCGGCCCTCTGGATGCAGAAGTGCGCCGATCTGGCGCAGCAGCGGGAGCTCCGCATCGCCATGGAGATGCACCACGGCACCATCCTGGACACGGCGGAATCGTCCCTGAAACTGCTGAAGCTGATCGACCGCCCCAACGTGGGCCTGATCGTGGACCCGGTCAATCTGTATCAGGTGCCGGTGGCGGATATCCCCGGCTGCATCCGGCAGCTGAAGGACTACATCTTTGACGTGCATATCAAGGACATCATCCACCTGGCGTCCCCCGCACACCGGGGGTGCTTTAGGTATGATTTCTACGCGGAGCACATCGGCCGCTTCACCCGCGTGGTGCCGCCGGCGAAGCCTAGGAACGACTACTACGCCCACCGCCGCATCGGCATGGGCGGCGTAGACTGGCCGGCGATCATCGACGCGCTGGAGGAGATCGGGTATGACGGCTGCCTGGCGGTGGAGAGCGTATCGGAAAAGGACGCCTACATGCCCGCGGGCCGGGAGCTGGCTGCGGCCTGCATGCGGGACGTGATGAGCCTCTTGAAAAAGCAGCCCTCCCTGCCGCACTGGCACACCGTGTCGCCCGAGGAGCCCGGCCTGCACGAGGTCGTGGCGCCGGGCAGGACGCCCAACAAGGCCGCCCACATCCTGCGGCTGAACCTGCGCCCCGGCGAGGAGACCTGCCTGCGGTCTGAAGATCTTGAAATGAACCCCGTCCTGATCGAAGGCGGCTGCCACGTGAGCGGCTGCGGGATCGATGAGGAGCTTACACGCTTCGACAGCTTCTATATCCCCGGAAACTGCGAGGTCGCGATCAAAGCCGGCGCGGAAGGCGCGGTCTTCTACATCGGCGCGGGGAAATGCGAGGGCATCGGGAAGCCCTTCTTCCGGCGCTTTGACAAGACGGCGCCGATCGGGAAGATCCACCAGATCCACGGCGAAGGCAGCGGACAAAGGGAGGTCTTCTTCACGCTGGATGAGGACGTGCCCGCTTCCAGGCTGATCTGCGGCCTGACCTGGGGCGCGGACGGGATGTGGACCTCCTGGCCGCCGCACCAGCACGAGGCCCAGCTGGAGGAGGTCTATTGCTACTTCGATATGCCCGAGCCCCATGCGGGCTTCCACGTCTCCTACGGCACGGACGGGACCTTCAACGACCCGCGGATCAACGTGGTATCCTCCGGACACATGGTCCTGGCGGCGGACGGGTACCATCCCACCGTGGCCGTGCCCGGGACGCGCAACGCCTATCTCTGGGTGCTGGTGGCCCATTCTCCGGAGACACGGGGCTACAATTACGCGAAGACCGACCCGCGGTTTTCCTGATGGGGCCGGCGGCTGAGCGAATGGGAGGAGGAGCTGTATGTACCTGATTACGGATCCGGCATGGAAATTCGGCTGCGGGCGCTACATCCAGAAGCCCGGCGCCTTTGAATGCCTCCAGGAGGAGATCGCGCGCCTGGGCAAAAAGGCGCTGGTGATCAGCGGCCGCAGGGCCTGGCAGGCGGTGCTCGACTGCTATGACGAGCCCCTGGCGGGCATTTTCTGCCGCCATGTGATCCATACCCAGCCCTGCAGCGAGGACGCGGCCCGGGAATATGTCGACGTGCTCAGACAGGAAAACGCCGATGTCATCGTGGGCATCGGCGGCGGAAAGATCATGGACCTGGCGAAGCTGATGGGGGAATTCTCCGGCTGTCCGGTCATCAATGTGCCCACCATCTGTGCCACCTGCGCGGCTTACACGCCGCTGTCGGTCCTGTATACGCCCGAGGGCCGGGCGCTGGGCTCCTGGTTCTTTGAAAACGAGATCGCCTGCCTGATCGCGGATACCCGCATCATGGCCCTGCAGCCGGCCCGGTATGCCTTTTCCGGCATCGCCGACAGCATGGCGAAGATGATCGAGATCGACCACAATATCCAGTATACATCCCGCGGCGCGGACATGGTGTTCGCCCGCTACAACGCGGAATATCTGTATAGAAGGCTCTCGGAGATCGCCCCGCTCATGCCGGAGGAGCTGGCCAAGGGTGTCCCCTCGCCGCTGGTGGAGGAGCTGGTGTATCTGACCATCGCGGCGACGGGCATGGTCTCCGGCTGCGCCCGGGGCCAGGGGCAGTCGGCCCTGGCGCATGGCTTATATGAAGCATCCCGGACCCTGTACACCCGCGAAGCCCAGGGCTATCTCCACGGCGAGATCGTGGGCGTGGGCCTCCGGCTGCAATTGGCCTATGACAATGCCGACGGGGCGGACCTGGACAGGATCCTGTCCGCTCTGGCACTGCCGATGCACCTGCGGGACATCGGCATCCCGGAAAACGAAGCGGCTTACGGCCTGATCGCCGAGGACCTGAAAAACCGCAGGCTGCTGGACCACGAAGGCGACAGTGCGCAGCGGGTCATCGCGGCGCTCAAGCGGATCGAGTGAAAGCCGGGTCGTCCCTGCGCTTCAGCAGCGCGGCGAGGGCTTCCTCCGTCAGGCCTTCCGGCAGAATGTCTCCGACGCAATAGACTCTTGCTTTGCTGAACAGCGCGGAGATCGGGGGCAGGGCCGGAGTTTCCTTGGCGAAAACGACCGCGTCGATCTCTACGGGGTAGAGGCCGCTGTGATCAAAGAGCGCCCGGATCATCCCGGAAGCCGGGACAAAGGGATCCACGATCAGGCGGCAGTCCTCCTGCCGGAGCAGCCAGGCGCATTGGGCCATGTCGCCGGAAAACAGGCGCCGACAGTCCCAGGAAGGCGCGGTCTGACCGAAGGGGGAGCAGTCAGCGGCATAAAACCAGTCCCCGTGCCCGGGAATGACGATGTCCGCGCTGCCCGCCGCTTGGCGGATGGTTTCCGCGGAGGTCAGGGGCGCTTTATCGAACCAGTAGCCCTCCGCGTGGCGGAAAAAGTCCTGGTCCATCACGGCGTCGCCGGTGACCAGGACGCGCTGCTGTCCGCCGGACGTAAAGCTGAGCCCCGTCAAGCCCGCGGTGTGGCCGGGCAGGGGCACGAGGGCGATGCGGTTGGTCAGCTGTCCCCGCACTACCTGATAAGCCTCCGGCCTGTCGGGGGCCTGGGGGTCGCCCCCCGCAATGGCGGCCCGCATGTCGTTGAGCGTCCCTTCGGAGATGCAGCAGGCGGCATGGGGATAGGCGAGGGCATCCACCCGGTGATCCGCGTGATAGTGGGTGATGTAAACCAGGCCGATGTCCTCCGCGCTCAGGCCCGCCCGGCGGCGGAGCAGGGCGTCCATCTGCCCGATGGGCAGCGAGGGATCGACCAGGATGTTCGTGTTTCCGTCCCGGATCAGCGTGCTGGTGGCCACCACCGGGCGATAGGCCAGCAGGTCGGATTCTCCCCAGAATTTATTCCGGGTGAGGCGGCCGGCGGTCAGGAGCTTCCATTCCATATCGTTCCCTCCGTGTTTTGATGTTTGCACCATTCTAACATGTTACTTTCAACGAATCAAGCGGTTATACTGTAAAAAACGGAAAAAAATCGGCCTATAAGGCCTTGACACGATAAAACTGACATGTTACTATGTAAAGGAGTGATGAGACAAACAGGCTGGAGATGACCCATATGCCCTTTTTGACCGTATATGTCCAGGAAGGTATCAGCAGGGACCAGAAGCTTACATTACTGAAGCGGCTCACGGCGGTGACGCAGGAGGCCCTTGACGTCCGGCCCGAGGTGGTGCGCGTCGTGATCGAGGAGGCGCCGCGGGACAACTGGGCTTGGGCGGGGCTCACCCGGGAGGAGCTGAAGCGGCCGGACGGGACCGTCCCGCAGATCCCCTTCCTGATCGTCCGCTTCGTGGAGGGTTTCCCGGAAGAACGGAAGGTAAATCTGATCTCCGGCCTCTGCCGAACGGCGGCGGAGGTGCTCGATACGGAGCTTTCACTGGTCAAGGGCATATTTGAGGAGGTGCCCCGCAGCGCCTGGGCCAACGGCGGCGTGCGGCTGAGCGATCTCTGACGCTCCCCGGCCACAAGCAAATATCCACAGAACACGGAGAAAGACAGAATGCAGACCAGACAGACGATCGCGGATCAGGTCAGGGAAAAGCTGATCGATGACATCGTAAAACTCAGGCTGAAGCCCAATGAGAAGCTGTCCGAACAGTTTCTGGCCGGCCGCTTCGGCACCAGCCGGGCCCCGGTCCATGACGCGCTGGCACAGCTGGAACCCATGGGGCTGGTGCACATTGTGCCCCAGAGCGGCACCTTCGTCAGTGAGCTCTCGGTCCGCCGCTGCTATGACATCTGCGATGTCCGGCTCCAGCTGGAGACCTACGCCGTCCGCGTCGCCGCGGAAAGGATCACCCAGGAGCAGCTGGACCAATTGCAGCAGCTCTTCGACCGCCTGGATACGATGGACCCCCAGCTGGAGGAGACGCGGACCTTTATCCACGAGGTGGACGCGCAGCTGCACAAAACGATCTATGACGCCTGCGGCAATGCCCTGATCGCCGAGATCATCCGTCAGTATCTCCCGCTCATCGAGCGCATCCGCCACGCCAATATGAAGTTCAGCCACCGGCAGGAGGCCACCCTGGCGGAAATGAAGGAGATCTTCGAGGCCCTGAAGCACAGGAGCCCCGAGTGGGCCTGCAAGGCGATGGAGACGCACATCCGCAACATCCGGGCCGCCATCGCGTTCCCGGACGACCAGGCGGGAGCCTGACACGGGGAGCGGGCGGACATGAGCATTTTTAAGAACCTCAGTCAGCTGACCGGTCACGGCAGCGCCGGGCTCAGGCGGGACGCGCTGGAGATCGCCAGCGCGGGCGTCGAGCGCGTGATCCCCTACCAGTCCGTCCGGGAACTGGTGAGTTTGGAGAATGGGATCCTGCGCATCGGTGAGCTCTCTTTCGACCTCGCCGGGATCCGCAGCCTGTACGTCGTGGGCGCGGGCAAGGGCGCTTTCCCCATCGCCCAGGCCCTGGACGAGATCCTGGGGGACAGGATCAGCGAGGGCTTTGTGATCGTCAAGGAGGGCGAAAAGCGCCGCCTCGAGCACATCGGGATCTTTGAGTCCAGCCACCCGATCCCCGATGAAAGGAGCCTGCAGGGCGCTGAGAGGATCGAAAGGATCCTCGAAAAGGCGGGGGAAGGGGACCTGGTGCTGATGGCCGTGACCGGCGGCTCCTCCGCCCTCATGAACGCGCCGGTACCGGGCGTCAGTCTGGCGGACGTGCAGGCGGTCAACCGCCTGCTCCTGAACTGCGGGGCCTCCATCGGCAAGATCAACGCGGTCCGCAAGCACATCGACCGGCTCAAAGGCGGCGGGATGGTGCGTCTGGCCCAGCCCGCCCAGACCGTCACCATCACCTTTGACACCGCGCCGCCGGATATGCCCTGGCCTGACCTCTGCCTGCCGGATCCCTCCACCTTTTCCGACGCCGTGCGCGTGCTCAGGGAGTACCGCCTGTGGGACCTTTGCCCCGACAGCATCCGGCAGCACATGCTCAGGGGGGTGGAGGGCGAAGTACCGGAAACGGTGAAGTCCCTGGCGGGCATGCGCCAGCACCTTTTCAGCGTGGCGGACCCGGGGCTGGCCTGCGCGGCAGCGGCCGAAAGGGCGCTCGCCCTGGGCTACGAGCCGCACATCCTGTCCACCACCATGGAGGGCGAGGCGAAGGACCTGGGCATCTTCATGGCGGGGATCGCGGATGAGATCCTGACCCGCGGCAGGCCCTTTAAGGCCCCCTGCGCGCTGATCACGGGCGGGGAGACCACCGTGACCATCACCGGCACGGCGAAGGGCGGCGGGCCCAACCAGGAGACGGCGCTGGGCTTCGCCTTAAAGATCAGAAGCGACGGCCCCTATGTGTTCCTGAGCGTGGATACCGACGGCACCGACGGCCCCTGTGACGCGGCGGGCGGCATCGCCGATGCCTCAACGGTCCGGAAGGCGCGGGAGGGCGTCGTCGACCTGCAGCGGGCGCTCCTGGAGCATGACTCCATGGACACGCTTGATCGGCTTGAGGATCTGCTGCTGACCGGCCCCACCGGCACCAATGTGATGAACCTGCGGATCCTGCTGATCGGAAAGGAAGAGGGGGAAGCGCCGTGAAGGACCGGATCAGAAAAGTGGTCGGCCGCGAGATCCTGAACGCGAAGGGCCGCCCGACCGTCGAAGCGGAGCTGGTGACCGAGGGCGGGATCCGGACGGTGGCGTCCGTACCGGTAGGCACCTCCCGGGGTAAGTACGAGGCCTGCGACCTGTATGACGGGGGAGAGCGGTACCGCGGCCTGGGCGTCCGCGCCGCAGCCGCCCATGTCTCCGGCTGCATCTCGGAAGCCCTGGCGGGCACAGAGGTGACCGATCAGAAGACGATCGACCGCATCCTGCTGGAGCTGGACGGCACGGAGAACAAATCCCGCCTGGGGGCAAACGCCATCCTGGCGACGTCTGTGGCGGCGGCCAAGGCGGGGGCGGCCGCGTCGGGCCTCGAGCCCTACGCCTATCTCTGCCCCGGCAGGACCGCTTACCGCATTCCCGACATCGTGGCGACGGTCATCGCGGGCGGCGTCTTTTCCACCTCGGGCCTGGAGTTTGAGGATTACATGCTGATCCTCCGGGACTTCGGGGAGTACCCCCGGGCGCTGGAAGCCCTGTGCGCCATGCGCGGCCTGCTCGAAAAGCGGCTGACGGAGCGCTACGGCATCTTCCCGGAGGACGGCGGCGCGCTCGCGCTCCCCTGCGCCTCCTCGGCGGAAGCGTTCGCGGAGATGCTTGAGACGGCGGACCGGCTGGGCTATTCAAAGAACGTCACCCTGGGCCTGGACGTGGCCGCCAGCGAACTGTACGAGCCGGAAACGGGAATGTACCGCCTTTCCAACGGCCGGAAGCTCGCGGCCGGGGAGCTCCTGGACTACTATGTTTCCCTGTGCCAGGACTACCCCCTCACCTTTATCGAGGACGGCTTTGAGCAGGACCGGTTCGAGGATTTCAGCCGCCTGACCGCGCGGCTGCCGGGCATCCAGACCGTGGGCGACGACCTGTTCGTCACCAATCCCGCCCGGCTGAAGCGGGGCATCGCGGCCAAAGCAGCCAACGGCCTGCTCATGAAGGTCAATCAGATCGGCACGGTCACCGAAGCCATCGCCGCCGCGCAGCTGGCGCAGGAGAACGACATGGACGTGATCGTTTCTCTGCGCTCGGGGGAGACCACCGATGACTTTATCGCGGATCTGGCGGTGGCCGTCGGGGCGCGGCAGATCAAGCTGGGCTCCCCGGTGCGGGCGGAGCGGATCGCCAAGTACAACCGGCTGCTGAAGATCTGGGACAGCCTGACGAAATCGTCAGTATAGGACGGAGGATAAGTGCGATGGGCCTGAAAGTGCTGGTGACACGCCCTGTGGACCCCTGCGGGACCGATTATCTGGCCGAGCGGGGTTACGAGGTGCGCTTCGCCCCGTCCTGGGACGAGGAGACCCTCATTAGGGAAGCGGCGGATGTGAGCGGGATGCTGGTGCGCAACGACCGCATCACGAAGCGCATCATGGACGCGGCGCCGAAGCTCCGGGTGATCGGGCGGCATGGCGTGGGCGTGGAGCTGATCGACCTTGCGTACGCGAAGGAAAAGGGCATCCGCGTGACCAACACGCCCATTGCGAACTATACCGCGGTGGCGGAGCACACGCTGGGTCTCCTGCTGGACCTAGCCAAGCGCGCCCGGGAGACGGGGCTGGCGTTTTACGGCGGGGACTTCGAGATCCGCAACCGGATCAGGAACGTGGAATTGGCCGGGAAGACCCTGGCGGTCCTCGGCCTGGGCAAGATCGGCCGCACCGTGGCCCGGAAGGCCCTCTACGGCCTGGACATGAAGGTGCGCGCCTATGACCCCTATGTGGGGCAGGCGGAGGCCGGATCGGAGATCGCCATGGCGGCATCGCCCAAAGAGGCGGTGGCCGGGGCGGATTTCGTCACCGTGCACCTGCCGCTCACGGCGAAAACCCGCGGGATCGTGAGCCGGGAGCTGATTTCCTGCATGAAGGACGGCGCGTACCTCATCAACACCTCGAGGGGGGACACGGTCGATGAACAGGCCGTCGTGGAGGCCCTGCGCTCGGGCAAGCTGGCCGGTGGCGCCTTCGACGTGCTGCACGATGAGCCGCCGGCGCCCGATCATCCGCTGTTCAGCTGTCCCAACGTGATCCTGACCCCGCACAACGCGGCGCACACGGCGGAGGCCTTCCAGAGAATGTCCCTGCACGCCGCCATGGGCATCGACGAGGTATTGTCCGGCAAGCCCGTGACCTGGGAGGTCAAACTGTAGCGGATCAGCTGCGAAAGTTATCGCATATTCACGGTTTTTCCTGCTGAAAGATGAAAAAAGTTATTGCGTGTTCAAGCTTGCTGTTGTATAATAGGGCCAGTCGGATGTATTATCTGGGGGAATATTGAAGAAATGAGCGGGTATTTGAAAGCTTCACTCACTGAAATCGAACCCTCCTCCTGCCCCTGCGGTCTGTCCCGCCGCGCGTTTATGGACGCCGAGGGCAGGCCTGCCACGGTGCACCTGCTGGAGGTGAGCCGCGATACCGAGCCGCATTACCACAAAAAGATGCTGGAATGCTATACGATCCTGGAGGGCGAAGGCTGGCTGGAGCTGGACGGCGAAAGGGTGCCGGTCAAACCGATGGACACGGTGATGATCCGCCCCGGCTGCGTGCACCGGCCCATCGGACAGATGAAGGTCCTGAATGTGGCGATCCCCGGCTTCGACCCCGCGGACGAATATGTGATCCCTCAATAGTCATGGAGCCGCTGCTGAGCGGTAAAAATATCATGAAAGGAGAACTATCCATGAAGAAGTTCCTCAGTATCCTCCTCGCAGTATGCCTCGTTCTGTCGCTGGCTTCCCTGGCGAGCGCTCAAGAGGCAAAGACCGTCAAGATCGGCACGATCCAGGCGCTGTCGGGCAGCTCCTCCGTCATGGGCAACATGATCGAGGGCGGCGTTGACTGGGCCGTCGAGCTGATCAACCGTGAAGGCGGCATCGATATCGGCGGAGAAAAGTATCAGGTCGAGCTGATCAAGAGAGACTCCAAGTCCGACGTCGATACCTCCATCACAGCGTACAAAGAGCTCGCTTCCCTGGGCTGTGTGGCCGTGGTTGGACCGCACCAGGCGAACATCGAGATCGCGCTGGCTCCCGTGGCTGAAGAAGTGGGCATGCCGATGTTCATGATGGGCATGGACAGCCGCTGCACCCGCAGGGGCGAGATCGGTGCTCTGGGCGAGCCCTGGAGCTATATGTTCCTGTCCCAGCCCTCCTGCGACCTGCAGGGCGCTATCCAGGCCAAGTGGTGCCTGGAGCAGGGCTACAAGAACGTGGCCGTCCTCTACCGCGCTGACAACTCCTACAGCTACTCCCTCTACTATGCCTTCACCGCTTACATGCGGGCCAATAACGGCAACATCACCACCGCCCAGAACTTCGTCGCCGGCGATACCGACTTCAGCACCCAGATCATGAAGATGCTCGAGTCCAATCCCGACGTCCTCTTCTGCCCCAACTACACCGGTGAGCTCGGCGGCATGATCGAGCAGATCCGCGCCAACGGCTGGGAAGGCGACATCGTCTGCGGTCTGGACGCCGCTCCCGTGCTCAACGAGCAGGTCTCTGCCGATGACATCAAGGGCGTCGTCTTCGTGTCCAACATCGACCTGGCCAGCGAAAAGATCGCCGGCATCTGGAACGATTACGCTGCCTGGGCCAAGTATGAAGGCGCGACCAACCTGATGAAGTTCTGCCTGGGCTATGACATGGCCAATGTGGTCGCCTATGCCATCGCCAACGGCGGCGCCACCACCCAGGG
The DNA here is from genome assembly GCA_902789795.1 of uncultured Eubacteriales bacterium. GTDB lineage: Bacteria > Bacillota > Clostridia > Christensenellales > Aristaeellaceae > UBA4246. The sequence continues at coordinate 112,084 of CADAPM010000007.1, forward strand.
CGTGACCGAGCAACTGGCTGCTCTCAAGGACTATGAGGGCCTGACCGGCACCATCTCCATCGGCGCTGACACCCACCAGCCCTACGGCCTGGCCATGAGCATCTACAAGTACAACGGCGAAGGCCAGCCCTCCGGCTACGACTTGCTGGTCAACTACTCTGCGGAGACCGTCGACTACACGCTGGAAGAGTTCTCCTACTGAGCAAAGCCTGAATTCCCGGTTATCAAGGGCTGCCATCTAATGGTGGCAGCCCTTCCTTAATACTCCTGGGAGGCATAACGACATGGCAATCACTGCTTTTGTACAGACCTTATTCAACGGCCTGGCGATCGGCGGCTCCTACTCCCTGATCGCGGTGGGCTTTTGTCTGGTCTATTCCATCATGAAGTTCACCAACTTCGCCCACGGATCGATGATCAGCGCGGCGGCCTTTGTCAGCTACTGGGTATGCAACAGGTTCAACCTGGGCCTTCTGGGCAGTTTGTTCGCGGCCATCGCCGCAGGCGCTCTGATCGGATCCATCACCGAATTCCTGGCCTTCCGGCGGATCGAGAAAAAGAGCGCGTCCAATTTCTATTTCTTCGTTTCCTCCCTGACCTGGGGCACGTTTGTAGAACAGCTGGTGAACAACGGCGTGGGCATCCGCGCCCTGGCGTTCCCGAAGTTCTATCCGTCGCTGTCCCTCAAGATCACTGTGTTCGGAACCAAATACACGATCATGACCAACTACCTGTACATGTTCGTTTCGGCGGTCATCGTACTGGGGCTCCTGTTCGTGTTCCTATATAAAACCAAATATGGCCGGGCCATCCGCGCCACCTCCTTTGACCGGGACACCGCCAACCTGATGGGCATCAACGTGGCTATGACCATCCAGATCGTCTTCATCCTGGCGGGCATCATGGCCGGCGTGGGCGGCGTCTTCCTCGGCGTGAAAAACAAGATCTACGCCCAGCTGGGCAGCGACGTGGTGACCAAGGGCTTCATCTCCTCGGTGCTCGGCGGTCTGGGCAGCGTGTACGGCGCGGTCATCGGCGCCTTCGTGCTGGGCGTGGTGGAGCAGTTCCTGGTCTACTTTGTGGGCTCCAATATGGCCCGCGTGGTGATCTTTGTATTGATGCTGGTCTTCCTGCTGATCCGTCCGCAGGGCATCTCCGGCGTCATGGTCAAGGATAAGGCCTGAGGGAAGGAGCGTGCGGAAATGAGTATTTATGTCGAATCGGTCCTGACCTTTACGTCCATCACCTGCATCACCGTGTGCGGGCTTTATATCCTGACCGGCTTGACCGGCATGTTCTCCCTGGGCCAGGCCTCCTTTATGGCGCTGGGCGCTTACGCAGCGGCGGTGCTGGGCAAATTGTACCACTGGCCTTTCATCCCTTGCCTGCTGGTGGGCATCATCCTTTCCGTGGTCACGGGTTTCCTGTCCGGCTATCCGATCATGCGGCTGAGAAAAGAGTACCTGACCCTGATCACCCTGTGCTACGGCGAGGCGATCATCGCGCTGCTGAACCAATCCAACATCACCGGCGGCGCGCTGGGCATGTCTGACATCCCCAAGCACACCACGCTCATCATCGCCATCCTTTTCCTGATCTTCGGCATCTACTTTGCCTGGTGCTTCCGGCATTCCAAGTTCGGGCGCATGGCCATCGCCATCAAGTCCGATGAGCTGGCCAGCAAATCCATGGGCATCAACATGGCGGCGGTCAAGATGCGCTCCTTCCTGTGCGCGGCGGGCCTGGCCGGCCTGGCGGGTGGCCTGTACGCCTTCTACCTGCAGTATGTGGATCCCTCCCTCTTCGGCTGGCGCAAGTCCGGCGAGTGGGTCGCCTGGGTGTTCTTTGGCGGCGTCAACAGCCTGACGGGCTCCATCGTCGCCACCTTCGGCCTGAGCGCCCTGAGCCAGTTCTTCTCCCGCTTTGCGGATTACCAGGTGCTCATCTACAGCGCCATGGTGCTGCTGGTGCTCAACTTCAAGCCCAACGGCGTGTTCGGATACTGGGAGCTGTCCGACCTCTTCAATACCCGCGACCGGCGCATGCAGCGCCTGCTGAAGGAAGCACAAACCAGGGAAGGAGCGCTGAAACATGAGCAGACTTGAGCTGAAGCACGTATACCTGAGCTTTGGCGGCGTCAAGGCGGTCCAGGATTTTTCCATGCAGGCGGAGGAGGGCCAGATCATCGGCATCATCGGCCCTAACGGCGCCGGTAAGACCACCATCTTCAACGTCATCTCGGGCATCTATACGGCGGACAGCGGCCAGATCTTCCTGGATGGGGAAGAGATCACCCAGCTGGCGCAGCACCGCATCGCCCTCAAAGGCATCTCCCGCACGTTCCAGAACATCCGCCTCTTCCACGGCCTGAACTGCCTGGAAAACGTGCAGACCACTCTGGACGCCTCTTCCAAGTACAACCTGCTGGACGCCATCCTGATGACCCCGCGCCGCCGGAAGGAAGAAAAGCGCACCCGGCAGCGGGCCTTGAGCGAGCTCGAATGGGTGGGCCTGGGCGAGTACGTGCTGGAGAACCCGGAAAACCTCTCCTACGGTCTGCAGCGGAAGCTGGAGATCGCCCGCGCCCTGGCGGCTGACCCCAAGGTCCTCCTGCTGGACGAGCCCGCCGCAGGCCTGAACCCCAAGGAAGTGCAGGAGCTGATGAAGCTGATCCTGCGCATCCGGGACGAGCGGGGCATCACCATCCTGCTCATCGAGCACCGCCTGGAGCTGGTCATGACGGTCTCCGAACGGATCTATGTGCAGGACTTCGGCGAGACCATCGCCATTGGCACGCCGGCGGAAGTCCAGAACAATCCCGAGGTCATCAAGGCCTATCTGGGCGAGGAGGAATGACCTATGATGCTTGAGATCAATCGCCTTTCGGTCAATTACGGGCATATCCAGGCCCTGCATGACGTGGCGCTGACGGCGGAACAGGGGAGCATCGTCTCCATCATCGGCGCCAACGGCGCGGGCAAGTCTACGCTCCTGCGCACCATCTCGGGCCTGAACAGCCCCAAGAACGGCGGCTCCATCCGCTTCCTCGGCAAGGAGATCGTCAGCCTGGCGCCCCACAAGATCGTCCGCGCGGGCATCGTGCACGTGCCCGAAGGCCGCAAGGTCTTCGCCGGCCTGAGCGTCCTGGATAACCTGAAGATCGGCGGCTTCCTGTACAAAGGAGCCGAGCTGCAGAAGACCCTGGACCACGTGCTCACCATGTTCCCCATCCTGGCGGAGAGAAAGGACCAGTTCGCGGGCACGCTTTCGGGTGGCGAGCAGCAGATGCTGGCTATCGGCCGCGGATTGATGGCGCAGCCCAAGCTGCTGCTATTGGACGAGCCCTCCCTGGGCCTGGCCCCCATCGTGATCAACACGGTGTTCAAAATGATCAATGAGATCCGCGATTCCGGGGTCTCGATCCTCCTGGTCGAACAGAACGCGCGCAAGGCCCTGACCATCTGCGATAAGGCCTACGTGCTCGAAAACGGCTACATCCGCAAAGAGGGCACCGGCCAGGCCCTGCTCAACGACCCGGACGTGATCACCGCTTTCCTCGGAGAGTCCGTATAATGGCAGGCAAAGCGGTCCGTACCGCCCACCCGCAGAGCGCCTTCTACGCCTATACGGCCATGGCGTTCCTCGGGGCCGCCGTGACCATCGTCAACGCGACCCAGGGGTCCCTGGCGGAGGCCTACCAGGTGGCGGTGCACCGCATCTCGCTTTTGATCAGCTGCATGGGCGTGGGCCGGCTGGTGATCCAGATCATCTGCGGCGCGCTGTCCGACCGGTTCGGGAGGCAGAAGCTGGTCCTGCTCGGCTTTGTGGGCATGGTCCTGTTTTTCGGCCTGATGCCGCTGGTCACTTCGCTCTACTGGGGCATGGCCCTGTGCGTGTTCGGCGGCATCTCCTACGGCATGATCAACACGACCTCCCTCGCCCTGGTGTTCGACTGCTATGCGGACACGGGGCGGACGGATCAGGCCCAGGTGCGGGTGCAGACCATCTATGCCGTGGGCGGCATCCTGGTGCCCATGGCGGCCAGCGCCCTGCTGACCGCCGGCGTGTCCTGGAAATACCTGTACTGGTTCTGCGCCCTGGCGAGCCTCCTGATGATCGCGGCGCGCTATCTGGTGCACTTCCCGCCCATGGCTGTCCGGGAGGCGCGGGATAACGGCTACGTGACGGCCCCTTCCATCAGGCGGGAAGGCCTCCTGCTGATGGCGGCCGTCTTTTGCCTGTACGGCGCGCACATCATGGGCCTGACCTGGATCACGTCCCTGGCGCTCAGCAACACGTCCATGAATGAGGCGGAGGCGGTGCTGGTGCTGAGCCTGTACAGCCTGGGCGCTCTGATCGGCTCGCTCCTGATCATGCTCCTGATCCGCCGGTTCAGGACCCTGCAGCTGCTCACCTGGCTGCCCATCGGAGCGGGCCTGTGTCTGGCTGTCTGCGTGCTGACGAAAAACGCCCTGCTGTTCAGAGTGTGCGCCATGCTGGCGGCCATGTGCACCGGCACGCTCTTTAATCTGCTGGTGGGCACGGGGGGACACATGTTCCCGCGCATCTCCGGCACCATCAGCGGGATGATGGCCACCGCCAGCTCCCTGGCGTCCCTGGTCATCCCCGCGGCGACGGGCTGGATGCTGGACAGCGTGAGCGTGCCGCAGATGTACGCGGTCGTCTTTCCTCTGCTCCTACTGGGAGCAGTCTTGTCGGTGACCCTGAGATGGCGCGACGCCGTCCTGAGCGGGCGGCGCTGACTTAAAGAGAGGAGAACAGAATGATTCGCATCGGAATGGTCGGTTCTGGCTTTGCCGCCAAACTCCACCTGGATTCCTACCGCCGCATCGGCGTGCAGGATACCGCCGTGACCGCGATCTGCTCCAAGGACGCGGACCTGGACCAGGTGGCGGAGCAATACGGCATCCCCCGCACCTATGGAGACTTGGAGCAGCTGCTCGGCGATCCAGACATCGACGTGGTGGACATCATCACCCCGCCCGCGCTGCACGAGGACATGATCGTCCGCGCCATGCGCGCCGGCAAGGACGTGATCTGCGAAAAGCCGCTGACGGGCTTCTTTGCGCCTGCCGTGGACGAAGCGGGGGTCCCGGTGCCCCGCAGCGAAATGCTGGCAAAGGCGGAAGCCTCGCTCAAAGCTATCGGCGCGGCCATGCGGGAGACGGGAAAGCGCCTCTATTACGCGGAGAATTACGTCTACGCGCCTTCCGTACAGAAGTGCGCCCAGTTTATCCGGCTCAAGAAGAGCAGGATCCTGCTGATCAAGGGCGAGGAGTCCCACAGCGGTTCCCACGCTGTCCACGCGCCCTATTGGAAGTTGAACGGCGGCGGCGCGCTGATCCGCCAGGGCTGCCACCCGCTGTCCGCCGCCTTGTACTTGAAAGCGGTGGAGGGCGAGGTCCGGGGGGAATCCATCCGCCCCGTGTCCGTCACCGCGGTCACCGGCTGCCTGAGCGATATGCTCAAGGGCGAGGAGCACCGCTACATCCATGCGCACCCGGTGGACGTGGAGGACTTTGCCGATGTCCTGATCACCTTCTCCGACGGGAGCATCGCCCAGATCCTGGCCAGCGACAATACCGTCGGCGGCACCCGGAACAATATGGAGGTCTTCACCAACGAGGGCCAGTACCAGTGCAATATCGCGCCTAACGACGCGCTGATGGTCTATCATGAGAACGACGAGCACCTGGACGAGATCTATATGACGGAAAAGCTCGGGCAGAAGGCCGGCTGGCAGCCCATCTTCCTGGAGGAGACGGTCATGCGCGGCTACCTGGGCGAGCTGCAGGACTTTTTATACTGCCTGAAGACGGGGGCCGAGCCGGCCTCGGGCTTCCCGCTGGCCTATGACGCGATCCGCGTCATCTATGCCGCCTACCGCTCCGCCCAGGAGGGCTGCGCGGTCCGGCTGGAGGACTGAGGCCCGCAGGCGGCGCTCACTTTACGGAACAGGAAAGGGAGGATATCATGAGAAAGGTAGCTATCGTGACCGGCGGGAGCCGCGGCATCGGGAAGGCCATCGCGGCCCGGCTGCTGGACCTGGGCTATGCGGTCGGCATCATTGACCTGAATGAGGAGTCTACAGTGGCCGCGAACCTGGAGGAGCTCAAGGCGCGGGGGCCCATGTTCTATTACCGCGGCAGCACCACCTCCGCGGAGGACCGCACCGCCTTCATCGCGGAGGTCATCAAGCGGTACGGCAGGATCGACGTGCTGGTCAACAACGCGGGCGTGGCCCCGAAGGTGCGCCAGGACCTGCTGTGCGCCACGGAGGAATCCTTTGATTTCGTGGTTGGGGTCAACGTGAAGGGCACGATGTTCATGACCCAGGCCGTCGTCAACGAGATGCTCAAGCAGCCCGTGTGCGACGACGGCATCCGCGCCGTGATCGTCAACATCTCCAGCTTCTCCCAGTTCGTGTCCTCGCCCAACCGCCCGGAATACTGCATCAGCAAGGCGGGTGTCAGCATGCTCACGCGCCTGTTCGCCGACCGTCTGGCCGGGGAGAGCATCTACGTGTACGAGGTGCAGCCCGGCGTCATCCGCACGGACATGACCGCCAAGGTGCAGGAGAAGTACGACCGCCTGCTGCAGGGCAGCGAGTTCCCCATCCACCGCTGGGGCACCCCGGAGGACGTGGCGAACGTGGTCGCGCTGTTCACGGACGGGCACATGACCTATACTACCGGCCAGGTCATCCACGTGGACGGCGGGTACATGAACATCCGCACCCTCTGAGGATCGGAGTACAGTGATGAAAACGACGAGCATTCGCCTGAATGGCATGGAGATCCCGGTCAGCATCCGGGACGTCCTGGTGGTCGGGACGGGCTGCGCGGGCTACAGCGCGGCGGACCGGCTGTACCAGTACGGGGTCCGCGATATCGCCATCGTGACCGACGACCGCCTGGCGGGCACCTCGCGCAACACGGGCTCGGACAAGCAGACCTATTATAAACTGACCCTGTCCGGGGATACGCCCGACAGCGTGCGCGACATGGCCGAGACCTACTTTGCCGGCCAGTGTATGGACGGCGAACACGCGCTGTGCGAGGCGGCGCTTTCCGCCGGGTGCTTCCTGCGGCTGTGCGACCTGGGCGTGCCCTTTCCCCGCAACCGCTATGGCGGCTATGTGGGGTACAAGACCGACCACGACCCGCGTACCCGGGCCACCTCGGTGGGACCCCTGACCAGCAAGCGCATGACGGAGGCGCTGGAAAAGTCTGTCCTGTCCAAGAACATCCCTATCCTGGACCGGCATATGGTCATCGCGATCCTGAAGGATGATGAGGGCCGCGCCGCCGGGCTTCTGTGCCTGTGCACTGATCACGGCGGATACGAGATCCTCCTGGCCGGCAGCATCATTTATGCCACGGGCGGGCCCGCGGGCATCTATATGGACAGCTGCTATCCCACGCTGCAGCACGGCATGAGCGGCGCGGCCTACGAGGCCGGGGCCCTCGGCAAAAACCTGACGGAATGGCAGTACGGCCTGGCCTCCATCGCGCCTCGCTGGAATGTGAGCGGCACCTATATGCAGGTGCTGCCGCGTTTCATTTCCACGGACCGGCAGGGGGGCGACGCCCGGGAGTTCCTGCCGGACTATATCCAGGATCCGGCGGCCATCCTGGACCGCGTGTTCCTGAAGGGCTACCAGTGGCCCTTCGACGTGCGCAAGGCGCTGGACGGCTCCTCGCTGATCGACCTGATCGTCTATACGGAGAGCAAGGTCAAGAACCGCCGCATCTTCCTGGACTACCGGGAGAACCCGCTGGGCGGCGATTTCTCCTTCGACTGCCTGGGGGAGGAAGCCCACGAATACCTGCGCAAGACCGGCGCGCTCTTCGGCAAGCCCATCGACCGCCTGAACCATATGAACGCCCCCGCCGTGGAGTTCTACCGCAGCAAGGGCGTGGACCTGGCCACGGAAATGCTGGAGATCGCCCTGTGCGCCCAGCACAACAACGGTGGCCTGGCCATCGACGAGTGGTGGCAGAGCACCATCCCCGGCCTGTTCGTGTGCGGCGAGGCGGCGGGCAGCCACGGCGTGTACCGCCCAGGCGGCAGCGCCTTGAACGCGGGCCAGGTAGGCGCGGAGCGGGCCGCCATGTATATCGCCCATCACGAACGGCCCGAAAGGACCGCCGACGACCTGCCCCTGTCCGAACGGCAGCGGATCCTGGACCTGATGGCGCTGCCGGACCGGGTCCTGGGCGCGGAAAGCACCCTGCCCGAGGCGCTGGGCTCCGTCATGCGGGATATGAGCCGCGCCGGCAGCGCCGTGCGCGACGCGGACGCTATCGAGGCGCTGTACCATACGGTGCGCGAGAAATATGTCCATTTGGAGGATACGGTGCGTATCGCTTCCCGGGCGGAGGCGGATAAGCTGTATCTGTACCGCGACGTGCTCTTGACCCAGCAGGTGTATTTGTATGCCATGATGGATTACAGCCGTCAGGGCGGCGGCAGCCGCGGGTCATCCCTGTATACGAATGCGGGCGGTGAAAAGGGTCTTGTCAGCCTGCCCGAGACCTGCCGCATGGTGCTGGACAACGGCCGCTTGGCCGGCCGCATCCAGGAGATCGCCTTCACGAAGGAGGGCGTCCAGGCCCATTGGCGCGACGTGCACCCGATCCCCGAGACGGACGATACCTTTGAGAACGTCTGGCGGGAATGGCGGGAGAGCGGCTACGGAGACTGAGGAGGGAACGAAGGTGCTGAAGATCAACCAGGCCAAGACGGATTTTGAGCGGGAACCCCTCATGCATCCCTTCGGGTTCAAGGGCGGCGCGCTGAACGAGATCTGGCAGTGCGCCTGCACTCTGACCGATGGGGAGGGGCGGACCGGTACGGGCATCGGCTGCCAGAACGTATTGTGGTCGGACGCGCAGGTCTTCGCCTCCGGTTCTCCCGCGGCGGGAGCCAGCATGATGTACGCGATCACGGATTACGCCGCGCGCCTGCTGGAGGGAAACAGCTATCAGGATCCCTTCGAGGCCCTGGACGCGATCCTGCCCCGGTGCCTGGAGTACGGGCGGCAGGTCACCCGCCGGCCGGACATGCGCACCACCTTTGTGCTGAACGCGCTGGTGCCGGTGGATATGGCCCTGTGGCAGCTGTACGAGCAGCAGACCGGACATCAGGGCTTCGACCATGTGGTCCCGGCGGCCGCTCAGCCCTGGCTTAAGGAGCGCTACGACCGGCTGCAGATCATCCCGCTGGTCTCCTACGGCGTATCGGCCCGGGAAGCCCGGGCATTGGCGGAGGAGGGGTACTTCTTCCTCAAGATCAAGCTGGGCTCCGACCCGGAGGGCGACGGCGACCAGGACAAGATGCTCGCCTGGGATATGAACAGGATCACCGAGATCCACGAAGCGGTGCGTGATATCCATACCCCCTGGACGGAAGACGGGCACATCGCCTATTATTTCGACTGCAACGGGCGCTATGACTCGGTGGAGCGCGTGCGCAGGCTCCTCGACCACGCGGAGAAGGTAGGCGCGCTCAAGCATACGGTCATCCTGGAGGAGCCGCTGCCCGAAAGCGACCTGAGCCCCGTGGGGAGCCTGCCGGTGATGGTGGCCGCGGATGAGAGCGCCCACTCCCCGGAGGATGTACGCCTGCGGCTGCAGCTGGGCTACCGCGCCATCGCGCTCAAGCCCATCGCCAAGACCATGTCGGTCACCTTCCGGATGATCGAGGAGGCCGGGAAGGCGGGGGCCGCCTTCTTCTGCGCCGATCTGACCGTGGGCCCGCTCCAGGCGGACGTCAACAAGTGCTTCGCCGCCCGGCTCAAGTGCCTGCCGGGACTGAAGCTGCCGGTGATGGAGAGCAACGGCTGGCAGAACTATACGCACTGGGAACGCATGCGCGACGCCCTGCCGGACAAGAGCGCGGCCTGGACGCACATGTCCGGCGGCAGCGTCCTGCTGGCGGACGGCTTCTATGAGCGATCGGCCAATATCTTTGAACCCCTGCCGCACTACGCGGCGGTAGCAGCAGCGGAACTGAACGGAGGACACACCGATGAAGCATGAGACTTTCCACTATAAGAGCCTGCAGGACGTCGCCGAACGGGCCACGGAGCTGAATGCTTATCTGCCCCTCAGCGAGGATGTGGGGGCGCTGCTGTCCCCCTTCGAGCTGGCGGGGCGCAGGATCGACAACCATATCGCCTTCCAGGCCATGGAGGGCACGGACGGCACGGAAGACGGCGCGCCGGGGGAAAAGACCATCCGGCGGTACGACCGCTTTTCCAAGGCGGGCCCGGGCGTGATCTGGTTCGAGGCCGTGGCGACGGTCAAGGAGGGGCGCGCCAGCGCGCACCAGCTCTGGATCACGCCTGAAAACGTCGGCGAATTCAAGCGCCTGACGGACCGCATGCGCGAAAACTGCCTGAAGGAAAACGGCTATGAGCCGCTGATCGTGATGCAGGCCACCAACTCCGGCCGCTATTCCAAGCCCCACGGCTATCCGGAACCCATGATCCTCTACAATTGTCCGCCCCTGGAGGATACGCCCTGGCCTGCCGACCGGATCCTGAGTGACGATCAGATCAAGCGCTTTGAGGAAGCCTTTGGACGGGCGGCCCTGCTGGCCCAGGAAGCGGGCTTTGACGGCATGGACCTCAAGAGCTGCCATCGCTACCTGATCTGCGAGTCCCTGAGCGCCTTTACCCGGCCCGGGGAGTACGGCGGCAGCTATGAGAACCGGACCCGGTTCATCAAAAACGCCTACCGCGCCGCCCAGGCCAATGTGCGGGGGGACAGCTTTTTCCTGACCAGCCGGCTGAACGCCTATGACGGCTTCCCTTACCCCTACGGCTTCGGCATCGGGGAGGGCAGCATGGAGCCGGTGCTCACGGAGCCCATCCGCCTTTTGAAAGAGCTGAAGGAGGAGTTCCATATCCCCCTCATCAACATCAGCATGGGCAATCCCTACAAGAACCCGCACGTGAACCGGCCCTACGACCACGGCAATTACGTGCCGGAGGAGCACCCGCTGGAGGGCCTGGGCCGCATGATGAAGGGGCTGATGGAGATCCATGAGGCGATCCCGGACCTGCCCATCATCGGGTCGGCCTTTACCTACCTGAGGCAGTTCAGCGTCAACCAGGCCGCTGCCATGGTCGAAAACGGCGCGTGCAGTTTGGCGGGCTTCGGGCGCATGGCGTTTGCCTACCCGGAATTCATCCATGACCTGAAGGCCCAGGGGCGCATCGACGAGAAAAAGGTCTGCATCACCTGCGGCGGCTGCGCGGTCCTGCTCAGGGCGGGCATCCCGGCGGGCTGCGTGATCCGGGACCGGGAAGTCTATCAGCTGCCGTCGGCAGATTAAGCAGGACGAGGAGAGATACCATGAAAGGTGAAAAGATCAGAAACTGGAACGAGGAATCCCTGGACCACCGCAACGCGCTGCTCTATGCCATGGGGCGGACGGAGGAAGAGGTCCGGCGTCCCGTTATCGGGCTCATCAACTCCTGGAACGAGATGAATCCGGGCCACTATCCCTTTGATAAGTCCGTGATCCAGGAGATGAAAGAGGAGATCGAGAAGGCCGGCGGCCTGGCCGTGGAGCTGCCCACCACTGGCATCTGCGACGGCATGTGCTCCAACACGCCCGGCGACCGGTATACCCTGCCGGCCCGGGACCTGGTGTCCTCCGAGGTGGAGATGCTGGCCGAGCTGAACGGCCTGGAGGGCATGGTCATGATGGCCACCTGCGACAAGGTGGTGCCGGGCATGATCATGGGCGCGCTGCGCGTGAACATCCCCGCGGTCATGATGACGGGCGGCTACATGGCTGCCGGCCACTACCAGGGGAAAATGCTGACCCTGACCCACACCAAGCAGGCCTATGCCGCCTACGTGGCGGGAGATATCGACCGCAGCGACTATAAGGGCGTGGTGCGCAACGCCTGCCCGACGCCTGGCGCGTGCCCCTTCATGGGCACGGCCAACACCATGTGCGCTATGGCGGAGATCCTGGGCTTCTCGCCCCATGGCGCGGCCAGCTGCCGCAGCCAGACGCCCAAGTGGCACGAGCTCGCCCGCACCGCGGCCCGGCAGATCATGGCGGCCTGGCAGCAGGACGTCCGGCCCCGGGACATTTTGAGCCAGTCGAGCTTTGAAAACGTGGTGGCTTACATGATGGCGACGGGCGGCAGCACCAACTCCGTCCTGCATATCCCGGCTATCGCGCGGCAGATCGGCGTTCACATCACGCCGGAAACCTTTGACCGCATCAGCCGCCGGGTGCCGCTGATCAGCACCATCTATCCCAACCACCCCACCTACACCATGGAGGAGTTCGAGGCCGCCGGCGGCCTGGGCGCGGTGGTCAAGGAGCTTTGCAAGGCGGGCCTGCTCGACGCGGAGGCCAAGGGCATGTTCGGCACCATCGGCGATAAGGCCGCGCTGTCCAAAAACCTGGATCCCGGCGTCATCCATCCGGTCACCGACCCCATCAACCCCCAGGGCGGGCTTGCGGTGCTGCACGGCAATATCGGCACCGACAGCGCCATCGTGAAATTCAGCGCCGTGGAGAAGGAGGCCTGGAAGTTCTCCGGCCCCGCCCGGTGCTATGACAGCCAGGACGACGCCTGGCACGCCATCCTGAAGGACGAGATCAAGCCCGGGGACGTGGTGGTCATCCGCTATGAGGGCCCCAAGGGCAGCCCGGGTATGCCGCACATGGAGACCTTTATGGCCGCGGTGCTGGGCAAGGGCATGGGCACCCAGATCGCGCTGGTCTCCGACGGCCGCTTCAGCGGCGCCACAGGCGGCCTGGCCATTGGCCATGTGAGCCCCGAGGCGGAGGAGGGCGGCAATATCGCCCTGATCCGGGACGGAGACCGGATCGAGATCGACATCGAGGCCCGCAGCCTGTTAGTGGACGTATCGGAAGAAGAGCTGGCCCGGCGCAGGGAAGCGTGGCAGCCCATGAAGAAACCTGCCACCGGCTGGCTGGACCTCTACCGCAGGAACTGCACCTCCGCCCATCGCGGCGCGACCGTGTACTGGGGCAGCGAAGACTGACAGGGGCAGGTGACCAGGATGAAACTTTCAAGACCGCTCGACAACCGGGTGGGGCAGATCTACGAGCCCTTCAAGACCCGCTTCCTGACGCGGACCATCACGGAGCTGGCCGAGGACGAGGTGCTGGTTCATATCCGGGCCAGCGCCATCTGCGGCAGCGACCTGCACATCGCCCGGGGCAGGCACCCCTCCGCGCCTATCCCGTGCACCATCGGGCATGAGTTTTCGGGCGACGTCATCGCGGTGGGCGAAGGGGTCAGCACCGTCTTCCCCGGCGAACGGGTCACGGTGGAGCCCTGCATCGTCTGCGGAAAGTGCGCGGCCTGCCGCCGCGGGGAGTACTCCTACTGCGAGCACATCTCCTTCACCTACCGCAACGGCGACGGGGCCATGGCGGATTACATCGCGGTCAAGGCGCCCTATGTGTATGAGCTGCCGGACTATCTGACCTATGAGACCGGCGCGCTGACGGAGCCCCTCAGCGTGGCCACCCACGCGGTCCGGCGGGCGGATATCCGCCTGGGGGAGAGCGTGCTGATCATCGGCGCGGGGGCCATCGGCATGCTGGTGGCCGCCATGTGCCGCCAGAGCGGGGCCAAGCAGATCGTGATCGCGGACGTTTCGGACGCGCGGCTGGAGACAGCCCTGCAGCTGGGCGCGACCCATGCCGTGAACAGCGAGAAATGTGATCTGGAGGCGGAGATCAGCCGCCTCACCGACGGCCGGGGCGTGGACAAGAGCTTCGAGTGCGTAGGCCTCGAGAGCTGCTTCCACCAGGCGGTAAACACCTTGCGGCGCGGCGGCACCGCGACCGTGGTGGGCATCTATGAGAACCAGGACCTGCACTTTGCGCCGGCAAGGCTGGTCACCCACGAGATCCGGATCCAGGGGGCCCAGGGCTACTGCTGGGATTTCCCCATCGCCATCGCCGCGGCCAAGGATATCCCGCTGGACAAGCTGATCACCCACCGCTTTCCGCTGGCTGACCTGCAGGCGGCCCTCGATACCGCCCTGGACCGCTTGAGCGGCAGCATCAAGGTGGTGCTCACCTCTGGCCCTGAAGCCGGGGAACTGAGCTGACCAATACGGAGGAGACCATGGGAGACCATTTTCTGGATGCGGACAGCGTCCGCTGCTACTGTGAGGAGATCTTCAAGCGCCACGGCTTTGCGGAGGAGGACTGCCGCCGCATCGTGGACGTGATCCTGACGGCCGACCTGTACGGCATCGAGTCCCACGGCATCCAGCGGATGCAGCGCTACCACGATTCGCTCCGGCGCGGGCTGGTGGATGTGAACGCCCGGCCCGAGGTGGTCTTTGAGACGCCGCTGAGCGCCGTGCTCGAGGCCAATCAGGCCATGGGCCAGACCACCGCGCACCAGGCCATGCGCATGGCTATTGACAAGGCGAAGCAACACGGCTTCGGCATGGTGACGGTGCGGAACTGCAACCATTACGGCATTGCCGGGTACTATGCGAAAATGGCGGCGGCGGAGGACCTGATCGGCTTCAGCTCCACCAATACGGAGGCCATCGCCATCCCGACCTTCGGCAAGCAGCCCATGCTGGGCACGAGCCCCCTGGCCTTCGCCATGCCGGCTGATCCCTATGATTTCCTGTATGATTGCGCCACCACCGTGGTGCCCCGCGGGAAGCTGGAGATCTACAACAAGCGCGGTCTCCCGCTGGTGCCGGGCTGGGCGGCGGACGAGAACGGCAGGCCCTGCGAGGACGCCGCGCACGTCCTTGACAACATCAACCGCAAGGAGTACGGCGGCATCTTCCCCATCGGCGGGGACGACAAGGCGACGGGATCCCACAAGGGCTACGGCCTGGGCATCATCGCGGAGATCTTCACGGGCATCCTGGCCGGCGGAGATACCTCGCCCCACGTGAAGAACGGCGGCATGGGCGACACGAGCTTCGGCTTCTTCGCCCTGGATTACGGGCTCTTCGGGGATAAGCGGGAGATCCGCAGCCGCCTGTCCACCCTGCTTCAGGAGCTCAGGGACAGCGCCAAGGCGGAGGGACGCGACCGGATCTACACCCACGGCGAGCCGGAAATGCTTTCGCTGAAGGAGAAGACGGAAAACGGCATCCCCGCCAATCAGAAGACGGTGGACGAGTTAGTGCAGATTGGCGCGGACATGGGGCTGCGCTATGCCGATTATGTGTGTGAAAAGGAAAAGGCGAACCAATAAGGTCCGCCTGATAAAAACACATGCTGAGTACAGAGGAATATCAAAACATCATATCAGAGCTGTTGGATGAGCTCCCGGAGGCTTTCTTCCGGGAGCTCACCGGCGGTGTGGTCGTGTCCGAAGCGTCGGCGCTGCCGGACTACGCCCGGGGAAACGACCTGTACACCCTGGGCCTGTACAAGGCCTACCACGGCGTGCGCCAGATCATCATGTACAAGGGCTCCTTCGACCGGGTGTACCCCCTGGCAGACGCGGAGGAAGCCCGCGTGCTTCTGCGCGGCATCCTGCGCCATGAGTTCCGCCACCATCTGGAGTTCCTGGGCGGCATCCATGACGAGACCTCGCTGGAGGCGGAGGACGAGTGGAAGAAGCAGGATTACATCAATCGAGCTGACTGACCAGGGCCGAGCCGATGATCAGCACCGCGCCCAGCAGGCTCAGCGGGCTCAGGGCCTCCCCGAGCAGCAGGCCGGAGAACAGGAGCGCGGACACCGGGTCGATGTAGCTGAAGATGGCGATGGTCTGCACGCTCAGGCCGCTCATGCTGCCGAAGTACAAAGCATAGGCGACGCCGGTGTGCAGGATGCCGATCACCAGGAGCAAAAGGACGCCGGAGGCGTCAAAGCTGATCCCGGCAAAGCCGTCCGTCAGGAGCAGGTAGGGGATCATCACCGTGCCGGCTGACAGCAGCTGGATGGTGGTGCGCTCAAAAGCGTCGCCCTCCGGCAGCTTCTTGTTCAGGATCACCACGGCGGAGTACAGCGCCGCCGCGCCCAGTCCCAGCAGGATGCCTGCGGCGTCGCCGCCCCGAGCGCTGCCGTCGCCGACCACGCTGGACACCAGCACCATGCCGATGATGGAGACGAGGGCGCAGACGCCCTTTTTGATCGTCAAGCGCTCCCGAAAGAGCAGCGGGGACAGGAGCAGCACGATGGTGGGCTGCATGTAGTAGCACAGCGTGGCCACGGCCACGGTCGTGTGGTTGTAGGCCTCAAAGAGCAGCATCCAGTTGAAGCCGATCATGGCCCCGGTGGCGATCAGGCCCAGGAATGTGCGCCGGGGCAGTTTTTCATGGGCTCGCCTGCCGCTCAGCCGGACGAAAACGAGCAGGAACAGCCCGCCCAGGATGCCCCGGGCGAAGGCCAGGAAGGCGGAGGGCAGGGGACAGTACCGCCGGAAGATGCCGATGGTGCCGAAAATCAGCATGGAGCCGATGAACATGGCCAGCGGCCGGCGGGTAGGTTTCCGTTCGGAGGTCATATGCGGGTGTGGTTCTCAAACCATTCGGTGATCTCTTTGAGCCGGCGGATCCGGTGCTTGGGCTTGCCGGAGCGGGAAAGCTCGTGGTTCTCTCCCTTGAAGATGACCATTCGGGTCTCCACGCCGTTGACGGCCAGGGCCTGCATCATCTGCATGCCTTCGGGCAGAGGGCAGCGGTAATCCTCCTCGCTGTGGATGAACAGCGTGGGGGTTTTTGCGTTCGCGGCATATTTGAGGGGAGAATGGGCCCAGAGGGCTTCGGTGTTCTTGTCGCCGAACAGGCCCTTCGCGCCGCACTGGTCGGGGCCGAAATAGGGCCCGATATCGGATATGAAGCTCATGGACACCCAGTTGGAGATGGAGCGCTGGCTGGCGGCGCAGCAGAAGCGGTCCGTATGCCCGATGATCCAGTTGGTCATGAAGCCGCCGTAGCTGCCGCCGGTCTCGCACAGGCGCTTCCTATCGATGGCGGGATAGGCCTTCAGCACCGCGTCGGTGAAGTCCATCAGGTTCTGGTAGTCGGTCCCGCCGTAATCGCCCCGGATGTCCGCAAAGGCGTCGCCGCGCCCGTCGGAGCCCTTGATGTTGGTGAAGAACACGATGAAGCCCCGGGCCGCCCACAATTGCATCTCATGGAAGAAGGTCTCGCCGTAGGCGCAGCGCGGGCCGCCGTGCACGTCCAGTACGGCGGGATATTTTTTCCTGGAGTTGTAGCCCTGGGGCAGCAGCACCCAGCCGCGCAGGTCGTACCCGCAGGAGGTGTAATCGATGCGCTGCGGCTCCGCCACGTAGCGGCCTTCGAGGGCGCTGTCGTTCAGGTGGGTGATGCGGGTCATGCCGCTGCCATCCCGGCCCATCTCAAAGACCTCGGCCACGTGATCCCAGCCCTGGTAGACCACGGCGATCTTGTCCTTGCAGGCGTCCATGGTGCAGGTGAGGCCCTCCTGCTCCCATATGGTGCGGCAGGAAAGGCCGTCTTGATCGGGCTTCAGGGCGAAGATGGCGTTGTGGGCTTCCACGGTGGCCAGGGTCAGGTATTCGCCCTCGCCCGCATGGCTGCCGCCGTGGCCCTCGGCGGTATCGCCCAGGACACTCGAATACAGGGATACCGGCGGGACGAAGGCCTTGGTGACGCTGTTTTTGCCGATGCGGCAGATGTCCGAGGTCTGGTTGACTCCGTAGGTCTTCATATCGCTCGCGTGGGCGTAGAGCTGCCCGTCCAGCGTGAACAGGCCGCCGAAGGAATAGCCGTTCTTCCGCCACAGGGTCTCGGTCTTCTGGGTCCGGGCGTTCCAGGCGTAGAGCTGGTTGTACATGGACTCGTGCCCCTGCTTGACGGCGCCGGAATAGTACACCATATCGCCGTCCACGCAGAGGCTGTCTACGCTGAATGCGGGCGCGGTCAGGCGCTTGCAGACGGGTTTTCCGTCCTTGACCTTTACCAGGAAGAGGGCGCTGCGGGAGCCGTTCACATAGCCCGCACCGTTGAACCAGTAGGGGACCTCGTCCACCACGTGGTAGTCCTGCTCCTCCTTTTCGGCCTCGGCTTTTTCCTTGCGCTTTTCCGGGCCGTCCAGATAGGCGTCGGGATCGTTCACGCGGATGCCGCCTACGCAGATGTAGCCCTCTTCCAGCTTTTCCATCCTGCGCAGGGAGAAGGGCAGGGTGATCCAGGGCTCGGCCTCGCCGCCGGAAAGATTCAGGCGGAAGAGCTCCGTCGCCCCGGGCTGGGCGTCCGGCAGGCTGCGGCGAAGGATCAGGGTGTCCTCATCCTCCCACAGCACGATGCCCGCGTCGATGCTGAAGGTCATGCGCCGGGCTTTGCCGCCCTCGGCGATGTAGACGTCGGTGTGGTATTCATTCTTTTCCAGGTCCGTGCGCGTCACCTCGAAGGCCAGGCGCGAGCCGGCGGGGCTGTAGCGCAGGCCGGAGGGGATCCTGTAAAGGGCGATATCCTCCATCAGGATGGGCTGAAGCTTTTTCGTCATAGCGTTCTCCTTTGTCGATCAGGGCAGGTACTTGCCGGAGGCCAGGTACAGCTGGTACCACTCGTGGTGGGTCAGGTCGACCTTGCACGCCTGGCAGACGTCTTTGAGGTGCTCCGGGTTCATGGTGCCGGCCACAGCCTGCATCTTCGCCGGATGCCTCAGGATCCAGGCGATGGCCACGGCCGTCTTGGGCACGCCGTACTTTTCGGCGATCTCGCCCAGGGCCTTGTTCAGCTCGGGGAACTGGGGATCATCCACGAAGCAGCCCTTGAAGAACCCGTACTGCAGGGGGGACCAGGCCTGGACGGTGATGTCGTGCAGGCGGCAGTAATCCAGGGTGCCGTTGTCGCGGTCCAGGGACAGGTCCGTGGTCTTGTTGTTCAGGTACAGGGCCTGGTCGATCAGCTGGCTCTGCTCCAGGGAGAACTGCAGCTGGTTGAAGACCAGGGGCTGGCGAACATACCTGCGCAGCAGCGCCATCTGCAGCGTGGGCACGTTGCTGACGCCGAACCAGCGCACCTTGCCGTTCTTTTCAAGGATGTCGAAGGCCTCGGCCACCTCCTCGGGGTCGAAGATCAGGTCCGGCCGGTGCAGGAGCAGCACGTCCAGGTAGTCGGTCCGCATCCGTCGCAGGCTGTCGTCCACGCTGGAAAGGATGTTCTCCTTGGTCCAGTCGAACTCGCTGCGCTCAAAGTTCAGCCCGCACTTGGACTGGATGATCACGTCCTCGCGCGGGATGCCGGACTGGGCGAAGGCGTCGCCGAAGCGGATCTCTGCCTCGCCGGCGGTATAACAGGTGGCGTTGTCGAAGAAATTGACGCCTAAGGACATGGCGGTCTGGATCATCTTTTCCGCGTCGTTGACGCTCAGGGCGGGCATGCGCATGCAGCCCAGGATGATGGCGGATGCGTTCTGGGGACCGTTGACCACGTTGATCTTCTTCATAGCCTACTCTCCTTTATCTGAAAATGTACGGATGCTCAAAAAGCGCCTCTGAATACGCTTGAAACAGTATAACACAGGATCGTTGAGCGGGCAACCAGCAGAAGAAATAAGAATGGGTGGCGCAGGGATGCTCCGCGAGAAGCGCCGTTCATTGCCCGCAGCCAAACCCTCTCGTCTATGAAATGAAAAGGCTCTTCACAAGGAAGAGCATCTATGCTATATTACCAGCAAATAAGCTTCATGGAGGCTGAACGATGAGCACTGAGCGCGCGCGCCTGTCCGCCTGGCAAAGGGCCGTATCCTTCTTTCTCAAGCTGGTGGTGATCCTCTCGGCGGCGGTGGGCACCTATCTGAGCACCGGCGCGGTGCGGCGCGCCTTCATGGGAGGCAGCCGGGCGCTCATGTACTTTACGATCCAGTCGAACATCCTGATCGCGGTCATCTGCCTGGTGAGCGGCGTGCTGATGCTCAGGAAGAAGCCGATCCCCGTCGCATGGCAGGTGGTCACCTTCGTCGGCACGGTGGCGATCACGCTGACGGGCGTGGTCTACTGCATCATGCTGGCGCCCCTGCTGGGGAATTACGCCTGGCGGCTCAACAACGTGCTGACCCATGTGGTGGTGCCAGCGGCGGCGATCCTGGATTTCTTCGTGATGGGGGAGGGCGGCAGGATCCCCCGGCGCAGCGTGCTGCTGGTCACGCTGCCGCCCTTGGCCTACGCAGTGTATGCGGGCATCGGCTATTTGGCCAAATGGGAGTTCTCCGACGGCGTCTATTACCCCTATTTCTTCCTGAACTGGGGCAGCCCTGCCGGTGCGTTCGGCTTCACGGATGAGCTGCCGTACATGGGCTGTGTCTGGTGGATCCTGCTGATCTTCCTGTTCCTGATCGGTATCGGCTGGCTGTACCTGGCCCTCCTGGACAGGATCAATGGCCGGAAACAGGCGGAATAAAGCGCCGGCAAGGAAGACTCGGCAGAATATGCGCGTGCGGCAGAGATCATAGAACAGGGCAAACGGTACTATAAAGCGCTGCAGCCGGACTACCGGGAAAACTGTATGGCAGCAAACTTTATATGGGAGTTCGACAGGCTCGGCGATAAAGATGTGATGGCAATCTACGGCGCAGCGCATACGGATCCGTACAGTTTGGATCATAGCGGCAGAGTCGATTCCATGGCAAAGCAGCTCTTCGCCTGTTATGGAGAGGCGCTGCATATAAAGGACCTGCGTTATGCCGATCCCATTCGGACGGATCGGATCGTGATCCGCGGAAAGGAATATGAGGCGACCTACTTTGGAAGAATGCTGCCGGAGGACTACGGTCCCAATGTCGAGTTTCCGGACGGGATCCAGTACCTGGATTTTTGGATACTGGAGAACGCTTACGATGATTTCAATCCCTGCCCATCCGTACTGTACGAGGGAGAAGAAGCTCTGGTGCCGTCTTCCCAATTTCCCATGAAAATCACAGAAGGGCAAATCATAAGAATTGAAGGCGGAACGCAGAACGGAACGATCGGATGCGAGTATTACTGCTCCGATGGCACCGTGTATCAGGGCATGCCCGTTGCACGACAGATCGAGGTCAAGGAATCTGAGAATGAATAACGATCACAAGGCGGACGGGACACCTGGCCCGCTCGCCCTGTCAGCGGTACGTCATGCCAAATAAACGGCGATCCTCCGATTTCCGCCGATGGTCGGGATAAGGTTTCCCAAAGTCCTGCCCCCTCCCAGTACATTAGGACACAAAAAGTGTACATCCGATACCAGCTATAATCTATACGACCGTCACACAACGGGCAAAAACCGCCCGGCCTGGGCAATGCCCAGCCCCGCCCCTGGGTTTTTCCGGGCAGAATTTACAAAGCGGCACCAGCCGGATCATTGACGGGAGCGGAACGGTGGTTGTAGAATATATCTGCGAAGAGATATGCTCATGAAGTAAGGATGGGGGTATGATCCTGGGCACAGATATGTTTGGGTGTGCCAATAATAGCCAATCAACCGGGAGAACTGAATCATGAAATGTACTTTGATAAAATGGAAGCCGCTGCTGCATAACTATGAATTAGTCGACTCAAAAAACGACAAATCCTATGGACATTTGCCACACGCAAGGATGATCAGCACATTGATCAATGTTTGTCTGTGGTTGATTATATATGTAATCTTGAAATATCATTCTCCACGTTTTTCTGCTGAGTTATTTGCTGTCTCAGTGCTGGCGGAAGGAATACTCCGTTGTTGTCTGCTGTATATTATTGCAGTTTTATATGTCAATTTTTTGAATGATAATCGTGCTTCTCTTGAATGATCTGACAAGGATTTTGGATAGAGGAGCAAGGGCAGGGGAATGGCTAACGAAAACAGGAGCTACAAAAACAGTATAGAAACGCAAAAGATGATGATGCGGAAAGAATAGGGTGACGTTACGCCAACAAGGCGGGAGGGCCCGGTGTCCCTCCCCTACAAGGTGACCGTTGCTCGATTTCTTACCGACAAACAGACTGCTGATCGTTGGGTAGGAAACGTATCGCCGGTTTTGCCGTAGGGGCGGGACACCGGGCCCACCCGCCCTGTTGGCGGTACGTCATGCCAAATAAACGGAGATTTCAAGATAAGGTCCCAGAGTCCTATTAGGACACAAAAAAGTGTACATCCGATACCAGCTATAATTTTTGCGACCGTCACGCAGCGGGCAAAGCCCGCCCGGCCTGGGGCGATCCCCGGGACCGCCCCTGCGATTTACCCGGGCAGGATTTACAAAGCGGCACCTGCCGGATCGGACCTTCCGGGTCCTATGCGTTCTGTACCGCTCATCGAAAAATGGGTTTTCACTGCACATGACAAAACCGGCTCCCTTAGCAGGGGAGCCGGCTTTTGAACGGAGGGACCGGGTCAGCCAAACAGGTATTTTCCCAGTTCCTCCGGCGTGTCGAAGCACAGCTTGCTGTACTTGGCCATGAAGGCCTTGATCTCGGGCACGTCGTAGGCCCAGCAGGCGGCGGCGAAGGGCACGCCCGCGGCCTGGGCCATGTCGAAGCCGGGCTTCAGGTCGTCCACCATCAGCAGCTCTTCGGGCTTCAGACCGAGCCTGCGCATGATCTCCTGCAGGGGCCAGGGCTCGGGCTTGCGGCGGTCGTGGGGCTGCTCCCAGCCGAACACGATGTCCGGCTCCGGCAGGCCGTTCTCCCGGTAATCCCGGCGGATGTTGAAATCCATGGAGTGGGAGACCACGCAGACGTACCCGCCCTCGGCCTTCTGCCGACGGATGATCTCCGCCATGCCGGGATAGACCTTGGGCACGGTGCGGCGCACCCAGGACTGCCAGATCTCGTACTCCTGCTTCATCTCTTCATCGGTGAAGTGCAGTACGTCGGTCATGTAGGGCAAGAAGCCCGGATCAAAATTGATGCGGAAGTAGTCCTGCAGGGACATCCACACCCCCGGCCGCATCTGCTGCATTTCATCCAGAAACGCCGGGTAATGGATGTGCGCCGTGGAATCCATGACGGTATCGTCATGGTCAAGGACAAGGCAGGGGTAACGAAGCATAGGACTCCTTACATGATGTGTCGAGTGAAAAGAGATGTAAACAAGTGATAAACGATAAGAGATAAGTGATGAGTTGTTGATGAAACTGTGCAGAGCACAGTTTCTTTTATTCTGGAACGGAAAAGACAGTTGTAATGATTCAATCTCTGAGTGGAAGCGAAGAGATTTGTACCTGAACTTATCACTTATCTCTCATCACTTATCACTTCGTATTACGACAGTTCAAACATCCCCGTATACAACTGATAATATCTCCCCTTCTGCGCGATCAGGGCTTCGTGGTCGCCGCGCTCGATGATGCGGCCGTTTTCGAGTACCATGATGGCCTGGGAGTTGCGGACGGTGGACAGGCGGTGGGCGATGACGAACACGGTGCGGCCCTTCATCAGGCCGTCCATGCCCTTTTCGATCAGCGCCTCGGTGCGCGTGTCGATGCTGCTGGTGGCCTCGTCCAGGATCAGGACGGGCGGGTCGGCCACGGCCGCGCGGGCAATGGCCAGCAGCTGGCGCTGGCCCTGACTGAGGTTCGCGCCGTCGTTGGTCAGCATGGTGTCATAGCCCTCCGGCAGGTGGCGGATAAAGAAGTCCGCGTTGGCGATCTTCGCCGCGCGCTCGATCTCCTCGTCCGTGGCGTCCAGCTTGCCGTAGCGGATGTTGTCCCGCACGGTGCCGGTAAAGAGGTGCGTGTCCTGCAGCACCATGCCCAGGGAGCGGCGCAGGTCGTCCTTCTTGATCTTGCCGATGTTGATGCCGTCGTAGCGGATCTTGCCGCCCTGGATCTCGTAGAAGCGGTTGATCAGGTTAGTGATGGTGGTCTTGCCCGCACCGGTGGAGCCGACGAAGGCGATCTTTTCGCCCGGGCGCGCGTAGAGCGAAATGTCGTGCAGGACGGTCTTTTCCGGCACATAGCCGAAGGTCACGTCCTCAAAGACCACGTCGCCCTTGAGCTCCGTATAGGTAACGCTGCCGTCCGCGCTGTGGGGGTGCTTCCAGGCCCACAGGCCGGTGCGCGTCTCGCTCTCGGTCAGGCTACCGTCCGGCTCGCGCTTCGCGTTCACCAGCTGCACATAGCCCTCGTCGGTCTCGGGCGGCAGGTCCATGATCTCAAACACGCGCTCCGCGCCGGCCATGGCCAGCAGGATGGTATTGAACTGCTGGGAAAGCTGGGTGATGGGCATGGAGAAGTTGCGCGCGAACTGCATGAAGGCCACCAGGGAGCCCACGGACGCGATCAGGTTGGAGTGGGTCAGCAGCGCCGCGCCGATGATGGCGATGATGACGTACTGGATGTTGCCCAGGTTGGCCATGATGGGCATCAGGATGCTCGCCAGGGTGTTGGCCTGGGTGCCCGCCTCGCGCAGGCGCTCGTTGCGCTCGTCGAATTCCTGCTGCGCCTTCTCCTCATGGTTGAAGACCTTGACCACGCGCTGGCCGGCCATCATCTCCTCGATGTAGCCGTTCACCTCGCCCACCGCCTTCTGCTGGGCGGCGAAGTAGCGGCCGGAGCGCTTGCCGATGGCGCTGATGACCACCAGGTTGATGGGCAGCAGCGCGAACAGGATGATGGTCAGCAGCCAGGACAGCCGCAACATGCCCACCAGGGTGGAGGTCAGGGTGATGACGCTGGACACGGTCTGGGGCAGGCTCTGGGACAGGAACTCGCGCAGGGTGTCCGTGTCGTTGGTAAAGCGGCTCATGAGCTCACCGTGGGTATGGCTGTCAAAGAAGCTCAGCGGCAGGGACTGCATGTGGTCGAAGAGCTCCTTGCGGATGCGGTTCATGGTGCCGGTGGAGATCTTCATCGTCAGGCGGTTGTTGATGTAGGTGGCGGCCGCGCTGGTCAGGTACATGAGCGCGAGCACTGACAGGATGTAGGCCAGGCCGCTGAAATCGGGGCTGTCCTGCCCGATCAGGGGACGGATATAGCTGTCGATGATGTCCTTGAGCATATAGGTGCCCAGGGCGGAGATGACGGCGCTGACGGCGATGCACACGAGCACGGCAATCAGCTTGTAACGGTCCTTGCCGACGTAGGAGAACATGCGCCGGATGGTGCCTTTCAGGTCCTTGGGCTTGGCAACGGGCCTCATATTGCGGGCTGGCGGCATTACTCATCGCCTCCCTTCTGCTGGGACTGGTAGACATCCTTGTAGATCTCGGAGCGCTGCATGAGCTCCTCGTGGGTGCCGATATCGGTGATGCGGCCCTCGTCCAGCACGATGATGCGATCCGCGTCCTTGACGGAGGTGATGCGCTGGGCGATGATGATCTTGGTGGTATCGGGCATCTGCGTGCGCAGGGCCTCGCGGATGCGCGCGTCGGTGGCCGTATCCACGGCGCTGGTGGCGTCGTCCAGGATCATGACCTTGGGGGATTTGAGCAGCGCACGCGCGATGCACAGGCGCTGCTTCTGGCCGCCGGATACGTTCACGCCGCCCTGGCCCAGGTCCATATCGTACCCGCCCGGGAAGGAGCGTACGAAGTCGTCCGCCTGGGCGACCTTGCACGCGGCGGTGATCTCCTCATCCGTGGCGTTCTCGTTGCCCCAGCGCAGGTTATCCTTGATGGAGCCGGAGAACAGCACGTTCTTCTGCAGCACCACGGACACCGCGTCGCGCAGCACGGCGGTGTCGTACTCGCGCACGTCCCGGCCGCCCACCAGCACTCTGCCGGCGGTCACGTCGTACAGGCGCGGGATCAGGGAGATGAGGGAGGACTTGCCCGAGCCCGTCGCGCCGATCAGGCCGATGGTCTCGCCGGAGCGGATGGATACGTTGATATCCTTGAGCACCGCCCGGTCCTCCGCGCCGGTGTAGCTGAAGTCCACGTGCTCAAAGACGATGCTGCCATCCTTGACCTCGGTCTTCGCGTTCTCCGGGGACTCGATGTCCGGCTCCTCCTCGAGCACCTCCAGGATGCGGGCGGTGGAGGCCTTGGACATGACGTAGGACACGAAGATGAAGGAGAGCATCATCAGGCTCATCAGGATCTGCGTGATATAGGTGATGAAGGCCGTCAGGTCGCCCAGCTCCATGGAGCCCACGGCGATCTGCTTGCCGCCGAGCCACAGCACGGCCACGATGCAGCCGTTCATCAGGATCTGCATCAGCGGCGCGTTCAGGATGACCACCTTTTCCGCCCGGCGCTGGGCGTCCATCAGGTCGTCCGCGGTCTTGGCGAACTTGCTCTTTTCAAAGGCCTCGCGCACGAAAGCCTTGACCACGCGGATGCCGGTCAGGTTCTCCTGCACGGCGCTGTTCATGCCGTCATACTTGGTCATGAGCGCGCGGAAGCGCGGGTAGGCCAGGCGCGTGATGGTGCCCATGCCGATGAACAGGATGGGCACAGCCACCAGCAGGATGGTGATCAGGCTCGGGTTCAGCCGCCAGGCCCAGTAGAAGGCCATGATGAACATGACCGGCGAGCGGAAGGCCATGCGCACCAGCATCATCAGCATGTTCTGGGTCAGGTTCACGTCCGTGGTGAGGCGCGTGACCAGCGAGGCCGTGCTGAACTTGTCGATGTTTTTGAATGAGAAGTGCTGCACCTTGTCAAACAGCACGCGGCGCAGGTTGCGCGAAAAGCCCATGGCGCCCACGGACGCGCAGCGCGCGGAGCCCGCGCCGAAGCCCAGGGACAGGAAGGCCATCAGTACCATCAGTCCGCCCAGCTTCAGCATCTCGCCCATGTCGATGGCGGTCTCCTCCGCCTGGGAGATCATGTTGATCAGCTGCGCGATCAGCTGGGGGATGAAGGTCTCCATCACCACCTCGCCGATGATCAGTATGGGGGCCAGGAACAGGTAGACCTTGTACTTGCCCGCGTACCGGAACAGTTTTCTCAAGCGTTTCCCTCCTTTTCCATCAAAAAGACCGGCCGTAAGGGAACGGCCGATCTGAATCATCAGACCTGTTTCCGATTATAACACCTGACCCTGTACTGTCAAGCGATCCGGGGGGACGGGAATCGTGCAAAAAATGGGCAGGGCAGCAACTTATCTCCGGGCCCTTCTCAGAATGGAAAAGCAGCGGCAGCCTCAGGGCATACCGCTGCTGTGGACAGGATCAGCTTACATCTCATCCTGGATCTCATTCTGCCGGGTGCTGAAGTTCTGGCGCAGGCGGCGGAGCTGGTCCAGCTGCTGGCTCAGGATGCCGTCGGCGTTCTGCAGGGCGTGCTGGATGTCGTTTTCCATATTGATGCGGTACTGGTCGCAGTCCATATGCGTGCGCTGCAGGAGCTGGGAGGCCTCGGCGTTGGCGCGCTGGGTGATGGCGTCTTCGGCCACCAGCTGTTCGGCGCGGGCCTGGGCGTCGGCGATCATGGCCTGGGCGCGGGCCTGGGCATCGGCGATCATGGCGTTGGCCTTGTCCGCGGCGTCACGGCTGAGGTCCGCGGCGCGGGCCTGGGCTTCGGCCAGGGCGGTCTGGGCGCGCATGGTGGCGTCATCCACGGTACGGCGGGCGTTCTCGTTGGCTTCCGAGGTCACCTGCTCGGCCTGCTGGTTCGCCTTCTGGATGAGCTCGTCATACTGCTGGATGATGTCCTTGGCGGAGCGGATGTCGGGGTCGATGCTGGATTCCAGCCGCTGCAGGAGCTGTTTCAGGTCCTGCTTGTCCACGACGATGCGGGTGGAAAGCGGCACCTTGGTGGCTCTGTCGATGATCGAATTCAGCTGATCCACATAATCGAAAACGCGCAGTTTGCTGTCGGCCATGGGTTAGCCCTCCCTTTTGTAATGGTTTATTATTTCGTCCCTCACCTGCGGAGGAACGAACTGATCGATGTTACCGCCCAGCGAGGCCAGCTCCCGCACTAAGCTGGAGCTGACGGCTTCGCAGCCCTCCTCCGGCGGGAAGAAGATGGTCTCCAGTTCCGGGTTGAGCCGGCGGTTGATCTTCGCCATCGCCAGCTCGGAGTCCAGGTCCTGAAGCCCCCGGAGCCCACGGATGAGGACGGTGGCGTTCAGCTGGGCCGCCAGCACGCTGGTCAGGCCTTCGGCGGCCAGCACGCGCACGTTTTCAAACGGCGCGCAGACTTCCGCCAGCATTTTGAGCCGCTCGCCCACCGGGAAAGTGCCCTGCTTGGCGGAATTGCGCATCACCGCCACGAACACCTTGTCAAAGCGCAGGGCGGCGCGGCGGATCAGGCTCAGGTGGCCGTTGGTCACCGGGTCGAAGCTGCCGGCGTACAGGCAGATGGTCTGGCTCATGCGTCCTCCTCGTAAAAGCTGAGCGCCGTGTCGCGGTAGGTCTTGCGCCGGGCCATACGCCAGCCCTCAGGCGCGGGGAAATCGGCGTGGGCGTCGTGCTCGGCGATGATCAGGCCGCCCTCGGCCAGCAGCTGCGCGTCTTTAAGGGCCGCGAGCACCGGCGCAAGATCCATGGCGTAGGGCGGGTCGAGATAGATCAGGTCAAAGCGGGCGCTCTCCTTTTCCAGCAAGGCGATGGCCCGCTGGTCCGGCATTTCGAGCAGCCGCGCGCGGTCCCCGCAGCCAAGCCGGGCGATGTTTTCCCGGATGCACTGGCAGGCCGCCCGGGACTGATCGCAGAGCACTGCCGAACAAGCGCCGCGGCTCAGGGCTTCCAGCGCCACTGCGCCGGAGCCTGCGTACAGGTCCAGGAAGCGCGCGTCCGCCACGCGCATCTGCAGGATGTTGAAGACCGCCTCCCGGGTCTGGTCCAGGGTGGGCCGGGTGGTCTGGCCCTTGGGCGCGTTCAAGGTCCGGGAGCGGTAGGTGCCGCCGATGATGCGCATCAGATCAGTTCCGTCTTGTTCCGGGGCTTGCGCTGCTGCTGCCGGGTCTTCCGGCGGCGCTTGCGGTCCGCGGCGGCGATGCTGCCGTGCACCATCGCGCGGCTGTTGCGGCCGAGCAGGTAGCCCAGGATGTAGCCCAGGAAGGGCAGGAACAGGGCGACGGGGGAGAGCCGGTCGACCAGCAGCATCATTTCCGTATTGCGGCTGCCGGCCAGGTTGATATAGGGGAAGAGCATCAGCCGCATGACGACCCTCAGGATCGCCCCGGCCGTCAGCGTTTCCGTGGTCTGATAGTAGGCCAGCGGGGCCATGATGGCGCTCTGGTTCTCGTAGGAGCTGAGCCAGGAGGGCAGGGCGGGCAGGGAATACTGCTGCTTCTGCGCGGTCAGTGCGTAGATCAGGGCCAGGATCAGGAAGGGCAGGTACCCGATCAGGGCGGTCACGACGCCCTTCAAGGGGTGATAGCAGCGGTCCAGATCCTTCGGGGAGACCGGCTTGCCTTCCTGCTGGTGGTTATACATGATCTCCGCCAGGGTGATATCCCCGTAGCCGGTGTTCTGACCGTTGTTGAACACCAGGAAAATGGTGAACAGGATCAGGATCAGGTTGAGGGGGATGCGCAGGATGGGCAGCCCGTCAAAGCTGAAGGCGGCGCCGATGAACAGGTTGATCAGGATGAAGATCAGCGGGTACAGCCACAGCTTGATCCCGCGCACGACCGAGAGCCGGCTCAGGACATTGCCCTTCAGGTAGGGCTTGGCGATGGGCTTGACCTGGTTCTTCTTTTTCTTGACAGGGTTCGACATTGATGAGGCCTCCGGGGAACGTCAGTCCACTTCTTCTTCGCTGGCGAGCTCGTACCCGGCGGCCGTCAGCGCCGCTTCGGCGCGGGCGGTGTCCGCGATGCCGAACACCACGGTGCGGATGCCGGTGCGGGTCTTGAGCATGTACAGGTATTCCACGTCGATGGCGGCGGCGCTCAGCGCTTTCAGGGCGTTGGTGAGGCCTGCGCCTTCATCCGGCGCTTTGACGGCCACGACTTCGGTCAGGCAGCCGGAATAACCGGCGTCCTGGATGGCCTTCAGGGCCTGATCCGGCTGGCTCACGATAGCGCGCACCACGCCGAAGCGCGAGGCATCCGCCAGCGCCAGGGAGTGGATGATGATCTCCCGGCTTTCCAGCGCCTGGGTGAGGTCTGCCAGGGAACCCTGATTATTTTCGATAAACACGGACAATTGTCTCAGCATGGATGCACATCCTCCTCGAAACAGTTGCTGCGAAACAGTCGCTATATTCTACCACCACAGGCAGATGATGTCAAACCGGCTTACGCTGGCGCGTAAGCCTTGGCGGGGAAATCCTTTCCCCGCCAATATCACCCCTTGGGCGGATTTGCCTCTCGTACCTACGGTACTCCCGGGCGGCAAATCCGGGAGGAATGAATTTTTGCTCCCGGATGGCAAGCTAACCTCCGCAAAAATTCTCCTCGAACCGGCAAAGCCGGTCCTGCGGATCACACTGAAGGGGGCTGCTGTTTGTCTTTTGTATTTCTTTGGTGCGTTTACCTTGTTTATCGCCCCAGGAATCGGTTGAGCAGGTACTTGCCCCAGCCCAGAGCCTCGCGGGCGCGGTTTTTGAGCCAGTATTCGGGCAGGGTCGGGGCGCTCATGCCCCAGGCCTGCAGGCCCTGGTCCCGGGCGATCTGCAGCGCGCGGGGCACATGGTAATCGCTGGTCACGATCAGCACCTTCTCCGGCGTGTAGCCCAGCAGGCGGATGGCGTTGCGGATGTTCTCCCTGGTGTCCCCGGAGGCGGTCTCGGCCAGCACGTCCGCTTCCGGCACGCCGCGGGCAATCAGCCAGTCCGCCATGACGCGCCCCTCCGGCGCGGGCTCGGTGCCCGCCTGGCCGCCGCAGCACACGATGGGCTGGGCCAGCTGCTGATAAGCGCTGAGGGCGGTCTCCAGGCGGTATTCCAGTTGCACGCTGGGGGTGCCGTCGGGCTTCACCTGCGCGCCGAGCACGATGATGGCGTCGGTCTCGGGCGGCGTCTCCACGTGGCTCTCCGCGTAGCAGACCCAGCCGAACAGGCCCAGGTACAGCAGGGCGAACAGCCCCACGGCGATGAGCGCCAGGAGGATCAGGCGATGGAACAGGGTCTGTCTCATATCAGGTCTCCGTTTCTGAAGTCAGCATACCGGCCTGGGCAAAGCTGTAGGTGCCGTCGGTGCCGGCGATGACGTGGTCGTGCAGGGTGATGCCGATCTCGCCCAAGAGGCGGTGCAGGCGGCACGTCAGCTCGATATCCGCCTTGGAGGGCGCAGAGGTCTGGCCGGGATGGTTGTGGGAGATGACTGCGCCGGCGGCCTTCTGCCTGAGCAGGATGCCGACCACCTCCCGGGGATAGACCGGCACCTCGTCCAGAGTGCCCTCGGCGATGACGCGCACGTCCAGCAGCTTGAGCTGGCTGTCCAGGCTGAGCAGGTAGAATTTTTCCACCGTCACCCCGTGGTAGAGGGACCAGCAGTAGTCCCTGACCAGGCGGTAACTGTCCAGGGTCGCGCGCTTCTGCAGCCGGTCGTTCTCGTACAGGCGGAACAGGGGCAGCAGCATGGTGATCAGCTGCGCCGCCCGCTGGCCGATCTCCGGCACGGCGGTCAGCTCGTCCGCCGGCGCTTCCAGCACCGCGTGCAGCGAACCGAAGTGATCGATCAGCCGGTGGGCGATGGGGTTGGTATCCTTGCGCGGGATGGCGTAGGTCAGCAGCAGCTCCAGCGCCTCGTGCGGCGCGAAGCTCTCCATGCCGCTGTCGCGCTCAAAGCGCGCCCGCATGCGCTCCCGGTGGCCTTGGTGTTCGGACATGAGAGGGATTCCTTTCAAAGGTTCAGGATGTGTTCGGAAGATCGTCAGCCCAAAAGCTGTCAGCCTGCGGGCCGATGACCGGAAAGCCTCATTCCAGCCCGGCTTCCAGCACCTTCAGCACTTCCCCGAAATACTGATCCACTTCAGCCTGGGTCAGCTTCATGGCGGTCTGAAGGAGGGCGGGGATCCTGGTGGGGCGCAGGCGGGCGTAGTGGCGGGCGGCGTTCACGTTGGCGGTCCACTTGTCCATGGTCAGGTTCTTCCAGCGGTCGATGTGCCGGGGCAGGATGGGGCGCAGGGCGTCCTGCCAGTATTCAAACTTCTCCCGCACGTCGGGCCAGGTGAAGTGGGTCACCAGCAGCTCCGCCACGCGGTTCAGGAATTTCGCTTTCATTTCGGGCACGGCGAGCAGCGCGTTCAAGGGCTCGTGCCTGAAGCCCTGGATCTTGCCCTTGACGGGCTTGATGTAGTACTCCAGCGGGGTCTTGTCCAGGGACTTGAAGGAGGCCTCCACGTCGAAGAGCAGGTATTTCCACTTCCCGCCGGGCACGCGGTACAGACGGACGTTGGTGAAATCCGTGTTGCCCAGGATGATCTCGTAGGCGGCATGGGTGAAGAGACTGTCCACGTCCAGCCGGTCGAGCACATATTGCAGGTTGCTGGGGTCGTTCAGGTCGTTCTTCTTGCAGAAGTCCGCCAGGGCCACCCAGTCCTCTCCGCTGCCGTTGGAGGTGAAGCGCGGGGTGCCGGTGCGGGAGATGACGTCGATCATGTCGATGTCCTCGTCGTCCGTCACGCCCTCGTACTGGGCGATCATGTACTTGTTGATCTTCTCGCGCAGGTTGTAGTGGCCCCAGTACTCGCCGTTGATGTACACCTGGATGCACAGGGCGTCCTGATACAGCAGGCTTTCGCCCTCGGCCAGGGAGGAATATACCACGTCCCGGAGCCTGCAGA
This sequence comes from uncultured Eubacteriales bacterium, assembly GCA_902789795.1. Lineage (GTDB taxonomy): Bacteria > Bacillota > Clostridia > Christensenellales > Aristaeellaceae > UBA4246. Next base: position 144,677 of record CADAPM010000007.1, read on the forward strand.
AGAAGGCGTCGGAATTGGTGGAGCGCAGCAGCAGGGACTTGTAGCTGTCATAATCCCGGTGGGGGAAGGGATTGAAGGCAAAGCGCTCCGGCCCGAAGGCGGAACGCGCGTACAGCGCGATGGACTTCTGGGTGTTCTGCCGCGCGGAGTGGCCCGCCGCGGTGAAGGTGCCCATCTGGTTGATCTGCGCCTTCCCGTCCATGCCGTAGTATTCGATGTTGATGGGGTACTCCCATTCCTTGTCGTAGTTCGGCACGGTGCCGGTGCCCTTGACCAGCGCGCCGGTCTTGCGGTTGAACAGGTACTTGTCGTCCGTGGTCAGGCAGATGATGGGCGTCAGCTGCTCGTCGTCGATCAGGTAGGTGGCGCTGACGGGGGCCGAGGGGACCTCGCCCTCCCGGAAGGCGCAGACGCGCAGGGGCGCGGTCTTGCTGATCTTAAGCCCGCCGTCGGGGAAGGCCTTCGACTTCGCGGTGGGCGTGTCCCCGTTCAGGGTGTAGCGCAGCACGGCTCCTTCCGGGGCCTGGGCCTGCACGGTGACGCTCTTTTGATAAAAACCGCCCGCCGTCAGCAGGACGGGAGCGTCCGTCCGTCCGGAATAGGTCCGGGCGGCGTTCTTCTTATTCGGGGTCGCGCTGGCAAAAAATCCCGGCTCGCTCTCTCCCGGGGCAAAGCCGTAGGAGATGTTGCCGTACTGGGCGGGCAGCACTAGGCGGTCGACCTCGTTCAGGTCCGGGTCGCTCAAAAGCAGGGTCTCCCCGGAAGCGGAGATCTTGAAATCGGCATAGAAGGTCTTGTTTTTGCCGGGGGCCAAGCTGCTGTCGCCGGTGCAGTAGATGAGCACATACCCGCCCTTGGCGATCTTCGCGCCGCCGGGAAAGGTCCAGAGCCCCGGCTTGCCCTCCTTGTCGCTCAGGTGCCAGCCGCTCAGGTCCACGGCCTTCTTGCCGTCGTTGTACAGCTCGATCCAGTCATAGGCGTGGCCGTCCGTATAGGTGCCGTTCTGGGCCATGACCTCATTGATGCGCACCTCCGCCCGGGCCGCGCCGCCCACGAGGAGCAGCAGCGCCAGACAGCCTAAGATCCTACAGATACTTTTCATTGACGGACTTCTTTGCCTCCGGATCGATGTACTCGACCTCCATACGGTCGAAGGAAACGCTCTCCACAAAATGCTCGGGCAGGAAGCGGGCCTGGTGGAAGCTGTGGTAATCCCGCTCGTGGCGCGGCAGGATCACCGGCTTCGGCGCGTCCAGCGCGCGGCAGGCCTTGGTCAGGGCCTCCTCCCATTCGTCGGGGGCGCAGGGCTGCACGTTGGATTCCATGATCTTGCCGTGTTTGATCAGCCGCACCCAGATCCCCTGTGACATGCTTACATATCCTTTCTACGCAGCAGTCGCAGGCTGCGTTCGTGTTTTCTGATGAACAGCGGCTCATTGAGGCTGCCCAGGGTCACGCCGTCGGCCAGCACGTCCGCCGTGTCGGTGCCGGTCTCGGTCACGATCACCTGATAGGTGCCGCTGTCCGGCACCACCATGGGCGCGGTGCCCGGCGTATGGGCGCAGATGGGGGTCAGCGCGAAGCACCCGGTGTCCGGCGCCAGCACGGGCCCGCCGGCGGAACGGCTGTAGGCGGTGGACCCGGTGGGGGTCGCCACGATCAGCCCGTCGCCGCGGAAGTGCATCAGTGTGTCCCGGCCGCGGATGATGGCGGCGCTCAGGGTGCCCGCCAGGCGGGGGCGCGCGATGACCACGTCGTTCAGCGCCAGCCGGGTCTGGCCATCGATCTGGATGCTCAGCATGGTGCGCTCCTCGCTGCGCAGGCCGTGGAGCATTTCCCCGGTCAGCGAGGACAGCTCGTTCATCTCCAGCGCGCACAGGTAGCCCAGCCGGCCGGAATTGACGCCCAGCAGGGGCAGGTCCGCCGCCGCGGCCGTCTTCGCGGCGCGCAGCACGGAGCCGTCGCCGCCCACGCTGACCACCAGCCGCGCCTCTTTCACGTCTCCGGCATGGGTATCCGAGCCGCACAGGCGCAGGCTGTTTTCCACGCTCATGAGCACCTGCTCGTTCAGCTGCTTTTCAAAACAATCGATGACCCGGAGCGCTGCGTTTTCGCGCTCCGGGGTCGAAAGGTTCGGACAAAGATAGATCGCCATATCTGCTCCGATAGTATTAGTTTTGTTCGCCGCAGAGGGCCTTGTCGATGGCGGCGGCGGCCGTCTTACCCGCGCCCATGGCGGAGATGACGGTGGCCGCGCCGGTGACCGCATCGCCGCCGGCGTAGACGTTTTTGCGGGAGGTCAGGCCGTCCTCATTGATCACGATGCCGCCGCGCCGGTTGACCTCGAGGCCCTCGGTGGTGGATTTGATCAGCGGGTTCGGGCTGGTGCCGATGGCGATGACCACGGTATCCACATCCAGGGTGAACTCGCTGCCCGGGATCTCCACCGGGCGGCGGCGGCCGGAGGCGTCGGGCTCGCCCAGCTGCATGCGGATGCAGCGCATGGCCTTCACGAAGCCATTCTTCGGGTCGCGGGGGTTCTCCGGGTCGTTCCAGCCCAGGACCTCCACGGGGTTGCACAGCAGGCGGAAGTCGATGCCCTCCTCCTCGGCGTGCTCCACCTCCTCGCGGCGGGCGGGCAGCTCCTCCATGGAGCGGCGGTACACGATGTACACGTGCTCCGCGCCCAGGCGCAGGGCGGTGCGCGCGGCGTCCATGGCCACGTTGCCGCCGCCCACCACCGCGACGCTGCCGCCCTTCATGATGGGCGTGTCGGCGTCGTCCCGGTAGGCCTTCATCAGGTTGGAGCGGGTCAGGTATTCGTTGGCGGAATAGACGCCCTTCAGGGATTCGCCAGGGATGCCCATGAAGTTGGGCAGGCCCGCGCCGGAGCCGATGAACACGGCCTCGTAGCCCTGTTCGAACAGCTCGTCCACGGTCAGCGTCTTGCCGATGATCACGTTGGTCTCGATATCCACGCCCAGGGCCTTCAGCGTCTCCACCTCCCGGGCCACGATGGCCTTGGGCAGGCGGAACTCGGGGATGCCGTACACCAGCACGCCGCCGGCGGTGTGCAGGGCTTCAAACACGGTCACCTGATAGCCCTTCTTGGCCAGGTCGCCGGCGCAGGTGAGCCCGCTCGGGCCGGAGCCCACGATGGCCACGCGGTGGCCGTTGCTCTCAGGCTTCTGCGGGGCCTCGGTGCTGTGCTCGTTGTGCCAGTCGGCCACAAAGCGCTCCAGGCGGCCGATGCCCACCGGCTCATAGCGGATGCCCAGAGTGCACTGCTGCTCGCACTGGGTCTCCTGGGGGCAGACGCGGCCGCAGATCGCGGGCAGGGAGCTGGTCAGGCTGATGATCTGGTAGGCTTCCTCGATCTCGCCCTTGCGTAGCGCCTGGATGAACTGGGGGATATGGATGCCCACCGGGCAGCCCTTCACGCAGGGCTGGTTCTTGCAGTTCAGGCAGCGGGAGGCCTCCTCGCGGGCGACCTCCAGGGTATAGCCCAGGGCGACCTCGCGGAAGTTATGGGCGCGCTCCTCGGGCGCCTGGGTCGGCATCGGGTGCTTGTTGGGATCGATCGCCATTACTGATCCCTCCCTTCGGCTTTGCGGAACAGGTTGCAGGCTTCGTCATAGGCGCGGCGCTCGAAGTCCTGGTACATGCGCCCGCGGGACATGGCCTCGTCAAAGTCGATCAGGTGGCCGTCGAACTCGGGGCCGTCCACGCAGGCGAACTTCGTTTCCCCGCCCACGGTCAGGCGGCAGTGCCCGTGCCGTCGATCATGATGGGGTTCATGCTGGCCACGGTCTTGATGCCGTACTGCTTAGTGATGGCGCAGACGAACTTCATCATGATCAGCGGGCCGATGGTGATGACCTCGTCGTACTGGTTCCCAGCCTCGATCAGCTGTTTCAGCGCGTCGGTGACCAGGCCCTTCTCACCCCAGCTGCCGTCGTCGCTCATGCGGCAGAACAGCGTGGAGTGGGCGGCAAACTCGTCCTCCAGGATCACCAGGTCCTTCGTGCGGAAGCCGGCCACGGCGTGCACCTCGGCGCCCTGCTCAAAGAGCTTTTTCGCCACGGGATAGGCAATGGCGCAGCCGACGCCGCCGCCCACCACCGCGACCTTCTTGAGGCCCTCGGTGTGGGTGGCCCTGCCCAGGGGGCCGGCGATATCCTGCACGCAGCCGCCTTCCATCAGGTGGTTGAGCTTCTCCGTGGTCGCGCCCACGATCTGGAAGATGATGGTCACGGTGCCGGCCTCGCGGTCAAAGTCCGCGATGGTCAGGGGGATGCGCTCCCCTTCGGCGTCCGGGCGCACGATGACGAACTGCCCCGGCTCGGCCTTGCGTGCGATCAGCGGCGCTTCCACGGTCAGCAGAGTGACCGTCGGGTTCAGCTCCCGCCGTACCAAGATTTTGTTCACAGCTTTCTCCTTACCGTGCGTTCAATTTGGTGAAGGGATACTCCTTGCCGTAGGTCTCCACGCGGATGGACTTGATCTTCTGCTCCTGGAGGGGCCGGTCGTTGTAGTCGCGCTTGACGTTCACGATCTCGTAGGCGGTTTCCAGGCCTTCCGTGACCTTGCCGAAGGCCGCGTAAGCGCCGTCCAGGTGCGGGGAGGTGCTGGTCATGATGAAGAACTGACTGCCGGCGGAGTTGGGCATCATGCTGCGCGCCATGGAGAGCACTCCCTCGGTGTGCTTCAGGTCGTTCTTGACGCCGTTCTGGCGGAATTCACCCTTGATCGAATAGCCCGGGCCGCCCATGCCGGTGCCCTGGGGGTCGCCACCCTGGATCATGAAGTCCGGGATCACGCGGTGGAAGATCAGGCCGTCATAAAAGCCGCTGTTGGCCAGGGCGATGAAGTTGCCCACGGACTCGGGCGCGATGTCGGGATAGAGCTCGCCGCTCATTTTCTTGCCGTTTTCCATTTCGATGACGAAAATCGGGATCATCGTTTTCTCTCCTTTACTATTTGGAAAAAGAGCCGCCCGCAGGCGGCTCTCACTGTTGTCACGCAACCGTGAAGGCATCCTTGCCCAGGCCGCAGACGGGGCAGACCCAATCCTCGGGGATGTCCTCGAAGGCCGTGCCGGGCGCGATGCCGCCTTCGGGATCGCCTACCTCGGGGTCGTACACATAGCCGCAGGGGCACTCATACTTATCCATGACGCAAGCTCCTTTCAAGGCCGCTCATTGCCGGCGGCCACCTGATGCGATTATACATGAATGCAGTTAAAAATGCAATGAAATTACTGTTTTTTATCGGGATTGGATCAGGACCGCCGCTGTTGACGAACGTCCGGCCGCGTGGTATCCTTCGGGTGTCATGAAGGACGGCGGAGGCGGGTATGTACAGACTGCGCATCGAGGATGATCTGGACCTCACAAAAATCGCGGACAGCGGGCAGTGCTTCCGCTGGGAGGCGCTGGCGGGCGGCGCGTACCGCATCGTGCACCGGGCCCACTGCGTGACGGTCACGCCCCGGGGCGAGGGGGTATTCGACTTCTCCTGCGACGAGGAGGAGTTCAGGTCTGTGTGGCGGGAGTACTTCGACCTCGGCACCGACTACCGCGCGGTGCGCAGCCGGGTGCGCCGGGAGGAGGACCCTTACCTCTTTGACGCGTGTGAGTTTGGCCGCGGCATCCGCATCCTGCGCCAGGACCCCTGGGAGACCCTTGTCAGCTTCATCATCTCCCAGAACCGGAATATCCCCGCCATCAAGCGGAGCATCGAGCTGATATGCCGGGCGGTGGGGGAGAGGCGGACGGACAGCCTGGGCGGAGCATATACCCTCTTCCCGACTCCCGTAGCGGTGCTGGCCCTGGACGACGAGGCATTGTCTGCCTGCCGCCTCGGCTACCGCTGCCGGTATGTGCGGGCGGCGGCCCGGGCCGTCGTGGATGGGACGCTGGATCTGCGCGCCCTGCAGGACTGCGGGGAGGAAGAGGCGCTGAAGGCATTGACCGCCCTGTGCGGCGTCGGCATCAAGGTGGCCAGCTGCGTCCTCCTGTTCGGCCTGCACTACACGGACGCCTTCCCGGTGGACGTGTGGATCCGAAGGGTGCTCGCTCAGGAATATCCCCAGGGCTGGCCGATGGAAAAGTACTCTCCCTACAACGGGATCTATCAGCAGTACCTGTTCTTCCGCGCCCGGACCCAACCGGAATTTAAATAAAAGCAAAAAAAGTGCTTGCATTTTTGAATAAACTGCGGTATAATACCTCACGTTCCGCAAAACGGAACGAATGCGCCCTTAGCTCAGCTGGATAGAGTGTTTGACTACGAATCAAAAGGCCGAGGGTTCGAATCCCCCAGGGCGCGCCAAAGAAAAAGCCTTGATCTCACAAAGAGATTCAAGGCTTTCTTTTTTTGCTTTGGAGGAGAAATCGGCCTCTTTTTTGGTGTTTTTACCCGAAGTGTCGCAAATAGTGTCGCATTTTCGGACTTTAAAATAGAGCAAAAACTCTGATATATCAATGACTTTCGTGCATCAAAAAATGTCGCATTTTATGTCTCGAAAATATCGATTTTGCCAAGTGCTGTGATGTTGTCTAAAATGGGATGGGTGTATCGGTTCAGTGTAGTGGAAATGTCTGCATGACCCATGACCGATTGAAGTGTTTTTGCATCGGTGTATGGTTCCATGAGAGAAGCGTAAGTGTGCCGAAAGACATGAGGCGTCGCACCATATAGATTTATTTTACTACTGATACGTTCCCATAATCTTTTGAACCCTGTTTCAGTTAAGGGGATGCTTTCGTCTTTGCGGTTTTTAACCACAAAACCCGTGCGTTCCTGAGTGCTGGTAAGTATGCTTAAGAGATGGGCGTTAATTGATATAAATCGAATACCCGCTGCACTCTTTGGATTTCCAATAACTGGACGATTCATATTGTATGTTACAGCATGTTGCACATGGATCAAACGTTTTTCCAGATCAATATCTTGCCACATCAGGGCAATTATTTCTCCTCGACGCATTCCTGTAAAAATAGCAAGCCCCAAGAAGAGTTTTTCATCATCGTCCAATTTGTCCAATTGATAGATGATACTTTGAACATGCTCTTTTGACAAGGCGTCCCGCTTTGTGGCTTTTTTACTCATTACATAACGTTTTGAGTCGATAATGTTTGTTGCGATGATGCCATCTTCAACTGCGTTTTTAAAAATCTGGTTAAGGACAATGCGAACTTTATTTACCGAAGACTTCGAAAGCAGACTCATATTGTTATAAAGCATTTGGACATCATCATGAGTGATTTGATTCAGTTGCTTGTCCCCGATATAAGGATAGATGTGCTTCTCGAGGTGAAGCTTTGTTTGCATCGCGGTATTTGGTTTTACTTTCGGTACATGATATGTTTTGAACCAGTTGTCACCGTATTCTTTCAGTGACTGTGAGACTGCCTGTTGTGATACCAGACCATTTGTGCATTTGGCCAGCAGATTAGCAAACGCATCACTGATTGTTTTTCCAGTACAGTTGACAATTTCTCCATTGGGTAAGGTTATTTTTGCCTTGAATCTTGACATGACTGCCTCTCTTTCAGCCATATCACGATTTATCCAGATGTGAAGTTGTCAAGCTCCGCTGCCATTTTACGGCACAACTATTATAACATATTGCTGGCAGATAAGCCACAAGATATAAGGGTTTTAGGAGTTTAGAATCGGATAATTCGCAGCAAGTTTTGGCTAATGATTCAGAACTTCAGGTCAGCACTTTACAACTTTCGGATAACAACTTACAACTTTTGAGTAAGGCGCTTGCCAATCACGGGCAGCGCCTTTATTTTTTTGCTAAAGCCGCTGTATTTCGCTGCGCTGCTCTGAAAATCGGGTCATATGTCAAGCATGATTTTTTAGATGTTATACTTTCACATTTTTATATACATTCATAATCTTCAAATGCATTTGATTTCACTTGTATTCCCGCTCATTTATGCCATTAACTTTTGAAATTATAAGTCCCGTTTATTGGACAATACTGATGGTATCATTAAGTCACAAGGTTGAGGGAAGCAACCGAAACCTTGAAAGGCTAGCGGATAAGCCAACAACCGCGGAAAGGAAGATTATGAAGATGGCAAAGGTTATCACGATGAAGATTGCTCTGAACAAAAGGCACACGCTGGAACTGGTAACGACTGTTGACCCCAATATGACTGTTGAAAAGCTGCTCTCCATGCTCTGCATAAGCGGATTTGTCATCAAAGCTGAGGAAACACCCATTATGCCGCTGCCCGTTGCACTGATCCATTCGGCTAACGTGCAAAGGAATCTGGGCATCATCTGACAAGAGTCGCGTTTTCAATTACAACTATCGGCTATAAAGCTACAACTTATGGATAAGCAGCTACAAGTCCCAATTATTGGACAATACATTATATATAATAAAGTCACAAGGTAAGGGAAGAACCCAGAGCCTTGAAGAAGAAAGGCAGCGGATAAGCCATCAAGCCGCGGGAAGGAAAAACAATGAGCGCCACCACCAACATGATCATCAAGCTGAACAACAACACCGATGCCAACAAAGCTGCCGCTATCATGAAGGAAGTTGCTTCCAAAGTCACCCCCGATTATCCTACCGAAATCAGCAAGTTCGTTGCTGACATCACCGTTGAAGGCTGCACCGTAAAGGTTGAAGAAAGCTTCTCTCTCATGAGCTGCACCTTCTGCGACATGATTCCGCAGATCATGAGGGCGATTGCAAAGAACGGCTTTGGCCCCATCGCCATGGAAGCCTGGTTTACCTCTTTCTCCTCCGATTATGAGGCCGAATTCAGCGCACGGGTTTACAAGAACGGTAAGTTCACGATGACCTTCAACGAGCATGATGATTAAAGCCAAACATAAATAAGTCCCGATTATTGGACAACACAACTGATAGAATGTAATCACAGGATGAGGGAAGGAACCTCACCTGAAGATAAAAAACAAGAGGAAGGACACCTCACAAACCAGAAAGGAAACTATTATGAAGCAGAATCACAACTACGAGATCAACTACATCGAGAACACCATCACCGTGACCAAGAAGTTCCTGAAAGAAGCGGGTGTCATCGGTAGCGCTGCTTACAAAGAGCTGGCGCAACTGCGCAAAGACCTCCCCGACTTCCAGATCGTTCAGCGGGAAATCAGCAAGAAGAAGGATAAGAAGACGTACGGAAAGCTGGATTACAAGGCCATGGGCGAGTTCATCAAAGAGAAAGAAGAAGATGCTGCGGACACGGTACTGGCTGAATTCGAGCACGTAAAGCAACTTTCCAAGATCAGGAGCGGTTCCTACGCTTATGTGAAGACGTGGTTCCTTGCCCGCTACAAGGACGAGTTCGCCGCGGCAGAAACCGAAGAAGAAGTAGCATAAGACCCGATTATTGGACACATCAACCGCTATAATAAAGACACAAGATGAGGGAAGGAAAACCCATTAAACCAGAAAGTGAGTAAGAAGTATGGCTAACAAGAATCAGGGTTACAAAATCAATTGGAGCACCAACACCATTACCATGACCAAGAAGTTCGCGGCTGAAGCTAACCAGTATGGCACGGAGGCCTACAACATGATGATGGATATCCGCGGCAAGGGCTTCACCGTCGCTATCAAGGAATCCGCTCCCCGTAAGGCTTGCCCCACCCGACTCACATTCAAGCAGATGGAGACCCTTCTCTCTTGCATGGACTACGCGGACGAACGTCTGGCACAACTCCACATCGTCATGGACGCGGGCAAGGGCCAGAAGAACCAGTATGAATACGTGCGGCGCTGGTTTCTGAAGAACTATCCCCACTTCGCGGAGACCCCCGTGCTGAACAGCAGCAACCATCTGGTTGCCCCGCGGGTGGAACTGATGCCCGAAGCTGCCGAACCGCTGAAGCTGACCGCGTAAGACCATATTATTGGACGCCGATACTGATAAAATGTAATCACAGGATGAGGGAAGGAACCTCACCTAAAAGAGGTCAAGGACAGACCGAAAAACCAGAAAGGATAAGAAAATGACTAACGGCTACAATTACGACGCTCTGAGCAACACCCTGACCATCTCCGCTTCCTTTGCCAAGAAGGCTTCCAAGGTTGGTTCGCTGGAATACAACATTATTCTGAAGCTGCGTCACGACTTCCCCGATCTGACGATCCAGCAGGAAGCCAAGCGGGAAGCGGAAAAGAAGCTGAATTACCACCAGATGGAAGAGTTCATCGACATGCACCGCAACGCCACCGAACTGCGTGCAACCTTTGAGAAAGTCAAGAAGCTTTCCCACATTCAGTCCATGCCCTATAGGTACGTGAAGAATTGGTTTGAGCGCACCTTCCCCTATTACGACAATCCCGCCATGGATGATGATGGTTTTGTAGTAGACCCTATGACCCTGAACAGCATGAAAGAAATGATAAATGAAGTGACTGCTGGAAACATTCAGGAAGCTGTACCCGTGAAAGCTGCTGCCTGATTGTGATAGAAAGACGATTGAAGGGAGTGATGGCGATTGATTGTGCTATAACAGGCAAATACAAAGTATATCAACGACGATGAAGAAATACATTAATACACCGAGAATTAAAGGAGCCTGCGTTGAGATAAGGCGCAGGAATTTACAAGGTATGAAAAAGACAGAACGTAATGCCCATCTTGACAACATTCTAAGCATGATCCATATGGATGAGATAGCAGGTAAAAATATATCCGTTCGCTATCATACCCAATGCTATGCGTTGAGAATTGATACTCTGGAATGCGGTATTTGGTTTTCCGAAGACAGTGCAGGCGTATTTGGACCAGTTGAAACAGAACCTATAATAAGTTGTTATTGGGACGCTAACGCCAATAGCATTGAAGAGTTCCTTAATGAAGCAGAAAACCTAAAGGACAAAGCACAACGTGTCACCTCGATTCTATTGGACTTTATCCAGATGATTGAAGCATTAAGGGGAGACGAATTTGTAAAAGAACCAATTCTGTCAAAAACAGCAGTGTAAATAGACTATACGGGCGAAAGCATAGATAACCGCATTTAAACCAAAATAATAAAGAATTGCGGAGGGAAACCGCGTAAACAAACCAGAAAGGAAATTTATATGACTAATACGAATAAGAATGACATTTTCAACTCTGTGCCCTCTTGCTGCGTCATCAAAGTCGCTTTTGATGGAGAAATGTGCGAAGCACTTAATGAAGAATATGGAAAAGAATTCCTGGCTTTCAAGAATGAAGAATATGGAATGGGCATCTTTGCATCAGAAGATGCGGAGTTCGGAGTTTATGGTGACGATCTGGTTTCTATACTTGCAATCAATGGATATTGGGATACTCATGAAGACCAAATCAAAGAAGCGCTCAATAGTGCAACCAGTATGGATGAACTTTGCGGCGCTTTGAGCAGAATCGTAGTTGAATGCATTATGGATATTTTGAGAACCGCAAACGCTGCATAACACATCCACTCTGATAGGAACTGAAAAAAATGAATAAGAAACGAAAAGGAAGCAAAAAACCGCTTCCTTTTTTCTGTTATTCTCACAGAGTCTCGCAACATCATGCGATTCATCCTTGAAATGTTCAAGAAAACTTGTTATACTGGTTTTATTACACAGAGGAGGGCTGATTATGGCTGTCCAATACAACAAGCTATGGAAAATCTTGATCGATAAAAAGATGAGTAAAGGCGAACTGGGCAAGATAACGGGTATCTGCCCCAATACCATGACAAAGCTGAACAGGGACGAATTTGTCGCTATGCCGATTCTGGACAGGATTTGCGAAGCCCTGAATGTGGATTACGGCGATATCGTGGAGCATATAAAGGACGAACAGGAGGCCGCTCAAAATGGCTGACGTAAAGAAAGAGCAGGAGCGCGACGAACTGCACCGTGCGATCTGGGCGATTGCCGATGAACTGCGCGGCAGCGTGGATGGTTGGGATTTCAAAAATTACGTGCTGGGCACGATGTTTTATCGCTACATCAGCGAAAACCTGACCGCCTACATCAACGATGGCGAACACGAAGCGGGCAATACTGATTTTGACTATGCTGCCATGTCTGATGCGGACGCCGAAGAGGCGCGGAGCGGCCTGATCGAGGAAAAGGGCTTCTTCATTCTGCCGAGCGAATTGTTCTGCAATGTATGTGTGAGAGCAGCGGAGGATGAAAACCTGAACGAAACCCTGGAAACGGTGTTCCGTCACATTGAGGACAGCGCCAAGGGCAGCGTGTCAGAAAGCGACTTCGCGGGCCTGTTTGATGATTTTGACGTGAATAGCAATAAGCTTGGCGCAACGGTTGCCAAGCGCAACGAACGGCTGTGCAAGCTGCTGTGGGGCGTTCGTGATATGCGGCTGGGTGAAGTGAAGAATCACGATATTGACGCTTTCGGCGACGCCTATGAATACCTGATGACTATGTATGCCAGCAACGCGGGCAAAAGCGGCGGTGAGTTCTTTACGCCCGCTGACGTTTCTGAACTGCTGACCCGTTTGGGGACTGTGGGCAAAACGGAGATCAATAAGGTGTATGACCCTGCCTGCGGCTCTGGATCGCTATTGCTGAAAGCCGAAAAGGTGCTGGGACATGATGCTGTGCGCAACGGCTTCTTTGGACAGGAAATTAACATTACCACCTACAACCTGTGCCGCATCAACATGTTCCTGCATGATGTGGGCTTTGATAAATTCAATATCGCCTGCGAAGACACACTGACTGCGCCGCAGCATTGGGACGATGAACCGTTTGAACTGATCGTTTCCAATCCACCTTATTCCATCAAATGGGCAGGTGACAGCAACCCCATCCTGATCAATGACCCGCGCTATTCGCCCGCTGGTGTGCTGGCCCCTAAGAGCGCTGCAGACTTTGCATTCATCATGCACTCCCTTTCCTGGCTGGCAGCGAATGGTACTGCTGCAATCGTCTGTTTCCCTGGTATTATGTATCGCGGCGGTGCGGAGCAGAAGATCCGCAAATACCTGATCGACAACAACTTTGTGGATTGCGTGATCCAGTTGCCTGGCAACCTGTTTTTCGGTACGTCCATTGCCACCTGCATCATGGTGCTGAAAAAGAACAAGACGGACAACAAGACCCTGTTCATCGATGCCACCAAAGAGTGCATCAAGGTAACGAAAAACAACAGGCTGACCGCTGACAACATTGAAACCATTGTCGGCACCTTTGCCAACCGCGAAGAAAAGCCTCATTTCTCACACGTTGCCGCGTATGACGAAATCGTAGGAAACGACTATAACCTGTCTGTCAGCACCTATGTGGAAGCGGAAGACACGCGGGAAAAGGTGGACATCATGAAGCTGAACGCGGAGATTGAGGATATCGTGAAGCGGGAAGATGAACTGCGGGCTGCCATCCGACAAATCATTGCGGAAATCGAGGGATAAGGGCATGAGCAGACTGGATGAATTGATTAGGGAGCTGTGTCCTGATGGGGTAGTACATCTCCCTCTTGGAAAAGTTTGCGACGTTGACAAAGGCGTTCAGTTCAATAAAACTGACATGCAAGAAACAGGAAGTTATCCAGTAATTAATGGTGGTATAAATCCTTCTGGATATATCGAACAATATAATCAAGCAGAGAATACGATTACAATATCGCAGGGCGGTGCGTCAGCGGGTTATGTCAACTGGTTGCAGGTGAAATTTTGGGCTGGTGCACATTGCTATGTGTTAAAACCAAGGGATTGCATTGAGAACAGGTATCTATATCATTTTGTAAAAGCTAATGAACGAAAACTGCAAGAATGCCAGTATGGTGCGGGCATTCCTGCCCTTGGAAAAGCAACAGTTATCAACCTTCCAATTCCTGTCCCACCGCTGCCAGTGCAGCGTGAAATTGTCAGGATACTTGATAATTTCACGGAACTTACAGCAGAGCTTACAGCAGAACTTACAGCCCGCCAAAAGCAGTATGAATACTATAATACAGCGTTGCTCCATTTTCCAGATTGTCCATATTTTAGTTTGGAAGAATTATGTGATATTGTTGACTATCGTGGAAAAACGCCTAGGAAAACAGATAAAGGTGTTTTCCTTGTAACTGCAAAAAATATTAGGAAAGGCTATATTGATTATGAAAAGTCTCAAGAATTCATATCAGAAAGTGATTATGACGAAGTAATGCATCGTGGATATCCTCAAATTGGAGATGTATTAATAACGACAGAAGCTCCCTGTGGAAATGTTGCTCAAATTGATAGAGATAATGTTGCTTTGGCACAGCGAGTTATAAAATATCGACCTAAAGTGAATAACCTCAATAGTACTTTTTTAAAATATATCCTATTAGGAAATGAATTTCAAAGCAAGTTGTTAGCGCAGGCGACAGGTGGAACCGTTAAGGGTATAAAAGGAAGCCGTCTTCATAAGTTGACAATACCAGTTCCACCAATAGAAGAACAAGAAAAAGTAGTTGGAATATTGACAGAATTTGAAACAATGATTTATAGCATCACCAATGGGCTTCCCGCAGAAATCGCCGCACGCCAAAGACAGTATGAGTATTACCGTGACAAGCTGCTGACATTCAAGGAAAGGAAGGAATTGGCATGATTAGTATTCTACAAGAGACGCCAATGATTCTTTTTCGTTTCAAAAGCTACAAGCATCATGATTTCATATCTTCTCATAACGAAGTATGTAAGCTGAATGGTTCTGCGTGGATGATGAAGGCTGGAAAACGGACGAGTATCGAAAAAATCAATAATGTCTTGAAAAAGGGCGGGTGGATGATACTTCGTTCGCCCAAAAGCGAGGGAAGTAAATCGTACCTGGCACACTTTTCAGAGTTTTCAGAAGAGATTCCGTCAGATAGTAATTATCCTGCATACTATCAGGAGATTCTTGAAGAAGAAAATGATGAAGTGTTCAGCATGTACAATGATTATCAGTGGTTTCACTTGACCCAAATATGCTCGTTACCCGAAAAATACATACCTGAAATTGTCCTTACAAATACACAAAAACCGATTGACAAAATCATCGGAACCACCCGAACAGCAGTAATGTTTGTCAATAACCGAATAGCAATCAACATAAACGAATGATAGATAATGAAAGCATCGTAATGAGGTAAGTGCATGAAACTTGGAAAGTTGAAAGAAATTGACATCCGCAAAGTCTGGGCGCATGAACAATATGATTTTTCTA
The DNA here is from genome assembly GCA_902789795.1 of uncultured Eubacteriales bacterium. Taxonomy (GTDB): domain Bacteria; phylum Bacillota; class Clostridia; order Christensenellales; family Aristaeellaceae; genus UBA4246. The sequence continues at coordinate 159,843 of CADAPM010000007.1, forward strand.
AATGGCTTGCCAGTGAAAGCAACATTCAGGAATTAGGCGATGTTCTCAATTTGTCCTTGACGAATGTTGAAACCGAAAAGTTTGTTGGCAATTACCGTTGCGACATTCTCTGTCAGGATGAATTGACTGGAAAAACGGTTTTGATTGAAAATCAGTTGGAGTCCACCAATCATGACCATCTGGGAAAAATCATCACCTATGCTTCTGGACTGGATGCAGCCGTTGTGGTTTGGATCGTCGCCGAGGCGCGGGACGAACACGCCAGCGCCATCGAATGGCTGAACAAGCATACGGATGAAGATGTATCCTTTTTCCTGTTGGAAATCCATGCCTATACCATCGGTGATTCAGATCCCGCCCCTCAGTTTCACATCGTGCAGCAGCCGAATGATTTTGCAAAAACTGCGAAGAGCTTGGCCCAGAAAGGCGATCTGAACTCGACACAAACCAGCCGCTTGGAATTCTGGACGAAGCTGAATGACGCAATCGACCAGAAAGGAAAGCCTTTCAATAAACACAAGCCATCAACTGACCATTGGTATAATGTTGCTATTGGAACATCCCAGTGCCATATTTCGATTGAGTTGGTGAACAAGGATCACAAAATATGGATCAGCCTGTGGATTCCTGACAACAAAGAGCTTTTCGATTCATTCCTGGAACACAAGGCAGAAATTGAAGAAACAACAGGATTCCCACTGAAATGGAACAGACTGGAAGGCAAAAAAGGTTCCTTCATTGGCAAGGATATTCCTGGCTTGGATTTTAGCAAGCAAGAGAATTACCCCGAATTGATGGAAGAAGTTATTGATATGGTGATGCTGTTTAAGAAAGCATTTTCACCGTACATATAAACCAGTTATGAAATCATACTTAACCAAATCATAAGCTGCTGTGAGGGAAAGCAAAGAAAATGAAAAGAGATATGGAACTAGTTCGGAAATTGCTGCTTGAAATTGAACGCCTCCATATATCCTATGATTTGACAAACCATGACTTAGTAATAGAAAACTATGATATGTATACTATCGCTTATCACTGTCAAATCATGTTTGAGAAAGGGCTCATATCCTCTTACAAACCGATAGAAGTAGATGGTGGCATTGCTGGATTTCGTGTTGGTGGTTTGACGTGGGATGGAAATGATTTTTTGGAGAAAATTCGCGATAACAGCGTTTGGCACAAAACGAAAGAGACAATCAAAGAAAAAGGATTACCATTACTCATTGAAACGATCAAAGAAATCGCCAATGGGTTTATTGCTGCTGCCACACAAGGAGCAGTAGATGCTATTATGAAGAATGGTGGTTAATGAAAATGCCCTACTTCAACATCGTTGCTGAAACCAACGAAAACACCGTTGTCACCACCTATGAGCCACTCCCCAAACGCCCCGAAGCATACCAGAGCGAAGCGGCATTGGAGCGGGAGTTCATTCGCTTGCTTTCGCAGCAGGGCTATGAGGACAAGACCATCCATTCGGAGGAAGAGCTGATCTCCAACCTGCGGGTGCAGTTGGAGAAGTTGAATAACTACCATTTTTCCGATGACGAATGGCAGCGGTTCTTTTCTTCCGCAATCGCCAACCCCAACGAGCATATCGTGGAAAAAACCCGTAAAATCCAGGAAGACAATGTGCAAGTGCTGACCCGCGACGATGGCACCAGCAAGAACATCACGCTGATCGATCGCAAGAACATCCACAACAATTATCTGCAAGTGATTGACCAGTTTGTGATGGGCTTGAAAGAAGGGGCGAAGCACGATAACCGCTATGACGTGACCATTCTGGTGAACGGATTGCCGCTGGTGCATGTGGAATTGAAACGCCGCGGCGTGGCGATCCGCGAAGCCTTTAACCAAATCAACCGCTATCAGCGGGATTCTTTCTGGGCAGGCCACGGCTTGTTTGAGTTCGTGCAGATTTTCGTGATCTCCAACGGCACCAACACCAAGTATTACTCCAACAGCACCCGCTTCAATGCTATCAGGGAGCAAGCGGGTACCAGCTGGCCGAAGAAAAAGACCAGCAACAGTTTTGAATTCACCTGCTTCTGGGCTGACGCCAACAACCGCGTGATCCCCGACCTGATGGACTTCACCCGCACCTTTTTTGCCAAACATACGCTGCTAAACATACTGACTAAATACTGTATTTTCACTTCGGAAAACCTGCTGCTGGTGATGCGGCCTTACCAGATCACCGCTACAGAACGAATCCTTAACCGCATTGAGGTTTCCACCAATTATAAGAAATACGGCACAGTAGCAGCGGGAGGCTATATCTGGCATACCACTGGCAGTGGCAAAACGTTGACTTCCTTCAAAACGGCAAGAACGGCTTCCCAATTGCCTTATATCGACAAGGTGCTGTTTGTCGTAGACAGAAAAGACCTGGATTACCAGACCATGAAGGAATACGACCGCTTTGAAAAAGGCTGTGCCAACAGCAACACCAGTACGGCGGTCTTGAAAAAGCAGTTGGAAGACCCTAATGCCAGAATCATCATTACCACTATTCAAAAGCTATCCAATTTCGTAAATCGAAACAAGACGCATGACGTGTATAACCAACATGTGGTCATGATTTTTGACGAGTGCCACCGCAGCCAGTTCGGCGACATGCGGAACGACATCGTAAAGAGCTTCAAAAAGTATCATATTTTCGGCTTCACAGGCACGCCCATTTTCGCGCAAAACGCAGGCGCACAGCGCGGCCAGATTTACACCACAGCACAGGCATTCGGTGATCAACTGCATACCTATACCATCGTGGACGCCATTAACGATAAAAACGTGTTGCCTTTCCGCGTGGATTATATCAAGACCATGGACGTGGATGATAACATCGACGATGAACAGGTATGGGACATTCTGCGTGAAAAGGCGTACATGGCTTCTGAACGCATCGCACTGGTGACAAAATACATTCTGGAACACTTTGAGCAGAAGACCTACCGCACCAGTGGGCCAAGCTATTCCTTCAACCGCCTGACCAACATTGCGGAAGTGGCAGGTGCCAAGCGGGACAGCGCAAAAGAGAAAAAGGACGCACAGCATATCAGAGGCTTCAATTCCATTTTTGCCGTTGCGTCAGTCCCCATGGCGAAGCTGTATTATAACGAATTCAAAAAACAGATGACCGCCGATCCATCCAGGAAGCTGAAAATCGCCACCATATTCAGTTATGGCGCGAATGAAGCGGAAGCGGATGGCATACTGGACGAGGAAAACCCTGAAGATACCAGCGCCCTTGACCAGACGAGCCGCGACTTCCTGGACGCGGCGATTGCCGATTATAACGAAATGTTCCAGACCAACTACGATACCAGCAGCGACAAATTCCAGAATTATTATAAAGACGTTTCGCTGCGGATGAAAAACAAGGAACTGGATTTGCTGATCGTGGTGAATATGTTCCTGACGGGTTTTGACGCCACAACGCTGAACACGCTGTGGGTAGATAAAAACCTGAAAATGCACGGCCTGATCCAGGCTTTCAGCAGAACCAACCGCATTTTGAATTCCATCAAGACCTTCGGCAATATCGTGTGTTTCCGCAACCTTCAAAAGCGGGTAGACAGCGCGATTTCACTGTTCGGCGACAAGGAAGCAAACGGCATCGTGCTACTGAAACCTTTCAAAGATTATTTTGAAGGATATTTGGGTGAGGATGGCAAACGGCATGACGGTTATGTGGACATGGTGAACAATCTGCAAACCGATTTCCCGCTGACAGAGCCGCAAATCATCGGAGAAGAAAATCAGAAGAAGTTTATCGCCTTGTTCGGGGCTATCCTGCGGATGCGGAACCTGCTTTCATCCTTTGATGAATTCCAGGGAAACGAAATGCTGAACGAGCGCGACATGCAGGATTACCTTGGAAGGTATCAGGATTTACGCGACGAATGGCGTGAAAAGAATAAACATAAAGGCACTGACATCACAGACGATATTGTTTTTGAAGTAGAACTGATCCGTCAAATCGAAATCAATATCGATTATATCCTGATGCTAGTGAAGAAGTACCATGACAGCCATTGCGAAGATAAGAGCGTGCTAATTGATATTCGGAAGGCCATAGATTCATCGCCAGAATTGCGCAGCAAGAAAGACCTGATCGAAAGCTTCATCGCGGGCGTGAACGACGTGGAAGATGTCATGGCTGAATGGCATGATTTCGTGGCGGAAGAGCGCGAAAAAGAATTGACTGCCATCATCCAAAGCGAAAAGCTGAAGGAAGCAGAAACCCGCAAATTCATTGAGAACGCTTTCCGTGATGGTGAGATAAAGACCACTGGCACAGATATTGACAGCATCATGCCACCCACTTCCCGCTTCGGCGGTGGAAACCGCGCTGCGAAGAAACAGGGGATCATTGAGAAGTTGAAAGCGTTCTTTGAGCGGTTCTTTGGGATTGGGTGAAACTCGATATATAAGCCTTATTATGGTTGTCAAAGGAGAAGTACCTTATGAAGCATTCTGTTATTCTGGTTGTTATGCTGGTGCTTGTAATCTTCGCATTGGCAGGATGCAGCGGCGAGAAAGAAACAGACCCGAAGTCGTTTACCTATGTGGTTGAAAATGGCAATGCCATTATTACGGGATATACTGGGGAAGAAACGAAAATTGTTATACCCCCAAAGATTGATGGGTACCCAGTCATTAGAATAGGGGCGAGAGCGTTTAAAGATAATCGTCATATTGATAACATAATAATACCTAATGGTGTAACTTCTATTGGAGAAAGTGCCTTCGAGCACTGTTCTCTGACAACAATAACAATCCCCAATAGTGTAACTTCTATTGAAGGTAAGCGCTCAATGATCCACACTAGATTTTAAATTGTTTCCGAATCGAAGCATCCCAAGGCATCAGATCATCAATCGCTGCCTCGGGATGCTTCCCGAA
>CADAPM010000008.1 GCA_902789795.1 uncultured Eubacteriales bacterium
CTTGTCGCCAGTCAGGTCGTCCGTGACCTCGATGTCCGTGATCGTCAGGTTACCGTCATTCAGAACCGTGATCTTGTAAGAGATCTCCTCGCCCAGAGCGTAGGCCTTGCCATTCTCCGGTTCAGAGGTCGTCGTCTTGGTGATGGTGACATGACCGTTCATCTCAATATCAACGGTCGCCTCTGCACTCACCTCAGCCGGATCGTCTCCACATGCCGCGGTCGCATTTGCCTTGACTACGTTCACGATCTCGCCGGCATCCACATCCGCCTGAGTCACAGTGTAGGTATAGGTGAATTCTGCCGTTTCGGTCGGAGCCAGCGCAAAGGTCTTGTCGCTCAGATCAGCATGGTCGTCGACCAGCGCGCCTTCCTTCACACTTACGTTACCAATGTTGGTAACAACTACCGTGTAGGTGATGACATCGCCCACCGCAACGTTGCTCTTCGGATCAGCCGTCTTCGTAATGCTCAGCTTGGCCGCCGCTTCCTCAGTAGCCACATCAGCTTCATCGGAATCGGTTACGTCTACGTTCTGAGGATCCTTACCGGTCGCTGTCGCGGTATTCTTGATCTCGCCTGCGTCGACATCGGCCTGAGTTACGGTATAGGTGTAGGTAATCGTCTTCGTGCCTTCCGGCGCCAAGTCGAACGCTTCAGGCGCATCGGCTTCCGCCATCAGTGCGTCATCAAGCGTGATGCCTGTCACTGTGACATTTCCGCTGTTGGTAACCTTAACAGTATAGGTGACCTTGTCACCAACACCCACACCCTCGGTCGGGGCGGCTGTCTTTTCAACGCTCAGCTTAGCGTCCTTCTTGACCGTCGTTACCGTTGCGCTAGCCTCATCTGTGACCTTCGTCTCGCCATCCGGTGCAGTGCCAATTGCGTTAACGGTATTGTCGATCTGTCCCTTGTCCACATCCGCCTGGGTCACAGTATAGGTATATGTGATGGCCATGCCTTCGTTCGGCGCAAGGGTCGTCTTATTCAGCTTGTCCTTGACGTTGTCGACCAACGTATCGCTCAGCTCAATATTCTTCAGCGTAACATTGCCGTCATTCAGGATAGTGACTTCGTACGCAACAGTATCACCAACCTGAACATTATCGGTCGGGCTTGCGCTCTTGTTCACATCAATGGACGGTTCAGCCTTAACAGTGGTGACCTTGGCGCTGTCAGAATCGGTTACATCATTCGTACCGTTCGGGCTGCTGCCGGTCGCTGTCGCCGTGTTATTGATAACGCCAGCATCAACATCAGCCTGGAGAACAGTGTAGCTGTAGGTGATAGTTTCAGACGCACCAGGCTCAAGCGTGACACCCGCACCGCTGAGTGTGACCAGGCTATCCTTCAGGATGACGCCCTTGATCGTTACGTTGCCGGTGTTCTCCACGGTGACCGTGTAAGCCACCTTGTCGCCCACCTTCACGCCGGAAGTCGGGTTCGCCTTCTTCGTCACCGTCAGCGCGCCGGCTGCGTCTTCCGTCGTTACCTTCGCGCTCGCCGTGCCGCTCACATCCGCATTCTTCGGATCCTTACCGGTCGCCGTCACGGTGTTGTTGATCTCGCCCGCGTCTACATCCGCCTGAGTGACGGTGTATTCGTAGCTGATATCTTCCTTCTTCGCGCCAGGCGCCAGGTCAAACGCTGCGACATTCAGCTTGACCAGCGTGTCGCTCAGCGCGATCCCCTTGATCGTTACGTTGCCGGTGTTCTCCACGGTGACCGTGTACGCCACCTTGACCTTCACGCCAGAAGTCGGGTTCGCCGTCTTCGTCACCGTCAGCGCGGCTGCAGCTTCGACCGTCGTGACCGTCGCACTCGCGTCCTTGGTCACGTCGTTATTCTTCGGATCCTTGCCCGTCGCAGTTACGGTGTTCTTAATCTCGCCCGCATCCACGTCGGCCTGGGTCACTGTGTACTTGTAGGTAATGGTCTCGCTCGCGCCGACCGCCAGGTCAAACGCTTCAGGCGCATCGGCTTCCGCCATCAGCGCGTCTTCAAGCGTAATCCCCTTCACCGTCACGTTGCCGCTGTTCGTTACGACCACTGTATACGTTACGGTGTCATTCACCTTCACGCCACTGGTCGGATTCGCTGTCTTTTCAACCGTCAGCGCAGCAGCAGCTTCGACTGTCGTGACTTCCGCGTCATCGGACGCCGTTACGTTGTTATTCTTCGGATCCTTACCGGTCGACTTCCGCGTCATCGGACGCCGTTACGTTGTTATTCTTCGGATCCTTACCGGTCGCTGTCGCCGTGTTCTCAATCTTGCCCGCGTCGACATCGTCCTGGCTCACTGTATAGGTGTAGGTTACCGTCTTGCTCGCGCCGACCGCCAGGTCAAACGCTTCCGGTGCATCCGCTTCCGCCATCAGCGCGTCTTCAAGCGTAATCCCCTTCACCGTTACGTTGCCGCTGTTCGTTACCACGACTGTGTAGGTCACACTGTCGCCAACCTTCACGCCGCTCGTCGGATCAGCTGTCTTTTCAACCGTCAGCGCAGCAGCAGCTTCGACTGTCGTGACTTCCGCGTCATCGGACGCCGTTACGTGCCCGTCGCCGTCGCTGTGTTGTCAATCTTGCCCGCGTCGACATCCTTCTGCTGCACCGTGTAGGTGTAGCTTACCGTCTTCGTCCCCGCAGGCGCCAGGTCGAACGCCGCTTCATTCAGCGTCACCAGGCTGTCGGTCAGCGCAATGCCGCTCACCGTCACGTTGCCGCTGTTCGTTACCACGACTGTGTAGGTCACACTGTCGCCAACCTTCACGCCGCTCGTCGGATCAGCTGTCTTCTCAACAGTCAGCTTCGCATCCGCGGCTACTGTCGTGACTTCCGCGTCATCGGACGCCGTCACTTCTTTGTCAGCCGGATCCTTGCCCGTCGCAGTCGCCGTGTTCTCAATCTTGCCCGCGTCCACGTCGGCCTGAGTTACTTCGTAGGTGTAGGTGATCGTCTTGCTGCCTTCCGGTGCCAGCGTGCCAATTGCCTTCTGCGCATCCGTCAGCGTTACAAGCGTATCTGCCAGCGTAATGTCGCTCACTGTCACGTTGCCGCTGTTCGTCACCTTCACGGTGTACGTCACAGTCGCGCCAACTTCAACGCCGCTCTCAGGAGACGCTGTCTTATCGACCTTGATCGCGGCCGCCATTTTCACCGTATTCACCGTATCGCTGGCCTTATAGGTCTTGCCTTCCAGCGTCGCGGTTACGGTATTGGTGAAGCTGCCAACGGCAACATCGGCAGACTTAATTACGTAGGTCGCGGTGGTGGTCACTGTTTTACCGGCGGCTACGTTTTCAAAGCTGCTCTGTGCCAGGGTCACACCGTCAATTTCTGCCAGCGTGATGGACTTAGCTTCATTATAAATGTTCTTAACAGTAATAGTGAAGGTTACAGTGTCGCCCTCGGCGTACTTGTAATCATCCTCTTTTCCATCGTTCTTCGTCACAACGAGGGAAGGATTGGTGGGCTCGGTGATCTTCAGCGTACCATTGACATACTTGATGTCATAGTTTGCTATGACATCCGTCTCGCCGTTCTTCACTACCGCTGCGCTCGGAATGTTGTTTTCCGTGCCAACGTTCGTGATCGTACCGGTCACCGTCACACTGTCAACGGCGTCCGTTCCCTGCAGGCCTACAGGCGCAGTATCCTGCCACCCGTCGTCCGTCAGCGGCGTGCCGTCATACGGCTTGCTGTTGCTGTCCGCTGTGATCGTCAGTGTCGCAGGCGTAATCTTCAGCCAGCCGTCCGACTGCACGGTGAACGTCACGTCGAAATTATTATTGTTGTTTGTAAACTGGCTGTTATCCAGGCCCATGGGATAGGAGCGATCGGTGTTGGAGCCGCCGTTGGCGTTGGTGCCCTTGGCTACAGCTGACCCGCTGAAGGTGAAGTCAGACTCTTTGTACAGCGAGTTGCTGATCGTGACAGTATAGCCTTCGACCTTCTGTTCGCTGCCGTTATAAGTCTTGGTATCGGTTTTACCGACAATGGTGACTGTGACGGCAAGAGGCTTGATCTCCAGATCGCCGTTTACATATTTGATCGTGTAGTTACTCGTCGCTTCGCCGATCTCTGCTGCGCTCGGGACGATTTCGCCCGTGTACGTGCCCACATCGGTCTTCTTGCCTGCCAGCGTAATGCTCGTCAGAGTGTCTTCGCCTACCAGGCCAACCACTGTTACATACGTGCCAAACTCATCAGTATAGGTGCCCGCCGGGCCCTGCGCCGTTCCGTTGTATACGTAGCTCTGCGGCTTCGCTGTGATCGTCACGGTCTTCGCTGTGATCTTCAGCGTGCCCGACACGTATTTTACTTTGTAGTTCCCTTGGCTTACATTGCCCGATGCAGAAATCTCATAGTCACCTACGTTTTCGCCGGGCATACGGGAAACGGTAAAGCTGAGAACGCTTTCAGTATCATTATTTTTGAGCCCGGTGACAGTCGCGGTAAGATTCGGATCTGCCTCGCCGTAGACCTTTGTCTTGTTATTAGCGGTCACTGTGACTTCTGCCTGATCAATGGTCAGAGTGCCGTTTTCATAGACTACGGTGTAATTCCCCTGCTCCTTTGCGCCAGTGGGAATAATGCTATAATTTCCGACGTTTTCGCCAGGATCGCGGCTGATCGTATAGCTGATGATGCTCTCGTCTTCATCGTTCTTCAGACCGCTAACTGTTGCTGTCAGATCAGGATCTGCATCACCATATGTTTTGCTCTTGTTGTCCGCTGTTACGGTGACCGTCGCCTTCTTGATCTCAAAGTTGCCCTTGGTGACACTAACTTCGTAGTTGTCATTCGGCGTATACCGGGCATCCAAAACACCGTTATAGGTGCCGGCATTTTGGACCTTCGCATTTGTCCTATAATATGAGATGGTTCCCAGGTCGTTTTCATTGACCAGACCCTGGACTTCTCCCGTAAACTCAGGATCATCATCACCATATTCTTTTTCTGCGTTTTCAACAGTAATGGTTACCTGTTTCGGTTTGATCTTCAGTGTTCCCGGAATCGTCTCTTTTACTACATAATTTCCGGTGCTGTCCTTCGTTTCCCCGACAGTTACACCGGAGAAGTTGACAGGGTAGTCACCCACATCGATACCGGCGCCCTTTGCGGAAACACCTGTAAACGTGAGCCCTTCAACACTGGAAGTAAAGCCGGTCACTTCCTGTTCCTGACCATTATAAATTTTCGAAATGTCACTGTTCGCAGTCAGTGTGACAGGAGCGGGATTGATCGTCAGAGAGCCCTTATTCAGGACAACGCTATAGCTCTTCGTCAGGTCGATGGTCTTATCGCCGACAGTGCGTGTTATGGTATACTTACCAAACAAACCGTTATTGTATGTGCCAACATTGGTACCAGAAGCAGGACTATAGATGACGCTGAGCACATCACCTTTAGCCAAACCGGTCACCGTATACTCATCAGTCTCAATGCTTGCTTCTGCGGTGCCAGTAATTGTACCGGTAACATTATTACCGTTCTGCTTTTCTCCATTATAGGTAGCAGTCTTGGGCTTAATCGTCAGCACAACTTCACCCAGATCGCCTTCATTGGTAACGGTCAAGGTGCCGAGCTGCTCATTAATGATATAGTTCTTTGCTTTTTCCGGGTTCGTAAATGTAAGCGTATAATTATTTGTGCTGCTGCCGGGATCGGTCTGGGTACCGGTAACGGCGAATGTCACCTCATCACCAGTCGCCAGGTTACTGGTGCCCGGATTCGCAGTACCATGACTGATGGTTTCGTCTTTGCCTGAGATATTCTTATCCCAGTAGTCATAGCTGATGAGCGCGCCCTCCGCTTCGGTCAGTTCAGTACCGTCATAAGCTTTTTCAGCGTCGGGGGTAGTAATGTTCAATGGCAGTTTCTCAATTTTCAGCTGGCTATCGCGTGCATAGAAGGAAATGACATAGTTTGGATCTTCGAAGATCGTCTTGGAAGGATCACTTACAGATGGAATTGCAGCAATTAGCTCTTTCTGCTGCGCACCAGTATATGTGTAAGTACCTTCGCCCACATCTGTCGCCACGATGCGCGCTCCGTCCTCCGTACCGTAAAGCGCATTCCAGATTGCTTCACCGTACTGTTCCGCAAACAAGTCATAATTGGTGCTGTTAACGGTGATATATGCAGATTTTTTGTTGCTCGTATCCGCACCATTCTTAATATGCTGCTTTCCGGGGTTCGTGAAGCCAACCCGGAATTCCTGTCCGGTGTAGTAGTTCGGACCGCCAGTTCCGCCGGAGTGAGTGAGCCACTGGTCTGCAGAAATGGTCAGATACACGCTGACTGGCTGTACTGTCAGAGTGCTCGCCACATAGATGATATCATAGTATTCTTCAGGCCTTACATTGCCTGTAGAGCCTTCGGTAATCGTGGCGTTTTTCGGTGTCGTAGCGCTGGTGCCGACGTTCGTTTGGCTGCCGTCAAATTCAAGCCCTGTGACTTCATCGCCACGCATCTTGCCTACGATTTCATAATCATTTTCATTAGTGAAACTACTGATTAATGCCTGACCATCATACACCTTTACCTTCGGTTGGGCAGTTATGATCAGTTTTCTCTTATAGTATACATCGATGGTGAAGTCGCCCTCTTCACCGGTGATGAAGTAGGCCGGCTGAGCTTCTTCTGTCGTACCATTCAAATACGCTTTATGGAACACGTATCCTTCCGGCGCGTCTTTCTGCAGGGTAAAGGTATCGCCAACCTCAGTATATGTGATCTCTGTCTTTGTATTGCCGATCAGGTTTCCATCCATATCACGGTGATTGACTGTGATCTTGGAGGAATTGTAGCTGACATAGTAGAAGACGATTTCATTATCGGTAAGCGCCAATGTTTTTTCGATTGAGGCTTCTTCAGCCCGGTAATGCTTGCCCAGAATTTCAGCGTCTTCTGTCTGCGTTGCAAGATAATCGTTATCAACCTCAGCAGCCGCTTCCAATACAGTGTTGGTATGGCCGTCCACTGTTACGGTTTTGGGCGCTGCGACTGCGATTTCAGGATTGCTGCGCAGGACATACTTGACTGTATATTCCAACGTCTCCGGCTGAGTTTCATAGTAGAAGGTGATTACGTTATTCTCAATGGGGAAATTGAGGGTGATCGTATCTTCCGTCTTGTCCACGACATAACCCGCTACTGAAGGCGCCGTTTCCGTAACAGACTGCCCTACTGTATACTCAGGTCCTGATACGATCTTATCCGGAACCAGAGAGTTGGTGGTATCCTTCTCGTAGTAGTGTACTGTATATCCCAAAGTCTTCTGCTGCCAGCGGGCATAAATGGTGGTATCCGCTGTGACAGGTGTTTCAAAGTCATACCGGGTATTGCCGTCAGCCGTAGTGAACCAGCCGAGGAAATTATAATTTTCCCTAGTTACAGGCTCATTCTCGACTTTTTCTTCATATTCAACGGTCTTGACTTTATTCTCAGTGGTATCATCCTCAAACTTACCACCCTGCGGATCGTATGTAAACTGATAGGTCGGGAACTCGAAATCACCGTAGAGCACCAGACCCGCGGGCATCTTGACACCACCACTGTAGGGATTCGTATGTTCTGCATCAGTAAACCAACCACGCCATGCCGCTCCAGTCACCGGTGCGGTAGGAATATTACTGGTAAGGTAGGTGGAGATATCCGCATTCAGCTTTACTTCCTGCGTGCTAATCTGTACGCCATTATAATTATAGAACGTGAGAGGATATGACTGAGTAGCATAGTAGAAATGTACTGTAAGCTCTGCATTTGGCGTATAATAACCTAATGTATATGTGCTTTCACCCTCTCGTTCAATTGTATAATAATAATCGTAGGTCTCCCGCCAGCCACCATTTCTTCTATCAGTTATTCTATATGTTTCTCCATTGTAAACATAATTAGCACCTATATTATAGTAAGTGTTGGATCCTATATTATTATGCGTAATTGTGCTTGGATATGTTGCTGAATAACCATCTTTGGTATAACCGACTATTTCATAAAAATCCTCGCCATCAGTCAAATAATTAAACTTAACAGTAATCTGCTTTACACGCCCATACGTTTTTCCTTCACGTGTTGTTGTGACACTACTGTCAAAATTCTCAAGCCAATAGTTTAATATCTGTGTTTTGGAAACATTTGCCCCGTGGCCATAAACAATTATAGTATTCCCGGTACCAGCTGTCCGTACACTCAGGGACGGCATTTTATCAATGCCCGAGAACTTATTATTGTTTACATTATCATAACTCCAGCCAAAACCTGGATAAGCATTATTAAACTTTGTTGCGAATTCCTGTGTAATATCAGCGCCATACTTCGCCGTGACTTTAACATTCGAATTGCTATTATACTGAAGTGTATATACATTTCTGCTATACCGAACTACGATTGCAGTTGTGCCGTCCGCTTTCACAATTTCAGTAGTAGAATCCTTAAATGTGAAATTCGTTGTATCCAGCTTAGACGGTTTAGTCCCTACTGCTTCAGCTGTAGCAGCCGTCATAGTCACTTCTATGCCCGTTTCCGCCTGTTGTGTTACATCCGCCAGGAAGGAATAACCATCGTCATCGGCGTTTTCGATCATATAAGTGATCTTGTAATTCACCTGCGCAGGCGTCCACTTGGCATAGACAGAAGTATCCTTTTCCAGGGTAATGCTGGTTCCCGCGGACTCGCTAAGCGCAGCATCTTTGTACCAGCCTTCGAAGGTATATCCCTGACGGTTAGCGGATTCAGGCAGCGTAATCGTCGTCCCATAGGGGCGTGTCACCGCATCAATATAGTCACCGCCATTGGTGTTGTAGGACAAGGTGAAGTCCTTCCGGGTATAATAGACCTTCAGTTCCTGTCCGGAAGTACCGGTAATAACAACGTCCGTGTCACGATCTTCTTTCTCTGCGAAAGAATATGACTCTCTGAACGCCGGTGTAACGACCGATTTCTTAACACCGGTCTTTTCTTCCGGGTTTGGATTCTCATCTGTGCTGGGGATCAGGCTGTAACCGTTGCCATTGAGATCCTTCAGATAATGCCCAATGGTATATTCCGCGTCTGCCTCAACATACTGAACCTCAACAGATGCCTTATACACGCCATCCGTTTCATTCCACACAAACGCTGACTTGGCAGGCGCACTGACCGTCGTCTGTTCAGGATAATAAATATCAGGCTGCCCTGCAACACTAACAGGAGACTGCTGCGGTACATCAGTAGTATAACCTTCAGTCACTTGCGCTTCCGTAAGGTTAATAATCTGGCTGTTGAAATCTCTCCGAGTGGCTCCATCCATATAGTAATACTGGATGGTGAATTCATAAACATTTATATCACTGAAGTATGCTTCCGCTGTAATATTATTATTTACTACGGTTGTTGCGGTAACTTCATTTTCCGGGACATCAGGATCCGAGCCTTCGAGGATCCATTTGACAAACGCACGTCCCGCGATAAAAGGATCCTCCGGCATTGTGCCGACTGTACCGCCAACGGTCGTTTCTGTGAAGTATTGAGACTTGTCAGCAATCACGTTGCCATTCTTGTCTTTTACAATGAAGTTAACGCGAACAAGGCCCTCGAAATTCGCGTAGAGAGTCACATCTTCAGTGATCTGGGTTTCGTTCGTATACTGAGTTCCCTGACCTTCCTGTTCGGTAAACCAGCCAGCAAAGCTTGCACCGGTCTTTACAGGTTCGCTGGGCAGAGGCAGCGCTACGCCCTTATAAACGGTCACTGTATCATAAACAGCTTCTCCGACTTTGAAAGTTACAGTAAATACGTTCTGCTCGTAATGGGCTTCTACCGTCACATCGCCGCCCAGTGTCGTTCCGGGCATGAACTGACTGGCAGTCCCTTCGTATACCCACATGCCTTCCTGGTTTTCTTTCTTGGGAATTTCAGGAAGTTCTCTCAACGCAAAACCGCTGTCAACGTCGACCGTGCGAGTGAAGGGGTCGCCTTCTTCAGGAATGAAGGTAACCGTGTAGACGATTTTTTCATAAGAAGGAACAGCGGTAAAAGCAGATTCAACAATAGTATCTGCTTTCACTTCATCCGTGGTATTCTGTTTGACCCACTTGCCGATATAGCCCGGATTTTCCGGCACCTCGGGAAGTGACCCGACCGGTTCACCCTTCGGGATCTGAACGGTAGTGATACGCGTTGTTTCATCATCCGACGCATCGAATGTAACTGTGATCAGCTCAGTAAACCGTGCAACGACTGTCATGTCGTCGCTGACTACGGTCTCGGCACCGACATGCGTTTCACCGGCAAACCAGCCGTCGAAACGATAACCATCACGCACCGGGTCGGCAGGCATGTTTTTACCAACGGTCGCGCCGTCTTCAAGGGTGACCGTGATATCATCACTGCCTTCTGCTTTGAAAGTGACAGTATGATAGACGATTTCTTCAAATTGGGCAATGACCGTAATTGCCGCTGTCACCGGTGTGCTGACGTCGATGTCGTTGCCATCGGCGTCTTTCCAACCGATGAAATGGTATCCCGCTTTCTTGGGCGAAGCGGGAACAATATCGCTGAGCAGCGTTCCATCTGCCGCAGCGTAACTGCCGACTTCACCATCCACATTCCAGGTGACAGTCCAATAGTCACCGGTGCTGCGCAAGATCGTACCCTTGAAACTCTTCCAGCCGCTGTTGTCCGCCGCCAATACAGACGTCGGCACCAGCTGCAGGACCATGGTCAATGCGAGAACCAGGGCGAAAAACCGTTTCATACTATATTACCTCCAAGGCAGTTTGGGGAAATGCGATAGAATTGTCACGTGCGGACTGTAAACCAGCCCAAGGAAGGGTATTTGCAACATCTCATGTTTTAGCGCACAAAGGCCTGCGGACAGGTTCCGCCCGCAGGACATATGATCATCTTACCGGCACAGCACCTCGAGCTGCCAGCCCCAAGTCAGGGACTCGGAGTCGGCGGGGAAGGTGTAGTTCGGTTCGTTCGCGCCAGGTACTTCCTCAAAGCCGTTACCTTTGTCGCAGTACCAGATGTACATGAACTCGGTGTAGTCCTCGAAGCCTTCCAGCTTGCTGGTCAGGTAGACGGGCTCGCCCACTTCCATGACGGTGCGGCGGGAGGTGAAGATGGTCACCTTCGGCTCAGCCTTGGGGGCGTCCGCTTCAGCGGGTTCCTCTTCCGGGAGGTCCAGGTAGCCAGCAATATCTTCCTTATATATATATCCCTTCTGGCCGTCCACGGTGACGGACACCCAGTCGCCATTGACGCCGATCACGGTCACTTCCGCGCCCTCGGGCAGGGAGGTGAAGATGGCGGCCAGGCCGTCAGCGCCTTCGCGCACATTCACTTCCTGGAACTCTTCGTCCTCAGTGCCTTCCAGGGTGATGGTCTGCTGATCCTGGGCTTCGGGCTCCGCAACGGGAGCGGCGGCGAAGTTGAAGACAGTGGCGGCGGGCTCTTCTTCGGTGGGAGCCGCTTCCGTCTCGGTGGCCTCGTCCGCTTTCACGGTTTCTGCCGCGCTATGGTTGGATTCCACTTTCTTCGGTTCGACCTCTGCAGCGGGTTCCTCGACGGCCGGTTCTTCGACAACGGGTTCTTCGACAGCGGGTTCTTCAACGACCGGCTCTTCGGTCACGGGTTCCTCGATGACAGGTTCTTCAACAACGGGTTCCTCAGCCACCGGTTCCTCGGTCACGGGCTCTTCAACGACCGGTTCTTCGACAACAGGTTCCTCGGTCACCGGCTCTTCAACGGCCGGCTCTTCGACAACGGGTTCCTCGACCACCGGTTCCTCGGCGATCGGCTCAGATTCGTTGTTCTGCAGCAGGCTCACCGGCAGGCGGTATTCTTCGATCAGCTTGGTGCCGTCCTTGGCGGTCACCACGCAGCGGTAGGTCAGCTTGAAGGCGGCCGTGGTGATCGGGAGCTCGTAGATATCGCCCTCGATGATGTCCTTCCAGGGCTCGTCCTTGATGGCGGTGGTCTTGCTCTGCCAGAGGACGGAGTAGCTCATGTTCGCCTTGGTCACGTAAGCCACCAGGATGGCGTTGCCGCCCAGGCGGAGGTCGTCCTCGTTGTGGACCCGGATGCGGAGGCTGCCGGCGAAGGCCTCGACCTCTGCGGCCGGTTCCTCAACGGCGGGTTCCTCGGCCACAGGCTCTTCGACGACCGGTTCTTCAACCACGGGTTCCTCGGCCACAGGTTCTTCGGTCACGGGCTCTTCAGCCACGGGCTCTTCGCCCACGGGTTCCTCGGTCACAGGCTCCTCGGTCACAGGCTCTTCGACTACAGGCTCCTCGACGACCGGTTCTTCGACGGCAGGCTCCTCGGCCACAGGCTCTTCAGCCACGGGCTCCTCAGCCACGGGTTCTTCCGCAGCGGGTTCTTCCACGGCGGGCTCTTCCACGGCGGGTTCCTCGGCTGCCGGCGCTTCGGCCTGCGGCTCTTCTGCCGCTGGGGCTTCCGCTGCGGGCGCTTCCACCGTCGGTTCTTCGACGACCGGCTGTTCGGCCGGGGTCTGCTCGACGACGGCGGGCTCTTCGACGCCCTCCACCAACGCCGCCACGGGCATGCCGAGCAGCATCGCGAGAACCATCAGAATCGAGATCATCCTGCGCATCTTCTTCATCTTACAAACTCCTATCTTTGCGCTAACGCGCGAATCACATGGGTGAGCGGGCATTTCCTGCCCAAGGGGAGAGGCGTGGGCTCAGGGAGACAGATTATCCGTGTCCCGTCCCAGGATTGTTTTTCTGTACTTTTTCAGGCGCCCCCGAAAACGTTTTACGATAATCGTACGTAAAATTATCCTCGTATATCAAGCTGATTCACTTTCGATGAAACAACCATGAAGTTTTCGGCACCGTCAGCGTTCCCGGAAATCAAACAGGACAAGCCGCTGAGGAGACAGATAGACTCTCCCAAATCGACATTGTACAATATAAATACTAAATTTGCAATATCAATGTGAACAAATTGTGAATAGTTTTTTGCAGTTATTTTGTTCCTTTGACTGGGCTGTTAAGAAGTTATACACAGATTGTGGATTGTTTTATTACTCTTTTGCTGCTCATGGCGGAGCAGGCTTTCCACAGTTCATGCACATGGCCACGAAATTGCCCCATTTTTCGGGGTTTTGAGCACTTCCAAAGGGGGATTTTGTGTGCTATACTGTAATGTGCTACAAATATGACTGACGACGGACCATCAGAGAGGTGGACATGAAACGGCTGAAGCTGATCCTGGCCTACGACGGCACCCGCTATGACGGGTGGCAGCGCCAGGGGAACACGGGAAATACTGTCCAGGGGCGGATCGAGGCGCTGCTGACCCGCACGATGGGCGCGCCCGTCGAGATCCACGGCTGCGGGCGGACGGACGCGGGCGTCCACGCCCGGATGCAGGTCTGCCATTTTGACGTGCCGGATGAGGAAGATCCGTCCCGCCTGCTGGCGGCGCTCCGGCAGTACCTGCCCGAGGACATCGCCGCAAGGTCGCTGACGGAGACGGACCCGCGCTTCCACGCGCGGCTCTCCTGCCAGGAAAAGACCTATCTCTACCGCGTGAACACCGGGGAGACGCGGGACGTGTTTTCCCGGAAGTACGAGCTGTTTTTGCCGGAGCGGCTGGACGACGGGGTCATGCTTGAGGCCGCGAAGCTCCTGACCGGCACCCACGATTTCCGCGCCTTCACCAACAACAGCCGCACGAAAAAGTCCACCGTGCGCACCGTTTCCGGCATCCGGCTGGAGCGGGAGGGCGACAGGCTGCGCCTGTGGTTCACGGGGGACGGGTTCCTCTACAACATGGTGCGCATCCTGACCGGCACCCTGCTCGAAGTGGGTGAGGGCAAGCGCCGGCCGGAGGAGATGCCGCAGATCCTCGCTTCACTGGACCGCACCCAGGCGGGGCCGCTCGCGCCCGCCCAGGGGCTGACATTGTGGGAGGTCGTCTATTGAATACACAGTCTTATCCGCAGGATACCCTGCTTTCACTGGGAGATCAGCTGCTTTCCGAGCGGCTGCCCCTGACCCTGGAGCCGATCCTGGTGATCCGGCCCGACCGGGTGGAGCTGGCGCTGAACGTCCTGGACGAGCGCCGGCACGCCGTCCGGCAGCTGCGGCGATTCCTGAACGAATGGCGCGAGGGCAGCCGCATCGCCCTGGACGCGCGGCACGTGATCGACCTGACGGAATGGCGATTCCATCGGAAGGATCAGGCGTTTCTGTATGATCTTTACCTCATGTACGCCGACGAGGGCGACGGCCTGCACGTGGTGGACGGCAGGCGCTGCCTGCCCTTGCACGAGGCCGCGCTGCGGCGCGTGCTGGAGCTCCTGGAGCACCGGAAATTCATCCTGTACCACGACAAGCAGAAGACGCGGCTGGACGGCGTCAAAAGCGGCGAGCTGCCCCTGGTCTGCCAGGTCAGCGGCAGCGTCCGCGAGGTGGAGGCGCGCATCAGCCTCGAAGGCCCCCTGCGCCCCCTGACGAAAGACGGAAAATACGTGATCTGGCAGGACGCCGTGTGGGCGCTGCCGGAAAAGCAGCGCGCGCTCATCAGCCGCATCCGGGACGCGCTGGCCCGGGACGACGCCATTTTCTGCTACCGCGGGGACGCGGTCAGCCGGTTTCTCAACTCCGCGCTGCCGCTGCTCTACGACGCCATGGCCGTGCACCTGGACGGGCAATTGGCCTCGCAGCTCAAGCGTTTTAAGCTGAAAGCCAAGATCTACCTGGATCGCCAGGGCCCCGACGTGGAGGCCCGGGTCCGCTACTATTACGACCGGTACGAGATCAACCCCTTCGCGCCCGAGCCCGGCGGCATCATGCTGTACCGGGACGCCGTGGCAGAGGCGGAGATCATGCGCTGCCTGTCTGACACCGGCTTTCACGTACAGGGCGGGGAGGCCGCGCTGCACGAGACGGAGGGCATCTGGTACCTGATGCACGAGGGCGTCGCGCGGCTGGAAGGCCTGGCGGAGGTGTACATGAGCCGCACCTTCCTGGACATGAAGCCGCGCCAGCCTCACCTGTCCGGCCGCATGACCGCCCGGGGCGGCGGCATCCAGCTGGAAATGCTGGACGGCGACCGGCCCATCGAGGAAATGTACCCCCTGATGCGGGCCATTTACGAAAAACAGCACTATTTCCGCCTGCGCAGCGGCGAATTTCTGGACCTGACCGGCCTCACCGGCTGGGAGGAGCTGGCCCGGGCGCTGACGGAGGACGAGCAGGCCGAGCGCGCCGCCCTGCAGGAGGACCGCCGGCCCCTGAGCGCCTTCCGCGCCAGCTACCTGAAGCACCTGCTGGAAGAGGCGAATCTGCCCTTCACCGCCGATGAGCAGACCGAGGAGCTGACCAGCTTCCGCTATCAGGCCCCGCCCGCGAACATCGACGGGCTCAAATCCTACCAGGAGGTGGGCTACCAGTGGCTGATGATGCTGGACCATCTGCAGATGGGCGGCATCCTGGCCGACGAAATGGGCCTGGGCAAGACGGTGCAGACCCTCGCGGCCATCGAGCGCACCGCCGCGCTGGAGCCTAATTGCCCGCCCTCGCTGATCGTGGCGCCCACGTCGCTGATCTTCAACTGGGCGCGGGAGTGCGAGCGCTTCGCGCCGCAGCTGACCGTGCAGGTGATCCAGGGATCCCAGCCCGAGCGCGAGGCGGTCTACCGCGAGATGGCAGAGCATCCCGCCCAGCTGCTGATCACCAGCTATCCGCTGCTTAGGCGGGACATCGAGCTGGCGGAAAAGCTGCCCCTGCGTTTTGCCGTGCTGGATGAGGCCCAGCAGATCAAGAACAACCAGTCCGTGTCCGCCCGGGCGGTCAAGCGCCTGAACGCCCGCACCCGCATCGCCCTGACCGGCACCCCGCTGGAGAATCACGTGGGCGAGCTGTGGTCGCTGATGGACTTCTGCCTGCCCGGCTATCTGCCCGGCTACGGCAGCTTCCTGCGCCGGTACGACGAGGAGGGCGACCTGACCGACCTGCGCCGCCGCATCCGGCCTTTCCTGCTGCGCCGCGTGAAGGAGGACGTGCTGGCCGAGCTGCCCGAACGCCTGGAGCAGACGCTGTACGCGGAGATGACGGAGCCCCAGAAGAAGGTCTACGACGCCGTGGTCTGGCAGTGCCGGAACCGGCTGGAGCGTTCCCTGCGGGAGCGGGGCTTCGAGCGCTCCCGGGCGGAGATCCTGTCCGCCATGACCCAGCTGCGCGAGATCTGCTGCCATCCCGGCCTGTGCATGGACGGGTATATCGAGGGCTCCGGCAAGGAGGAGCTGTTCATCGACGTGGCGCTGCCGGCCCTGAATGCGGGGCACAGGATCCTGGTATTTTCCCAGTTCACGCGGATGCTTTCGCTGCTGGAGCAGCGCTTGAGGGCCGAGGGGGTCTCCACCCTGTACCTGGACGGCGCGACGCCCACCGCCGAGCGGCTGGACCTGACCGAACGCTTTAATAGCGGGGAGGGCCAGGTATTCCTGATCTCGCTGAAGGCCGGCGGCACGGGCCTGAACCTGACCGGCGCGGACATGGTGATCCACTACGACCCGTGGTGGAACCCCACCGCCCAGGAGCAGGCCACCTCCCGCGCCCACCGGCTCGGCCAGACGAAGCCCGTGACCGTTTTGAGCCTGGTCACCCACGGCACCATCGAGGAGCAGGTCGTCCACCTGGGCGAACGCAAAAAGAACCTGTTCGACCGGCTCATCACCCCCGGCGAGGCGCTGCCCGAGGCCCTCACCCAGGAGGAGATCATGAGCCTGTTCAAGAATTGAGGTCATTATGTGCGGCAGATTTTATGTGCCTGAGGAGGGCGAAAACGAGCTGATCCTGCGCATCCTGGAAACCGCAGAGGAAAGGGCGAAGAAGCTCGACGCCCCACCCATCGCGAAGGGCGAAGTCTTCCCGACCCAGACGGTCGCGGCCCTGGCCCTGAGCAAGCGCGGCGCGAAAGAGGCCTTTCCCATGCGCTGGGGCTACACGCTGTCCGGCGGCAAACAGCTGATCAACACCCGCTCGGAGACCGCAGGAGAAAAGCCCCTTTTCAGGGACTCCTTCTCCCGCCGGCGCTGCCTGATCCCCGCGGGCTGGTACTTTGAATGGGAGCGCGCCGGCAAGGCCCGGACCCGCTACGCCCTCCGCCCCCAGTGGGACGGCCCCGTCTGGCTGATGGGCATTTACCGCTTCGAGGAGAGGCAGAAACTGCCCGCCCTCTCCATCCTGACCCGGGAAGCCGCGCCGGAGATCGCCTTCATCCACGACCGGATGCCGGCCATCTGCCCGCCCGATAAAACAGAGGAATGGCTGGACCCCGCCGCCGATCCCGCCGCCTTCGTGCGCCTTCATCAGCCCATGGTGTGCAGAAAGGATCCTTCCTGACGCGAATATCATTGACAAAACCCGGGAAACATGGTATTTTACCCCCTGTGCAGGGGAGTAGCCGAACGCCGGGAACGGCGGGTTTGCATTCCGTCAGCCGTCCGCGCTATGGCGGACCGGAACAAATGAGATGGCAAGACTTGCGCTATGATCATCATGGCGCAGTCTTTTTATTTGAGCCTGCGCAGAAAGAAGGCAATATCATGCTTGTACCCGTACTCCTGTTTATCGTCGGCCTCGTCTGCCTGATCAAGGGCGGCGACTGGTTCGTGGACGGCGCCATCGGCGTCGCGCGGCGGTTCCACGTGCCGGAGATCCTGATCGGCGCCACCGTCGTCTCCATCGGCACCACCCTGCCCGAGGTGCTGGTATCCGCCGCCGGCGCGCTGGGCGGCCACGGCCAGATCGCTTATGGCAACGCCATCGGCTCCATCATCTGCAATACGGCCCTGATCTCCGCCATCACCATCGCGGTGAGCCCCGGAAAGACGGACAGCAAGAGCCTGCGCCTGCCGGTGTGCTTCTTCTTCCTGGCCGCTGTCCTGTTTGCCGGCGTGGCCTACACCACCGGCCAGTTCACCCGGGCCATCGGCCTCGTCCTGCTGGCCATCTTCATCGTGTACATGGTCCTGAGCGTCCTCTCCCTCAAAAAAGATCCCGCCCCCTCCGTGCCGGAAGAGGCGGAAAACGCCGAGGAAATGCCCATCGGCAAGACGATCCTGCTGCTGGTGGTCGGCGCTGCGCTGATCGCCGTGGGCGCGCGCCTGCTGGTGGATAACGGCACCCTGATCGCGGCGGCACTGGGCGTGCCGGAATCCGTGATCGCCCTGACCTTCGTGGCCCTGGGCACCTCCCTGCCGGAGCTGGTCACGGCCATCACCTCCCTGGTGAAGGGCCACGGCTCCCTGTCCCTGGGCAACATCATCGGCGCGAACCTGTTCAACCTGGTACTGGTGTCGGGCCTGTCCATTACCCTGGCGCCCTTCGGCATCCCCGAGGGCAGCACCATCGCCGGCATGAACGCCTCCCTGGTGCTGGACATCCCGGTCATGTTCTTCGTGATGTGCCTGCTGACCATCCCAGCGCTGCTGAAGGGCCGGCTCTACCGCGCCCAGGGCATCATCCTGCTCTGCGTGTACGCGGCCTTCTGCGCGATCCAGTTCATGATGTGATCTCGGCCCACTCGCCGAGGCGCACAGAATACAGATACGTTTCCCGCACGGGGATGCCGGTCAGCTCGTTGAGGGCTTTGCGGTACCAGCTTAGCTGATCCCTGTAGCGGTCCACCAGGACGGATGCCGAATCGACGGCATCCGTTTTATAATCCACTAAGATCCACGCGCCGTCCTCCATGAAGCACAGGTCGATGACGCCCTGCAGATACTTGTCCGGCGCAGCCCGGAGGGAGAAGGGCCATTCGCGGCGCACGTTATCGCTCGCCAGCGCCCGCCGGCCCAGATCGGACTGCAGGAAGCGCAATAGGTCCCTGGCTCGGACGGCCTTGCGTTCCTGGCCGGTCAGGCGCTCCTCCGCCCGCATCCGGTCGAGCATGCGGGAAAGGTTTGCCTCGGTCAGCGCGCCCGCTTCCCTGAGCGGCGCGTAGGGCAGGAGGCCCAAGGCCTTGTGCACGGCAGAGCCGCGCTCCGCCGGCGTGAGCTCGTGCTCCTGCATGAACCGGGGGTGGCGCTCCATTGTTTCACGTGAAACATTGCGTTTCGTCTCCGGCGTCTCGGTCTGATCCTCCTCGGTCACCGGATGGTGGCTCAAGGCGCTGACCGAGACCTTCAAAGGCTCGCCTTCGGGCATCCGGGCGCTCAAAAGCGCTTCAAGCCCCGGCGAGACATAGCCCGTTTCCGGCTGCGGCCGGACGCGGGCTTTTTCTTCTTCCTCCGCCTGCAGGCGCTCCACGGATTCCAGGGTCACCCGCCAGCGGGAGCCGTTGCCCGCCGTAAAGCTCTGGTCGGGCTCAGGCTGCGGGAGATTGAGGGCCGGGATGATCCAGTCCAGCATGCAGCCGGCCTCCAGGGCGGCCTGCGGGTCCGCCATGCCCTGCCACTTTTCGAGGGCCGTGTGGAAGAAGGCCGGCGCGCCATACAGGAGCAGCCGCTCCTTGGCGCGGGTCATGGCCACATACAGGATGCGGGCCTCCTCGGCCTTCATTTTGCGGTCCAGGCAGGCCTCCATGGCGTATTGGGTGATGGTGTGCCGGAGGATGCGCTCCTCGGGGTCGATCATGCTCATGGCGATGCCCAGGTCCTTGTCCAACATGGGCTGCTCCGTGCTCACGGAGCGGAACTGCCGGGCCAGGCCCGCTAAAAAGACCACCGGGAACTCCAGGCCCTTGGACTTGTGCATGGTCAGGATGCGCACCACGTCCTCCTGGTCGCTCAGGGACTTGGCGGTCCGGCTGTCGTCCGCTGCCGCCCGTAGGTCCGTGCGGGCCAGGAAGTCAAACAGGGTGCCGCTCTCCGCCGCCTTTTCGCACAGCAGGCGCAGGTTCGCCTGGCGGCTCTGCCCGTCCTCAGCAGCCCCCGCCAGGTAATAGATGCCCGACTCGTCCATCAGCAAGCGGATGAAGTCCTCCAGGGGCATGTGCCCGCAGAGGAAGCGCCAGCGCCCAATGCGTTTAAGCAGGTCCGCGGCCTTCCTGCCCAGGGCCGACCCATCCTCGGCGGCATGGGCGAAGAACACCTTATGGTAGGGCGTCTTGGGGGACGTGTCCCGGATGCGGATGGCGGCCAGCTCGTGCTCGGTGAACCCGAAGCAGGGGATGCGGCAGACGGCCAGCAGGGGGAGGTCCTGATAGGGATTGTCGATGACCCTGAGCAGGTTCATCACGTCCTGGATCTCCTGCAGCTCGTAGTACTGGGCGTCCGCGTCCGAATAGACGGGGATGCCCGCCTGCTGCAGTGCAGCGGCATAGACGCTCGCCCGGCCCGCCACGCTGCGCAGCAGGATCACGATGTCCCGATAGCGGTAACGGGGCTTCAGAGGTTCGCCGGAGGCGCGCTCCTTCATCAGGGCTTGGATGCGCTCCACGATAAAGCGGGCCTCCCAGGCGGCGCTGTCCTTGACCCGCTGCTCCTCGCCCGTCTCCTCGTCGGCGGAGATCAGCAGGTGCACCTCGGTCTCCGGGCCGTCAGGCGCGTCAGGGCCAGGCTTGAGGGCCGCCGCCTCGTCGTATTCGATCTCCAGGGTCTCCTCCCGCATGGCGTGGCTGAACACCTGGTTGACCGAGGCCAGCACGTTCTTCGCGGACCGGAAGTTCTGCTGCAGCAGGATCTTCCTTTCCCGCTGGCCGGGGGTCAGGGGATAGCGGGCATACTTGTCCATGAACAGCCCCGGGTCCGCCTGGCGGAAGCGGTAGATGCTCTGCTTGACGTCGCCCACTAAGAAGAGCTGGTTGTCCCGGTGCAGGGCCTGGATGATCTCCTCCTGGATGGGGCTGATGTCCTGATATTCGTCGATGAACAGGGCATCGAAGGAGGCGGAAAGCTCAGATGCCACCCGCTCCTCCCGGAGCAGCCGCAGGCAGAAGTGCTCCAGGTCGCTGTAGTCCAGCACGTTCTTTTCGTTTTTGAGCTGCAAGAACCGGTCCTGGATGTCCCGGGTCAGCTGCACGAGGCCCCGGGCCAGCCTGCGGGCCGCCCGGTCGTCCTCCAGGGCCTGGCGGTCGTCGCCGGGCAGGGGGCCCACCGCCGCCTTCATCTGGGCCTTAAAGCGGTCCCGCAGGTCCAGATAGGCCTGCTTCCCGTCTTCGTCGTCCACGTCGGTCTTTTTGCCCCGGGGAATGGCCGCAAATTTGACGTCCCCGCCCCGCAGCAGGCCCTGGTCCGCGGCGGCCTTGTATTCCTGCAGCAGGGCGCGGTCGGCGTCCACCGCCTTTTCAAACCGGGCGGGCGTGCGCGGGTCGGACAGCAGGTCCTCGCACTGGTCCAGGGTGCGCTCCGCCTCCTTCAGCCTCCGCTCGGTCATCTCCATGAGCAAGCGGAAGGCCGGCAAGTCCTCCAAGCTGCCCTCCTGGGGGTCCGTGGCCTTTTCCGCCCATTCCCAGGGGTCGGGCATGGCCAGCAGGAACTTGCGCAGGCGCTCTGCCATCTCCGCGATGGTGTCCGGGGCCGCCGTATCGAACAGCACTTCCTGCTCCTCGGTGGGCGTCTCGTAGGCGGCCTCCATGGCCTCCTCCACCGCCCGGTTCAAAAGCCGCTCCAGCAGGGCCTCGTCCCCGACGCGCACCAGGGGGTCGACGCCCAGGAGCTCAAAGTGCCGTCGGATCACCTCCTGGCAGAAGGTGTGCAGGGTCGAGATATGGGCCCGGGCCAGCCGCTGCTGCTGGCGGTACAGGTGGGGGTCCGAGATTTCCTTCTCGAGGGCGTCGGAAATGCGCTCCCGCATCTCGGAGGCCGCCGCCCGGGTAAAGGTGACGATCAGCATCCGGGTGATCTCGCCGCCGCCCCGGAGCATGCGCAGCACCCGCGCCACCAGCACCGCCGTCTTTCCCGATCCGGCGGCCGCGCTGATCAACAGCTCCGGCTGGTCGGTCTGGATGGCATCCAGTTGTTCAGGCGTCCAGTTCATCTCGTCACCTTCCTGTATGTTTCACGTGAAACAAAGTATCGGTTCAATTATACCAACAGCGGCCCCGCAATTCAAGGGCCGCGCAAAACAAAGACCCGCCCGGGAAGAACCCGGACGGGCCGAAGGGTTAAACGTCAGTCTTTCGCGCTGAAGGCCTTCAGCAGCGTCGCCAGGAAGCCAACGAACATGCAGGCGATACCGGCGCAGCTGATATACAGGGAGGTCTTCTCCGCGGCGGGATAGTTGACGGGGATGAACCAGATATCCGCCGCCGGATCCACCCGGTTGAGCACGAAGAAGCTGATGGCCACGATCAGGCACAGGCCGCCGCCCACGATGCAGATGTCTCTGAGCAGCTTGGGCACGGTCTCACCGGCGTAGGCCACCACGGCCAGCAGGAAGCAGCTGACCAGGCCAGCCGCGATCACCTGCCAGCCCAGGATGGACTTGGAGGGGAAGATCAGGCTGGAGACGAGGTAGAGGATCAGGCCAACGACGATCGCGCATACGGCGATCCAGGCCAGCTTGCTCTGTTTCTTGGTATTCGCCATCTTACTTGGCCTCCTTCTTGGATTTCTTGTTGAACTTCGCGATCACCGCAAAGATGCAGCTCAGGGCCGCCAGGGCGGCGAAGCCGTAGGTGCAACCCTTGTACAGGATGCGCCACCATGTCTGCACCTGCTGAGTATAGGTTTCAGGGCCATTCAATGCTGCAGAATTAGCCAGAGCATAAAGCAGATTGTGCATGTCCTCCTTGATAGAGAGCAGCATCTGGCGGTCGCCGGACAGGGCTTCCGCATTCCAGTAATCCACGCTCGCGCCGAAACCGCAGAAGGCGGTGGTGCCGTTCATGATGGATTCCTTGGGCATGGCGCGCAGGGAGACGCCGGTGAAGTCGGTCACGTTGTAGCCGTGGAAGCCCCACTCGTTCATCATGATGTTGCGGATCACGCTGACGTTGGCGGACGGAGCCACCGCGCCGATGCGGTTGTAGGAGGTCATGACGCCCAGCGCGCCCATGGTGTAGGTCTCGTTCTTGGAAGCGTCGTTCACGAAGGAAGCGGGCTTACCGTTGCCTTCAAAGGCCTGCTGCAGGTTCCTGAGCTCCAGCTCACGGGCCTTCTGCTCGCTCATGAAAACCGCGATGCCGGAGCGGTTGATCTCCTGATCGTTGAAGGCGGCGTGCTTGATGTTGACCAGCGTGCCCTTGCTCTGGGCGCCCTGGACCACGGCGCTGCCGGTGTAGCCGGACAGGACGGGATCTTCGGAGTAGTATTCCACGTGGCGGCCGTTGTAGGCGTTGCGGTGGATGTTCAGGCCGGGGCCGATCATGATGGGCAGGTTCAGCACCAGGGTGGATTCGCCCAGGATGATCTCGCCGTTCTCATACTGCAGCTCCTTGTTCCAGGAGTAGGCCAGGTTGGTGGGCGACGGGGCCACGCGTGTACCGCTGTTGTAGTCCGCAGCGTCCGCATAAGGCACGCCCTGATAGCTGCCCTCGTTCAGGTAGTGGCTGTCGGAGCCGCCGGGGCCGTCGTCGCAGCCGGACTGGTTGAAACCCACGGAGGGGATGGCGGCGATGTTATGGAAGGCATTGGCCGCGAAGTTCAGGAACTCTTCCACGGTGGTCTTGCTGACCAGCTCGTCCCAGCGCGGGTCGTCCCAGGCGGCGCCCTTCATATCGTTGATGGTCAGGTCGGACTTGGTATCGCCGAACACGATGTCGCTCACGTCCTCGCCAGCCTTGATCTTGTACAGGTCGCCAGACAGGAGCTCCTTCAGGCGGCCGTCCGCCACGAGGCCTTCATACTTCTTGGGGTAGGTGCCGTTCCAGTCAGAGCGGCTCATGTAGGTGACGGTGCCGGGCTTGAAGTAGTTCATGTCCATGGCATAGTCACCTTCGGTCAGCTGGTTCACGATCTTTTCGCCGGTCTTGGCCACGGAGAAGGTGGTGGCGTCCACTTCGCCGTCCCAATTCCAGGTGTAGGTCTTGGCGGCGTCGCCGTCGGCGGTCATGCCGTCGGCCACGGTCTTGCCCTGGGCCGCCAGCACGTTGTTGAGGGCGTCATGGGCGTCCTCGCCCAGCGCGAAGTAGTAGGTGCCCGGATCCACGATGAAGGTGCCCGCGCCGAAGGCGTCGTAGCTGGCCAGCAGGCTCATATCCACATTCACGGTGATGGTCTGGCTCTCGCCGGGCTTCAGGGTGTTGGTCTTCTCATAGTTCATCAGCTGGATGGCGGCCTTTTCCACGCCGTTGGCCTTGTCGTACTCGGTGTAAGGCACGGAAGCGTAGAGCTCGATGACGGACTTGCCCGCCACGTCGCCCACATTCTTGACGGTCACGATGGCCTGGGCGGTCTTCTTGTCCGCGGCCACGGTCACCTGACCCAGCGTCTGCTCGAAGGTGGTGTAGGACAGGCCGTAACCGAAGGGGTACACGACCTGCTCGTTATACTTCCATTCGCCGTCCGCGGTGGCCACGGTGCCGTCCGGCGCGGCGTAGGTGCCGGCGGAAGCGGTCTCGCCGCCGTTGCCCAGCACGATGTCCGCGTAACGGGTCTCGTAATAGCGGTAGCCGGTGTAGATGCCCTCGGCCTCGATCAGGTAGCTGTTCACGTTCTGATCAGCCACGAAGTCCGCCGCGTTGGCCCAGGGGATGTTGCCCGCGCTCTGCATGGCGGGATCCACCGCGGTGTTGGCAGCCATGGTATCGCCCAGGTGCGCGGAGGGCGCCACGGTGCCGTTCAGCACGTCCGCCACGCCGTAGAAGCCGTAAGCGCCGGGGAAGCCGATCCACAGCACCGCGTCGATGCCGGGGTCATTCTTCAGGCTGCCGATCTCCATGGGGTTCACGGCGTTGATGAGCACGATGACCTTGTCAAAGTTCGCCTTCGCTTCTTCGATCAGGGCCACTTCGTTCTCGCTCAGGCCCAGGATGTTGCCGGTCTGGGTCTTGACGCCCTCGGCCAGGCCCTCCTGGCCGGCATAGTAAGCGCCGCCCTCGGAGCCGGGACGGCCCACCACCACGATGGCCGCGTCCGCATAATCCGCGTAATCCTTGCGGAAGTCCGCGTTCAGCGCCAGCACCTCGTCCATGGTGAACTCATGGGGATCGTTGTAGCTGGTGATCTCCGCGTACTCGGGGATGATGCCGCCGCCGAAGCGGGGCTTGGTCCACTCCTTATCGGCAAAGAACTTCTGGTAGGCCGCCAGGGTGGAGGGGTTCAGCTGGAAGCCCCGGTCCTGGAAGCACTTGGTGATCTGCACGGTGGCGTTGCCATCGGTGATGGAGCCGCCGGAAGAGCCGTACACCGGGGCGTAGGAGCGGACGCCCAGCAGGGTGATCTTCGCGTCCTTCGCGATGGGCAGCGCGCCGCCCTCATTCTTCAGCAGGGCCACCGTTTCCTGGCTCTCGCGGATAGCAAATTCTTGCAACCCCGAAAAAGCAGCCATTGCTGTTTTGTACTTACTCTCATATTGCCAGATTTCTTTGCCATCACTACTCTTGATTGGTATTTGAACCTGGCTACGGGTGTTAAAGAAGGCGTCAACAGAAGAGCTAAACTTCTCCAGGATGCTGCCGCCCACCATAGATACGGCCAGCATAAACGCAAAAACCAGCGTCAGGCCGCGCCATACTCGGGTAGATTTGAACATGGGATACCTCCTATACGATTTACTGCCCCGGCCCGGAGCGCCGCAAAACAAGCTTCAGGCAGATCCGGGTCTCCTGAGCAGCATTGATTGGATTATAGTAGATATTTAAAGGAAAGTAAAGTATTTTATCTTCTGTTCTGTTCAGCGCAAGCGGCGCAGATCACAGCTGTTTCGTAAACTCCCGCATCTTTTCAAAGTTCTTTTTCAGGTACTTCTGCAGCGCCCGCTCCACGACGGCGGTCTTGCTCTGGCCCGAGATTTTACAGTACTCCTCCAGCTTCTCAAAGATCTCCCGATCCAGCTTACAGGCGAAATTCCTCGCGTCTTTCTTCTCTCTCGGCACAGTGATCACCTCCGTTCTGCCCCTGATACCCCATATATATCTGTTTATTCATGTTTTGTCAATATTTTTCATGATGATTCATGTGTGTTATCAAAGGTGCCTTCCGTCTGCCGCATCAGCGGAGATTGCGGTTGAATTTCCCGCCTTTCGATGATACAATAAAAAAACAGGACCGCCGGCGCTACGCCGCGGTCCGTCATAACGGAGAACAGGAGCTTTCTTCCCATGTCCGAACGCAAACAGATGGACCCCCGGCTGAAAACCGTAGTGGATTACATCGTGATCCTCGCGATGGCGGCCCTGATGGCGCTCAACTACCAGATCTTCATCCTGCACAACGCCTTCGCGCCCTCCGGCGTCAACGGCCTGGCCACCATGATCCAGTACCTGTTCGACTTCAGCGTCGGCTACTTCTCGCTGATCATGAACATCCCGCTGGCCATCTTCTGCGCCATTTTCGTGGACAAGCGCTTCGCCCTGCGCACGATGGTCTTTACCCTGGTCTTTTCCGGGATCCTGCTGTTTTTGCAGAATGAAGTGGATATGACGCCCTTCATCTACCATACGGACGACGGGCGCTCCACCCTGCTGGCGCCGGTGGTATCCGGCACCATCAACGGCTTCATCTACGGCATGACCATCCGCCACGGCGCGTCCACCGGCGGCACCGACTTCATCGGCGAGTTCGTGCACAAGAAGCACCCCAGCTACTCCATGACCCACGTGGTCTTTGTGGCCAACGTGGTGGTGGCCTCCCTGTCCTACTTCGTATACGGCTACAACATCGAGCCCGTGGCCCTGTGCATCATCTACGCGCTGCTGACCACCCTCGTTTCGGACCGCTGCGTGCACTCCGGCAAGCAGGCCTGGAAGGTGGAGATGATCACCGCCCACCCCGAGGAGGTCACCCGGGCCGTCATCCAGGAGCTGCACCACTCCACCACCATCATCCAGGTGGAGGGCGGCTACTCCCACCAGGGCAAGACCATGCTGGTCTGCGTCATCAACCGCCACCAGATCGTGCGCATGGAGGAGATCCTGAGCCAGTTCCCGGATACCTTCGCCTGCGTGTCCATGGTCAGCGAGACCGTGGGCAACTTCCGGAAGGTCAAACGGCAATAACGATCCATACAGTTAAGGGGCTGTTGCACCATAGTACACAACCCTCATCCGACCTCACTTCGCTCGGCCACCTTCCCCCGAAATCGGGGGAAGGCTTTTGGTATCCGCCGCCCACAAAAACATTAAAGCCATTGTAGATTCAACTAATTTGAAGCATCACAAAGCGAGAGCCTTCCCCCGATCTCGGGGGAAGGTGGCACGCCGTAGGCGTGACGGATGAGGGCGTTCATATACTTGTGCAACTGCCCCTTTTCATTTCATTCTCTGTATCGTCTCAGTAAAACTTCTGCAGCCTGCGGTTGATGGTCTCCCCGTAGTCCAGCTCCCGCCAGAGGCCCACGCAGTTCCAGCTGTTTTTCATCGTCGTTCCATTAAATTCGGAATAGATGACTCCTTTTTGGGAATAGCTCGAAGCCATCGCGCCTTTGTTAGTCCCCGTGTAGATGCCGATGTGGGAGGCGTTGCCCAGATCATCCATGTAGTAGGCGGGCTCCCCGCCGTCAAAGGCGTGGATGTACAAAAACGCGCCCTTGGGGATGCTGCCGAACACGGCGATGCACTCCTCAGGGGTGCCGACCCAATCCATCCTGCGGTACCAGGCGTTGCTGCCCGCCAGGTTCAGGTTGATCCCCGCGTCAAAGAGGCAGGCCTCCACAAAGGCCTGGCAGTCCATGACGCTGTAAGGTGTACCAAGATACTTATCCCCCTGCAGGGAGACGGACAGGGCCGTCACCGCGGGCGTGACATAAGGCGTGCTGCCATAGGAATAGGAGACGCCGTGAATCCTGCACCAGGTCTCGGCATAGCTGCCTTCGGCCACAGTAGCGAAAAAGTCCGCCGCCACCCCTTCAAAGGCCGTGTTGTCGATGGCGCTCACCGAGGGCGGGAGGATCACGTGCCTGAGCGCTGCGGAGGAAAATGCGCGGGCGGCGATGGTCTGCAGGCCCTCCGGCAGGGTGAACTCCGTCACCGGGACCCCGGCAAAGGCTTCCTCTTCTACAGTCAGCATTCCGGAGGGCAGCGTGGCGGCACAGGCACAGGCCGTCCACAAAATCAGCACGGCCAGCATCACACAGAAGCCCCGTCGCACGCGGTCCCGCCCTCCTCTCCGCCGCCTGTCGGCAGCTTTATTCTATTTATAATACACGAAAACGGCGGATTTTGCAAATAGGCCTGCCGTCTGCCCGGAAAACGCCGCGCAATCGGCCTGCAATTCCTTGCGTCGATTGCCATTTTTGGGAGATTTTTAGCTTGCGGCAGGGGGCAAAACGTTGTATACTGTATTGGATAGCAAGAAAGGAGATGACCGATCATGTCCGAGCTGAACGGCACCACCAAATTCACGCGGTTCTCCGAAGGCCAGGAGACGGCGTCCCTGATCCTCGCGCACGTATACAGTGCCCTGGAGGCAAAAGGCTACGACCCGGTCACCCAGCTGGTCGGCTTCATCCTGACCGGCGACCCGACCTATATCACCAGCTACAACAACGCCCGCAGCATGATCTGCCGTCTGGAGCGCGACGAGATCCTGGAGGAGCTGGTCCGCTACTACCTGCAGGGCCACTTCCCCGCCCGATGAGCCGCGTCCTGGGCCTGGATGTGGGCGATGCCCGCATCGGCGTCGCGCTGAGCGACGAAGGGCGGCTGATCGCGTCGCCCCTCACGGTCATCCACTCCGTGGGCTGGGGGCCGGACAGCCGGGAGATCCTGCGCCTGATGCAGGAGCACGGCGCGGACCTGATCGTCTGCGGCCTGCCCCGGAACATGGACGGCTCCGTGGGCTTCCAGGCCGAGAAGGTGCAGCGCTTCATGCAGGTGCTCACCGACCAGGGCGTGCCCGTGGAATGGATGGACGAGCGCCTGACCACCGTCAGCGCCACCCGCGCGCTGATCGAGGGCGGCGTGCGCCGGGAGGACCGGAAAAAATCTGTGGATAAAGTCGCCGCCGCCGTGATTTTGCAGGCGTGGCTGGACAACCAACAAAACAAGAAGGAGAACGAAGAAATGGCTAACGACGAGATCATCCGCCCCGACCAGGAACCGGAGACCGACGAGATCCCCGATGTGATCGAGCTCACCGATGAGGACGGCAATACCACCCGCTTTGAATACATCACCACCCTGGACCAGGAAGGTGAGCTGTACATCGCCCTGATGCCCATCGAGGACGAGGAAAACGCCGACGACGAAAACGGCTACGTGGTCTTCATGAAGATCGAGCAGGACGAAAACGGCGAGGACTACTATGTCTCCATCGACGACGACGCGCTGGTGGATACTTTGTTCGCGAGACTGACCCAGCTGCTGGATGAAGAGGAATAATATGGAATTCTCCGGAAAAAAATCCATCATCACGCCCGAGTGCGTGCTGATCATCGGCACCTATGACGAAAACGGCGTGCCCAACGCCATGAACGCGGCCTGGGGCATGCAGAGCGACGAGGGCGAGATCACCATCATGCTCTCCAAGCACAAGACCACCGAAAACTTCGAGAAGACCGGCGCTTTCACCGTGGCCTTCGGCACGGCGGACACGGTGCTCATCTCCGATTACTTCGGCGTGGAGAGCGGCAAAAACGTCAACAAGATCGAAAAGGCCGGCTGCCACACCCACAAGAGCGCCCACGTGGACGCCCCCATCATCGAGGAATACCCCCTGACCCTGGAGTGCAGAGTCCGTAATTGGGATCCCTCCTCCGGCTACCTGATCGGCGAGATCGTGGCCTCCCAGGCGGACGAAAGCATCCTGACCGACGGCAAGGTCGATCTGGGCAAGCTCCGCCCCATCATCTTCGACCCGTCCTTCAACGCCTACCGCGTGGTGGGCGAGGTCGTCGGCAAAGCCTTCAGCGACGGACTGAAGCTCAAATAAGGATATTATTTTGAATAGACGTTTCAACTGGCCCTCTTTCCTGCGCCGGGTGGCGGTGATCGCCGTGCCGGTGGCGCTGCAGAACCTGCTGTCGACCACCGGGTCCATGGTGGACACCATGATGATCGCCTCGCTGGGAAATACGGAAGTCGGTGCCGTCGGCCTCTGCGCCCAGTTCTCCTCGCTGATGTTCAGCGGGTACTGGGGGTTCGTGGGCGGCGGCATGCTTTTTTTCTCGCAGTATTGGGGCGCCAAGGACGATGAGGGCATCAACCGCTCCTACGGTCTGACCCTGACCTGCATGATGGCGGTGGGCCTGACCTTCGGCCTGCTGGCGGTGCTGTTCCCTGAGGGGATCATGCGCCTGTACACGGACAAGCCCGCCATCCAGTTAATCGGCGTCCAGTACCTGCGCATCGTGGGCTTCGCCTATCCGCTGATGGTCCTCTCCATGGCCATGGCGGCGCTCTTGCGCTGCACGGAGCGCGTGCGCATCCCGCTGTACGGGTCCATCGCGTCGGTCTTCACCAATATCGTCCTGAACTGGGTGCTCATCTTCGGCCACCTGGGCCTGCCCGCCCTGGGCGTACGCGGCGCGGCCCTGGCCACCGTCATTGCCCAGGCAGCGAACATCCTGACCATCGTGTTGCTGGCAAAGCGCAGCGGACACAGGTACCTGCTGGCCTTCCGCCGCCATTTCCG
This sequence comes from uncultured Eubacteriales bacterium, assembly GCA_902789795.1. GTDB lineage: Bacteria > Bacillota > Clostridia > Christensenellales > Aristaeellaceae > UBA4246. The sequence continues at coordinate 30,646 of CADAPM010000008.1, forward strand.
GTGGGATCGGAGCCTCGTCACGGCCTACCTGCGCAAGTGCTTCCCCATCATCTGCAATGAGGTGCTGATCGGCGTCGGCAACATGGTCATCAATATCGTGCTGGGCCGCCAGCCGGAGGAGGCCATCGCCGCCCTGGCGGTGTTCCGCACCCTGGAGGGCCTGGTCATCGGCTTCTTCGCGGGCTTTTCCAGCGCCTCGTCGGTGCTGGTGGGCACGAACGTGGGCGCCGGGGAGCCCCAGACCGCCTACGCCCGGGCCTGGCGGCTGGTCTATATGTGCCAGCTGTTCATCGGCCTGCTGGGCGCTGTGCTGATCGCGCTGCACCAGCCCATCCTGACCATGATGGGCATGAGCGGCGAAAGCTTCCGCCTCGCCTTCGGTATGCTGGCGATCTACCTCGCCTTCGCCATCATCCGCATGGGTAACTGGACCCAGAACGACACCTTCCGCGCCGCAGGCGACGCCACCACCGGCACGGTGCTGGAGATCATATTCATGTGGGCGATGGTGCTGCCCCTGGTCTGGCTGACGGGCATGGTCTGGCATTGGCCCACCCTGCTGGTCTTCGCCTGCTGCTATGTGGACGAGCCCATCCGCTACATCCTGATGCAGCGCCACCTGTTCAAGGGCACCTGGATCCGCCCCGTGACCCCGGAGGGCCTCCGGGCGCTGGCGCAATGGTGCCCCGACCGGAAGGACCCGGGGACGGACGTCCAGTGCAGCTGAATAACCACATCATCTTCGACGCTTGTTCCGGATGTCATTGTGATCCTCGGAACAGGCGCCTTTTCTATTGGACAATTTTCTGATTTTTGAAATATTGTACAGTAGTGCTGGACAAAAAACAGAAAACAAGGTAGAATGTCCAATAGAAACACCCTTCAGGAGGTCTCAAACATGATTCAGCGCGAAAAATATATGGAACCCATCCGGGAATTCTATAACAGCGATCTGATCAAGATCATCACCGGTATCCGGCGATGCGGGAAATCCGTCATCCTGAACAACATATATCACGAAATCCAGACTCATACGAATAATATCATTTTTCTGGATTTCGAAGACACCGCGGTTTTAAACGCAATACCCGATGAAACAGCCCTTCTCTCCCATGTTGACAGCCACCGGAAGGCCGACTTGTGTTATGTTTTTCTTGATGAGGTGCAAAGGGTCAATGGCTGGGCGAGCGCTTGCAGAACACTGCGCGTTCGGAATTGTTCGGTGTTCATCAGCGGTTCCAATTCAAAACTATTGTCCAGAGAATTCACCAAAGAACTCTCTGGGCGATACGTTTCTTTCCGGATCCGTCCGTTTGTATACAGAGAGCTTGCAGAATATGCCAAGGATTTGGGAAAAGACGTGTCTCTGACGGATTATATCATCTGGGGCGGTTTTCCGAAGAGGATCGAATACGACAGCGAAGCCTCGCTGAGGATCTATCTGAATGACCTGAATGAAACGATTATTCTGAACGATATCATCAACCGTTACAGCATCCGGAAAACCGAAGTATTCAAGCGGTTAGCCAATTATGTTTTTTTATCCAACAGCCGAATCCTGTCAGCGAGATCTATAGAAAAAGCCATGACTGGCGCAGGATTGCCCTGTTCACTGACAACGATCACCAAATATATCGGGTATTTGGAAGAGGCTTATGCCATAGAAAGCGTCAAAAGATACTCTACGAAAGCGAAACGGGAACTGGCTTATTTTCAGAAAATATATAATGAAGATGTGGCACTGAATTCCATCCGGGTCCTGAATCACCGGTATGACATGACGCACAATTTTGAAAACATCGTGTACAATGAGCTTGTGTTTATGGGATACAACATCCAGGTATATTTTGACGGCGCTCATGAGATCGACTTTGTGGCAAATAAAGGTAATAAGGAATACTATATTCAGGTAGCATACTCCGTCGCAGAGGAAAAAGCTTATGAGCGAGAATTTGGCGCCTTTTCAAAGCTGGATAATTCTTGCCAGAAGATCGTAATCACCAATGACGAGATCGACTACAGCACCAGCACGATCCGGCATATCCGTTTTCGGGATCTGGTCTGGATGAAAGAGTTGTCATAAACCTCTGGCCTTTACTTATTTTCCCGCCTTTCCGTTGACAATCTCCCCCGATTGCGATAGACTGACTGCGGCGGGGGAGCACCCCCGCTGCCATACAGATCGTACATTTCTAAGGAGGTATTTCGATATGAAGAAACCCGTGGTTCTCGTCGTCATGGACGGCGTGGGCGAAACGCCCGAAGAACTCGGCAACATGGTCAAAAAGGCCACCACCCCGACCCTGGATGAGTTCAAGGCGACCTGCCCCTGGCAGTGCATCAAGGCCCACGGCGGTGCCGTCGGCCTGCCCACCGACGATGACATGGGCAACAGCGAGGTGGGCCATAACGCCCTGGGCTGCGGCCAGATCTATTCTCAGGGCGCCAAGCTGGTCAACGAGTCCATCGAGTCCGGCTCCATCTACCAGAGCGCGACCTGGAAGGACCTGGCGGGCTCCGTAGTCGAAAAGGGCACGACCCTGCACTTCATCGGCCTGCTCTCTGACGGCAACGTCCACTCCAACATCTCCCACCTGATCGCGATGCTGAAGGAAGCCAAGAAGGAAGGCGTCAGCAAGGTCCGCGTCCACGTGCTGCTGGACGGCCGCGACGTGCCCGCCACCTCCGCGCCAGAATACATCGCCCAGCTCGAAAGCGTGCTTTCCGAGCTCAATGACGGGAGCTTCGACGGCCGGATCGCTTCCGGCGGCGGCCGCATGCAGATCACCATGGACCGCTACCAGGCCAACTGGCCCATGGTCAAGGCCGGCTGGGACGTGCACGTCCACGGCGAAGGCCGCTACTTCGCCAGCGCCGCGGAGGCCGTGGAGACCCTGCGGGCCGAGACCGGCGCCATCGACCAGGACCTGCCCGCCTTCGTCATCGCCGAAAACGGCAAGCCCGTGGGCGCGATGCAGGACGGCGACAGCGTGATCCTGTTCAACTTCCGCGGCGACCGCGCCCTGGAGCTCTCCATGGCCTTCGACGGCGACGCTTCCTTTGACAAGTTTGACCGCGGCGCAGTCCCGCAGGTCAAGTACGCCGGCATGCTGGAGTACGACGGCGACCTGCACATCCCCCACAAGTACCTGGTGAACCCGCCCCAGATCCGCGATACCCTGACCGAGCTGCTGGTGGCCGCGGGCATCAAGGAATACGCCGTGTCCGAGACTCAGAAGTACGGCCACGTGACCTATTTCTGGAACGGCAACCGCTCCGGCAAGGTCTCCGAGGAGCTGGAAGACTACTGCGAGATCCCCAGCGACGTGCGCTCCTTTGACGAGTGCCCCTGGATGAAGGCCACCGAGATCGCCGACAAGGTCATCGAGGCCATGCAGAGCCACCAGTACGGCTTCATCCGCTGCAACTTCCCCAACGGCGACATGGTAGGCCATACCGGCAACCTGTACGCCACGGAGATCGCGGTGGAGAGCGTCGACCTGGAGCTGGCGCGCATCAAGAAGGTCTGCGACGCCGAGGGCTACATCCTGATCGTCACCGCCGACCACGGCAACTCCGACCAGATGCTCGAAAAGAACAAGAAGGGCAAGATCGAGGTCCGCACGGCCCACAGCCTGAACCCCGTCCCCTTCATCATCTACGACAAGGACGAGCGCCACGAGATGAAGGAAGGCGCCTTCGGCCTGGCCAACGTGGCTCCCACCGTCGCTCAGCTCCTGGAGCTGAAGCCCTTCGACAGCTGGGAAGAGAGCATGCTGAAATAATCCCACTGAACCACAAGACCGCCGGCACAGAACCTGTGCCGGCGGCCTTTTTTGCTTTCCTCGTCATCCTTTGACGACGAAGTTTTCATCTGTCAGCTCGTTGTATTTGCCGCGCTTCACGTAATGGGTGTGCAGGTATTCGTGGGACTTATGGCAGCCCGGCTCGCCCCATTCCTTGTAGAAGGCCAGCAGGGCGGGATTCTCGTGGGATTTCCGGATCGGCTTGCGCTCATCCTCCTTGTAGATAGCCTCCAGCCGCTTCTGGCGCGTGACGCGGATATCCCCCCGGGGACGGGGCTGGCCGCCGCCCGTGATGCAGCCGCCGGGGCAGCCCATGACCTCAATGAAGTGGTAGGGGCTCTCTCCCGCCCGGATCTGATCCATCAGCTTGCGCGCGCCCTCGTAGCCGCTGGTCACGGCGATGCGCACTTCAAAGCCCTCCGCGGCCTTCCACTCCGGCTTCACGTTCTCCAGCCTGATCACCGCCTCCCGGATCTGCTCCAGACCCACGATGGGCGACACGTGCAGGTTGGGGAAGGGCAGCTCCCGGCCGGTCACGATCTCATACACAGTGCGCAGCGCCGCCTCCATGACGCCGCCGGTGACGCCGAAGATGTCCGCCGCGCCCGTAGACAGGCCCAGGGGCGCGTCGAACTCCTCTTCAGGCAGGTCCAGGAAGTCGATGCCCATGGACTTGATCATGTCGCCCAGCTCCCGGGTGGTCAGCACCGCGTCCACATTGGGCACGCCGTCGTTGCTCAGCTCCGGGCGCGCGCACTCGGTCTTTTTGGCGGTGCAGGGCATCACGGACACCACGTACATGTCCTCCGGCTTCCTGCCGATCTTCTGCGCGTAATAGCTCTTGATGACCGCGCCGAACATCTCATGCGGGGATTTGCAGGTGGACAGGTGCTCGAGCTGGTCCGGGAAATTGTGCTCGATGAACTGGATCCAGCCCGGGGAGCAGGAGGTCATCATCGGCAGCACGGCTTTTCCGCCGGAGAGCACGTCCTTGAAGCGCTGCAGGAATTCCGTGCCCTCCTCCAGGATGGTCAGATCCGCGCTCCAGTTGGTGTCAAACACCGCGTCAAAGCCCATGCGCCGGAGGGCCGCGGCCAGGCGTCCGGTCTCGCAGGAGCCCGCCGGCAGGCCGAAGCACTCGCCTATGCCCACGCGCACGGCGGGCGCGGGCTGCACCACCACATATTTGCTGGGGTCGCCCAGGGCCCTGAGCACGCGATCCTTGTGGCTGGTCTCCCTCAGAGCGCCCACCGGGCATACCACCACGCACTGGCCGCAGAAGGTGCAGGCCGAGCTGCCGATGGGCAGGTTGAACCCGGGGCTGATGACGGTGTGGAAGCCGCGGTTCTCCGCCGTGAGCACGGAGGTCGTCTGGATGTCACGGCACACGCTCACGCAGCGGCGGCACAGGATGCACTTGTTGGGGTCCCGGGTGATGGATTCGCTCACGTCCAGGGGCAAAAGCTCCCGTTCGCCCTCGTAGGGGGAGTCCTCCACGCCCAGCTCCCGTCCCAGGGCCTGGAATTCGCAGTCCTGGTTGCGGGCACAGGTCAGGCACTTCATGTCGTGGTTGGACAAGAGCAGCTCGTACATGGCCTTGCGGGCTTCCCTCACGCGGGCGGAGTTGGTCTCGATCACCATGCCGTCCCGGGCCTCCACCACGCAGGCCGCCTGCAGGTTCCTCGCCGGAGGGCTGACCTGCTCCACCACGCAGATGCGGCACGCGCCGTATTTGTGGATCCCCTTCAGGTAGCACAGCCGGGGGATGTGGATATTGTTCAGGTCCGCCGCTTCCAGGATGGTGCTCCCGGCAGGGGCGGTACAGGCTCTGCCATTGATGGTCAGTTTGATATCCGCCATGTTCATTACCTCCTGTCACAGCGCAGGCAGCGGCTGGCTTCAGCCCGGGCATCCAGCTCGTGCATGCCCAGATTGCGCTCACAGAAACTGCCGATGGCTTCTTCCGCGCCCACCTGGCGGGTCAGGAACCGGTTATGGGGGACGATATCGCCTTCGATATGGTAGTCCGTGATGGGCTGGTCAAAGCCTTTGTACAGCTCTCCCTTGCCGCCCAGGTATTTGTCGATGCTGGCGGCGGCCTTCTTGGCTTCGCACACGGCGTTCACGATGTCCTCCGGGCCCCGGTGCGCGTCGCCGCCCACGAAGACCCCGGGCATGGAGGTGGCCTGGGTATAGCGGTCCGCCTTCACGCGGTCGCGGTTCAGGTCCACCTTGCCCCTGAGGAACTCGGTGTCCGGCCGCTGGGAGATGGCGGGAATGACCACGTCGAAGTCCTCGATCACGGTCTCGCCGCTGGGCACCGCCCTGCGCCTGCCGGACTCGTCGAAGGCGCCCAGGGTCTGCTTCATGATGACCAGGTAGCGCAGCTTGCCGTTGACGCCCAGGAACTCCACCGGGTTCACCAGGGTGCGCAGCTTGACGCCTTCCTCCAGCGCGTCCTTGATCTCCGCCTTGTCCGCCGGCATATCCTCCCGGTTGCGGCGGTACAGGATGGTCACCTCCCGGGCGTTCAGGCGGATGGCCGTGCGGGCGGAGTCGATGGCGGTGTTGCCGCCGCCGATGATGGCCACCTTCTTGCCCGTGAAGTCCAGGTCCCGCTCCAGGTAGTGCCGCTTGAGGAAGTCCAGGCCGTGGTACACGCCCTCCAGGTCCTCCCCGGGTAGGCCCATGGTCAGGGCCTTCTGGGCGCCGATGCCGATGAACACCGCGTCGTATTTCTTGCGCAGGGCGCTGAAGGTGATGTCCCTGCCCACCCGCGTGTTCAGGATGATGCGGACGCCGGCGCGCTCGATATTGTGGATCTCGCGCTCCAGGATGTCCGGGGGCAGGCGGTAGTCGGGGATGCCGTAGGTCATGACGCCGCCGGCGCGCTTTTCCGCCTCATAGATATCCACCTGATAGCCCAGCCGCGCCAGGTAGTAGCCGCAGGTCAGGCCGGAAGGCCCCGCGCCGATGATGCCCACCTTCTTGTCCAGGTGCGCGATGGGCTTCAGGTCTTCGTCCGTGGGCACGCCCTGGCGGTAGGCCCAGTCGGTGGCAAAGCGCTTGAGCTCGCAGATGTTCATGGCCTCGTCCACCGTGGCGCGGCGGCAGCGCCGCTCGCAGGGGTGGGTGCACACGCGCCCGCAGATGCCGGACAGCGGGTTGTCCCTGAGCATGATCCGCGCCGCGCCCATATAGTCGCCGGTGGCGATCAGGCTCATGTAGCCGGGGATGTTGATGCCCGCGGGGCAGGTGTTCTCGCAGGGGCTGCTGACCAGGTCGCCGCAGACGCCGGCGGCGCACTTGTGGCTGTAGATATGGTCCTCATACTCCTCGCGGAAGTTCTTGATGGTGGACAGCACGGGGTTGGGCGCGCTCTGGCCCAGGCCGCACATGGCGGTGTCCTTGATGATGTCGCCCAGCTTCTCCAGGGCCGGGATGTCGCAGGGCTTGCCCTGGCCCGCGCAGATGCGGTTCAGGATCTCCAGCATGCGCTTGGTGCCCACGCGGCAGGCGGTGCACTTGCCGCAGGATTCCTCCTGGATGAAGTCCAGGTAGAACCGGGCGGTATCCACCATACAGGTGTCCTCATCCATGACGATCAGGCCGCCGGAGCCGATGATGGAGCCCAGCGCCGCCAGGGACTCATAGTCCAGGGGCGTGTTGATGTTCTCCCGGGTAATGCACCCGCCGGAGGGTCCGCCGGTCTGGGCCGCCTTGAAGGCCTTGCCGCCGGGGATGCCGCCGCCGATGGAGAACACCACCTCGGACAGGGGCGTGCCCATGGGCACCTCCACCAAGCCCGTGTTCACGATATTGCCCGAAAGGGCAAAGACCTTGGTGCCCGGGCTCTTTTCCGTGCCGTACTGCCGGAACCAGTCCGCCCCGTGCAGCATGATGGCGGGCACGGTGGCCAGGGTCTCCACGTTGTTGATGATGGTGGGCTTGCCGAACAGGCCGCTCTGGAAGGGGAAGGGCGGCTTTTGTCGGGGCTCGCCGCGCTGGCCCTCCACCGACGCCATCAGCGCCGTCTCCTCGCCGCACACGAAGGCGCCCGCGCCGATGCGGATCTCGATGTCGAAGCTGAAGCCGGAGCCCATGATGTTTTCACCCAGCAGGCCGACGCGCCGGGCCTCCTCCAGGGCGGGCTCCAGGCGCTGCATGGCCACGGGGTACTCGGCGCGCAGGTAGACCACGCCGTGGCTCGCGCCGATGGCGTAGCCGCCGATCAGCATGCCCTCAATGACGCTGTGGGGATCGCCCTCGAACACGGAGCGGTCCATGAACGCGCCGGGGTCGCCCTCGTCGGCGTTGCAGATGATGTACTTTTCCTCCCCGGGCTGCTTAAAGGCGGCCTCCCACTTGACCCCAGTGGGGAAGCCCGCGCCGCCGCGGCCGCGCAGGCCGGAGCGCTTCATCTCCTCGATGACCGCGCCGCGGTCGCCCTGCTCCAGGATGCGCGCGAGGGCCAGATAGCCGTCCTTGGCCACATAGCTGTTGATGCAGTTCACGTCGATCAGGCCGCAGTTGCGCAGGGCGATGCGCACCTGATCCCGGAAAAAGGGCACGTCCCGGATATCCAGCATGTGCTTCTGCTGGATATTGTCAAAGAAGGTGTATTCCTCCACGGCCTTGCCGCCGATGAAGTGCCGCCGCACCACGTCCCGCACCTTCTCCGGGTTCATTTCGGTATAGTAGGTGCCTTCCGGCAGGATGTACACCACGGGCCCCACCGCGCAGGTGCCCATGCAGCCCGCCTCGATCACCGCCACCTGCTTTTCCAGGTGATGGTTCTCGACCTCCTCCACCATGGCGTCCCGCACGGCCTTGCAGCCGGAAGACAGGCAGCCCGTGGAATAGCATACCAGCGCCAGGTACTTGTACTGGCCCATCCTGGCCAGGTAGGATTCCTTCATCCGCTGAAGATCATCGATGGTCCTGATCACGCCTGGACACCTCCCTCCTCCGCTTCCCGGGCATACCGGGCCAGGATCCCGCGCAGCTTGGTGGGCGACACTTGTTTATACACGTCGTCGTCCACCATCATGGCCGGGGCCAGGCCGCAGGAGCCGATGCAGCGCACGATCTCAAAGGTGAACTGTCCGTCCTCGGTGGTGCCGCCCACCTCCACGTTCAGTTCCTTTTTGATCTCGTCCACCACCTTTTTGCCGCCGCGCACATAGCAGGCCGTCCCCTGGCACATGCGGATGGTGTGTTTGCCGCGCTTCTGGGTGGAAAAGAAGGAATAGAAGCTGATGACGCCGCAGATCTCCGACAGGGGGATGCCCATCCCGTCGGCAATGAACTGCTGCAGCTTCTCCGGCAGGTACCCGAAGATCTGCTGGGCGGCGTGCAGCACCATGATCAGGGATCCCGGCCGGTCTTTGTACCGTTCGATCACTTCGGCGACCTGGTCGTACAGCGCCTGTTCATCGACGGCACAGCAGGTGTCTCTTTTGTCGTCCATACGCTCCTCCTGATTCTTCTGCGGTCCCTCGGCCCGCGCTCATCCGGTAGCTAAATACGCTATTGTCTTTATCTGCGATATTTCTACCAGATATTATATGGCGCTCCCGGCCGCCCGTCAATATTCCGGGTTTATGCCAATGGTCAAAATCGTTTCATGCAAACAGCCAAAAAATGCCGGTTTTTACTGCGTGTGCAATAAAAACCGGCTTTTTGAGCGTTTTATTCTGTTGGACAATTCAGGCGGGGCCGCCGGGGCGTCACTGCCCCTTCTGCCGCGCGTCCTCCCGCTTGAGCTTTCTGCGGATCCACTTAACGCCGTCCTTAAAGTCGCTGACGGCCCCGTTGAAGAACCCGGCCCGGACGGCGGCGGTGATGACCACCGCGATGATCGGCGCCAGGGTCAGGCCCAGCACGCCGCCCAGCTGCAGGCCCAGGTACATGCTCACGAGAGACAGCACCGGGCTCAGGCCCATCTGCCGCTTCATCAGGCGCGGTTCAGACACCTTGCGCCCGATGTAGAAGAACAGGTGCACCACCAGGATGATGGTGGCGATGCGCGGCTCCCGCGCCAGGTACAGGATGATGATCAGCGGCACGTACAGGGTGCCGTTGCCGAAGATGGGCAGGAATTCCAGCAGCGCCGCCACGCAGGCGATCACAAAGGCGTAGGGGACGCCGAACAGCGTGAAGACCGCCGCGGAGACCAGCAGCACCACCAGTGTATAGAACACCTGCACCCTGAGATACCCGCCCACCGCCTCCACCGCGGAGACGCGCAGGCGCTCGGTGGCGCTGTCTCCCTTCGAGGGGAACAGCCGTCCGCGCCAGACCGGGTAGTCCCGGGTGATGAAGTAGCTGCTCAGGATCAGGAAGTTGGCGAACAGCAGGAAGCCCGGCAGGCTCTTGGCGGTGTTCACCGTGGCCGAGACCAGCGTGCCCGCCAGCTGGGTGGCCCAGGCCGTCAGCTGGGTCAGGGCTTGGTCGATCAGATTGTCCAGCCGGGTCAGGTCAAAGCTCGCCTCGAACTGCCGCGTCAGCCACTCCCGGAACCCGCGGTACAGCTGCGTGAGCACCTCGATGCTCTGAGGCGCGTTCTGCAGCGCCGCGATGGCCTGGGTGACCGCGAAGGACATGAACCAGTAGACGAACAGCCCGATGACCACGAATACCAGCAAGAGCATCACCATCACGGCGATGCCGCGCTGGAGCCGCAGCTGCTTCTGCAGCCAGGCGATGGGCCGCTGCAGGGGGGCCGCCAGCAAAAGCGCCATCAAAAAGGGCCCGAACAGGTACCAGCAGGCCGGCAGGCCCATGGTGACCAGCGGGATCAGCGCGGCCAGGATCAGACAGCGTATCCCGATGCGCTGCCAGAGCTGCCGCGAATCCTCAGGCATGTTGCTCACCTCTCCGTGCCGCAGCAGAGCCGCGGCCTTCATCTCCGTCGGTCCAGCCGACCTCCCCATGATACAACGGGATGGCGGGGAATGCAAGGTATCCCATGAATTCTGCTTGACGAAGATATCTATCATGATATATACTGTGTGTGAAAGGGGGGTTCCCATATGACTTACACCCGCACGTTTATGACCGGCCGCAGCCAGGCGATCCGCATCCCGTTGGAGTACCGGCTGCCGGATGAGGAGATCCTGATCAATCGGATCGGGGACACCATCACGCTGACACCCAAGAGCAAACTCAGGTCCACTTTTCTTGAGGGGCTGGACGGTTTTACAGATGATTTCATGGCAGACGGCCGGCCTCAACAATCCCGGCAGGAACCGGAGGCCGCGCTGTAATGTACATGCTGGATACCAACATCCTGGTGACTGCCATACGGCATAAGGACCATCCACTCCGAAACAGATTGCTGGACGCGATCGAGGACGGCCTGTGCATCAGCACGATCACTTATATGGAGCTGATGTACGGCGTGAACCGTTCCACCAATCCTGAAAAAAACCGGATGTCGCTGAACGCCCTGCTTGCCTGGATCCAGATCCTTCCATTTGATGAAGATGCCGCAGCCTGTGCCGGAGAGATCATGGCTTTTCTCGCTGAAAAAGGAACGCCCATCGGTGACCGGGACGTGCTGATCGCCGGGCACGCGAGATCTCTTTCGATCCCGTTGATCACACACAATATGCGCGAGTTTGAACGCGTCCCCGGCCTGAAAGTTGAAGACTGGCTGGTGTGACCGTCCTGCAACCGTGATCTGGAGGCCCCCATGTCCGACCAATTGACCGTCATCGCCCGCATCCGCACCGATTTTCCAGAAAAGTTCGGCCTGCCCCGCCAGAGCGGCCTGGGCAGCGATATCACCGGGCGGGTGGTGTTTGAAAAACCTTACGATACGCCCGATGCCCTGCGCGGCATCGAGCAGTTCAGCCATCTGTGGCTGATCTGGGGCTTTTCCGCCGTGCCGGAGCGCGATAGCTTTGAGCCCCTGGTGCGCCCGCCGCGCCTGGGCGGGAACGAGCGGGTGGGCGTGTTCGCCAGCCGTTCGCCCTTCCGCCCGAACCGGCTGGGGCTCTCCTTGGTGCGGCTGATCGCCGTGGAGGAGGAGGCCGGCCGCGCCCGGCTGCTGGTCAGCGGGGTCGACCTGATGGACGGCACGCCCATCTACGACGTGAAGCCCTACCTGCCCTATGCCGAGGCCGTGCCCGACGCGTCGGGCGGCTTTGCCGACGCCCACAGCGGCGACGCGCTCAAGGTCGTCTTCCCGCCGGAGCTGCTCGAACAGATCCCCGAGGCCAAACGCCCGGCCCTGCTCCAGGCCCTGTCCCTGGACCCCCGCCCCGCCTACCAGCAGGACCCCGGCCGCGTCTACGGCTTCCTGTTCGCCGGGCACAACGTCCGCTTCCGGGTGGAAGGCGGGACAGTGACCGTGGTGGAGGTGCAAAGCGCCCCGTAACGGCGGCTGCGTCTTGCAAATCTCCGCCGGTTCAGGTATAATCATCATGGTCTTTGTAATGATCATTCTATTTGCAAATGAAGAAAACTGATCGCAAGAACTTTTACAGCATACAGGAGGAATCAATACATGTGCGGCATCGTAGGCTATACCGGCGCGAATCAGGCGGCGCCGATCCTGTTGAACGGACTGAGGCACCTGGAATACCGCGGCTATGACTCCGCGGGCCTGGCGGTGCGCAACGGCGACGCCCCGGCCGAGGTGGTCAAGGCCATGGGCAAGCTCCGCAACCTGGCGGAAAAGATCGATAACGGCAGCGCCATACAGGGCTGCTGCGGCATCGGCCACACCCGCTGGGCCACCCACGGCGCGCCCAGCGAAGTCAACGCCCATCCCCACATCAGCAGCAGCGTGCCCGGCGCCGCCGGCGACGCGGAAGCGGGCGTGGTGGGCGTGCACAACGGCATCATCGAAAACTACGCGGAGCTCAAGGACAAGCTGACCCGCGAGGGCTACAAGTTCTACAGCCAGACGGACACCGAGGTGGCCATCAAGCTGGTGGACTACTACTACAACAAGTACAAGCTGGGCCCCGTGGACGCCATCAACCGCATGATGGTGCGCGTGCGCGGCTCCTACGCGCTGGCGCTGATGTTCAAGGACTACCCGGGCGAGATCTACGCCGCCCGCAAGGATTCGCCCATGATCATCGGCATCACCGGGGACGAGTCCTTTATCGCCTCCGACGTGCCGGCCATCCTGCAGTACACCCGCCAGGTCTACTACATCGGCAACCAGCAGTGCGCCCGCGTGCTGCCGGGCGAGGCCCACTTCTTCGACCTGAACGGCTACGAGATCGTGCTGCCCCTGACGGAGATCACCTGGGACGCCGAGGCCGCCGAGAAGGGCGGCTACGAGCACTTCATGCTCAAGGAGATCCACGAGCAGCCCCGGGCCGTCAAGGACACGCTGGGCAGCCTGATCCACGCGGGCCGCATCGACCTGAGCGCCGCCGGCATCGACGATGAGCTGCTCAAGACCGTCTCCTCCGTCACCATCGTGGCCTGCGGCTCCGCGTGGCACGTGGGCATGGCCGCCCAGTACGTGATCGAGGACCTGGCGCGGATCCCGGTGCGGGTGGAGCTGGCCTCCGAATTCCGCTACCGCCGGCTGCTGCTGGACAAGGACGCGCTGGTGGTCGTCATCTCCCAGTCCGGCGAGACGGCGGACAGCCTGGCCGCCCTGCGCACCGCGAAGGAGCAGGGCATCCGCACTCTCGCCGTGGTCAACGTGGTGGGCTCCACCATCGCGCGCGAAGCGGACAACGTGCTCTACACCCTGGCCGGCCCGGAGATCGCCGTGGCCACCACCAAGGCCTACAGCACCCAGCTGGTGGCCATGTACTGCCTGGCGGTGCAGGCGGGCTTTGCCCGGGGCCATGTGGACGCCGACGCCTACGCAAACTACATCGAAGAGCTGACCGCCCTGCCGGATAAGATCAGCCGCGCGCTCGAAGACAAGGAGCGCATCCAGTGGTTCGCCGCCAAGTACGCCAACGCCCATGATATGTTCTTCATCGGCCGCGGCATCGACTACGCCATCTGCCTGGAAGGCAGCCTCAAGATGAAGGAGATCTCCTACGTCCACTCCGAGGCCTATGCCGCCGGCGAGCTCAAGCACGGCACCATCAGCCTGGTGGAAAACGGCACCCTGGTCATCGGCGTGCTGACCCAGCAGGGCCTGATGGAAAAGACCCTCAGCAACATGGCCGAATGCAAGGCCCGCGGCGCCTACCTGATGGGCCTGACCAGCTACGGCCACTACGCCGTGGAGGACGCCGTCAACTTTACCATCTACATCCCCAAGGCGGATGAGCACTTCATCGGCAGCCTCGCCGTGATCCCCCTCCAGCTGCTGGGCTACTACGTGAGCGTCGCCCGCGGCCTCGATGTCGACAAACCGAGGAACCTGGCGAAGAGCGTTACAGTAGAGTGAAAGGTAGGAAGTAGGAGTTAGGAAGTAGGAAGTAATGATTGTTTGAGTGTGAAGTGTGGAGAGTGAAGAGTGGAGTTATGGAAGAAACCGCGCGATTGCGCGGTTTCTTTGATTTTGATGCCGCCGGACTGGACGGTTGGACGGGTGAAAAGGGTACATTCAATTCGGCGCTATATGTTTAACCGCACACGGGATGGACACTGGCCCCGGCATGCTTTCATATTATCGCCAAAGCTCAACAAACAAAAGAACCGACATCTCGGATATCGCCGTAGGGGCGGATCACCCGATCCGCCCGCCCAGTTGGCGTAAAGACCGTTTATGAAAGAAGCAGAATTACATTCACTATCCGGATTGAATTTACGCGTAACAGGACGGGCGGATCGGGTGATCCGCCCCTACGATGTGATCCAACGCGGCTTTACGCTTGCTTGTCGGCTTTTGATGTAAATTGAGCAACAACACATAACAAAAAAAGGAAGCATCACCCCCCTTTCACGAATTCACCCAAAATGATACCTTTTTGATAGCAATTTGATAGCGTTTTGCACCTGTTTTGATCCTACCGCCCCCTATTATTTGGTGCTATACTATCACCATCAGATCCGTCCGGCCACCCGGGCGGGTCGTTTATTTTGAAAGGAGGAGAAAACCAGTTAGGAATGAGGAGTAAAAAAGTAGGAAGTAGGAGTTAGGAAGTAGGAAGTAATTAGTGTTTTTGCCGCGGCGTTTGCAGCGCCATGTGCAGGAGTAGAATTACTTCCTACTTTCTACTTCCTCCTTCCTACCTTGCCCGCCTCCTCACTCCTGATCTTCCTCCTCCCGAAAGGAGTGATCCCTTGTCCCAAATCTTTTCCCTGGTCCGTTCGTCGGTGACCGCGCGTCAGGCGGCGGAGCTGTACGGACTGAAGGTGGGGCGGAACGGCATGGTTTGCTGTCCGTTCCACGATGACAAGCGCCCGTCCATGAAGGTGGACGAGCGCTATTATTGTTTCGGGTGCCATGAGACGGGCAGCGTGATCGACCTGACGGCGAAGCTGTTCGGCCTGACGCCCCTGGAGGCCGCGCGCAAGCTGGCCGCGGACTTCCTCCTGGACCCGGACGCGCCGCCGCCCGCCCGCGCCGCGCCGACGAAATGGCAGCTCGAAGCCCGTAACCGCGACCTGGAGGACCGCTGCCTGCGCGTGCTCACCCGCGAGGAGCGCCGGCTCAAGCAGCAAAAGGCCGCCCTCGCCCCCGCGACGCCCGACCAGGACTTCCCCCCGGACTACGCCGCCGTCTGCCGCCGCCTGCTGGGCATCAGCCACTGGCTGGACCTGCTCTGCGCCCCAGACGCAGACACAAGACGGGACACGGCGGAAGCGCTGATTAGGAGCGGAGCAATAGAAAGAATGGAGAAGAGCGCGTGATTCAGGGTGAAGGGAGATAGTCAGGGAGGAAGTAGGAAGTAGAAAGTAGGAAGTAATTCTGCTCCTGCGCACGGCGCTGCAAACGCCACCGCAAAAACATTAATTGCTTCCTACTTCCTAACTCCTAACTCCTACCTTAAACCTTCACCCTTCACCCTAACAACAAAGGAGGTATCCCCACCCATGCCATCCCCCAACCCAAATTGGCCTTCCTGGTTCAACGGGTCCCGGATCAATGAGATCGAGTTTTGCCGGGAATTCATTGCACAACACCGTCTCGCGTATGCGGAGGGTGCTTTTTTTACGCCGAAAGGGCGCGTGAACGACGAGGCGGCCATCCGCAAGGCAATTTTCCGGCTGGTGGAGCCGCTGATCACCACCAACGTGACCCAGCGCATCAGCAGCCTGATCGACCTGATGCGGATCGCGGCGGCCACGGATATGCTGGTCCCGCAGACGGACCGCATCCATTTATCCAACGGCACGCTCTACCTGGACGGGCGCTTCGAGCCCGGGCAGGACCAGATCGTGCGCTCCCGCTTCCCCATCCCCTATCTCCCAGACGCGCCCAAGCCCGCCCTGTGGCTCAACTTCCTCTCCGAACTGCTCTATGAGGAGGACATCCCCACCCTGCAGGAAATACATCGGCTACTGCCTGATCCCCAGCAACAAGGGCCAGCGCATGATGGTGATCAAGGGCCGGGGCGGCGAGGGCAAGAGCGTGGTGGGCGCGGTGCTCGCCCGCCTGTTCGGCCCCAACATGAAGGACGGCTCCGTGGGCAAGATCTCGGAAAACCGCTTCGCCCGCGCGGACCTGGAAAACATCCTGCTGATGGTGGACGACGACATGCAGATGGAGGCCCTGAAGCAGACCAACTACGTGAAAAGCCTGGTCACCGCCCAGGGCCTGATGGACCTCGAAAAGAAGGGCAAGCAGAGCTACCAGGGCTGGCTGTTCGCGCGCATCCTCGCCTTTTCCAACGGCGACCTGCAAAGCCTGTACGACCGCAGCGACGGCTTCTACCGCCGCCAGCTGATCCTGGAGACCCGCGAGCGCCGCGCCGACCGCAAGGACGAGCCTGACCTCGCCGACTGGATGACCAACGAGCTTCCCGGCATCTTCAACTGGGCCTTCGCGGGCCTGCAGCGCCTGTTCAGCAACAACTGGCGCTTTACCGAGAGCGCCCGCGCCCGGAAAAACCGCGAGACCGTCCGGAAAGACGCCAACAACGTGCTGGAGTTTCTGGAGGCGGCTGATTATATCTGCCTCGCCCCGGAAAAGTCCATCAGCTCCAAAGCGCTCTACATGAAATACTGCGGCTGGTGCGACGATAACGCCTACGACGCCCTCCGGCAGCGCTCTTTCAGCGAGTACCTGATCGCCAACCAAGCCAAGTACGGCATAGAGATCGACACTCACCACATCCTTCCGTCCGGTCAGCGGGTGCGGGGATTCAAGGGCATCGGTCTGCCGTAACAACAAACACTATTAAATTGGGCACAGCCCGCAAATCGAAAGGAGAAACACCATGAAAGCAGATATCACGGAAAGGGAAGCTATGAGAAGAGACGCCATGAAAAGGGACACCAACTACAGGATCAGTAAAGAACACAGCCAGATCGTCAGGAGCACTTACCCCATGCGGGAAGATATCACGATCAAAGCATCCATTTTCAACGATTCCTTCAGGCTGCACATGGATCAGCTGAACAGGGCTTTTCCCGGCCGCAGCACCATTCCCGTGCCCATGACCAAGGAGAAGTACGCGCAGGCCTGTGCGGTGGACGTATGCCTGATGACTCAGCGCCTGTACGATTCGATCATGCAGAAGGCCGCCGCACGTGCAGTATGTACAGAAGAGCATGACTGGGAGGAAGATGAATGATGAACGACACCATTCAGTTTGACCGCAAAAATTATGAGCAGATGTACGCCTCCGCCATGAAGGACATCCTGAAGAAATACCCCTATCACAAATTCGTCTATATCAAGATGACCAAGGAAGACTACGCGGAATTCATTGCCTGCTCCTACTGCAAGAAGCTGAACGACCTGATCGGCAATCCGCTGGAAACTGCTGAGTAACTGAAAACCATCCGTGCGTGCCAACGTGCGCACGGATCTTTTCATTTTTGGCACGCTTTGTTTTCAGTCGTTTGTGCGTTGCATTCCTGTTTTATGTACTATATGGTTTGTTTCATTTACCATTTATTGCGGTTAGCACGTCGGCACGGATGCACGGATGTTTTTCAAGTCGCTCAAAGAAGCCCCTCGCCCCTTGTACCTTTTTTAGGATTATAGTATAATCATAGAGTAAAAGGAGGACTTGGGTAATGGCTGAGAGAAAGTATAATCGAACGCTTTCCATCGCATTTATTGTGGGAATTATTGGGTTTTTATTATCTATTCTCATAACAAGAATAATGGTTAATAATATTAAGGAATGTCAATAAGGTTCTATTTATCAATGGTGGTTTTGCGCTGATCCAAATCAAAGGTGAGAATGGGCGAATCAATCTTAGAGAGAGCAGAATTTTCGCAACAAAAGAAGAAGTTATAGCAAGCGCGAAAAGAAACATCTAGGATGAAAGGAGAAATCTCAATGCGTAAACTTATTAGGCTATTTATCATTCTGTTTGCGTTGCTGATCTCATTTTCCGCAGTTGCTGACACGCTTGATGAATTACTTGTTCAGCGCGACACACTGTTAACGCAATTGTCTGCTGTTAACGAACAAATTGCTCAGATTAATAAGACCTCGTCTCCCGAAGGTAGCCTTGGTAAGATTTGTGATGTTTTCCCTGATGAAGTAATGGCTCTGACTGTTCGTGATGCGTGCGGTAAATTTAGCATTCAGCAGGAGGTAACAGCAGAAGAATTAGCCAATGTAAAGAGTTTAGAACCAGCGGCTGGTCAAAAGATCACAAATCTTATGGGCATTGGCTATCTGACAGGCTTAACCAGCATTCGGCTTGACTGGTATAGGGGTGAATTCGAAGAGTTTCCCGACGAGATGAAAAACTGTAAAAAGCTTATGTTCATTGATGTTCAGTCGACAGGATTAAAACGTTTGCCTGATTGGATCGGTGATTTAACAGAACTATATAGATTAAATATAAGTGGCAATGAAATTGATTATCTCCCTGATTCCCTATGCAGCCTAGTCAAGTTGGGTGATTTGAATATCAGGTCGAATAAAAGCATCACAAAACTGCCCGAAAATATAGGTAATCTCGTGTCACTTAAAGAACTAGATATTTCATACACAGGGATCACAACACTACCAGACAGCATCTATGCATTAGATTTTCGCGAGTTGAAGATGGAAGGCCTTCCAATCAAATGATCAATTCGACATAGTTTTTGCAAAGAGCAAGTGGAGCAAGATTTAGTGTAATTTATTGTCTGCTCTCAGGTGGATGTTTCCACCTCATACAAACCTACGAGCGCTAGAATGAAAATGCTCTGTCAATTTGACAGAGCATTTCTTTTATATCATTAATTTGATGTACTTATAACTCTACCGAATGGTTGAATAATACTATTATCCGGGGAGTAACCCAAAAAACATCCGTGCATCCGTGCCAATGTGCAGCCTGCAATATATGGCATATTTGTTATGCCGTATAGTACATATAATCGCAGTATATCACCCGCATGACCGAAAACGAAGCGTGTCGGATCGCGTGCGAAGCGTGCCGGCACATTGGCACGCACGCACGGATGTTTTTCAGTTGCCCGGCAGAAAAAACACTATGGCGCCAATCCTTATAATGGAAGCAGAATGATCTTGTTTGTTGACCGTAGAACAACAGTTGTATCGCGCACGCACCGCGGGCGCCAGCGCCTCACGCACCGCGCACGAGATGAACGATTCTTCGCTCGCCCTCTAAATGGGGAGAGGGCGGTTGAATCGCGCGCGCACCGCGGGTGCAAGCACCTCACGCACCGCGCACGACATGCTCAGAATGACAGCGGGGGATGGTGCTTCCTTTTTTTGTTATGTGTTGTTGCTCAATTTACATCAAAAGCCGACAAGCAAGCGTAAAGCTGCGTTGGATCACATCGTAGGGGCGGATCACCCGATCCGCCCGTCCTGTTACGCGTAAATTCGATCCGGATAGTGAATGCAATTCTGCTTCCTTCATAAACGGTCTTTACGCCAACTGGGCGGGCGGATCGGGTGATCCGCCCCTACAGGGATAACTGAGGTTTTCCCGCCCTTTGTTTGTTGGGTTTTAGCGTGAGAATAAACGCAAAGTGTTCAAATAACAATGGAAAAAACAACAACTGCTGTCATTCTGAGCAACCGCCCCCACGCCTGGGCGGTTAGCGAAGAATCTGTTCTGTAGCAAACCTAAGTCAACACGGGCAGAGTAAAACAAAAAACGTATAGCCCCGAATGGAAGAAACCGCGCTCCCGCGCGGTTTCAACCTGAACTTATCACTTATCTCTTATCACTTATCACTTATCTCATTCCTAACTCCTACTTCCTACTTCCTAACTCCACTCTCCACTCTTCACACTTCACACTCAAACAAAACTCCCTCCCTCCTCCTTCCTCCCTGAAAAAGGCCTGCCGCAAAGCTGATTGCAGCAGGCCGTTTTCGTTATGCTTTTTTGTGGCAGGAGCCGGACATGGGACAGCAGCCGCAGTTGGCGCCGCAGGAGGATTTTCCCTTCTTTTTGTCCCTGCGCAGCTGCAGGATGATCAGGGCGACGAGCCCGATCAGGAGCAGGCTGATCCCGAGGGTCCCCGCGTTTAAGGTGATCCATTCAAGCATGGGCTCACACCTTCTTCGTCAGCTTGGTGGACTCCTGGTACTTCTTGAAGAAGAGCATGTAGATCATGACGCCCAGCACGGCGCAGGCCGCGATGAGGCCGATCACGTTCACGTTTCCGGTGAAGAGGCCGCCGAACTGATAGATCATCAGGCTGACAGCGTAGGCGAAGCCGCACTGATAGGCGATGGCGAACCAGGTCCAGCCTGCGTTGTTCATTTAACGCTTGATGGCGCCGATGGCCGCGAAGCAAGGCGCGCACAGGAGGTTGAACACCAGGAAGGAGAAGGCGGAGATGGCGGTGAAGGCCGCGGCCATGTTGGCATAGGCTTCGGTGCCGCCGTAGAGGATGCCCATGGTGCCCACGATGTTCTCCTTGGCGACCAGGCCGGTAATGGACGCCACCGTGGCCTGCCAGGTGCCGAAGCCGAGGGGCGCGAAGATCCAGGCGATGGCGCTGCCGACGCGGGCCAGGATGGAGAGCTCCAGCTCTTCCTCCTCCAGCATGCGGAAGCCGCCGTCCGCGAAGCCGAACCGGCTCAGGAACCACACCACGATGGTGGAGAGCAGGATGATGGTGCCGGCCTTCTTGATGAAGCTCCAGCCGCGCTCCCACATGGAGCGGAGCACGTTGGTCAGGGTCGGCCAGTGGTAGGCGGGCAGCTCCATGACGAAGGGAGCGGGATCGCCCGCAAAGCGGCGGGTCTTCTTGAGCATGATGCCGCTGACGATGATCGCGGCCATGCCGATGAAGTACGCGCTGGTGGAGATCCAGGGCGAGCCGCCGAAGATGGCGCCGGCGATCATGGCGATGAAGGGCACCTTCGCGCCGCAGGGGATGAAGGTGGTGGTCATGATGGTCATGCGCCGGTCGCGCTCGTTCTCAATGGTACGGGAGGCCATGATGCCCGGCACGCCGCAGCCCACGCCCACGAGCATGGGGATGAAGGATTTGCCGGACAGGCCGAACTTGCGGAAGACGCGGTCCAGCACGAAGGCGATACGCGCCATGTAGCCGCAGGCCTCCAGGAAGGCCAGCAGGAAGAACAGCACCAGCATCTGGGGCACGAAGCCCAGCACCGCGCCGACACCGGCCACGATGCCGTCCAGGATCAGGCCCTTGAGCCAGTCCGCAGCGTTGGCCGCGTCCAGCCAGCCTTCCACGATGGCCGGGACGCCGGGCACCCAGGTGCCGTAGGCGGCGGGATCGGGCGCGCCGACGTCAGACTTATAGCCTTCCTCGGTGCTCAGGTATTCCTGGATGGCGGCAGCCAGGTCCGCCTTGCCGGTGCCCGGATGCTCTTCGATCTCCAGGGTCTCTTCGTCCTGGGTGATGTAGGTGACGCTGGCATCCTCCGGCACCTTGGCCAGCAGGGCGTTCAGGGAGCCTTCCGGATCCTCCTCGCTGAGCTCCGCGCCGTATTCGGACGCGAAGGCCTCGATGATCTGGTCCGTGTCGCCGTAGCGCTCGGCAGCCGCCTCGTACTCGGCGGTGCCTTTGCCGAACAGGTGATAGCCGTCGCCGAACAGGCCGTCATTGGCCCAGTCCGTGGCGGGGGTGCCGACCGCCACCATGGCGATCCAGTAGACCAGGAACATGACCAGGGCAAAGATGGGCAGGCCCAGCCAGCGGTTGGTGACCACCTTGTCGATCTTGTCCGAGGTGCTCAGCTTGACGGGCTTCTTTTTGAGGCAGGACTTGATCACCTGCGCGATGTAGACATAGCGCTCGTTGGTGATGATGCTCTCCGCGTCGTCGTCCAGCTCCTTTTCCGCCGCACTGATGTCCGCCTCGATGTGCTTGAGGGTGTCCGCGGGGATGTTCAGCTGCTCCATGACCTTGTCGTCCCGCTCGAAGACCTTGATGGCGTACCAGCGCTGCTGCTCCTCGGGCATGTTGTGCACCACGGCTTCCTCGATGTGGGCCAGCGCGTGCTCCACCGGACCGGAGAAGGTGTGCTGCGGCACGGTCCTGGTGCCCCGGGCCGCCTCGACGGCCGCTTCGGCAGCCTCGGCCACGCCCGTGCCCTTCAGGGCGGAGATGGCCACCACCTTGCAGCCCAACTGCTTGGAGAGCTGGTCCAGGCGGATGGTGTCACCGGCCTTTTCGACCATGTCCATCATGTTGATGGCCACGACCACGGGGATGCCCAGCTCCACCAGCTGGGTGGTCAGGTACAGGTTGCGCTCCAGGTTCGTGCCGTCCACGATGTTCAGGATGGCGTCCGGGCGCTCCCCGATCAGGTAGTTCCGGGCCACGACCTCTTCCAAAGTGTAGGGGGAAAGGCTGTAGATGCCGGGCAGGTCGGTGATGATGACGCCCTCATGCTTCTTGAGCTTGCCCTCTTTCTTTTCCACAGTGACGCCCGGCCAGTTGCCCACAAACTGGTTGGAACCGGTCAGGGCGTTGAACAGGGTCGTTTTGCCGCTGTTGGGGTTGCCCGCCAGCGCGATACGGATATCCATGGCAGTTTCTCCTCCCGTCCTTTACTCGACTTCGACGCTCTCGGCGTCCGCTTTGCGCAGGGAAAGCTCATAGCCCCGCACGTTCACCTCGATGGGGTCGCCCAGTGGCGCCACCTTGCGCACGTAGATCTCGATGCCCTTGGTGATGCCCATGTCCATGATGCGGCGCTTGACCGCGCCCTCGCCGTGGATTTTGACCACTTTCGCGCTCTGTCCCACCGGCACATCCCTGAGTGTGTACATGTTCCCTTCCTCCTTATACGATCATGATCTTCCCGGCCAGCTCGTTGTTGATGGCTACCCGGGAATCCTTGATTTTCACGATGACGTTCCCGTTCAGCGACGAGATCACCGACACGGTCTCGCCGACGACGAAGCCCATGTCCTCCAGATGCTTCTTGGTTTCCGGACCTCCGCCGACCTTCCGGATCACGGACTCCTCACCAGGCCTTGAAAAGCACAGCGGCATCAAGCAGATCCATCCCCTTTACCTGTTAAACTACACTAACTCTGCTGCCAAATAAACGGTTAGCATTGGCTAACCGTTCTCTATTATAGTTAAACGTATCTAATTTGTCAATATATAATTTCAGTGTTTTTTTCGGGAATGCTGAGATAATCCGCCCAAAAAAAGAAAAAGTCTTTGAAGAAGAGGGGTTCGGGGAGGAGGGACTTTCTCCAGAAAGTCCTTCCTCCCCGAAAAAAACTATTCTTCCTTTATAGGTATCTCCGCAATAAAGGTCGATCCCTTGCCCTCCTCGCTCTCTACGCGCACGCTGCCGTCGTGCAGGGCGATGAGCTGCTTGACGATGGAGAGGCCGAGGCCAGTGCCGCCGGTCTCGCGGGAGCGCGCCTTGTCCACGCGATAGAAGCGCTCGAAGATGTGCGGCAGCGCGTCCGCGGGGATGCCGGGGCCGTTGTCCTTGACCGAGAACACGGCGTTGCCGTCCTCCCGGACCAGGGTCACGTCGATCTCGCCGCCGTCCTGGGTGTACTTGATGGCGTTTTCCATCAGGTTGTAGATGATCTGGTTCAGCTTGCCGCGGTCGCCCTGGGTCTCGCAGTCGTCCTGCACGTCGATGTTCAGGGTCTGCCCGCGCTTGCGCACCATGGTATTCAGGCGGTGCGCGTTTTCCTCCACCAGGTCGCCCACGCAGAGGGTCTCCAGGTGCAGCTGCAGGGAGCCCGCGTCCATGCGCACCAGGGTCAGCAGGTCGCTGACGATGGCGCTCAGGCGGTCGATCTCCTTGTTCACGTCCTGCAAAAACTCGATGCGCAGGGACTTGTCCATGTCCGGCTGGTAGACCAGCGACTCGATGAGCACCTTCATGGCCGCCAGGGGCGTCTTGAGCTCGTGGGAGGCGTTGGCCACGAACTGGTTGCGCGTCTCGTCCAGGGCCTCCAGCTTTTCAGACATGCTGTTGAAGGCCGAGGCCAGGTGGCGCACCTCGCCCGCGCCCTTTTCGGGCACGCGCAGCTTGAAGTTGCCCTTGCTCATGCGCTGGATGACCTTGGTCATGTCCGAGACCGGCTTCGTGAGCACGGACGCAAAGAGGAAGCCCACCGCCACCGCAGCCAGGGCCACCAGCACGAAGATGAGGATCATTTGCCGGCGGAAGCTGAACAGGCCGGTCATCATGTCCGTGACGGGGGAGATGAGCATCAGCACGCCGATGACCTCGTCGCGGGAGACCAGCCGCGCGGAGCAATAGCTGTTCCACGCGCCGGAGGGGTTCAGGGTGAAAAGGATGCCCTGGGTGTTGACCATGCGCCCGGTGTCGCTCTCGTGCACGCCGAAGGAGACGCTCTGGCCGCGGCGGACGATGGCGTCCACCTCTTCCGACTCGAAGACCGTGCCGGTCAGCTCGTGGTCCGTGTCCAGGTGCACCTTGCCCGAGGTGTCCAGCACCAACAGACGGCCGGTGATATCCCGGTCGTGCTCATTGATCAGGGCGTTCAGCGCCTCCGTGTCCGCGCGGTCGAACAGGGGCGCGGCGGACTCGCCCAGCTTTTCCAGCTCGGCCCGCTCCGTGCGCACCCGCTCGTCAAATAAAAAATCGCCCACCATCCCATTCAGGCTGCCGGCTGTGATCACAAAGCTCAAGCCTAAGATGAGCAGGATGGTCAGCGATATGCGGACGCGGAAGCCTGAAAAGAAGCCGTCAGTCCTTGTCCGTGAAATAGTAGCCCACTCCCCACTTGGTAAAGATAAATTCAGGCTGTGAGGGCACGCGCTCGATCTTTTCGCGCAGGCGGCGGATATGCACGTCCACGGTGCGGGCGTCTCCCATATAGTCGTACTTCCAGACCGTCTCCAGCATGGCCTCGCGGCTGAACACCTTGCCCCGGTTCTGGATAAAGAGCTGCAGCAGGTCAAACTCCTTGGCCGTCAGGCGGATATCCTTGCCGCCCAGGGTCACGGAACGGTTGACCAGGTTGACCTCCATGTCGTGCACACGGACGGTCTTCTTTTCCTCCACGCGAACGGGCTGGGTGGTGCGGCGGAAGATGGACTTGATGCGCGCCTTGACCTCGAGCACGTTGAAGGGCTTGGTCATATAATCATCCGCGCCGTATTCCAGACCCAGGATCTTATCCATATCCTCGCCCTTGGCGGTGAGCATGATGATGGGCACGTTGCTCTGCTCGCGGATGCGCTGGCACACCTGGATGCCGTCCATCTTGGGCAGCATGACATCCAGCAGCACCAGGTCCACTTCATTATCAAAAAAGACGCTCAGCGCTTCCTCGCCGTCCTGCGCCGTCAGTATTTCATATCCGTCCTGCTCCAGGGAGTATTTGAGGCCCTTGAGCATCGTCGGTTCATCGTCAACAAGCAATATCTTTTTCGCCATGATCCAGCGCTTCCTTCCCTCAACCCGGGCGAACCCGTTTTTTCATAACCTCCTCTATTCTACAATAAATTCTTCATAAAAATCAAGTATTTTTGAAACAATTTTTAACAATTCTGAAATAAATTTTTCCCCAGTTTCCACGGTCACAGATTGTGGATAACTTTGTTACAATCCTGTTTCTTTCCCCCGAATCGTGGCAAAATCACGTCTTTTAAGGGCTTTTTGGACCAAAAACTGGGGATAACCCTGTGGATAATGTGGAAAAGTCACAAATCCCGCCACGAATTCGCTGCGATGAATTACGAAATTGTAAATGGAGAAATGGAATTGTAACAAATTTGGAAAAGGAAGGGGAGAGAAAACAAGTAGGAAGGAGAAAGTAGGAAGTAGGAAGTAATTTTACTCCTGCTCACGGCGCTACAAACGCCACCGCAAGAACTATAATTACTTCCTACTTCCTAACTCCTACTTCCTACCTAAAACTCCTATTTTCCACTCAAACTATTCTTTATTCTTTTTCGCATTCCCCACATTATACGCCACAATGCTCCCCACCACGATCACCGCCCCAACAACGGAGAGTGGCGTGAGGGTCTCGCCGTAGAAGACTCATTTCAGCAGGTTTCAGTCTTTCAGACAGACGGTGCAGATCTCCCGCGTCGGCCAGAATGCACACAGGTGCAGCTTTGTCACTTTGCCCCTGAAGGGCCGGAACTCCTCCACCAGGACCGGCAGGGCCTTCCGGATGGTTTCCGCCTCGTCAATCAGGATCGTGGCATGGGGCGTCCAGGGGAACTTATCCCGGGTTTCCGTCCTGACCGCCCGGCGCAGATCCACAAGCTCCGGCGGATCCATGTCCGGCGCGGCAAACAGGACCCTCCCGCCGGGGAATAACCCGATATGGCTGATATGCACCGGGAGCGCGGAAAACCGCGCGGCCAATCCTTTCATTTCATCGACCACTTCCCGCTCCTTTTCCAGGGAGAAAGAAGCGATGCTGATATGAAACGGGAGGTTAGGCGTCTGTTTTCCCGTAAAGCCCGCGTCCCGCAGTTTCCCGTACCACGCGCCCAAAGTGCGCTGCGATTCCTCGTCCAGGTCCGCCATCAGGGTCAAGAATTCTTCTGCCATGGTCTGCGCTCCTCAAAAATAGTTATGGATGGGATTTTTCACGTCACGCAGAAGGAAAGCACGGTCTCCGTGTCATTCATGCGGGTCATTTGGGGGCGGTATTTCTCCGTCACCTTGTTCCACAGGCCTTTGGCCGCCACATTCTTTTCGTTGTACTTGACTTCCCAATGCCCTTTGAACTGCCCGAAGATCATTTCCGCGGCGGCTTTCGCCAGGTGCTTTCCGCGGTACATCGGGAAGATGGTGAACTCCGCCAGCACGTGATCCGGCGTCTTCCCCAGATAGGAATAGGGGTGGATCATGGCAAAGCCTACCAGCGCTCTGTGCTCATCATACAGGAAAAACGCATTGCGCTGCGGGTCCGTGAAGTAGGCGTCGAAGTATCCGTAATGCAGGTTGCCCTGCGGATCCAGCTCGTCGTCGTAGTAATTCGTCATTTCATACAGGTACTTCTGATTGATATTCCACAAAAGCTCCCGGTCCTCCGGTCTCACCGCCGCCAATTCCATCTCTCTCGCCCTCACAGTTCCCGCTTCTCACAGGTCAAACATGCATCCAGTATTCGTTTCACAGATGATACCATAGTCCGCGCAGAAAATCCACAGGAATCACGCCTTACTGCAAGCGCCGATCCCACCGGCCCTTGCCGATGATCGTCCTTGCGATAAAGCGGTTTTTATGCTATCCTATGAGCAGTGCGGCGCGGTCCGCTGCGCCGGTCTGCGAATGTTTGTGCCCGCCCGTCTGCGGCGTCGAAAGGATATAGGATGGACAGGAAAAGGAACGGTCTGGTCATACTGGCGCTGCTGCTGATCATTGCCATTATCACGGGCGTCAGCCTGCTGTGGCCGAAGGAGCGCCGGAACTCTGCGATCACCGTGACGGACCCGGGCGGGCAGAGCACCGACCTGCTCCCGGACGATCCGGAGGAGAACGAGGACGACCGGGTGGAGTTTGCCGAGCTGGAGCCCGGCGAGCCCCGGGCCTGGCT
The DNA here is from genome assembly GCA_902789795.1 of uncultured Eubacteriales bacterium. GTDB lineage: Bacteria > Bacillota > Clostridia > Christensenellales > Aristaeellaceae > UBA4246. Next base: position 58,466 of record CADAPM010000008.1, read on the forward strand.
GCTGATCACTGTGGACGATAAGGTCTATCCGCCCTATCCCCTCATCCGATCCGGACATTACACCGTCAGTCAGAAGAAAAAGAACGCCGTCAACGTGATCTACGTGACGGAGGACAGTATGCGGATGACCTCTTCCTCCTGCGACGACCAGCTCTGCGTCCGGGAGGACGCCGTCACGCTGGATAACAAGGCCGGGCGCAGCGAGGGCAGCCTCATCGTCTGCCAGCCCAACGGCGTGACCCTGGAACTGCTGGACGCCGATGAATACGCGGAATGGGCGGCCGGTCAGTGACCGCCGACACCGAGGGGAGAACTGATATATGAGCAAGACCAAAGGCAATCTCGGCTACCGGGTGGCCCTGGGCGGGCTGCTGGTGGCCATGATGCTGATCCTGGGCTATGTGGAGACGCTTCTGCAGGGGCTGATCCCGATGCCCGTGCCGGGCATCAAGCTGGGCATCAGCAACGGCGTGCTGCTGTTCGCCCTGTACCTGATGGATATCCGCTCCACCGTCATCCTGATGGTGCTCAAGGTGCTGCTGTCGGGGCTCCTGTTCGGGAACCCCATGACCATGCTCTTCGCCTTCTGCGGCGGCGCGCTGAGCCTGATCGGCATGATCCCGCTCTCCCGCGTCAAGGGCCTGAACATCGTCACCGTCAGCATGGTGGGCGCCGTTCTGCACAACGTGGGCCAGATCATTGCCGCCATGTTCGTCATGACAGAAGTCTCCCCCGCCATCCTTCTGCGCTACCTGGCCATCCTGATGGTGGCCGCCCTCATCACCGGCGCCGCCACGGGCATCCTGGCCCGCGAGGTCATCAAAAGGCTCAGGCATACGGTGAAAAGAAAGATGGGAAGATAAGAGAATAGGGAGAAGGTTGAAGGTTTAAGGGTGAAGGTTAAGTAGGAAGGAGAAAGTAGGAAGTAGGAAGTACCTCATGTCAATCATTCTGGAAAGGATTTCTGCAACATGTTGCAAAAATCCTTTATAGAAATCGGCCTCTTGTCTTTCTAAGTGCTTCGCTGTATAATCGAAGTGCAATCACCGCAAGGAGGGGAAAAACATGGACGAAGAGCTGGATATCGTATCGTTGGAAGCGGAGGACGGCAGCGAGCTGCAGCTGCGGGTGGAGCGCTATTTCTACTTTAACGGCGAGGAGTACGTGATCCTCTCCAGCGACCTGGAAGGTACTATGGAGGACCCGGACCGCTACGTCATGCGCGTGACGCCGGTGGAGGGCGAAGAGGACATGGAAGAGTTCACGCCCATTGAGGATGAGGAGCTGGAGCAGCGCCTGATCAAGGCGGCGGAGACCGTGCTGGACAGCACCGGCCTGGATGACGACGAAGAGGAATAATTCTGAAACGGGGCTGTTGCACTTCATCGTGCAGCGGCCCCTTGGTATATCATGATGAACGAGACCTTGGAACTGAAGATCAAAAACCTGCCGGACAGTCCGGGCTGCTACCTGATGAAGGAGCGGGGGCAGATCATCTATGTGGGCAAGGCGGTCAACCTGAAAAACCGGGTGCGGAGCTATTTCCAGAATACCTACCACACCCCGAAGGTGGCCGCCATGGTCGCCCGCGTGGATGATTTTGATATCGTGCTGGCGCGCACGAATCTGGAGGCCCTGCTGCTGGAATGCAACCTGATCAAGCTGCACCGGCCTTTTTACAATATCCTTTTGAAGGACGACAAGGGCTACCCCTATATCCGCGTGAACGTGCAGGACCCCTATCCCCGGGCCACGCTGGCCCGGCGCACCGCCAAGGACGGGGCCCGCTATTTTGGCCCCTACATCGGCGCCAGCGCCGTGCGCGACGTGCTGGAGCTTTTGCGCAAGACCTTCAGGCTGCGCACCTGCCGCCAGGAACTGCCGCGCAAGACCCCGGGCCGGCCCTGCATGAACTACGAGATCGGTCGCTGCATGGCGCCCTGCGCCGGGCTGTGCACTCAGGAGGAATACCGCTTGCAGGTGCTCCGGGCCCTGGCCTTCCTGAACGGGGATTACCAGGCCGTGCGGGACGAGCTGACGGCGGAGATGAAGGCGGCCTCGGCGAAGCTGGAATTCGAGCGCGCGGCCCAGATCCGCGACCGGATCGTGGATATCGACGGCCTCCGGGAGCGCCAGCAGGTGAACAGCACCGAGGCCCTGGACCGGGACGTGATCGCCCTCTCCCACGACGACCTGGACGCCATGGCCGCCGTGCTGCTGATCCGCAGCGGCAAGATGGTGGGCGGCGAGACCTACGCCCTGGAGGGCGCGGGCGCGGACGCGCCGGAGGAGGCGCTGGCCGCCTTCCTGCTGCAGTACTATGACGGGCGCAAGCCGGCCCGGGAGGTGCTGTGCGAGAGCCTGCCCGAGGACGCGGAGGGCCTGCAGGATTACCTCAGGGAGCGCCGCCAGGCCGCGTGCACGCTGATCTCGCCCCAGCGCGGGGAAAAGCGCGCCCTGATCCTGATGGCGAAAAAGAACGCCGACGACGCACTGTACAAGCGCAACCAGCAGGCGGAGATCCGCCGCCAGCGCACCATCGGCGCCTGCGAGGAGCTGGGGAAGGTGCTGGGCATGAAGACCGTGCCGCACCGCATCGAGGGCTACGACATCTCCAACACCCAGGGCGTCTTGTCCGTCGCCAGCATGGTGGTCTTCATCGACGGCGAGCCCGCGAAGAAGGAATACCGCCACTACCGCATCAAGACGGTCGAGGGCGCCAATGACTTCGCCTCCATGAACGAGGTGCTGGGCCGGCGCTTCCGCCGCGCCGTGATCGAGGACCCGAACGAGAAATGGCCCATGCCCGACCTGGTGCTGATCGACGGCGGTCCGGAACAACTGCGCTTCGCGCGCACGGCCATGCGCGCCGCCGGGGCGGACGTGCCCATGTTCGGCCTCGCCAAGCGCATGGAGGAGATCTTCCTCCCGGATCAGGAGGAGTCCATCCTCCTGGACCGCAAGAGCCCGGCTCTGCACCTGATCCAGCGCGTGCGCGACGAGAGCCACCGCTTCGCCATCACCTACCACACCGGCCTGCGCGGCAAGGCCACCGTCCACAGCCAGCTGGAGGACATCCCCGGCATCGGCCCCGCCCGCCGCCGCGCCCTCCTGACTCACTTCGGCAGCCTCAAGGCCATGAAAGAAGCAACACTGGAAGAATTGGCAGAAGTCCAAGGCATGACAAAAAACACCGCCGAAGCGGTGCATCAGTGGCTGAAGAATAAAGGTTGAAGGGAGAAGGTTGAAGGTTGAAGGGAAAATAGGTTACAGGTTAAGTAGGAAAGAGAAAGTAGGAAGTAGGAAGTAATTCTACTTCTGCTCACGGCGTTACAAACGCCTCTGCGCAAACACTAATTACTTCCTACTTCCTAACTCCTACTTCCTAATTCAAATCTTTCCTTCACCCTTCAACCTTAAACCTTCAACCTTATATTTTTTTATCCTTCCCTCTCCTTGATCGTTATCCCTATCCCCAGCGCGTCCCAGCCGACGTGGCAGGCGATGGAGCAGGAGAGGGGGTGATAGCTGACCGAGAAGGCGGGGAAGGCCTCCTGCACCCGCGCGCGCCAGGCTTCGGCCTTTTCAGGGTCGATGAAGGTGCCGGCGGTGTACATGTCGATCTTCTCGGGAGAAATATACTGGAAACGCTTTTCCATGTCTGATTCCATCAGGCGGATGAGCGTTTTTTGCGTGTTCTTGTCGCCGTGCACCACGCATTGCGCGTCCAGCTTCCCGCCGCGGATGTTCAGGACCGGGTGCAGGTTGAAGGCGGAAGCCAGGGACGCCCCGGCCGCCGTGACGCGGTTGCTCTTTTTCAGGTGGTCCAGCGTCTGCACGCAGATGTAGATGCTGGCGTCAAAGGCGCTGCTCTCCAGGCGCTGGCGGATCATCTCCCCGGACAGGCCCTGGCGCGCGAAGTGCACCGCGTCCAGCACGCTGCTGCGCTGGGTCACGGAAATGCGGTGGTTGTCCACCACGAACACCCGGCCGCGGTACTTCTGTGCCTGCTTCTGCGCCATGGCGCAGGACCCGCTGAGGCCGCTGCTCATGGGGATGTACACGATCTCCTCCGCGCCCTCCTTCAGCAGCTGGTCCCACATGTCGGAAAGCTCCATGGGCGAGGGCTGGGAGGTCTGCACCGTCTGCCCCTCCGCCATGGCCTTGATGAGCGTTTCCTGATCGATATCGATGCCTTCCGTATATCCGCGCCCGCTCACGATGACCGGCATGGGCAGCACGTATACGCCGTGCTCCCGGCCCTCCCGGACGCTGATCCCGCTGTTGGTATCTGTCATGACTGCGACCATGCGCAGGGTCCTCCCTCTTCACAAAACGAGCCTTCCCGCGATGGATAGGGAAGGCTCTCTTGGATTTGCTTTATTATTCGATGGCAGCCGGGCTCTCCGCAGGAGCGTCTGCTCCGGCGTCTTCGGGCTCCTGGGCTTCTTCGGATGCAGGAATCTCGGCTTCTTCCGTCTCCGGGGCCGTTTCCTCGGCCGGTTCAGTCGCTTCAACGGTCTCCTCCGCGGCTTCCACGGTCTCTTCCTCTTCTTCCGGCTCCTCGGCTTCCTCAACGGCTTCGACAGCCGCTTCTTCCGCCGGTTCCTCGGCGGGCGCTTCTTCCTCGGCGGCGGGCGCGATCAGCGCAAACAGGGTGCGCAGGCTGTCGGCCACGGCGTTATACTTTTCTTCCGCCTCTTCCTTGGCGGCGACGGCTGCGGTCAGGTCACCGCGCACGGTCTCCAGCTCCGCGTTCAGCGCTTCGTTGGCGCTCAGGAGCTCGTTGTTCTGGTTCAGCACGGTCTCCGCCTGGGCGGAAAGCTGGGTCAGCTGCTCAGTCAGCACCTCCACGTTCTGCTCGGCGTCGTCAGCCCGGTTCTGCACGTCCTGCAGACTCTGTTCCGCGGCCACCAGCTGTTCAGACAGGGCCTGGGCGCTCTCCTCCGCGTTGACCGCGCGGGTCACCGCGTCCTCGATGGACTCGGCGGATTCCTTCAGCTGATCCTCGGACTCCTTCTTCTGGGCCTCGATCTCCGCCTGGGCGGCCGCCAGGGCCTCTTCCGCGGCAGCCAGCTTTTCTTCAGCGGCAGCGGCCTGGGCTTCGGCAGCCGTCAGCTTTTCCTGCAGCTCCGCCGCCAGCGCTTCCGCCGCGCTCTTTCCGCTCTCCAGGCCGGCCGCTTCGTCCGCGGCGGTCTTCAGGGAGTTCTCGGACATCTCCAGCTGCTCGGAAAGGATCGCCTTCTGGCCATTCAGGTTGTTCCAGACCACGCAAAGCGCCACCACCGCGATCAGCAGGCAGCAGCTGATGAGGATCAATGCTTTCTTCATGACTGTCACAGCTCCTTTGCTACAAGATAACGTTCACAGGACTCTACTGTCCTGGAAAAATCGACTGTTCGTCAGGGTCCGGCCCGGGTCTCGGGCTCGGTGATATCCTCAAAGGAATTATAATGGTCCTCGGTGTAGTAGATCAGCCCGTCGTTGGAATAGACGATGCGCTTGATGCCGCGCCGTTTGCCGTCATAGTCAATATCGCACTCGAACCAGCGCCGGCCCTCTTTGTCCGGCAGCAGGCCCTCATAGTTGCCGAAGCGGCTGCCGCCGATGCTCTTGCCGGGGGCGTACTTCCACAGGCTGTCGTTGCCGTTGCCGCTCCAGCCCAGGCGCTGGGCCTCGTTTTTCGTGATATAGTTGGAGGGCAGCTTACGATAAGCCCGCAGATAGGCGGCCACATGCTCCTTATCGGTGTACTCGCCATCCTCCGTCACCACGATCCCGTTGTCCGGGGCGGGCGTGGCCGTCGGCACAGCCGTCGCCGTGATCCGGGGAGAGGGGGTGGCGGTCTTCTTTTTCTTAGAGCGCGCTTCCGCCGGTCCGCAGCCCGCTGTCAGGAACAGCACGGCCAGCAGCAGCGCGATCAGCCTTTTCATCTGTCCTTTCATCGTCTTGCCCGTCCGCCGCTCACGTCAGTTGAAGGTGCGGATCGGCAGCACCAGGAAGAGGAACTGATTGCCCTCCTTCGGGCGCACGATGCAGGGAGACACGTTGGTCTGGAAGCACATGCGGATCTCCTCAGTCTCCACGTTCCTGATCACGTCCATCAGATACTGGGAGTTGAAGGAGATCTTGAGCGGCTGGCCGTGGAACAGGACCGGCAGCTCCTCGCGCACGTCGCCGCGCTCGGCCCGGGAGTTCATCTGCAGGCCCGTCTCCCCGATCTCCATGGTGATCAGGTTGCTCTTGCCCTCGCGGGCCATCAGGCTGCAGCGCTCCAGCGCGTCGTACAGCGGCGCCTTTTCCAGCTCGATCTCGGTCTGGGCGGAGCTGGGCAGGATGTGCTTATAGTCGATGAACTCGCCGATCAGCAGCGTGGTGTACAGCTTGACCGCGCCGAAGCTGATGATCACGTGGGACGCATTGAAGGACAGAGTCACGTCCGTCTCGTCGTCCGGCAGGATCTTGCTCAGCTCGTTCAGGATGCGTCCGGAAATGATCACGCTGGAGAATTCCTTGCCCGCGGGCACCTCGTTTTCGGCTTCGATGTTCATCAGCGCCATGCGGAAGCCGTCGATGCTGACCAGCCGGGTCTCGTTGGCGTAGAACTCCATCAGGATGCCCGTCAGGGTCTTGCGGCTCTCGTCGGTGGACACGGCGAACATCACGCGGGAAATGGCGTTGCGCAGCTTATTGGCCGGCAGGTGGATCTCCCGCGCGTTGGAGAGGTCCCGGATCTCCGGGAAATCCTCGGCGCTCATGCCCATCATGTTGGTCTTGCTGCCCAGGCTGGTGATGCGCGCCACGTTGCTGTCCTCCACGGAGAAGGACACCGCGCCGACGCTCTGGCGGCGGATCAGCTCGGACAGGAGCTTGGCCGGGAAGACCGTCAGGCCGGGCGTGCGCACGTCCGCGTCGATGATCGCACGGATGGTCATCTCGCCGTCGGTGGCCGTCATGACCAGGGTGTTGTCCTTGGCGTCGATCTGAACGCCGTTATAGATGGTCTTGACCGGGCGGGCCGCCAGGGCATGGGTCACCAGGCTCAGGCCGCGGTTCATTTCATTGGTATTGACTACGAATTCCTGTAACACGGGAACGTTCCTTTCCTCGGACCAGGCGCGCAGATTATTATTATCTTATTATGATAATCGTCATCTAAGAACCTGCCGAAACTGTGAATAAAGTGCAAAATTGCTGTCAGGAGCGGCATATCGTTCCGTCCGCAGTTATGGATAAACAGATGATCGAAAGTGGACGGACTGGGGATGATCGTCTGCCCGCCGTTTATGCCTGCATCAACTTCTATTATGGCATAAATATGAAGGAATTTCAAGAAAAAGTTGTTATCATTGACATTTTGATTGTAGGATTACAATACATCTTGGACAATTGAATAAAAAAGAGTGCAAGGCAAGCGCCAATCGGTTATAGTTGAGCTGCGACACAAAACCAAACGAAA